>JAAVIA010000032.1 GCA_014799405.1 Lachnospiraceae bacterium
ATCACCGCATATGGATACAGTTCAAAGCCAGGCGATAAGGAGCTTATCTGTGAAAATTATTATACGGGGCAGGAGATAAAAATACCTCTTGACCCTGATGTTTCTGCAATGGAAACAGGAAAAAGGTACTTTGAAAAATATAATAAAATGAAAAGAACCTATGAGGCTTTAACGGAACTCATAAAAAGCACAGGGGAGGAGCTTGACTATCTTTTATCGGTAAAGAACAGCCTTTCTATTGCTGCCTCTGAGGGAGACCTTTCAGACATAAAAAAGGAGCTTGCAGAAAGCGGATATATAAAACGCAAGCAGGGAAAGGAAAAAAATAAAAATCAGGCGAAAAGTAAGCCGCTCCATTATATTTCAAAGGACGGCTTTCATATGTATGTGGGAAAGAATAATTTTCAAAATGAAGAGCTTACATTTAAGCTTGCATCGGGAAATGATATGTGGTTTCATGCAAAAAAGCTTCCAGGTTCCCATGTCATAGTAAAAACGGAAGGTACAGATGAGCTTCCCGATTCAACCTATGAGGAAGCGGCAAGACTTGCTGCCTTTTATTCGGAGGGAAAAACAAATCCTAAGGTTGATGTTGACTACACTGAGCGAAAGAATATAAAAAAGCCTCCAAAATCCAAGCCGGGCTTTGTTATATATCATACGAATTATTCCATGACCATAGAGCCTGATATTCATGGCATAAAAGAGCTTAAATAGTGAACTTAACTATGTCCTTTTGACTTGCATTTTACATGTATATGTATTATAATTTTAAGGTGTGTGTTGTTGCCCGAATTTTCATTTATCATACAAATTGCAGCATAAATCCGGCATAATACACCTTACTTTAAAAGAAAAAGGTGACACAGTTGATAAAAAGTATGACAGGCTTCGGAAGAAGCGAGATAATAAATGAGGACAGAAAAATTGTTGTGGAGCTTAAGGCGGTGAACCACAGATATTGCGACATGAATATAAAGCTGCCTAAAAAGCTGTTTTTCCTTGAATCCTCAATACGAAATTTCCTCAAGGATTACATTGAAAGAGGAAAGGTTGATATTTTTATAACCTATGAGGATTATACCGAGTCAAATGTCTGTGTAAAATACAACAGGGAGATAGCGACGGAGTATGTTGGCTACCTGAAGGAGATGACGGAGGAATTTGGACTTGAGGGCGATTTAAATGCGACTGCAATAGGAAGGTTTCCTGAGGTGTTTTCCTTGGAGGAACGGGAAAAAAATCAAGAGTTTATATGGGAGCACTTAAAGGAAGTTCTTGAGACAGCCGTTACCAAATTCGTTGAAACACGTATTACCGAGGGAGAGCATCTGAAAGAGGATTTGCTAAGTAAGCTTGATGAAATGGCAGGATTTGTATCCGTCATTGAAGAAAATTCACCAAAGCTTATTGAGGAATACAAGGAAAAGCTTACCGAAAAGGTTGCCGAGCTTATGGCGAATAACCAAATTGACAGTCAGAGGATAGCCACAGAGGTTACGCTTTATGCAGACAAAATATGTATAGACGAGGAGATTGTCAGGCTGAAAAGCCACATAACGAAAACACGGGATATACTTATAAAAGGTGGCTCCATTGGAAGAAAGCTTGACTTTATTGCTCAGGAGATGAACAGGGAAGCCAATACAATTTTAAGTAAGTCAAATTCATTACAGATATCTGATATTGGAATTGAGCTCAAGACCAACATTGAAAAGGTGAGAGAACAGATACAGAATATAGAATAGGTGGTGCAATATGGAAAAAGGATTTCTGATTGTCATATCCGGCTTTTCGGGAGCAGGAAAGGGAACGGTTGTAAAAAAGCTTGTAGAAAAATACGGCTACAGCCTTTCGATATCTGCAACAACAAGAGCCCCGAGAGAAGGCGAGGAGAACGGAAGGGAATATTATTTTAAAACTGAGGCAGAATTTCAAAATCTTATAGATTATAACGGTTTTATTGAGTGGGCGCAGTATGTTGACAATTATTATGGCACGCCGAGAAAATTCGTTGAAAAGGAAATGGCGGAGGGACGGGATGTCATACTTGAGATAGAGGTTCAGGGCGCTATGAATGTAAAGCAGCAGTATCCGGATTCCATTCATATATTTGTATCTGCCCCTGATGTGCAAAGCCTTAAGTCGAGACTTGAGGAGCGTGGCACGGAGAGCGAGGCTGTCATTGCAAAGAGACTTAAAAGAGCCTCTGAGGAAGCGGACGACATGAAGGAATACGATTACATAGTAATAAACGGTGACATTGAAAGCTGCGTTGATACTATTAATTCAATTATTGTGAGCAATAAATGCCTTAAAAACAACAATTTGGGCTTTATGGAGAATATTAAACAAGAGCTTAAGGCTCTTTAAAAAGGAGGATAAATAAATGTTACATCCATCATATACAGATTTAATGGCAGTTGTAAACAGTGAGGTCGAGCCTGGCGAACAGCCGGTTGTACAGAGTAGATACTCAATTGTAATGGCAACGTCAAAGAGGGCAAGAGAGATAATAGCAGGCAGAGAACCTTTAGTTGATGGTGTTGGAAAAAAGCCTTTATCAATAGCTGTTGAGGAGCTTTACAGTGGAAAGGTTAAAGTTGTTGGAGATGAAGATTAACAGCATGGACAACAATGGCTTTATATAATTATTTATATCAGGCTGTCTCATAATCTATTGTGACAGCCTGTTTCTTTATTTTTTTTGTGGAGGGGTATAAATGAAATTATCTGTTTTGGTAGAGGGATTGGAATATGAGCTTTTATGCGGGAGCCTTGACACAGAGATAAATGACATAAAAAACGACTCAAGATACGTGGGGAGAGGAGATTTGTTTTTCTGCATTTCAGGCGCTAAGACGGATGGACACAGCTATGCTGACAGCGTTATGGAAAAAGGAGCGTCTGTTCTTATTGTGGAAAAGGAAATAAATTATACTCCGTATGATGTAACCGTTATAAGGGTGAAAAGCTCAAGACATGCAATGGGTGTTATAAGCTCAAAATTTTATGGTGAGCCATCAAAGGAGCTTACTGTCATAGGAATAACGGGAACAAAAGGTAAGACTACCACTACCTACATGATACGTGAAATGCTTGAGGCGGCAGGAAAGAAAACGGGACTGATAGGAACGATTGAGATAATAGATGGAAAAAACCATATTCACGCAAAAAATACTACTCCCGAATCCATAGAGCTGCACCGGATGCTTCGTGAGATGGTAAATAATGGTCTTATGTGTGTTGTCATGGAAGTTTCCTCCCAGGGTCTTATGCTTGACCGTGTTGCGGGAGTTCATTTTGACTATGCAATATACACAAATCTTTCAAAGGACCATATCGGACCAAATGAGCACAAAAGCTTTGAGGAATATAGGATGTGGAAGGCGAAGCTTTTTTCCATGTGTAATGTAGGTATTATAAATGTGGATGATGAGCATGCCAATTACATTATCGGGGAATCGGACTGCGACATAGTAACATACGGAATGAATAAGGACGCTGACTATAAGGCAGCGGGACTTACGCTTTACAGGGAAGGCGGCGTGCTTGGAATAAGCTATGAGCTTTTGGGAAGGCTTACGGGACAAATCGATGTTGATTTGCCGGGAGAATTTTCGGTACATAATTCATTGGCTGCAATCGCCATAGCACATTTGTTGGGCGTTGGATTTGATGATATAAAAGCCATACTTAAAACTGTAAAAATCAGGGGAAGGGTTGAGATGATACCAATATCAGACAAATTTACCCTTATGATAGATTATGCCCATAATGCAATGGCACTTGAAAGTATTCTTATGGCGCTTAAAGACTACAACCCCAAAAGACTTGTGTCGGTGTTTGGATGTGGAGGAGACCGCTCAAGGGACAGACGCTTTGAGATGGGAGAGGTGTCGGGCAATATTGCGGATTTCACGATTATCACAAGTGACAATCCGAGGACAGAGGAGCCGCAGGCTATACTGAACGACATAAAAACGGGAATTGAAAAAACCGATGGCACATACATAGACATACTTGACAGAAAAGAGGCAATGAGATATGCCATAATGAATGCCGAGGAGGGTGACATCATTGTATTTGCAGGGAAGGGACATGAGGATTATCAGGAAATAAACGGTGTAAAATACCATATGGATGAAAGAGATTTAATCAGGGAAATACTGGAGGAAGAAGATGTCACAAAAATATGCGGATATAATAATAGATATTTCCCATTATGCAATAGATAAGACATTTCAGTACATTATCCCTCGGGAGCTTGAGGAGGATGTAGCCGTTGGAATGCAGGTTACGGTGCCCTTTGGTCAGGGCAACAGAAGCAGAAAGGGGTATGTCATACAGATAACCGAAAAACCGGAATATGATATTGATAAAATGAAGGAAATTATCGGTATCGTGAGCAAAAGCATTCCCATTGAGGGGAAGCTTATAAAGCTTGCGGCATGGATGAAGGAGAAGTATGGCACCACAATGTTAAACTGCCTGCTTACCGTTATGCCGGTAAAGGAGCGCATAAGAAAGGTTGAGCCTAAGCTTAAGATTGAGGAATATGTCGTGGATACTCCCTGCATAACAATGCTTTCCAAGGAGCAGGAGGATATGGTCGGGGAATTTTCCACAGACATTGATAACGGATGCACAAATACCTATCTTCTCCACGGTATTACCGGAAGTGGAAAGACTTTAGTTTATATTAATTGTATAAAGAAGATTACCTGCCTTGGTAAGCAGGCTATAGTGCTTGTTCCGGAAATCGCCCTTACCTATCAGAATGTTGCACGGTTTAAGCAGCATTTTAAGGACAGGGTTGCCGTCATAAATTCAAAGCAGAGCAAGGGTGAAAAATACCGGGAATTCGAGCGTGCAAGAAATGGTGAGGTTGATGTTGTAATCGGACCGCGCTCGGCACTTTTTGCACCATGCCGTGATTTGGGGCTTATTGTTATTGATGAGGAGCATGACAGTGCATATAAGAGCGACCAGTCCCCCAGATACCATGCAAGGGAGGTCGCTTTAGAACGAGCAAGACTCGAGCAGGCGGCTGTTATACTTGGCTCTGCAACCCCGTCTCTTGAAAGTTATCAGAATGCAAAACTTGGTCTTTATAAGTTTTGGAGGCTTGATAAAAGACCGAACGGCAGGGAGCTTGCCGAGGTTAAGGTTGTGGACATGAGGGAGGAGCTTCGCCTTGGAAACAGAAGCATAATAAGTCTTGAATTAAAAAATGCAATAGAAGAAAGACTTAACAAAAAAGAGCAGATAATGCTTTTTCTAAACAGAAGAGGCTATAATAGCTTTATATCCTGCCGACAGTGCGGGGAGGCTGTAAAATGTCCAAAATGCGACGTTACCTTATCCCTCCACAATGTTGATAAAAAAACAGGGCAGCTTCGCAGGGGAAATGCCACGGGCGGAGTTATGATATGTCATTACTGCGGCTATGAGACACCACAGCCTGAAGTGTGCCCAAGCTGTTCATCGAAAATGATTGGTGGCTTTGGAACAGGAACTGAGAAGGTTGAGGAGGAAATATTAAGATTATTTCCTGATGTGAAAACAACGAGAATGGATAGGGACACAACGACAAAAAAAGATTCCTTCCAAAAAATTCTGGAAGAATTTAAAAGCGGTGAGGCTGACATACTGATTGGAACGCAGATGATTGTCAAAGGGCATGACTTTGAAAATGTAACCCTTGTGGGAGTCGTTGCGGCAGATATTTCCCTTTTTGCCAATGACTATAGAGCAGGGGAGAGAACCTTTGATTTGATTACACAGGCAGCAGGCAGGGCAGGACGCGGAGATGCAAGGGGACAGGTGATTATACAGACATATCAGCCTGAGCATTATGCAATAGCTGCGGCGGCAAAGCAAAGCTATGAGGATTTCTTTCATATGGAGATGGCATACAGGAGGCTTTTATCTTATCCTCCGGCAGCTGTTATGGCAGTGGTGCTTTTCGTATCTTCGGATTATGAAGCTGCAAAAAATGCGGCGGATGAGCTTTGCAAAGGCTTAAAAAATATTGCAGGGTCTAAGGGTATACGGATTATCGGACCGGGAGATGCCACAATAGGTAAAATAAATTCCCTGTACAGAAAGGTTCTATACATAAAGTCAAAGGAGCCTGAGGAATTTGTTGCACTAAGAACTTATATTGAGGATTTTGAGATGGACAATGTAAGCGTCATGCTTGACATAAATCCGGTGAATATGTATTAATAGTTGTGTCAAGTTTTCTATGAAAACTTGACATGTAGCGTCAGCCCATAGAGTTCTCGATTTACAAAGTAAATCGGAACATATGCCGAAGGCAAATATGGAATGGCTGATGTTCCAAGAGGGAGGTATAAGATATGGCAATTAGAAACATAAGGGTAGACGGTGATGAGGTTCTCAGAAAGGTATGTAAGCCTATTGAGAAAATGACGCCCAGATTACAGACATTAATAGACGATATGTTTGATACCATGTATGAGGCAAATGGCGTGGGACTTGCTGCGCCTCAGGTGGGTATACTAAAAAGGATAGTCGTTATAGATGTATGTGATGGTGAGGCCTACTGTCTCATAAATCCGGAAATAATTTCAAGTGACGGAGAGCAGGAGGGTGACGAGGGCTGCCTTTCACTTCCGGGCCTTGTTGGAAAGGTAGTAAGACCAAACCACGTTGTATGTAAAGCGTTGGACCGTGATATGAATGAAATTACTGTTGAGGGAGAGGGACTTCTTGCACGTGCCATATGCCATGAGCTTGACCATTTGGATGGAGTGCTCTATAAGGATTTAGTCGTGGACGGCCTTTACAGCGTGGAACCGCCCGAAAAAGAAAACTAAGGAGTTGGTTTAGCATGAAAATAATTTATATGGGTACTCCTGATTTTGCTGTCAATGCACTTGGAGCATTGATAGATGAAGGACATGAAATTGCGGCAGTGATTACTCAGCCTGATAAGGCAAAGGGAAGGAGCAAGGCTCTTATACCAACGCCTGTAAAGGAAAAGGCACTTATGCACGGTATCACTGTTTATCAGCCGGAAAAGATAAGAGATGTTCAAATGGTTGAAACGATAAAGGAAATTGCACCTGACGTTATAGTCGTTGCAGCCTACGGACAAATTCTGCCTGAAAGCATACTGAATATTCCAAGGTACGGCTGTATCAATATTCACGCCTCACTTCTTCCTAAATACAGAGGAGCAGCGCCAATAGAGTGGGCTATTATAGATGGTGAAACGATAACCGGTGTAACGACAATGTACATGGAAAAGGGACTTGATACCGGAGATATAATAGAAAAGGCAGAGGTAAAAATAGAGGATACGGATACAGGGTTCAGCCTGCGTGATAAGCTTGCCGAAAAAGGGGCAGAGCTTATACTTTCAACCCTTAAGGCATTAGAGGCAGGTACTGCTAAAAGGATAAAGCAGGAGGATGAAAAAAGCTGCTATGCAAAAATGCTCACAAAGGAGCTTGGCAATATTGATTTTGGCGAAACGGCACATAAGCTTGAAAGACTGATAAGAGGTCTTAACCCATGGCCTTGTGCATACACCAAAATTGACGGAAAAACAGTTAAAATATATGGTGCAACAGTTAAGGAAACGGATACTCATATGTACACTCCGGGTGAGATAACAGAAATTACAAAGAAAAGCTTTACAGTAGCCTGCGGTAGGGATGCACTTGTAATTAAAAAGCTACAGCCTGAGGGAAAAAAGCCTATGGATACGGCAGCATATTTAAATGGAAACACGCTTGCTGTGGGAGATAAATTAGGTTAGAAGGCAAGGACACTTCGTCTTTAGAGGTAAAATTATGACAAATGCAAGAGATATCGTTCTGAGTATTCTTCTGGATATAGAAGGAAATAATACATTTTCCAATATAGCAATTACAAAGGCTCTGAAAAAGCATCAGTTTGAGGCTAAGAAGGACAGGGCGTTTATTACAAGGCTTGCGCAAGGGATTACGGAGTCAAAAATAAAGCTTGATTATATTATTGATAGCTTTTCCAAAACTCCTTCCGAAAAATGCAAGCCTCTTATACGTGCACTGCTTAGAATGGGAGTTTATCAGATTATGTACATGGATGCAGTGCCTGACAGTGCAGTGTGCAATGAGGCAGTGAAGCTTGCAAAAAAACATAACTTTGGAAATCTTGCCAGCTTTGTGAACGGCGTACTTAGAGCCGTGGCGAGAAATAAGGATAATATAGCAATGCCCGGCAAAGAAAATATGTCAGAGTATTTGTCGGTGAATTATTCCATGCCTGAGTGGCTTTGTAAAAAGATAATGGAGGATTATGGGGAAAAGGGCGAAAAAATAATAGCCGCATCCTTTGATGAAAGAAAAACCGCTTTGAGGGTAAACACGCTAAAAATAACAAGAGAAAAGCTTAAGGAATACATAAAAGATGAGGGCTCCGTAATTGATATTATTATGGAGGACGGAATTTATGATGAAAATGCACTCCTTGTAAGTGGATATGATTTTATAAGAAGCATGCCGGGCTACAGACAGGGGCTGTTTTTTATTCAGGATGAAAGCTCCATGTGCGCTATAAAAGCAGCAGGAATAAAGCCGTATCAAACGGTGGTGGATGTGTGTGCCGCTCCGGGTGGGAAAACCTTAAACGCAGCCTGTTATATGGAGGGAAAAGGTAAAATATATGCAAGGGATATATCCGACGAGAAGCTTACTCTCATAGAGGAAAATGTAGAGAGGCTGGATATACGGGATATTATCTGCATAGAAAAATGGGATGCAAAAAAAGTGGATGAGAAGCTTGTCCGAAAAGCTGATGTGGTAATTGCAGACCTTCCTTGTTCAGGACTTGGAATTATGGGAAGAAAAAATGATATAAAATATAGGATAAAGCAAGAGCAGCTTGACGAGCTTGTAGCGCTTCAAAGGGATATACTTTCAAGTGTTAAGCAGTATGTAAAAAAGGGTGGAGTGCTTCTATATTCAACCTGTACAATAAACCCTCAGGAAAATAAGGAAAATACAAAGTGGTTTCTTGAGAATAACAGTGAGTTTAAGCTGTGCACCGAAAGGCAGCTGCTTCAAGGCGTGGATAAATGTGATGGGTTTTATTATGCCGTGTTGCAAAGAGGATAAGCTATGGACATAAAATCAATGTATATGGAAGAACTGAATGAGTGGACGAAGAAAAAGGGACTCCCGGGGTTTCGGGCAAAGCAGATATATAAGTGGATGCATGAAAAATATGTGTCATCTCCTGATGATATGACGAACCTTCCAAAGGATTTAAGAAAGCTTATAGATGATGAGGGCTTTGTAAGAATTACAGAGCGGGCAAGGCAGGCGTCAAAAACTGACAAAACGGTAAAATATCTCTATGAGCTTTCAGACGGACAGATGATAGAAACTGTGTTTATGAAATATGATTACGGAAATTCCATATGTATATCCTCTCAGGCAGGATGCAGAATGGGATGCAGCTTCTGTGCCTCCACAATCGGGGGACTTGTAAGAAACCTTACAGCTTCTGAAATGCTTGAACAGGTATATGCCACAATGAGAAAAGAGGGGGAGCGAATATCCAATATCGTTATAATGGGAACGGGGGAGCCTCTTGACAATTATGAAAATGTGGTAAGATTTATAAAAATACTTTCAGATGAAAACGGCTATAACATAAGTCAAAGAAACATAACTCTGTCAAGCTGCGGTATTGTGCCGATGATAAAAAGACTGGCAGACGAAAAGCTTACAATTACTTTTGCACTGTCACTTCATGCCCCGACGGATGAGGACAGAAAAAGACTTATGCCCATAGCAAATAAATACACTATTGCTGAGACAATAGATGCCTGTAAATATTATTTTGAAAAAACGGGAAGAAGAATAACATTTGAATACAGTCTTGTTAAGGGGGAAAACGACAGCGAAAGGCAGGCACAGGAGCTTGCAGGACTGCTCACGGGCATGAACTGTCATGTTAATTTAATTCCGATAAACCCCATAAATGAGAGGAATTACTCGAAAAGCGACGATAATTCTGTCGAAAAATTTAAATTTACTCTTGAAAAAAACTCAATTAATGTTACTATAAGAAGGAGTGTGGGTAGTGATATTGATGCTGCCTGCGGTCAGCTAAGAAGAAAGTATAACGAATATAATCAGGAGGAAGCTGATGAAATCATGCGGAAAAACTGATACGGGAAATAAGAGAAGCAACAATCAGGATAGTATATTTTTTTGTGATAAGCCTGTGGGAGCGCTGCCTAATCTTTACATAGTTGCCGACGGCATGGGCGGACACAGGGCAGGAGATCGTGCTTCACGTATGGCTATCGATATATCGGTTGATTTTATAAGGGAATCCACATTGGAAAATCCTATAGCCATATTAAAAAGAGCCATGATATATGCTAACAATGAGATATACAAAATGGCAAGCAAGGACCCTGACTTAAAAGGCATGGGTACAACCATGGTTGCCGCTGTTGCCATGGACGGCAGATTATATGTTGCCAATATAGGGGACAGCAGACTTTATTCCATAGAAAATGATATAAAGCAGATTACGATGGATCACTCCCTTGTGGAGGAGATGATACGAAGCGGAGAGCTTGAACGGAAAAAGGGAAGAAATCATCCCGAAAAAAATATTATCACTAAGGCGATGGGTTCAAAGGAGGAAGTTATACCTGACTTTTTTGAGGTAGAGATACATCCGGGCGAGAAATTCCTGCTCTGCTCAGATGGACTTTCAAATATGGTTGAAGATGATGAAATCAGAGATATTATAGTGGACAATGTAAGATTGGACGATATCGCAGAGGCGTTAATTGACAGGGCAAATTACTATGGTGGTACGGATAATATATCCGTAGTAATCATATCCGAATAAATAATAAGCGATAAGCCCTTATGAGGGTTTAATAAGAAAGGTGTAGGAAATATGTTAAAACCGGGAATGATGTTATGTGACAGATATGAGATTCTTGACGTTGTAGGCGCAGGCGGAATGTCTATCGTATACAAGGCAAGATGTCACAGATTAAATAGAAATGTAGCCATAAAGGTGCTAAAGCCTGAATTCAGCAATGACAAAAATTTTGTCACAAAATTCCGGATTGAGGCACAGGCATCGGCTGGTCTTACACATCCTAACATTGTAAATGTGTATGATGTGTACGACGATGACGGTATGTATTTTATTGTCATGGAGCTTGTGGACGGAATTACGTTAAAGGATTATATCGACCAAAACGGCAGGCTGTCCATGGATAAGGCGATTGATTTTTCAATTCAGATTGCTGCAGGTCTTGAGGCTGCCCATGAAAGCCATATTATACACAGAGATATTAAGCCTCAGAATATTATTGTGGCAAAGAACGGTAACATAAAGGTTACTGATTTTGGTATAGCAAAGGCGGCTTCGCCGAATACCCTTACCTCAGGAGCAATGGGAAGCGTGCATTACATTTCTCCGGAGCAGGCAAGAGGTGGCTACAGTGATGAGCGAAGTGATATTTATTCTCTGGGTATTACCATGTATGAGATGGTAACAGGCAGGGTTCCTTTTGATGGTGACAATAATGTTTCCATTGCGCTTATGCATATTCAAAATGATATGATTCCACCGAGACAGTATTACCCGGATATATATTCAAGCTTTGAAAAGGTTGTATTAAAGGCAACCCAGAAAAAGCCTGAGCGCAGATATCTTACTGCAAGCGCTCTTATAGCTGACCTTAGAAGGGTGCAGAATAATCCTAATATAGATATAGTTGTGGCACCTACCGCTGTCACAAACAGTCCTACGCAGGAGTGGACAAAGGAGGATGTACAGGCAATCAGGGACGGAAGCGCCCAAATGGAAGGTACGGGTGATATGTACCAAAGCAATACACCTCTCCAAAATGAGATGGGTGAGCTTAAATCCATACAGACAATATCCACAATACCGGTAAACAATTCACGTCTTAGTCAGCTTCTTTCCGAGGAGGATGATTGGGAGGACGAGGAGTATGAGGACGAATATGTTCCGCCTGTAAGAAGCAGCATAAAGAAGGTTCAGGACAATGATGATGACGATGATGATTACGATGACGAGAGCGATATGGACCCTAAACTTAGAAAAGCGGTTATTGCAGCAGGAATTGCCACGGCGGTTATAATTGCCATCGTTATTATGGTGGTGCTTGGAAAATTTATGGGCTGGTTCAAATTCGGTGATAAGAAGAATGATACAAAGAAAAGTGAGTCTGAGCAGGTTAAGGAACTTGTGATGATTGACGTTGAAGGCGTTTCGGAAAGTGCAGCAGTTAAAATGCTCAACAGAGAGGGCTTTACAAACGTAAAGGTAGTTCAGGAAGAAAATCAGGATACTCAGGAGGGATACGTTTTCGAGCAGAGCGTAAAGGAAGGCGAAGTGATTCCGGCAGATACCGAAATTACACTTAAGGTAAGCAAGGGCGCTGAGGAAATGGATGTTCCAAATGTTGTAGGCTATACTGACGAACAGGCGGTTAAGGTTTTAACTGAGGGCGGTAATTTTGAGGTGGCACATGCTTATGATTACAGTGATGATATCGAGGAGGACAGGGTAATCAAGCAGGATCCGGAAGCAGGAACAAAAGCTCCTAAGGGAACAAAGATTACAATTACCATAAGCAACGGAAGTCAGGTTAAGGAGGTTGCGGCGCCTAATCTTCAGGGAATGAATGAGTCACAGGCTAAAAATACCCTTACGGGAATGAAGCTTGTCGTTGGAACAATAAAGCATGAGTATAGTGATACAGTACCTGAGGGACAGGTAATAAGACAGGATATAACAAGCGGAACAACACTTAAGGAGGGCGATACAATCGGCTTTACCATAAGTGACGGACCGGAGCCTAGGGCTGCGACTTACACGGCTCATATAAATGGTGCGGTTACATGCAGCAACTCTGATTTGGACGGTCAGGCAGTTACAATACAGTTATATTATAATGGCTCAAAGGTTGCTGAAAAAACGGAAACCGTAGTGAACGGAACAAGCTACAATATTACAGCTTCAATTCCGGGTCTTTCGGATAAGGATTCTTCTGCAAGTGCAAGTGTTGTATGTCTTGACGGTGGCGGAAATGATGTGACATCAGCGTTTCCTGTGACAACACCGATTACGGTATCATACACGGAAGAATAATATGCAGGGAAAGATAATGAAAGGTGTAGGCGGATTTTATTATGTCCGCCCACACCATAATATAAATGACAGTTTATACGAATGTAAGGCTAAAGGTATATTCAGAAGTAAGAATATAAAACCATCTGTAGGCGATGATGTTGAGATAGATATCACGGATGAGGAAGCACTTACAGGGAATATAATCGCAGTACACGAAAGAAAAAATACACTTATAAGGCCGGCTGTGACGAATGTGGATCAGGCGGTAATTATTTTTGCCTTAAGTGAGCCGGAGCCTAATTTTAATCTGCTGGACCGGTTTCTTATTATGATGGCGACGCAGGGCGTTTTGACCCGCATATGCCTTAATAAATGTGATTTAAAGGATGAGGAATATGCAGGTAAAATAGAAAGCATATATGAGCAGGCAGGCTATGATGTTATTATATGCTCCACATACAATATGCTTGGCATTGACAAGCTAAAGAAAATTATAAATAATAAAACAACTGTGCTTGCAGGACCGTCGGGGGTAGGTAAATCCTCCATACTAAACAGCTTAAAGCCGGAAGCAGAAGCAAAGACAGGAAATTTAAGTGAGAAGATTAAAAGAGGAAAACACACCACAAGACATTCGGAGCTTATATGCATAAAAAATGACACGTATATTATGGATACACCCGGTTTTAGCTCGCTGTATATTCCTGACATGGAGGAGACCGAGC
This sequence comes from Lachnospiraceae bacterium, assembly GCA_014799405.1. Taxonomy (GTDB): domain Bacteria; phylum Bacillota; class Clostridia; order Lachnospirales; family Lachnospiraceae; genus Coprococcus_C. The sequence continues at coordinate 13,884 of JAAVIA010000032.1, forward strand.
TTAAAGAATATTACGCCGAATTTTCCGCATACAGTTCGGATTGCAGGTATAATGGATGCTTCCACATAAACGAGCCGGATTGCAAGGTTAAGCTTGCACTTGAAAATGGCTGTATTTCACGGCTCAGATATGATAATTATATACAGCTTTACAATGAAATTAAAAACAGGAGGAAATGGTAAATGAATATACTTTCCCCGTCACTTTTGTCTGTTGACTTTTGCAATGCTGCAAAGGAGATTGATATAGTAACATCTGCAGGGGCCGGGTGGCTTCACCTTGATGTTATGGATGGAAGCTTTGTTCCAAATATATCATTTGGCGTTCCTGTTATAAAATCCTTCAGAGGGGCAACGGATGCATTTTTTGATACACATCTTATGATTGACGAGCCCATAAGATATATCGATGATTTTGTGTCCGCAGGCTCAGATATGATAACGGTACATTATGAAGCATGTAAGGATATAGAAGAGACAATAAACTATATAAAAAGCAAATCAGCCAAGGCAGGTGTTGCCATAAAGCCAAAAACGCCTGTGAAGGAAATAGAGAGACTTATCCCCAATATTGATATGGCGCTTGTGATGAGTGTGGAGCCCGGGTTTGGCGGACAGGAGTTTATGCCTGAAGCACTAGAAAAAATAAAACAGGTAAAAGAAATATGTACAAGACTTGGAAGGGATATATACATTCAGGTAGACGGCGGAATAAATACAGACAATGTGGGACTTGCAGTGAGTGCAGGGGCAAATGTCATTGTTGCAGGCTCAGCCGTATTTAAAAATGATATAGCGGCAAATGTTAAACGGTTAAATGAAATCATAAATTCCTGAAACAGTATAAGGTAAAGTTATGAACAGGGAAATATTAGTCGTATCAGGCGGATGTGTAAACCTTGATTTTCTCCAGTGTGTAATTGATGAGAAAGAAAGATATATAATCGGAGTTGACAGGGGACTTGAAAGTCTTGATACTTTGGGCATAAAGGCAGATTTGGCAGTGGGGGATTTTGACTCTGCACCGCAGCATATAAAAGGCATATATGATGAAAATCATATCATTAAGCTTAATCCGCAAAAGGATTATACCGACACACATGTGGCGGTAATGGAAGCTCTTAAGAAAAAACCCGAAGCGGTTCTTTTGGTCGGCGCTACAGGCGGAAGATTGGATCATATGCTTGCAAACATAAATCTGCTTTCCATTTGCACAAAGGAAAATGTACAGGCATTTATGTTGGATACAAAAAATAAAATAAGAATTATTGACAGACCTGTATCAATAAAAAAAACATGCCAATACGGAGCTTATGTTTCGCTTATCCCATTTACGGATAAGGTGACGGGAATTACTCTTAATGGCTTTAAATATAAACTGACAGATAAAACACTTGTCAGAAATGAAACAATAGGTATAAGTAATGAAATAGAGAGGGAGGAAGGCTTTATTACTCTTGAAAGCGGTGAGCTTATGGTGATAGAGTCAAAGGATTAACATGACAGTATGGGTTTTGGTGGCATTTGCCTGCTATATGGTTGGAATGATAATAATAGGCGCGGCAAATGCAAAGAAAAATAAAAATGCAGATGATTACTTTTTGGGCGGCAGAAATCTTGGCGGCTGGGTTGCGGCACTTTCCGCACAGGCGTCAGATATGAGCGGCTGGCTTTTAATGGGATTGCCGGGTGCTATATATGCTTTTGGTGCAAATCAGGCATGGATTGCAATCGGGCTTTTCATAGGTACAGTTTTAAACTGGCTTTTTGTATCGGGAAGGCTTAGAAGATACACGATAAAGGCAGGGAATGCCATGACGATTCCTGAATATTTAAGCAATCGTTTCAGGGATAACAAAAATATTTTAAAGACAATATCATCAATTGTTATTGTTGTATTCTTCCTTGTGTATACTGCGTCTGCGTTTAAGGCAGGAGGACAGCTTTTTGAATCTATCACAAAGCTGACTTATCATCAGGCACTTACGCTCGGTGCGGTTGTTGTATTGATTTACACGTTTCTTGGAGGTTTCTTAGCTGTATGTACAACAGATTTTATTCAGGGAACGCTTATGCTTATAGGTATACTTACCGTACCTATCGTAGCTGTTATGGTAATGGGAAGCGGGCACATTATACCAAATCTTGTGGACAGCGGTCTTGATGTAAGCGCTAAGGACTTTTTAAACATATTTTATGAAAACGGGGAACCTATAAAGGCAACGAGTATTGCTTCACAGCTTGCATGGGGACTTGGCTACTGCGGTATGCCTCACATTCTCGTAAGATTTATGGCAATAAGAGATGAGAAGGAGCTTGGAAAATCACGTAAGATTGCAATCGTGTGGGTGCTTCTTTCACTCGCGGTAGCATGTATCATAGGTGTTATCGGAAGAGCATATCTGTTCCCTACAGTGCTTACAACTGTTGAAAATCAAAATGAAAATGTTTTTATTGAGATGATTAAAAAGCTGTTCATGGGTGATTTAACACTTCCGTTTATAGGCGGTATTTTCCTTTGCGGAATACTTGCGGCAATCATGTCAACGGCTGACTCCCAGCTTTTGGTTGCGTCCTCATCAGTTGCAAAGGATTTGTGCAAGGGTGTATTCTTTAAAAAGCTGAATGACAGACAGGTGCTTTTCATTGCAAGAGTGACGGTTGTAATTGTGGCAGTGCTGGCTTACCTTATCGCATGGAACCCGGATTCAAGTATAATGGGGCTTGTTTCTGATGCATGGGCAGGACTTGGAAGCGCATTTGGACCTGCAATTTTAATGTCCCTTTATTGGAAAAAGACAAATATTGCAGGTGCAGCAGCAGGTATGCTCAGCGGTGGAATAACCGTAATCGTGTGGGATTATATAAAGCTTATAAAGGAAACCGTTGTAGATGCTACGGGAAAGGAAATGATTGTAAAGCAGACTCTTGCTGAAAGTACGGGTATTTATTCCCTGCTTGTGGGATTTTTTATAAGCCTTATATTTATAGTAGTGTTTACCCTTATTACAAAGCCTGTGTCACAGGACGTAATCGATGAATTTGAGGCAGTGAGAGATAATAATATAGAATAAAACAAAAGTGCCGGGAAACGCAACCGGCACTTTTACTGTGTATAAACTTAAAGAGAGGATTTATGAAAAACTATAGTTATAATATAAATCAAAAATATGAACAAATTATGAAGATAATAACAACATTATGTAAAGAAGAATGAAAATGATTATTAACATTTTGGCTGTAGGCAATGTAAAGGAAAACTATTACAGAGACAAGATAGGTGAATACGTTGCCGAAATAAAAAAGAAAATTGATATAAGACTTATCACTGTAAAGGATTGTCCCATTCCCAAAGGGGCAGGAGAACGCATTAACGATAAGATTAAGCAACAGGAGGGGCAGGACATATTATCCCATATTGGAGGCAGAGATTATGTTGTTGCCTTATGTATAGAAGGAAAAGCACTTAATGAGGGGGATTTCTCCTCATTTGTAAGGATGGCGGAGGACAAAATGTGCAGCACACTTACCTTTGTCATAGGAGGTTCCTTAGGCTTACATGAAAATGTAATAAAAAGAGCAGATTTTAAGCTTAGCTTTTCTCCCATGACATTTCCACATCAGCTTATGCGTGTTATGCTTTTGGAGCGTATGAAAGCTGCTATTTGTGATAGGTAATGTTATTTAAAATTGTGAAGGCACGATACAGCTGTTCCGTCAGTGCAACAAGCACAAGCTGGCTGTCCATATCCATGTATGAGATGCCGAAATCAAAATGGCTTCCTGTATAAGAATAGCTGTTTGAAATTATAAGCTCAATTCTTGAATAGCCCGTTACACAAATATCATTTATTTTTTCAGCCATGTATGTGGATGATATAAGCGCATGGGCAGGGTTTACATTTATAATATATGAACCCTCCTTAAAAGGAATATTTCGAATATCCCCATGAGTACTTATTTTAACGGTGGCAAAGGGAGAAATCCTTTTTACATATTCGTTTATTGCGCTGTTAAATTGGCGGTCAAGCTTTTTTGCCTGGATGTGCAGTATGATTTCCATATTTACCTCATAGTTTTGAGTAAAATTTATTNNAAAANNACNNNNAANATGTTATTATAATCTGTGNNAAAATTAGTTGTGTCAAGTTTTCATAGAAAANNTGNNATGTAGCGTCAGCCCATNTGCNGAAGGCAAATATGGAATGGCTGATGTTCAAAAGACGGAGATAAAAGATGGAAGATACAAAAAATAAAAAGCTTTTGGTGTTGGATATTGACGGCACTCTTGTCAATTCAAAAAAGGAGATAACAAAAAGGACAAGGGATGCAATTATTGATATACAAAGAAGGGGACATATTGTTGCACTTGCGTCGGGAAGACCCTACTACGGTATGGAACAATATGCAAAGGCCATAGAGCTTGACAGCTTTGGAGGATATGCGCTTTCATATAATGGTGGTATTATTTTAAACTGTAAGACACATCAGGTAGTATATCAGAACATGATATCGAAACATTATGCAAAGCCGATATATGAATATGCAAAGGAAAATAATATCGGGATGATTACATATAAGGACAACTATGCCGTTACGGGAACNCCTGTTGATGATTACATGAAATATGAGGCAAGGTTAAATAANCTTACTATTAAGCAGGTTGAGGATTTTATCGGATATGTTGATTTTGACATGGTAAAATGTCTCCTTACGGCAGAGCCTGAGGCAGCAGCGGAGCATGAAAAAAAGCTTGCTAATATGCTTAGCAGTGAGCTTAATGTTTTTCGTTCCGAAGAATATTTTATTGANATTACAACAAAGNATGTTGATAAGGCTAAAAGTCTTTCCGTACTCCTTGACATAATAGGCATGGAGCAAAAGGACTGCATATGCTGCGGTGACGGCTTTAATGATTTAACTATGGTAAAATTTGCCGGCATGGGCNTTGCAATGGGAAATGCACANCAGATAATAAANGATAANGCCGACTATATTACNNCCTCCTGTGANGNGGATGGCATAGTGGAGGTTATTGATAAGTTTATTTTATGCGACGGATAATAGTGTAAGGCTGGTGATACAAATGATTTCAGGGAAGATATATACAAGAGATAAGTTCCTAAACAGACCATACTATGTTATAAGGTTTGATGCGAGACATGATGCTGACGGCAGGTCGNTGNCTGAAATAACAAAGTGGGTGGCGCACAATGTTTCACGGGAATTTTTGGATTGCAATACGGAAATGCTTATAAAATCCGTTAAGCAGATAGAGAGTCTTCACGTTGAGCATGAGGCNCTTGAAATTGATTTTGTCATAAGAGATGACGGTGAATTGGTAATAGGTAAAATAAGAGAACTGGAAGCTGTTGTGGGTATGGCACGTCCTATGAGTGATAAGGAATTTAAGGATACTAAGGCATANGCAAAATGCAACTATCTGGATTTTCACCATGTACTTTCTGACGGCTCCTACTGTGATACGGAAAGGATGCTTGGACCAAATCCAAGACCTCTTGAGTATTCATTATACAAGGAGCTTATTGATACAGGAGCGTGGAGTGAGAGTATAAAAAGGCTTGGTTATGAGGGAACAACGGAGGAAATAATAGTAAGGGTTGGCAACAAGCCGTATGCCTCCATAAATAATATTGTAAGAGCGCTTATGCCAAAGGATTTGGATGAACTTCTTAAGTATAAGCTTGAAAATTATTACGAAAAGGAGATTGGGAAATTAAAAAAATCTGAAAAATATTTTGAACAGGAAATTATTATAAGCTCATATGGCTTTGACACGGAGGAAAAGCTGAATAAGCTTATAGAAAAAGATTTTACGGTAGAAGAGATAGAGCAGATTAGGAAGGGNCTGTACGGCCAGGTAGAGGAGCTTATAAACGAATATGATAACATAAGCAGAGATATTGATGAGGATATTGAAATACTATCCGGTATAAGAGAAAAAATTACGGAAAAAAAACCTTATGACGAAAAAAATTCCATGAAGCTTTTTAAGTATATTGAGGAACTTGTTGGTGCCGTAAAAAAATATGGAATGACGAATCTGATATTTACGGACAGGTGTGTAGTCATAGCACAGGGCTTTTACAAGGCACTTGCCAATGGGGAAAGCAGCCACAGGGAAATTTTATATAATGTAAGCCGGGAATTTTGGGCAAATGAAAAAAAGACGGATGAATTTAAGGGGATTATGGATATACGCGGCAGGGTACAAAATAACACCCATAATAAGCATGTGTTAAAGCTTAAAAAAGAAAAGCCCCTTTTCATTGCACCTGACGTTCTTATGAAATATATCGAAAAAGCCCATATAGGGCTTGACCCAAACCGGCTGTCAGGATTTATTTCGGGCTCTTTAGCGGACACGAGGAAATGCATAGAGGAGTATACAAAATGCATGGGACTTATAAGCGATATAGTTATAAGACTTGGAGAAATAATGGGAATAGATTATGAGGATATGTCCTACTTGGAGATACANGATTTGTTGGGATATCACAGCAGAGATTCATACATTCAGATTATTAACAGCAGAAGGCGTATGTATCATGCATATACATATATTGTTCTTCCGAATGTAATCTGCAATGTGGGTGATATAGATATTATAGATAATAATATAGATAATATATAAATAAAAGCTGTTTGCCATAATTGATTTATTAGTGTATAATCACTTGATAGGGCAAATAGTTACAAAGGAGGTTAATTATGGGTTTTTTTAAAGATTTTAAGAGAGANTTTGCTCAGGCAGTAAATGAGCTTATGCCGGATCAGGATGAGCTTGCAAATGAATATGATGATGAGGATATGGTAAATACATTCGACGAGAATGATAATATGGATATTGCACCGGAGGATATGCTGGAAGATTTGGACGACCTTTCTTTGGATATTGATAAAGGTGAATATGATGATGATTACGATTATGAAAATGATGATGCGTCATATGATGACGATGGTGAATATGATGATGACGATGATGGTTTAGAGGATATACCTGAGGCAGAGATGATTGAAGAAAAGCATGATATTTCAATAGATAATTTGGATAAGAGCGCTAAAAGCCACGATGACGCAGAGGAATACGTGGACGTGGAGGAATTGTTATTTAAGGAGTTTTTGGCAGACGAGGAGCCTGAGGTAAAAGAGGAGGAAGATAAGCCGAAAACCGCAAAACCAAAAGNCGNAAAGAAACCNGCTGCTTCCGGAAAGAAACCGGCACCTTCAAAAAGTAAAAAGTCCGAGGCGGCAGATGTACCTTCAGAGGATGAAGAACTTGAAAGTGCAGATACAACCGCAGCAGATGATAAGGAGGAGGCAGATANAGCTTCCGAAAAGGAAACGCTTTTAGAGAACGAGGAGTCTGAAGGGGCAGATACACCTTCTGAAAAAACGGAGGATGAGGATAAAGCCACAGCCGTGGAGACCGATAAAAAGGATAAGACCGACGGCCTGTTTGATGTAGATTTGGAGAAGGCTGCGCTTGAGGCTGTCCTCAAGCAGGAGGAAAAGAAAGAAAATAACAAAAAGGGTAAGGAAAATAGTATGGAAGAAAAGCAGACGGATGATAACATTAACGAGGCTGAAATAATTGCGGAACTTATGGAGGCAGATACGGACATTTCAATTTCCCAAAAGGAGGAGAATGAGAATGTCGAGAGCATCCTATCTGAGGATACAACATATGTTACAAAGGGAACAACAATCAAGGGAAGCATAAGCACAGAGGGTGGCATAGACCTTATAGGCACTGTTGAGGGTGACGTGGAATGTAAAGGAAAACTTATAGTAGGTGGCTGCGTAAAAGGAAATGTTGTTGCCGGAGAGGTATATGCAAATGCTGCAAGAATTGAGGGAGAAACAAAATCTGACGGAAGCGTTAAAATAGGTGTGGGCACTGTTGTAGTCGGAAATATAATTGCGTCCTCAGCAGTTATTGCAGGTGCAGTAAACGGTGATATAGATGTCAAGGGCTCTGTTATCGTAGATTCAACTGCTGTAATTATGGGCAATATTAAGTCACGTTCCGTACAGATAAATAATGGCGCTGTTATTGAAGGCTTCTGTTCTCAGTGCTATTCAGAAATTGATGTTAAGAGCTTTTTTGAGTAGGAGATGAAAATATGAAAAGAGTACTTCTTAAGCTTTCAGGAGAAGCGTTATCGGGCAAAAAAAAATCGGGCTATGATGAGGAAACTGTACAGGATGTTGTAAGGCAGATAAAGGAGTTGTCTGATATGGGCTTACAGATAAGCGTAGTTATAGGAGGAGGAAATTTCTGGAGAGGAAGAACCTCTGAGGATATGGACAGGGTAAAGGCAGACCATATCGGGATGCTTGCAACTATCATGAACTGTATATACGTGTCAGACATGATGAGAATTGAGGGGGTAAAAACCCGAATTATGACACCTTTTTACTGTGGAAATATGACAGAGCTTTTTTCAAGGGACAGGGCAATCGAATGCCTTGAGGCAGGAGAGATTATTTTTTTTGCAGGAGGAACGGGGCATCCGTTTTTTTCAACCGATACGGCAACGATTTTAAGGGCAGTGGAAACAAATTCACAGTGTGTACTTATGGCAAAGGCAGTAGACGGTGTATATGACAGTGACCCTAAGAAAAATCCTAAGGCTAAAAAGTACGATTTTATGCCTATGAGTGATGTAATAGAAAAAAAGCTTGGAGTTATAGATACTGCGGCGGCAGCCCTTGCAATTGAAAATAAAATGCCGGTTAGGGTTTTTGCATTAAAAAAGACAGACAGTATTATAAAGTCTATAAATAATAACTTTAAAGGAACATATTTAAACTGTGTCTAATGATAATAAATTTGGAGGTATATTATGTTGACGGCATATGAAACTAAAATGGAAAAAACTCTTGAAAATCTTGTGACGGAGTATGGAAGCATAAGAGCAGGCAGGGCAAATCCCCATATACTTGATAAGCTTAAGGTAGATTATTATGGTGCGCCTACACCTATTCAGGGCGTTGCCAATGTTACTGTTCCTGAGGCAAGAACTCTTATGATAACTCCTTGGGAGCAGAGTATGATTAAGGAGATAGAAAAAGCAATCATAAATTCTGATTTAGGTGTAAATCCTAATAATGATGGAAAAAGTGTCCTCATTAATTTNCCTGAGCTTACAGAGGAGAGAAGAAAGGAATTAGTTAAGGACATAAAGAAAAAGGGCGAGGCTGCAAAGGTTGCAGTGCGTAACATAAGACGTGATGCCAATGATGCNTTCAAGAAGATGAATAAGGCAAATGAAATATCCGAGGACGAGTTAAAGGTAAATGAGGATAAGGTGCAAAAGCTTACNGATAAGTATGTTGCGGAAATCGATAAGACAATAGATGAAAAATCAAAGGAAATCCTTACGGTGTAGGTGGAAATATTGAAAAAAAATATTGACGGTGAAATGCTGAATATACCACAGCATGTTGCCATAATTATGGACGGCAATGGAAGATGGGCTAAAAAGAGGCTGCTTCCACGGAACATGGGGCATAAGGCGGGAGCTAAGGTTGTGGAGCAGATTTGCGAGGATGCATATAACTTAGGTATAAAATATCTTACAGTATATGCATTTTCTACGGAAAACTGGAAACGCTCAGCCACAGAGGTTACAGGCATTATGAATCTATTAAGAAATTATCTTAAGGATTGTATAGAGCGCGCTTCAAAAAACGATATGCGGGTAAGAATTATAGGTGATAAATCTGCCCTTGATGAGGATATCATAGAACGTATAGATGAGCTTGAGAAAAAAACAGCCTGCTATGANGGCTTGAATTTTACAATTGCCTTAAATTACGGAGGCAGGGATGAGCTTGTAAGGGCTGTANGCAAAATTGCGGCGGATGCAGAGAACGGCATTATATCGAACCNGGATATAGACGAAGAACTCATAGGCTCATACCTTGATACGAAGGAGNTGCCCGACCCTGATTTGCTTATAAGGACAAGCGGAGAGCTTCGGATTTCAAATTTTCTTATTTGGCAGCTTGCATACACAGAATTTTATTTTACGGATGTTTTATGGCCTGATTTTGACGTGGAGGAATTAAAGCGGGCAGTCAGGTATTATAATGGTAGAGAAAGAAGATACGGTGGGGTAAAGTAAATGTTGACCAGAATTATAAGCGGTGCAGTGCTTGTTGTACTTGCTATAGGAATTTTTTATGCAGGCGGTTATGTGACAGGGGCGGCCATGTTTCTGTTGTCCCTTGGCGGAGTATTTGAACTGCTTAGGGTATATAAGCTCCATAAATCAGCCATGGGATGTATAGCATATGCTTTTACAACTGTATATTATGGGCTGATTTGCTTTNACAAGGAAGAATATATAGTTATGCTTGCTATTGCGTATCTTATTGCAATATTAACCGCATATGTTCTTACATTTCCTAAGTTTAAGGATAGGGATGTAATGGTAGCCTTTGTGTCGGTTTTCTATGTAAGCNTAATGCTTTCTTTTGTTTATCAGATAAGGGAAATGGAATATGGAGGAGGCTTTATTGTTCTTATATTTATATGCTCATGGATAAATGATACGTTCGCTTATTTTACGGGAGTTACCATGGGGAAGCATAAAATGTGCCCGAAACTGAGCCCAAAGAAAAGCATAGAGGGATTGATTGGAGGACTTGCTGGAGCAACGGTTATAGGCGCTCTTTATGGGATATTCTTTCAGTCAAAGGTCTATGACATAAAAAANTGTCCCCTTATTTTTGCAATTGTTGGTCTGCTTGGAGCAGGGGTGGCAGTTATCGGAGATTTGACAGCATCAGGCATTAAAAGAAACAATGACGTAAAGGATTATGGAAAGCTTATCCCGGGACACGGCGGTGTTTTGGACAGATTTGACAGTATGATTTTTACCGCACCTATGATTTACTACGGACTTTATTATCTTATTCCTTACTTTTCGTAATGTTAATATGCAATCGTACATTATGGGATATTTCATTATATAATTTTAATTGTTTATTAAATTGGAGAACGAAATGAAAAATATAGCGATTATTGGTTCAACNGGTTCCATTGGAACCCAGACGCTTGATATAGTAAGGGCAAATCCTGACTTAAAGGTTGTTGCTCTTGCAGCAGGTTCAAATATTAAGCTTCTAGAAAAGCAGGCAAGAGAATTTAAACCGGAAATAATTGGAATTTGGAGTGAGGACAAGGCAGATGTGCTAAGAGATGCCTTGTCTTGCTTTAATATACGGATAGTTTCAGGCATGGAGGGACTTATAGAAATTGCAGGAATGCCCTCCAGCGATATATTAGTTACGGCAATTGTGGGAATGATAGGTATAAGACCTACTGTGGAAGCCATAAAGGCGGGCAAGGACATTGCCCTTGCAAATAAGGAAACACTCGTAACTGCAGGTGAAATAATAATGCCCCTTGCAAAAAAGCACGGAGTAAAAATACTTCCAGTGGACAGCGAGCACTCGGCGATATTTCAGTGCATACATGGGGAAAATCCAAACGGTGTTCCAAACAAAATAAGCCGTATTTTAATAACTGCATCAGGGGGACCATTTTTGGGGCATGACAGAGCCTATCTTGAAAATGTTACATTGGAGGATGCGCTTAAGCATCCAAACTGGTCAATGGGAAGAAAAATAACAATCGATTCTGCAACACTTGTAAATAANGGNCTTGAGGTNATTGAGGCAAGGTGGCTTTTTGACGTACCACCCGACAAAATAGAAGTTGTCGTACAACCTCAGAGCATCATACATTCAATGGTTGAATTTGAGGACGGCTCTATAAAAGCACAGCTTGGAACACCTGATATGAGGCTTCCAATACAGTATGCTCTTTATTATCCGGAAAGNCATTTCCTGTCAGGAGAAAGACTTGACTTCACAAGGCTTTCCGAAATAACAATCGCAAATCCCGATAGAAAGACATTTAAAGGGCTTGACTTTGCATATAATGCATTAAATGAAGGCGGGACGATGCCGACGGTATTTAACGCTGCAAATGAAAAGGCGGTTGCACTTTTCCTGGACAGAAAAATAAAATTTCTCGACATATATGACATAATTGAGCGTTGCATGAATGAACATAAAAACATAATGCACCCGACCTTGGAGGATATATTTGAGGTTGAAAAAAATGTATATGAATTTATTGATAGNTTATAANNGANGNATTGTGCTTTTAATATATATACATATAACAAAAAGCCTTCTGTAGATNTCAGTANTTAGCGAGNTNTTAGCGAGNTTAGTACNGTNACGTCGGAGAAGAGCGCAAGCGTGCTTTTATTATATGTATATATATTAAAAGCACAATCCCGGATTAGAAAGGAAACAACACATGAANATAATTTTAATCATTCTNGTATTTGGCGTAATAGTATTTTTCCACGAATTTGGACATTTCATTGTTGCCAAAATGAATCANATAACCGTTATGGAGTTTTCAATCGGAATGGGTCCTGCCATATTTTCCACAAAGAAAAAGGAGACAAAATATTCCCTTCGAATACTCCCNTTAGGAGGATACTGTCTTATGGCGGGGGAGGATGAGGAAAGCGACGATGAAAATGCCTTTGGAAACAAGCCATTACTTGCAAGAATACTTGTAATTGCGGCTGGTCCGATATTTAATTTTATACTTGCGTTTATTTTTTCCATTATACTTATACATTTTACAGGCTGTGATCCGGCGGTTATTACCTATGTGGATGAGGGAAGCGGCGCTGACCTTGCAGGAATTGAGGAAGGCGACACAATAATAGAATTAAATGGTGACAAAATATACAATTACAGGGAGCTGTTGCTTTCAAGACAGATAGACAACCCAAAGNCTGACGTAGTACTTCTTATGCAGAGGGAAAATGGAGAAACCTACAAGACTGTTGTCACGCCTATGGNAGATGAAAACGGAGAATACAAGCTTGGTGTTAAGGGAGGCTATATCCGTTCAGAGGGTATAGGAATGGACTTAAAATATGCAGGATTTGAGCTTCGCTACTGGATGAAGGCAACGGTAACAAGCCTTAAGCTTATATTTACGGGGCATGTAACGGGAGATGATGTCATGGGTCCTGTGGGTGTAGGTGGTCAGATGAACGATATTATTGAGGAAGTTAAGGCGGAGAGTAGTTCAACAAAGGAGGCAGTTATAAATGTACTTCTGAACATGTTAAACTGGTGCATACTGCTTTCTGTCAATCTTGGAATTATGAACCTTCTGCCTATTCCTGCACTTGACGGAGGAAGGCTGCTGTTTTTGTTTATCGAGGCAGTAAGGCGCAAGAAAATTCCGCAGGAAAAGGAAGCACTGGTAAATTTTGTGGGCTTTGTAATCCTTATAGGAATAATGGTAGTTGTATTTTTCAATGATATTAAAAATGTATTTTTCTAAAGATAAAATATGGAGGCGGCTATGGGTAAACTGCATCGTGAAACAACAAAGATTGTAAAGATAGGAACTGTGGAAATAGGAGGGGGAAATCCTGTTTTGATACAGTCCATGACAAATACGGATACGGCAGATATAGCTGCAACCGTAAATCAGATACTTGAGCTTGAGGAGGCAGGCTGCCAGATAGTCCGCTCTACTGCAAACACTATGGAGGCGGCATGTGCATTTGACAAAATAAAGGAGAAAATAAACATACCTATAGTTGCAGACATACATTTTGATTATAAAATGGCTGTTGCGGCAATCGAGCATGGTGCGGACAAAATAAGAATAAATCCGGGCAANATTGGTGGAAGGGAAAATCTTTCCAAGGTTGTTGCCGCTGCTAAATCCCACAATGTACCTATAAGGGTAGGAGTAAATTCCGGTTCACTGGAAAAAAACATAGTAGAAAAATATGGCGGCGTCACTGCGGAGGGCATAGTGGAAAGTGCACTTGACAAGGTTACGATGATTGAGCAGTGCGACTACGATAATATTGTCATAAGCATAAAGTCCTCGGACGTTATGATGTGTGTACATGCACATGAGCTTATAGCAGACCGGACAAGATATCCCCTTCATGTGGGNATAACGGAAGCGGGAACACTTTACAGAGGGAATATAAAGTCAGCCGTGGGACTTGGAATAATACTCGGACAGGGGATAGGTGATACAATACGTGTTTCCCTTACAAGNAATCCCGTGGATGAGATTATATCAGCCAAGACAATACTAAGAGCCTTGGACCTTAGAACNGATGGAATAGAGCTTGTTTCATGTCCTACCTGCGGCAGAACTAAAATTGATATAATAGGACTTGCAGATAAGGTTGAAAAGCTTGTGCAGGAGTACGACCATTTGAATATAAAGGTTGCTGTTATGGGTTGTGCGGTAAACGGTCCCGGTGAGGCAAAGGAGGCAGACCTTGGAATTGCAGGAGGAGNTGGGGAAGGACTGTTGTTTAAGCATGGAGAAATCATAAAAAANCTTCCTCAGGACGAGCTTCTCGGCGCATTAAAATATGAATTGGATAGAATGTGAAAGCAAAGAATGGCTGATGTTCAAGATTGGAGTTAATTTTTATGGATAAAAGGCTTTTTAAGGATGTATTTTTTGATTTAAGGCTTGATAAGAAAATTGAAGAATTAATAAGTAATACTGAAGTAGAGAAGATAACCATGTTCAAATCGGAAAAGAGAATGGTTATCTCTTTAGTTAGTCAGGTACTTATTGCCAAGCAATACATTTTTAAGGCTGAGCAGGCTTTGTCGGAGCATATATTCGGCAGGGGAGTGGGAAGCTGTGCCATAGAGGATCGGTATGAGCTTTCTAAACAGTACAACCTAAAATCACTGACAAACATATACAAGGACAGCTTTTTGGAGGAGATAAAGTCATTTAGTCATGTAGGATACAGACTGTTAAAAAAGGCAGAATGGTATTTTGACGGTAATATTTTAACGCTTGCCCTTGAGGATATAAGCCTTGCAAGAAGCCANTCGGGCATCATAAAAAGCTATCTTGAGACTACATACAAAAACAGATTTGGCATGGAGGTTGTTGTTGGCTTTGACTATACAGAGGAGCAAAAAGTAAGTCTCAGAGCGGCTAACGAACGTAAGCTTAAGCAGGAGCTTATGGCAATTGAAGCCATGAACAAACAAAATNAAAATACGGNTTCTGATTTAGGTGNNGAAGGNAAGGCAGGGGAAAATAATAAATNGAATGGAACNTTGNCGGCAGATGGTCAGACNGANAAAAATGCCGAAACGGCAAAGANGGANGCACAAAAAAAGACTGCNAGAAAGATAAAATCCTCNTCGGAGAACAAATCGGATTATTACGGNAAAAAGNGTGACGGCACAAATAAAAGGTCATACAGCAATGACCCTGATGTATTTTACGGAAGAAATTGTGAGGGTGAGATTGTATCCATAAAAGATGTTTATGATGGAATCGGTACCGTATGTGTTCATGGACAGGTTATTTTTCTTGANGACAAGGAGACAAGAAGTGGGAAGNTGCTTGTGACAGGGCATATAACTGACTTTACGGACACAATTATTTTTAAATTATTTGTGGAGATGGATGACAGGGAAGTCCTGTATGAGCAGTTAAAAAAGGGAAACTTTTATATAATAAAGGGAATTCCCCTTTATGACAGCTACATAAAAGAGGTGTCTCTTTCCTCCATAACAGGAATAAAGCCGGCAAATGATTTTCGTGAGAAAAGAATGGACACCTCCGTGGAAAAGCGTGTTGAGCTTCACCTTCACACGGTAATGAGTGAAATGGACAGCGTTGTGGATATAAAGCAGGTTATAAAAAGGGCAAAGGAATGGGGACATAAAGCCCTTGCCATTACCGANCANGGTGTTGTACAGGCNTTTCCNGTTGCAAATCACTGCGTGGACAAGGACGAGGATTTTAAAATAATTTATGGNGTTGANGGATACTTTGTGGATGANCTTAAGGATTTGGTTATAAATGACAAGGGNCAGGACATTGATACTGAATATGTGGTTTTTGATATAGAGACAACAGGGCTTAGTCCNAGACACAANAAAATAATAGAGATTGGNGCCGTNAGAATAAGGGATGGAAAAATATGNGACACATATTCCCGTTTTGTAAATCCCGAAATTCCAATTCCATATTCAATAACAAAGCTTACCTCAATAAATGANGGTATGGTNATGGATGCNCCCACNATAGAAACNNTTCTTCCGGAATTTTTGGAGTATGTTGGNGANGCNGTGCTNGTAGCNCANAANGCTTCCTTTGATACNGGCTTTATAAAGGAATTTGCAAAAAANCTNGGTTTAAAATGNGACAATACNATTATGGACACAATGACGCTTGCACACATANTGATACCTGAGCTTGGAAAATATACGTTGGACAGACTCTGCAANCAGTTTAATGTATCCTTGGAGCACCATCACAGAGCCTGTGACGATGCCGCTGCAACTGCGGAAATATTNATAAAAATGCTTGACATGATACATAAGCGTGACGTNCACACAATATCAGANCTTAATATTATGGGNTCNGCATCNCCNGAGGCAATTAAAAAGGCTAAAACATACCATGGNATTATATTGGTAAAAAATGATATAGGCAGAGTGAATTTATACAGACTTATATCCGAATCCCATATAAATTATTTTGCCAGACGTCCGAGAATACCGAAAAGTCTCCTTAACAAGTACCGTGAGGGGCTTATTATAGGCTCTGCCTGTGAGGCTGGAGAGCTTTATAAGGCTGTGCTTTATGATGAGGGAGAGGATGAGATAACAAGGCTTGCAAACTTTTATGATTACTATGAGATACAGCCTACGGGAAACAATATGTTTCTACTTGATAAGGAAAGCGCTCCCGTTAAAACGGTTGAGGATCTTGAGGATGTAAACAGGAAAATTGTGGAGCTGGGACATCAGATGGGTAAGCCGGTTGTTGCTACCTGTGACGTTCATTTTTTAGACCCTGAGGATTCAATCTACAGAGGTATCATTATGGCAGGGCAGGGATTTGCCGATGCTGACAGACAGCCTCCTCTATATTTTAGGACGACGGAGGAAATGCTTCAGGAATTTCAGTATCTTGGCAGCGACATTGCACGGGAGGTCGTTATAACAAACACAAATAAAATTGCTGACATGATAGAAAAAATTTCACCGGTAAGACCTGACAAGCAACCGCCTATAATAGAAAATTCTGATGAAACCCTGAAAACCATATGCTATGAAAAGGCATACGAAATTTATGGGCCAAAGCTTCCTGACATTGTTGTTGAGAGGCTGGAGAGAGAGCTTAACTCAATTATAACGAACGGATTTGCGGTTATGTATATAATTGCCCAAAAGCTTGTGTGGAAATCAAATGAGGACGGATACCTTGTAGGCTCAAGAGGTTCCGTAGGTTCCTCCTTTGTGGCGACAATGGCAGGTATTACGGAGGTAAATCCGCTGCCGGCACATTATATATGCCCAAAGTGCTACTACACGGATTTTGACTCTGAGGACGTGAAAAAGTACAGCGGACGTTCCGGCTGTGACATGCCTGACAAGGCATGCCCTAAGTGTGGCTGCAACATGAAGAAGGAGGGACACGATATACCATTTGAAACCTTCCTTGGCTTTAAGGGAGATAAGGAGCCTGATATTGACCTTAATTTTTCGGGAGAGTATCAGCCTAACGCACATGCCTACACGGAGGAGCTTTTTGGAAAGGGAAAGGCATTCCGTGCAGGAACAATCGGTACAATGGCGGAAAAAACGGCATTTGGGTACGTTTATAATTATTTCAAGGATAAGGAAGAGGAAAAAAGAAGGTGCGAGATGGAGCGGCTTGCCGTGGGTTGCACGGGTGTCAAGAGGACGACGGGACAGCACCCCGGTGGTATAATCGTTCTTCCTAAGCATGAGGAGATATATTCCTTTACACCCATACAGAAGCCTGCGAATGATATGTCAACGGACATTATTACTACACATTTTGAGTATCATTCTATAGACCATAACCTTTTAAAGCTTGATATACTTGGACACGACGATCCTACAATGATAAGAAGGCTTGAGGACCTTACGGGAATAGATGCAAAGACAATTCCTCTTGATGATAAGGATGTCATGTCACTTTTTCACAGCACGGATATACTTAACATAACTCCTGACATGATAGGGGGAACCAAGCTTGGCTCACTGGGAATACCTGAGTTTGGTACGGAATTTGCCATGCAGATGCTTATTGACACAAATCCCAAGTCCTTCTCAGATTTAGTCCGTATAGCAGGGCTTTCCCATGGTACGGACGTGTGGCTTGGAAATGCCCAAACGCTTATAACGGAGGGAACCTGTGAGCTTTCCTCCGCCATATGCACAAGAGATGATATAATGATATATCTTATGCATATGGGTCTTGAATCGGGAACAGCATTTACGATTATGGAGAGCGTCAGGAAGGGCAAGGGTTTAAAGCCTGAATGGGAGGATGAAATGCGTGCTCACGATGTGCCCGATTGGTACATATGGTCCTGCAAAAAAATTAAATACATGTTCCCAAAGGCACATGCGGCGGCATACGTTATGATGGCATGGCGAATTGCGTGGTTTAAAGTGAACTATCCACTTGAATATTACACTGCATTTTTCAGTATAAGAGCCACTGCCTTTGATTATAAAACCATGTGTCTTGGAAAGGATTACCTTGAGGAATGTCTCGCACAACTTCAAAAGATAGACAAGAACGAACAGACCCAAAAGGTAAAGGATACAATCAGGGATATGAAGATTGTACAGGAGATGTATGCAAGAAATATAGAATTTATGCCTATAGACCTATATAAGGCAAAGGCTGACCGCTTCCAGATTATAGACGGAAAAATAATGCCCAGCTTTAGTGCCCTTTCCGGAATGGGAGATAAGGCGGCATCAGATTTGGAGGAGGCTGCTTCCAAGGGAGCTTTCACTTCCAAAGACGATATACGTCAAAGGGGAAAGGTGTCAAAAACAATACTTGATGATATGCGGGAACTTGGTATATTAGGAGAACTGCCTGATACAAACCAGTACGACTTTTTCAGCATGCTGCAATAAAACAAGAAGGGGCTGCCACAGATAGGAACGACTGTATTGGCACACCGACGGCTGTTGCTTGCTGCTCTATATGCCCCAAAAACACGCTTTCGCTCGTCTCCGACGTAGTGGTACTAAGAATTGCCTGTACGGATATACTATACAGCAGCGAAAAACCGTTTGAAGACGTCGGCACTTAAATTGCCAGCACAAGATATCCTTATATAGGAATTTCTTAAGCTGGCAATTTTTAGTGCCGCTACGTCGGAGACGAGCGAAAGCGTGTTTTTTCGTTGCTGTATAGTATATCCGTACAGGCAATTCAAGTACCAACGTCTTCAAACGGTTTTTGGGGCATATAGAGCAGCAAGTGACAGCCATCGGTGTGCTATACGGCGCAATCATTACTGCGACAGCCCCTTCTTGTTTTATTTTTCTTGCTGTTTTTCTGCCTGCTGTTTGGCGTACTCACGCTTCCTAGCCGAAAGCTCAATGCCCGAAAGCGGTGCGGCAACGGTTTCAATACAGAGCATAAGTATCATAAGGAAAACGGATATTGTGCAAATAAGTGAATAAATATATACCTCACTGCCTGTATTGCCTGCAAGATTAATTACGCAGTCCTTTATGGCGATAGGTGCAAGCATTAGAATGAAAAATACAGTGTATATAAAGTCTGCTTCAATGCGCGCTTCATCAGAATCAATAAGCATGATAAGAGGAATTATAAGGTAGGCAATATTTGCCTGCATTGAAATGAAAGGTCCGCAGGAAACGATAAGTGAAAGTGCAAGCACTGTGCGCCACTTTGATTTTGAGATACATGCACAGACAAGCAGTACAATTAATATAAGTCCCCACAGAACAAGCTTTAACGCCCTGCTTTCAATAAGTCCCTTTCCAAGACAGAGGCTTATAAGATTAAGACCTGATATAATGTCAATTCTGTAAGCGATACCTGTGTCTAAGGCATCGGTAATAACCGCTTTAAGATTATTAAAATAATAGCCAAGCCTTCCTAAACCGCCGAATGCAAAAATTGGTGCAAAAAATATGACGAAGGAGTAGACAAGACACCTGAATGCATTTCCAAAGCGCTTTTTCCTGTAGGAAAGAATTATAAATATAATAGGATAGGCGGATAAACCTGTTGCTGCTGCAAGGGCTATATGAGCAAACTCACGTGTGAGTTTGTCATCGCTGTCATATCCTGATATATAAAGCATTATAAGTGTAACCGTAAATAAAACTATGCTTCCCTGCTCAAACAAATATATGAATGGGGTTGAGAAAAATATAAGAAAAAGAAACCATGCTTTAAACAGTCCGTTTCCTTTTTTTGTGGAAAATACAGTAATGGCAAAAAGGATAGCGGAAAAGGAAACAGCCATAAAAAGCACAAGGGTTGCCTCTGCAAAATGCTGCATATATGAAATATCATAGTTAAATACGTCACGTTTTGTAAAGCTGCTTAAAAACTTGCCAAGTAAAAGTACAAGAGGGGTATCCGTGAGTCCGCCCTTGTATGGATTATATTTTTGGGATTCATAAAAAGGCTTAAAAAAATCTAAATATGCACCTTCATAATAGCCCGGTATTATGGAATGCATACTGAAGCCATACGTGGTTATATTTGATATAAGGAAAAAAATCTGGGTTAGGGTAAGGGCGATAAGAAATGCCCACATTATTATTTTACTTCTTTTTTCATTGGACATAGGTGGTTTCATTATATATATTCTCCTTTTGGTTATTTTATAATAGGTACTTAATAACAATATTTTATTGGTTCAAATCCCACATGTCAATTGTAATTAGAAAAAAGATTGCTATTTTTCCATAAATATATTAAAATGAATCTATATGTTTGAAGGACGTGATGAAATGAATAATCAAAATACACAAGATATAGGCATGATCAGAGAGACTATGATAGAGGTTCCGGAAATACTGGCACAGGTATATGAGGCACTTTCAGAGAAGGGATATAATCCTGTAAGTCAGATAGTCGGTTATATTATGAGTGGTGATCCTACCTATATTACAAGCTATAAAAATGCAAGAAGTCTCATTATGAAAGCAGAGCGTGATGAGATTATTGAGGTACTGCTGGAAAATTATATTGAGACAAGATTAAAATAAAATGTAAAAAGGACAAGATTTTGAGGACGATAGGGTTAGATTACGGAACAAAAACTGTAGGTGTGGCGCTTTCTGATGAGAATGGTATCATTGCAAGTCCCCACACGACAATTGAGAGAGAACGACCGACGAAATTAAGACGGACTTATGCGCAGCTTGAACAAATAATAAGTGAATATAATGTTGGTCTTATAGTGCTTGGTTATCCTAAAAATATGAACAATACTGAGGGTGAGAGAGCACAGAGTACAAGAGAGTTTAAAGAGGCGCTTGAAAGAAGAACCGGACTTCCTGTTATACTTTTCGATGAGAGACTCACTACCGTGGAAGCAGACCGTATACTTGATGAAACGGGTGTTGCAAGGAGTGCAAGAAAGCAGCATATTGATAAGATGGCGGCAGCCATTATTCTGCAAAATTATCTGGATAGGGAAAATAATGATGGAAGAAAAGATAGTATTTGAAACTGAAGACGGAAATGTTGAATTTTTTGTCCTGGAGCAGACTATGCTCAGAGGCATAAATTATATATTAGTAACTGATGACCGAAACTCTGAGGAGGGAGATTTCCTTATACTTAAGGAAACCGGCGGTGAGGGAGATATCGCTTCTTATGAGATTCTTGAGGATGATAACGAACTAATGGCAGTGGTGTCTGTGTTTGACGAGCTGCTTGAAGACATTGATTTGGAGGTATAGTTTTGAAGGACGGCACAAATAAGCCGGTGAAAATCATTCCATTGGGCGGACTTGAACAGATTGGAATGAATATCACTGCAATAGAGTACGAGGATACCATCGTGGTTATAGACTGCGGTTTATCTTTCCCTGAGGATGAGATGCTTGGAATAGACCTTGTTATTCCCGATGTGACTTATCTTAAGGAGAATGCGGACAGGGTAAAGGGTCTTGTGGTAACTCATGGACATGAGGATCACATAGGAGCCATACCTTATGTTGAAAATGAGATTAATATGCCCATATATGCTACAAAGCTTACAATGGGTCTTATTGAAAATAAACTTAGGGAACATGATAATATAAACAATATAAAAAGAAAAATAGTAAAGCATGGACAGATAATAAATTTAGGCTGCTTCAGAATAGAATTTATAAGGACAAACCATTCAATTGTGGATGCGGCAGCTCTTGCCATATATACACCGGCAGGAATCATTGTTCATACAGGAGATTTTAAGGTGGACTACACGCCTGTGTTTGGCGAGGTCATAGATTTGCCGAGATTTGGAGAGCTTGGCAAAAAGGGGGTTCTTGCACTTATGGCAGACTCTACCAATGTTGAAAGACCAGGGTACACACAGTCGGAAAAGACTGTTGGAAAAACCTTTGACAATCTCTTTGCTGACAATAGGGAGCACAGAATAATAATAGCTACGTTTGCATCTAATGTGGACAGGGTGCAGCAGATAATAAATTCGGCGTACAAGTACGGGCGAAAGGTTGTTGTGGAAGGCAGAAGTATGGTAAATATAATACAGACTGCCTCTGAACTTGGATATATAAGCATACCGGACAATACGCTTATCGAGATAGAACGTGTCAAGGATTATCCTGACGAGCAGCTTGTGCTTATCACAACGGGAAGTCAGGGTGAAAATATGGCTGCGCTTTCAAGGATAGCAGCCTCCATACACAATAAGATTTCCATAAAGCCGGGAGATGTGGTTATATTCTCATCCCATCCGATTCCGGGAAATGAAAAGGCGGTCTTTAAGGTTATAAATGAGCTTGAGATGAAGGGTGCGCATGTTATTTTTCAGGATACCCATGTTTCGGGACATGCCTGCCAGGAGGAGCTTAAGCTTATGTATGCACTTATCAAGCCAAAGTATGCCATACCGGTGCATGGTGAGTATAGACACCTTAAGCGTCATGCGGAACTTGCTGTTGAGATGGGAATACCGAAGGAAAATGTTAAAATACTTTCAACAGGGGATGTGCTTGAAATATCTGATGATAAATTTGATATAACAGGAAGGGTGCCGGCGCAGGGCATTTTGGTTGATGGCCTTGGAGTTGGAGATGTTGGCAACATTGTTCTTCGTGACAGACAGCATCTTTCACAAAACGGACTTCTTATTATAGTTGTAACATTGGAAAAGGAGAGTAATCAGATTTTATCCGGACCTGATATTGTTTCGAGAGGCTTTGTTTATGTCAGGGAATCGGAGACACTTATGGACGATTGCAGGGCAGTTGTGCAGGATGCATTGGATGAATGTCTTATGAGGGGCGTGTCCGATTGGGGAAGGATAAAAACCGGAATCAGGGATTCATTGGGTGAGTTTTTGTGGAAACGTACAAAGAGAAGTCCTATGATACTGCCGATAATATCTGAGGTGTAATTTATGGATGAAATAATAAATCAAAGTATTCATATAAACGAGCTTATAAAAAAGTCACCGGAATACGAAAACTATATAAGGGCAAATAAAAAACTGCATGAGCATGTTGATTTATATAATCAGCTTAAGGAGTACAGAAGGCGTAACTATGAGCTGCAAAATCTGGTAGGGATGAACCCCTATGATGAGGTTGTGGCTTTGGTAAAAGAATACGATGCTCTTTTACACAACTCTGTTGTCAGTGATTTTCTTAAGGCTGAGGAATGCATATGCAGCATATTAAGAACAGTTTATAACCAGATTGCAGAAGGATTGGAGTTTGACTATTTAGATGAGTAATACAAAAAGAAAAAAGAAAAAACCAATAGAAGAAACAGTAAGAAAAGGATTAAAGCATTCAGCGGGCTTTACGTGGAGTCTGCTTATAAATGTACTTATAGTATACATTGTAATAAAGCTTTTTTCATATTCCTTTAACTTTGCATACAGCGTTTTTGCAGACGTTGCCTGTGACCCTTCAAGCAGAGAATATGTTGTCATAGAAATACCATCAGATTCTTCCTCGCTGGATATAGGAAAGGCATTGGAGGAGAGGGGAATCATTGAGGACAAATATGTTTTTATGGCGAGAGTATGGATAAAGAAATACGGCAATCTCATAACTCCGGGTAAATATGGCCTTTCGGCATCTATGACATATGAAGAAATAATAGACATTATATGTCACATTGAGAAAGAGGAGGAAGAATAACCTTTGGATGGTTTGGATGAAATAAGAGTGTCGTCATTTATAAAATCCTTATATAAGGATGATGAAGGCGTTTTGGGAGAAATATACAAAAAAGCCCTCAGAGAGGGTGTGCCTGTAATAAGAACCGACACAAGGGAATATATAAAACATGAGCTTCTTATGAAAAAGCCTATGCGCCTTCTTGAAATTGGAACAGCCATAGGCTATTCCTCACTTTATATGAGTTTATTTCTAGATAGTGATGCAAGAATTAAAACTGTAGAGCTTGATGAGGACAGATACATGCAGGCTTGTGAAAATATACGGCTGATGGGGAAAGAAAATGTCATATCGCCCATACATGGAGATGCTTTTGACATCATAAAGGGGTTAGAGGATAATATGTACGACATGATATTTTTGGATGGACCAAAGGGGCAGTATATAAATTATCTTCCTGAGCTTATCCGTGTCATAAAAAATGAGGGAATAATTATATCGGATAATGTGCTTCAGGAGGGGGAAATATTAGAATCCCATTTTGCTGTGGAAAAAAGAAACAGAACGATACATGACAAAATGAGAGAATATTTATATAAGCTCACACATGAAGATGGTCTTCATACGGTTGTTATACCTGTAGGGGACGGACTTGCAGTAACGTATGTCATTAAAAATTGATATAGAAGGATGATTGGGAAATGACAGAAAAAAACAACAAAAAAAAACCTGAGCTTCTCATACCGGCAGGAAGCCTTGAGGTACTGAAATGTGCAGTGAACTATGGGGCGGATGCCGTATACATCGGCGGACAAAAATTTGGACTTCGTGCAAAGGCAGACAATTTTACCCTTCAGGAGATGAAGGAAGGGGCAGCTTATGCACATGCGAAAGGGGCAAAGCTTTATGTGACGGTAAATATCTTTGCGCATAATGATGATATCGAAGGGGTAAGGGAATATTTCGGTGAAATAAAAAATGCGGGACTTCACCGTGACATAGATGGGTTCATAATATCAGACCCAGGCATATTTACGCTTTCTAAGGAACTGCTTCCTGAGGTGGACGTGCATGTAAGCACACAGTCAAACAATACGAATTACATGACCTATAATTTTTGGTACAAGCTTGGCGCCACAAGAGTAGTTGCTGCAAGAGAGCTCTCCCTTTCAGAGATAAAAAAAATAAAGGAAAAAATACCTGAGGATATGGAAATAGAGGCATTTATCCACGGGGCAATGTGCATATCCTACTCAGGCAGATGTCTTTTAAGCAGCTATTTTACGGGACGGGATGCAAACAAGGGAGCCTGTACCCATCCCTGCAGGTGGAAGTATTCCATTGTGGAGGAAAAACGCCCCGGTGAATATCTTCCTATAGAGGAGGATGACAGAGGAACGTACATATTCAATTCAAAGGATTTATGTATGATAGAGCATATACCTGAGATGATGGATGCGGGTATTGATTCCTTTAAAATTGAGGGACGTATGAAAACGGCTCTTTACATTGCCGCAGTGACAAGAACCTACAGGCAGGCAATAGACGACTATATGGAATCAGACAAGCTGTATGAAAGTCATATGGAGTATTACAGGAGGGAAATTGCCGCCTGCACCATGAGACATTTTACAACGGGCTTTTACTTTGGAAAAACGGACGAAAAATCACAGATTTACGATAATAACACATATATAAAAAACTATACCTATATTGGAATGGTTGAGGATATAACTGATGAAGGACTTGTATGCCTTCATCAGAAAAATAAATTTGAAGTGGGCGACGATATTGAAATAATGGCATTTTCGGGGAAAAATATTATGGCAAGGGTAGAGGCAATATATGATGAGAGGCTAAATCCCATGCCATCGGCTCCGCATCCGAAGCAACAGCTTTTTATAAAGCTTGATGATATAACGGGTGTAAAAAACGGTATGGTTATCCGTTTAAAGCATTGCGAAGCTTAAATAATGCCTTTTTTTCAATCCGTGAGACATAGGAGCGTGATATTCCGAGTATCGCTGCTATGTCCCGCTGCGGCATGGGATGATTGCCATAAAGTCCATACCGCATGGATATAACCTGCTGTTCGCGCTCATCAAGCACGCGCTTAAAAATTACTGCAATGTGTCTTATGCTGTCATTTGTTATAATACCTGTCAGCACACTCTCATCATCACTTTTTATTATATCCATAAGGCTTATTTCATTGCCCTCTTTATCCGTACCTATAGGCTCATAAAGAGATACCTCCCTTGACTCCTTTCGCTCCTGCCTGAGACGCATCAAAAGTTCGTTTTCGATGCATCTTGAAGCGTAGGTTACAAGACGGCTTCCCTTGCTTTCATCATATGTGTTCACAGCCTTGATAAGCCCGATTGTACCTATGGAAAGTAAATCCTCAACGCTTCTGTATGGCGTCTGATATTTTTTTACTATGTGGGCGACAAGACGCAGATTGTATTCCACAAGCGTATTTCTTGCGTTAAGGTCACCCTGGCGACTAAGAGCCAGATAATGTGCTTCCTCAGAAGGTGATAGGGGGCGCTTGAAAGTCTGCAATGGTAACCTCATATATCCTTTTCTCTATATATAATATGAAAAAAAGAAAAAAAAGTGCTTTTCCAAAACTTCATTTAATAAAAAGGAGAAACCCATGGAAGAAAATCTGAAAAAATTTTTGAAAAAACACTATGTACCATATATTATATATGGTCTTATGTTTGGGGCATTTATTTTGGTGGGATACGAGATGTTTGGCGATGATATTAATGTCAGAGAAAAATTAATGCCAAGTCTTTTTGGAGAACTTGAAAATCTGTCACGGTCATATGCCGGTTGGAGCTCCCGCATTTTTATAAATCCGCCCATCTGGATAATTATGCATTTCCCAATATGGGTATGGGGGAGTATTACAACCGTACTTGCGGTATATATATTTTGGGGGATTGACAGGCTGCTTTTTAAAAATGAGGATATGAAAGCTACATATGTTATGTTGATGCTGTTTGCTTTGTTTCCTATGGAAATTTTATGTGATGTTGGCTGGGTGGTGACAACCATGACCTACATATGGCCTTCTGCGGCAGCGGTTTGTTCTTTTTTTTCAATAAGGCAGTTTATTGATGGGAAAAAGATAAAATGGTATCACGCACTTTTCCTATGTCTGTGTACTATATATGCCGCAAATAAAGAAGAACTTTCCGTTATGTTACTCTTAATATTTGGAACATTTTTTATTCTTTCGGCAAAAGAGAATAAACTGAATATAACAATATTGTTTCAAACAGTAATATCTATGGGAAATCTTTTGTTCCATATGTTCTCAGGGGGGAATGCCGAGCGATATGAGAAGATTAACAATTATAATGATACATTTTATGATAAGTTGGAAATTGGTCTGACACAAGCGCCGCTTCGGCTGTTTTTAAAATATGATTATATGTGTCTTGCTTTTTCGGTAATACTTATGCTTATTATTTTTATAAGGTATAAGAATGTCCTTGTAAGAGCTGTATCGGTAATACCTGTTGCAACATGGATTTTTGGAGCTGTTGGAGCTTTTATTTTATCGGGCGGCAACATAGACGCAGCAGCATATGACACACCGTTTTTTTGTTATGGACTATCCGTATCAAGAGGAAAATATACACATCCTATGGCATGGGTTATGCTTTTGTGTTCCATAATTGTTATGCTTGCATTAGTCTATACTGCCATGAAATGTGCTCCGAATAAAAAAACAGCGCTATTTACGTTTTTGCTACTAGCCGCTGCATACGGTGGAAGGGCAACAACAGGATTTGCTAACTCAGGGTGGGGACTATATGCAAGAACATATATATTTATGTATTATGTGTTTGTAATGCTTATGGCCGCTTATATACAAGCCGTTATGAAAGAGATGCCGGATAAAAAAACAAAAATAATAATGTGCTGTCTTGCTATATTTGCTTTTGTGGGAGCTTTTAAAAATATTGTAACACTTGGCATTATTTAAAATAAAAAATTTCTTCACATATATTTTGTTATGTGGTATAATTTTATACAGCTAATTATACTAAAAAATGAGAGGGAATTGCGATGCGAATAAGTAGTGGAAGAAAGAAAATCCGTGTAGGTGATTTGCTTGTGGAAGCCGGTGCCATTACCGAGGACGAGCTTATGGAAGCACTTGCCTACCAAAAGGAAAACGGGGGCAGAATCGGTAATGTAATTCTTGAACTGGGCTTAATAAGTCAGGAGCTTCTTGTTACCGTTCTTACAACACAGATGGGTATTGACTACATTGAGCTTAAAGCATGTAAGCTGGATGAAGATATACTCAAGCTTGTACCAGAAAACCTTGTCAATAAGTACAAGGCTTTGCCGATAGGATTCGATGAGATGAATCCTAACATATTAAGGGTAGCAATGGTAGATCCGATGGATCTTAATGCTATTGATGATATTGGCATAGCAACAAACACTCAGGTTGAACCTCTGCTTGCTATGGAGGACGACATGAATGAAGCCATTGGCAAATATTACGGTAATGCACAGGCTATGGAGGCTGCTGAGATGTACCGTAAGGAACGTGAGGCTGATGGTATAGGTGAGGCTGAGGAGGAAGCTCTTAATGAGGATATAGAAAATTCACCTATCGTTCTTCTTGTTAAGCAGATTATAGAGGGCGGTGTAAGACAGAGAGCATCTGATATACATATTGAGCCTCTTGAGATGAGTGTCCGTGTAAGGTACAGAATAGACGGTGCCTTAAAGCAGGTTATGACATATGACTACAGCCTTCTTTCCGCTATAAGCGCCCGTATTAAGATTATAGGCGGCATGGATATAGCGGAGAAAAGAAAACCACAGGACGGACGTATCACCATTATGGTTGACAGACGTGAATATGATGTCCGTGTTTCCATTCTCCCAACTGTTTACGGCGAGAAGACGGTTATGAGACTTACCTCCAAGGATGGTCTTACAAAGCCTAAGAGTGCCCTTGGATTTGGACCGGAAGAGCTTAAGGTATTTGACGGTATTTTAAGTAATCCTCACGGAATTATACTTGTAACGGGACCTACAGGTTCGGGTAAATCAACAACACTTTACACCTCACTAAGTGAGCTTAACACGGAGGATGTTAATATTATCACTGTTGAGGACCCTGTGGAGGCAAATATCGACGGTATCAATCAGGTTCAGGTAAACGTTAAGGCGGATATGACATTTGCTGCGGCACTTCGTTCCATACTCCGTCAGGACCCTGACATTATAATGATAGGAGAGATTCGAGACGGTGAAACTGCCAGTATAGCTGTTCAGGCGGCTATTACGGGTCACTTGGTTGTATCTACACTCCATACAAACTCAGCCGCATCTACGGTTACACGTATTATAGACATGGGTATTGAGCCGTACGTTGCAGGAGACGCTCTTGTGGGTGTTATCGCACAGAGACTCGTAAGAAGACTTTGCAGCTCCTGCAAGCAGGCAAGACTTGCTGAACCGGAGGAGAAGGCTATACTGGGTGTCAAGGATATGGAGGATGACGTAGTAGTTTACGAGCCGGTTGGCTGTACACTTTGCGGGGATATGGGTTACTCAGGACGTATCGGTGTATATGAAATGATGCCTGTATCTAAGGAGCTTCAGGCAGTTATCGCCAAGGGGGCGACAGCGGATGTTATAGAGAAACAGGCGCTTTCCGAGGGTATGATTACACTTAAGATGGGTGCAGCAAAACATGTACTTGCAGGTATTACATCTCTTGATGAGATGAAGAAGATAACTTACGAGACAGGTGATGAATACTAAAAACACTGCGGCTTCTGCTGTGGTTACTATAATGAGAAGGAGATGGAAATATAATGTTAGACATGAAGGAGTTACTTGCATTTGCCGTGGAGCAGAATGCATCAGACGTACATATTGCTTGTGGTATACCTCCGAAGCTTCGTATAAATGGTAAGCTTACTGAGGTTGAGGTACCGCCTCTTACGCCGTCGGACGTAGCAGAAGCTATTGGTTCTACCATGCATGAGAGACATAAGGCAATCTTAAAGGAAAGAGGAGAGGTTGACTTTTCATATGCTTCCGCAGAGACCGGACGTTTCCGTGTAAATGTGTTTATGGACAGAGGAAATATGGCGGCTGCATACAGAAAGGTAGATACTCAGATACCAAGACCTGATATGCTTGGCATACCGGATTCAGTTGTACAGCTTTACAAGAAAAAGAGAGGGCTTGTTCTTGTAACGGGACCTACAGGCTCAGGTAAATCAACGACACTTGCCTCTATCATAAATAAGGCAAACGAAAACCTTACGGATCATATAATAACACTAGAAGACCCTATAGAGTATGTACACAAACACAAAAAGTCAGTTGTAAATCAGAGAGAGATAGGCATGGACACACTTTCTTATGCCAATGCCTTAAGAGCTGCACTCCGTGAGGACCCTGACATAATACTTGTAGGAGAGATGAGAGACTTAGAGACTATATCTACTGCCATAACAGCAGCAGAGACAGGTCACTTGGTTTTCTCCACACTCCATACGATAGGTGCAGCGTCAACTATAGACCGTATTGTTGACGTATTCCCACCTCACCAGCAGCAGCAGACACGTATACAGCTTTCCATGGTTCTTGAGGGAGTTATATCCCAGTCACTTATACCTACTGCTGATGGAAACGGACGAGTGGCAGCATTCGAGGTTATGCTTGCAAGTTCCGCTATACGAAGCCTTATAAGAGATGCAAAAACTCATCAGATACAGTCTTCAATACAGACCAGCAGGGCACAGGGCATGGTTACAATGGATGACTTTATCATGGAACTTTACCGAAATGGTTCCATAACAAGAGATAATGCACTTATATATGCTCAGGATCAGGCTGCCATGAAGAAGCAAATGTAGGAAAAATCACATAATAGCATGGCTTTGATAGGCATGTTTAACTTATTTTTTGTAAAAAATGCACAAAATATAATCTTTATCTTTATATTTATTGCAAAAAATATTAAAATGGTGTATTATCAGTTTAGATACATATTGTTAACATTTTGTTCATTTTTAAATTTGGGTCGGAGGATATGAGATGGCACAATATAATTACAAGGTTATGGACAAAAGCGGTAAAGCCAAGAAGGGTACCGTTGAGGCCGTAAACGAAGACAAAGCAAAAGAAAAGCTTAAATCCGAGGGCTATATAGTCCAGGAGATTAAGGAACAGGGAACCGGCAAGAAGGGCAAGGGCAAGAAAGTAAAGGATCAGGATTTGGCGGTTTTCTGTAAACAGTTCGGTGCCGTGCTTAATGCTGGTGTTACCATGATTTCAGCTCTTGAGATGATGGGAGACCAGATTGAGAACAAGGCACTGCAAAGAGCAGTCAAAGAAGCACAGGCATATGTTCAAAAGGGAGGAACTCTTGCGGACGCATTCAGACTTAACCCTAAGGTTTTTCCGCCTATATTTGTAAACATGGTTGCGGCAGGCGAGATTTCAGGTAGCTTAGAGACCTCCTTTGACAGACTTACTACTCATTTTGAGAATGCCAACAAGTTAAAATCCAAGGTTAAAGGTGCCATGACATATCCTATAGTTATACTTATAGTTGTCATTGCCGTAGTAGTAGTTCTTCTTGTAGGAGTTGTACCTACATTTGCAGATATGTTTGAGGATTTGGGTTCGGAGCTTCCGAAGCCTACACAGATGCTCGTTAATTTCAGTAGTTTCCTACAGCATCATGGAATTGTACTTGCACTTATTATTGCAGCTGTTGTATTTGGACTTGTACAGTTCGGCAAGACACCTTCCGGTGCACAGCTTTACTCAAGCATAGCCATTAAGGCACCACTGTTTGGTGATCTTACGGTCAAGTCGGCAGCAGCAACCTTTGCAAGAACCTTAAGTACACTTATGGGTTCCGGTGTCCCTCTTATGGATGCCATAGAACAGGTTGCCAGGATGCAGAACAACAAGATAATCAGAGAGGGTCTTTTGGATGCCAAGACACAGGTGGCCAAGGGTGTACCTCTTTCAAAACCTATAAGGGATATGGAAATTTTCCCTCCTATGCTTTCTCAGATGACTAAGATAGGAGAGGAGACAGGTAACATTGAGGATATGATGGATAAGGTTGCAGACTACTACGAGATGGAAGTAAACAATGCAACTGATGCCCTTACAGCTATGATGGAGCCACTTATCATAGTAGTTATGGGTGTTACCGTTGGTGGTATAGTGCTTGCCATATATTCACCTATGCTCGGTATGTACGACGCTATCGACAATTACTAAAATATATCCAGGTTGGATATACATCGCTGGGCGAGGACAGCGGTTTTATATCATAAAAAAAAGAAAAGGAGAGATTTATTTATGAAAAAAACAAACAACAAAGGTTTCTCATTGGTTGAGCTTATCATCGTTATAGCTATCATGGCTATCCTTGCAGGAGCTATTGCACCAGCACTTATCAGATATATTGATAAGTCAAGAAAGTCAAATGACGTTTCAGCAGCTAAGACTATTAAGACTGCTGTTGAGACAGCTATGGCAAACGAGGTAACTTATGAGTTACTTACAAGTGGAACTGCAGACTCTGATGGCAACACAGGTATTATTGAAGTAAATCCTGGTCAGTCACAGGCATCTGGTGTAACGATTACTTATCCGAGTACAATGCCAAATGGTATTACAGCAGCTGACAAAACTGCTGCTGAGACAGAGATAGCAAAGAACATCGGAGAGAATATGCCTAAGATTAAGTACAAGAAGGCTGCTGATGGAACAAATGTACCTACAGCTTGGGTTGCTACATGTACAAGTGGTGGAAGCATCAAGGTTGGTCTTAAGACTGCTAGCTCTACTATGGGTTATGAGCTTGTTCCAGAGATTTGCTCATACTACCAGTAAGATTTAAACAAGTTATAGTTAAATTCCACCTGATTCGCCAGGTGGAATTTAGCTGTATTTAAAAATGTGAGACAGGGGCATATCATGGGAGAACTGATACTTTTTTCTATTATATTTTTCATATATGGTATTGTTATCGGGAGCTTCCTGAATGTTGTTATAATACGCACTCCTTTGAAGGAGAGTCTGGCGAAAAAAAGGTCTCACTGTATGGAATGCGGACATACACTTGCTTGGTATGACTTATTTCCACTTTTTAGTTATTTATTTTTAGGTGGAAAGTGCAGGTACTGTAAAGTACATATATCATGTCAGTATCCCATAGTCGAAGGACTGAACGGATTACTGTATGCCGGGATTTACCTCGCACATGGTCTTAGCGTAGATACGATACTTTACTGCCTGTGTACTTCTGCCTTGATAGCGCTGAGCTTTATTGACTGGCGCACGAAGGAAATTCCTTTGGGATTCAACATATTTATTTTTCTTTTAGGTCTGATTAGACTCGTTACCGATTTGGGTAACTGGAGTCAGTATGTAATCGGTTTATTTGCGGTCAGCGGTTTTTTACTATTGCTTCTGCTTTTTTCAAAAGGAAGAGCTATGGGCGGTGGTGACATAAAGCTTATGGCGGCAACCGGCTTACTACTTGGCTGGAAGCTTAATATTATAGCATTTTTGTTGGGGTGTGTCGTGGGTTCCATTATACATCTCACATTGATGGCTGTTAAAAAGGCTGACAGAGTGTTGGCTTTTGGTCCATATTTATCTATGGGCGTATATATAGCAATGATATGGGGTGAGCAGCTTGTAAGCTGGTACCTGAGTATGTGGACTATTATGTAATCCACCGAAATTTTAAATCACTGATTAGCGAGGGAGGCTATAAGGAATGGCGAAAACGAATAAAGTGCTATCTATCGATATCACAAATGAAAGTATCACTATTATTGAGTTAACTGTTTCTCAGAAAAAACAGACAAACATTCACAATGTACTTATTTTTGAAACACCTGAGGATGCTTACGAGGATGGCACCATAAAGGATGCCGACAGAATGGCAGCGGCTATCAGGGAACAGCTTTCTAGCAGAGGTATTACCAACAAAAATGCAATATTTGTTCTTTCCTCTGCAAAGATTGTAAACAGAGAGGTTGTAGTACCTTTCGTAAAACCGAATAAAATCAGAGGAATCATAAATGCAAACTCGTCAGAGTATTTCCCTGTAAATATAGAGGATTATGTGGTTTCTCATTCTGTCCTTGAGACAGTAGTGGACGCAGAAAACAATAAGCAGATAAGAGTTCTTGCTGTTGCGGCACCTACGCAGATGGTCCGATCCTACTATGAGCTTGCGGGTCTTGCAGGATTAAACGTAGTGAGCGTTGACTACATAGGTAATGCAATGCTTCAGCTTATTAAGACACAGACAAGTGAAAATGCGACAACCATGGTAATCCAGTTAGGAAGTGAATCAACCGTACTTAATATAGTACAGGGTGACAATCTGCTTCTTCAAAGAACGGTACCATATGGTACAAATTCAGTAGTAAACGTAATTATGGATGAAAAGGGTGTGGATGCTACCACAGCTATGACACTTCTTCAAAACGACAGACTTATAACGGTTGATTTTGATGATAATGAGGAAACGGGTGCATTCAGATACCTTATTAACAATATCGGGCGTGTTATGGATTATTACGCAAGTAAGAATCCGGATAAACCGATTGATGATGTTTTCCTTACGGGTGATGGAGCCCTCATAAAGGGTATAGACGGACTTTTCAAGATACAGTTAAATGTAAATACACGCATTATGGATAGTCTTTACAATATCAAGTTTGACCCAAGCATTGACCTTAAGGTTTATAATCCGGTATATCTCGTAACCTCCATAGGAGCTGCATTTGCACCTATGGGCTTTGATGTGATTGACCCGACCGCAAAGGTAAAGGGTGGTTCAGGTGTAAGCCTTGCACCTTTTGTTGCACTTACTGTTATAGCGGCAATTGCAGGAGCAGGTCTTGCTTTCTACTCAATCAAGCAGAAAAATGATGCTGAGGCGGAGCGGGATAATCTTAACGCTAAGATTGACGCCATATCGGATATAGAACGGATTATTCAGGAACACGACCAGGCTAAGGCTGAATATATGGATGTTGTAGCTATGTACAATGCTACGTACCAGTTAAATGAAAATGTAAGAATGTTTATAAGTGAACTTGAGGCAAAGATACCTACGACAGTAGTTGTAACAGGCTTTACATCTACCAATGATGGTGTAAATATTCCGTGTGTATCTGCTGACTATGATTCGATTGCTGACTTTATTATGCAGCTTAAGAAGATAGAGTGTATTGATGATGCATATGTGGCATCTATTTCTAAACGAATTGATGAATCAACGGGACAGGAGTCATACGAGTTTACTGTTACGGCGATATATGTAAATACAAACCCGAAGGCTCTTTTAGCAGTTGATGAAGAAGCAGCGGCAGAAGAGACTTCCACGGAAGAAACAGCAGAGTAGAGAAGGGGGGAATAGAACATGTCAAAAGCAAATATAAGTATATTATTAGTATTACTCTCCGTAGTTATAGTTGGTGGAGTTTACCTTTATGTGTATAAGCCTAATATGGAGGATAAGGATGTAATACAGGCTGAGATAAATACACTTCAGGCAAGATATAACGATCTTAGCGCCAAGGCACAGAAAAAGGAACAGTATATTGCAGATACAGAAATGTATAGGGCAGAGTTTGAGGATGAGGTAGCATACTTCCCTGCAACGCTTGATCAGGAGATAAGTGTTATGTTCGTAAAGGGCTTAATTAAGGATGAAGGTGTAAAGCAGTTTGATGTAAACAATGTGGGCTTGGGAAGACCTAGTATGTTTTATGTGCTTGGTTCAGGAGCAACACAGAGTGGTGCTGATGTTGCAGTGACCGATGATTCCTATCTTTGTTACACAGCAGCATTTCCTATTTCATATGCAGGTTCATACGAAGGCATAAAGGATTTGCTTGATTATATTATGGCATACAAGTACAGGATGAATGTTTCAGCTGTTACAATGTCATATAATTCAGAGACAGACGCATTTACAGGTAGTATAAGCATCAATGCTTACTGTATTACTGGAGGCGACAGAGAAGCTGACAAGATCAGCGTAAATGTAAATAACGGAGTGGACAATATATTCCATGGAGGAAGCGGTGCAGTTGCTGTTTCATCATTCGAATATGATGCAGATAACGGAGCAGCAATTGTAAGCAACCATGATGTTAATATTCTTCTTAACAATGCAAACAATGATACCTCAGACGGAATAATTGTTTCAGCAGGCGGATCTGATACATATGTAACAAGTGGAGCTAACGAGGTTCAGACGTTAGTCATTACCGTTGATAGCGAGGAAGGTAAGAATTTTGTTACATATGCCATAGGAGATAAATCATATAAGAAGGAGATTGTATCCTCAGACCTTAAGATATATGTAGAGTCCTCTAAGAGGGTTGACGGTAACGACAATAACGGAGTAAAGGTTACTGTTGATAACAAGACCAGTCTTCCTGTATTCTTTAAGGTTGTTGATGATGATACAACATCTCCAAGATTTAGTGTTGGAAGCAAGAGTGGTACCGTAAAGGTATATTAAGAGAGGATGGGATTTATGGCAAAGAATAAAAATAAGGGTTTTACGCTTATTGAAATCATAATAGCTATTGCCATATTAACAGTACTTCTTGTTCCTATTATGAGACAATTTACACAGACACTTGAAACAAGCAGAAGGGCTAAAGAATTACAGTACATAAATGAAAATGCTGCGTATGTTTTGGAAATGTCTCAAAGAACAGACTTAAGCAATATTGCCAGTGGTTCGGATGCTGCTGACGTGGCTGATGACATCAAAATTGACACGGTAACAAAACATTCCTCAATAACATGTGAGGTGTATAATCTGGATGGAACGGCTGTCAGTGGGCCTGATGGTGAGGTTCAATATGCAGCAACCCATTATGTGTTAAATGATGCGAAGCTTGGAGCAAAAAGACATGTGTATGGAAGGGAAGTTATAACTGATGACCTTTCTGCTAAGCTCGCCTCTAAGGATGTATCAGGGCAGGGCTATAAAGTTGCATATGGACTGACAGATGCTGATTTGACTAATTTTTCAGCTGACTTTGAGCTTACCAACGAAGGAAGTATTGTACGATATGACAGTAACGGCTTTGTTACGGCAGTAGCCTGCAACAGAGTTGATACGGTTAATAACCCTAATGACACAAATCTTGGTAACATGCAGGATCTTGATGTGACTAAGGTAGCCATTATACCGGGAACTGCACAGAGCTTTGATGCTCAGGCAGAATCACAGTTTTTCTCAATAACTATGGATAAACTGAAAGAGGCAGACTATGATTCCTGGCTGCAGGCAATGATGCATGAGTCAAACGATAGTATACTTAATACTGTTGATTATGCAGGTTCTTTGAGAAAAGTAACAAAAATATATGTAGATGAAAATGATAATGGCACACCTAGTAATAAAAGTGACGATTATTATGTTGTAAAGGTGGATGTATACTATCACAGTTCTTATTCGATAGCATCACTGATGGAAAACGGTGGGAACGCAGATATAAATGAAACCTTAAGCTACAATGTATTCTCACAGAAATTTTACACCGACAGATGTCCTGACATATATTTTGAGTATCAGCCATATGTTACAGAATACAGATATGGTGGAAGCACATATGTTGAATATGCATCAAATGATGACATAATAATAGACAATTATGTTGAAAATCCTGACGGACCGGTTAAGCTTTATCTCTATAAGCCTACGGCTGACCAGAGTAATACTGCTTATAATGACAATATAGATGATCCACATGCATATTATACGAGACATGGTGGACTTACAAAGGTAAATATAAATATCTACAAAATAAGCGACAATGTAAAGCCTGTGGATATTTACACTAATATTTATGGTACAACGTATACGGGAACGCACTTGATTGACCATTCACAGTTTAAGGTTAATGCCCGTGATGTAATACCGAGTATTGTGACGGATTCTCCAAAGGTTGAAAATCAGATAAACACTGCGAGAGCAGATTACAGCTACAGCAACATAAAGCTGCTTGAGGAGGATACAAGGTATGCTGACAGGCTGCTTACAGTAACTGTAAAGCTTACACCTAAGGATGCTGATAATAAAATGGTAACTCAAATAAAACTTACTGGAGCAAAGGGGGAAAATTAGTTGAAGAAGATTAAAAAAATGCTTAAAAAACTAAATAATCAGGGCTCTAGTGTAGTTATGGTTGTTGCGGCACTGGGATTTATAGGTATAATCGTAGGAGCCCTTTTAATGGCTGCCGGATATACATATAAGCAAAAGCTTCAGGATTTAAATGCCAGAGACAACTTCTATTATGTAGAGCAGGCGATGAATGAGATTTATGCAGGTGTAGGCTCTAAAACTGCGGCAAATATGCAGGAGGCTTATATATATACCGTTGAAAATATGGTATATTTTGACCTGCAGACAGGAACATACAGAAACAGAACGGATGAAGAAGCAAACCGTATGTTTAAGGAAAAATTTATGGATCTTTTAAGTGCTAATCCGGATTTTGTTGACAGTGTTGTTGCAGACAGTCTTTCAAAGTATATAACAAATTCATCGGTAGTCTTAGATGCTTCAAGACTTTATGTTGAGAGAGAGTATGATGCTGATGGAAAGGTACAATCTATCACAATAAAAAATGTGACACTTACAAGAACGGCAAATTATAACCGTTCTCAGGCAAATGGTGCATACACCCAGAGATTGTCAACGGATATTGTTATCGGGCAACCTGATTTTAATGTTGCGTTTAATTCCTCAACGTCAGGCTACTCAAATCTCTTCCAGTTTGCAACCGTTGCAGATATGGGACTTGAAGTAAATCAGACGGCAGGTAATACACTTACAATTTCCGGTAATGTATATGCAGGCTCGGATTATTACAATAAAAAATACAATGAGAGCACATATAATGCCGATGTAACTGACGGCAGTAAGACATTTACGGGTACGTATGCAGGTGAGAGTGTATCATATGATCATGGAAGCGTTACATCCAAGAGATATGTTGAGGGCGACAGTCCTATGAATACATATTTCAATTCCTATTCAACGCTTAATGACCCTGAAAACCCGGGACTTCGTGACTATTATGACGGTGTCAATCAGAGAAGCGCAAATTCAGGTATATATATAAACGGTTCTACGGTTTCAATACTTGCCGATACTGTTATAGTACCTGGAACAATTGCAGTTATGAACAGCGGTAATCTTTCCATATATGGTAAGAGCGGTACTGCAACCTCTGAGTCAGAAATTTGGACTGATAATATTGTTCTGGATGGCACAAGTAGAAAAACTACTACCCAGATCGGTGCCGGACAGCCACAGATTAACTATCAGGGAGCTACCGCACTTATAAGGGCAGACCTTTTTGTAAAGGATGATACCGAGATAAATGCAACGGGAGCTACCTTCCAGCTTAAGGGAAGCTATTATGGATATGGCGACAGTACTGCAAAGGATGAAAGAGATTTTATTCCTACTGTTTTAACTGAAAATTTCCAGATTACAAATGCTGACGGAACTGTTGAAAACAGGGGACATTACAATAGTAGTGCAATTATAGTAAACGGAGAGCATTCTCTCCTTAACTTAGAGGATACAAATACAATATATCTTGCAGGACGTTCTTACATTGAGCTTTCAAAGCAGGTTGAACAGTCGGAGACTGAAGAAAGTAATGAGAATGGGGGAACGGAGACAGTTATAAGACAGACATATACTTACACCCCTATGTCTGAGGATAATCTGCTTACCACTGCTGAAAATGATACGGTATATATAAGAGATTATAAGACAGGTGAGAGTATTTCCTTAAAAAGTAATCAGAAGGCTTACATTCCGGTAATGTACACAGGAGTGCCTACCCTTACAACTGTATATACTAATTCTTCGGATGACCCTGTTCGATGCTATCAGGCAAAGCTGCATACCGCACTTAAGGATACGCCTCTGTTTGATAAGTATTTCCCTAACAGTCCGTTCCAAGGTGTAGATACAAGTGGTACTAGAAACACTTATATCCCTTGTGTAATGCAGTTGGTTTCTGGAAAGAAATATTATTATATTGATTTTGAAACGGCGTATGGTATGCTTTTACGATATAATCCAAGCGTCGCATTGAATTATGATTCTGCACAGGACTATGCAGCATCCTTTATTAAGGACTATGTTGCCGTATTAAATGGCACGTTCAGCCCTGAGGATGAAAACTACGCAAAGTATCTTGTTGATATAAGGGACTATGAGGATTTTGAGGCAGGAGAAATCCTTCTTCCGGAGATGGATAATGATCTTAATGTTGAACCTGTAAATGTATATTCAAGCGGTGCCATAACTTCAAAGACCGGCACAAGCTTTGATATGATTACAAAAAACAGTCAGGCAGATATAGCAAGCCTGCTTAGCAGTCAGAGTGTAACACAGACTACAATGGCTGCAAATACTGAAGGAACGGCTCTCAGATTTTCTGATGACCTTGATATTGAATATGAGCTTGTAAAGTGGAATTTAGGACACTTTGATTCTGCAACTGACCCTGAGGTTTTGTATATAAAGGCACTTTTAAGTGACAGCTCATTTGGAGTAGGAAGCATTACACCTATAAACAGATATATAAATATGAGACTTGTTCAGAGTGATTCGGGCACAATCGGTGACCTTAGACCTGCCAAATCAAATGAGACAGGAAATGAACCGGGAGTATTAAAGCTTGAATCCGGGTATAGTGTTTGGGTCAACAATGGTGTTTCATCAGGAACGAGTGACAGTGATTCTGTAACTATATCAACAACGAATGCGGATGGTGTTGTTAAGGGTATCGTTATAACAAAGGGAGACGTGTACTTTGATACATCAGTTACTGCATTTGAGGGTCTTATTGTTGCAGGTGGAAAGGTATACATAAACAATAATCTTTCAACCTTTACGGCAAGCCCTGAGATATGTAGAGCCATAATCAGAGAGTGTCAGCTTTCTTCGGATGACAAGTGCAAATATCTTCTGTCACTATTCAAGGGCTATGAGGATTC
Organism: Lachnospiraceae bacterium; assembly: GCA_014799405.1. GTDB lineage: Bacteria > Bacillota > Clostridia > Lachnospirales > Lachnospiraceae > Coprococcus_C. Next base: position 55,253 of record JAAVIA010000032.1, read on the forward strand.
TTCTATAGAGGACCTTACACAGCCTGGTACGGATAAGAGAACTATTGACACAATAGAGTATTCAGATGTTGTAAGCTTTGACAACTGGATGAAGAATGTAGAATAGAGGTGTTGCCTATGAAGAAAAAAATTGATGATAACAGCGGTTACACCTTGGTAGAGTTAATTATAGTATTGGCTATCATAGTTATACTTACAACTGCGGCATTTGTGACTATGTCTGTAATGCATACTGCAAAGGTAAAGGAGGCAGCGGCCACATTTGATGCAGAGATTACTGATTTGATTGCAAGAACAAGAAATCAGGATGTCTATCAGGACACGAATCAAAATGGTGCTATGGATTCCGGTGAGGAGCTGCCGGGTTATAAGTATGAGTTGGGTATATCTTATGACGGAGGAAAGTATTATATTAACAACTGGTATCTTGAACCGGGAGGCACACACAGCGAGGCGACTACAAAGAGAAAAAGCCTTTCTGCTTATGCGAGGGTTCAGTATTCTGATTTTGATGGTACCTATGTGGACACTGACGTTATAGATGGTCATATGATAAGATTTGATAAATCCGGTGCCTGTGTTGAGGGTGCAGGAGTATATAAATTTCTAAAAAAAGATGGAAGTGTTATTGCAACTGTAACTATTAACAAAAATGGTAGTCATCAGATTAAGTAGGATAGGGGTGATAAACTGTGAACAAAAAATTAAATAGTAATCGTGGTTTCACTCTTATTGAGTTGATAATCGCCATAGCGGTTCTTGCATTTCTTATGACTGCTATAAGCTCTTTGATGACCTCAAGTCTTCTCACGAACAGAAAGACACAGGCTGACATAGAGGTTCAGACAACGGCTCAGGAGACTTATAACAAGATTACGGATGCACTTATGCAGGCAAAGTCGATTTATGTTTTGGGATACATCTATTCCGGCACACCTGATTTTTCAAAAGCAGGGGAATCGGCAGGCGGTTCGCCGTCATACTTCGTGGCAGGTGTTTACGATGAAAAGAAGTACGCAGTAAGAGATGTTGTGACCGGTGAGCTTAAGGTTGATGCTACAAAAGATAAAAATAAGACAGGTATCGTTAATGAGCTTAATCTTTATGGAATTTCTGCAAATGTAGCCGAGGTTAAGTTTTTCCATGAATTGGCTGGTCAGGATGTATACATTAAGAAGCTTGTCATTGTAACCTCAGAGACGTTAGATATTACTCAGGTTCCATCAGCGAGCCCAACCGGCTCTGATGAATGGGATTGTACAAACGCTATTACGAGTCAGTTGATAACAGTAAAAAGAGCACCAAGCGGTACTGGTTTTTCTGAAAATGATACAGTCGTACATGTGTTTACCTTTGATGAGGGAAATCTTTACTACGAGAAAGAATATGCACTTATGACAGGTAAAAATGACAAAGTGTCTGATTGGGCTGATTCAGATGCCGTAAGGAGAAATATTTTCTCAAATTCAATGTCCTATGTAACTACAGATGATGAGCCACTTTCCGGATGTGTGGTAAATTTAAATCCTGATAAGGGTTCATTGGCAGTTGATTTATACTTTAGTGACAAAAATATGACATATACGTCACTTGGAATGGTAAACGTAAGAAATTCATACGTTTTAAAAGCAAAGCAATAAGAAGGAGGTAAAAAGCATAATGAAACGTAAAACGAAAATGATGATTTCAGCTTTATCAGCAATGCTTGTGATGGTTTTGGCAGTAACTATCGTATCCTTCTCACTTGCTGGTAATAATGATGAGTCTGAAGTAAATGAACCGGCTCTCATGGCTGATGCTTCCGATAATGCAAAAATGACTATGGTAGACAGAATTATTGAGAATTCGAATCTTGATGAGGATGAGAATCCGGATGCAGACCCTGTTTATCATATAGTGGAGGTTGGCTCCTCGGATTCACCTAAGATGGTTACGTTACCGGATGGATCAGAAGGTTCATATCTTGCGTATCTTGCATATATGGATGCAAATGGCGAAAGCCCTTTCAAAAATTATGTGATTGATGGCAATAAGAGTGCAACTTTTGACCAGCTTATGGCAGCGGGAAAGGTAGACTATACGTATTATAGTGTAAGAAATATCACAGCAGACGATATTGAAAAAATAGCGGATGCAGATCTTATATACGTAAGTAATGACCCAAGTGATGTGTTTGAAGCAGGAGATAACGATTTAAGCGAGGATTTATATAGTGCACTTCTTCATACATACGTAAATAATAAGAAGCGCCCTATGATTATTGATAATCCGACAGAGACTTCTTCTGGTTCACCGTCATCAAGCAATGTGACTATGGGAAAATTGGTAAAAGATGTATTTGATGCAAAAGGAAGCAGATATTATACATTTGCGTGGGATACGTCAAAGAATGCAACAAGTGCAGAAGGAGCTGAAAATTTCCTTTCTCATAAAAATGGTTCACTGTATCTGGGTATTAACGGAGATAATAAGGCGGCTAATTGGATACCTGTGACAATTGGTGATGCAACTTCGGGAGATGCTTCATCTACGTACAACATGGCAAAGGTGTTGATTATATCTTCACAATCGTCAACCGACTATACGGATAATCCAATGGCAAATGCTTTGTTTACAGACCTTGGCAGTAGAGAAACCGCAACGGGTATGGACGGCACGCAGTATGGTGGTGTGTATAGGCTTTATGCAGATAATATTGACAGAGATCCTATGTCGTTGTTCTATAGTAAGGCATATAACGCAAGGTATTCAAGCAAACCAGACCTTGTAAAGGTGGAGGAAGCTACATTATCAGCTATCGATGGTAATTTAGATGTTTTGGACTTTGATGCGTACGACATGGTTATTATTGAGGCTGGTTTGGGAAATACCACGATTTCTCCAGAACTGTACAGAAAGTTTAGTGCAGCGATGCTTGCAAATGTTACCATAGTATATGATTCAAGTAATACAGGTGCAGGCAGCACAGATACTGGAAATGATAACTTTGACGCTACAGCTTCAAAGTTTAATATGCTTTTCTCAACAGTTGCATCTACTTCAGGTGTTTCAAAGAAGACGAATGTAATGGTAACAAATACAGAGGACTTTGGAGTAATCGCACAAAGTAACAGTGCAGCAACCTGTAAGAAGATTGCAGATCTTTTAAATGCATCTTCGTTCCGAGTATATGGTGGTGCGAATGCTTCTTCCAACAAGTTTACTGTTTTGGAGTTGCAACCGTGTTATCCGATAGATGTGGAACTTGCAGAAAGCAATACGGTAACACATCCAAATGCTGGAAACTTAACAAAGCTTGGTATTAAAGGAAATTACTATACGGTACCGGCAGAGGTGTTAAATGCCACGAAGGAACAGGTTTCAACGCTTAATGCAGATGGAACAATAACAACACCGGAATATTATGCATGGGAGCTTTCAGAGGCTAAGATAGCGGATGCTTTGGGCATGGATGTAAACGATGTTCAGGTTGTTCATATGTCATCAGAGGAGATGGCTGCAAGCACAACAGATATTTTGGGAACTTACGATTTGATATATATTGGCGGAAATAGAAGTGCACTTAAGGAAGCTACTCAATGGCAGGCACTTGGTGGTATATCCGGCAATGGAATTAATTCGGCACATTTAATTACTGCCATGCAAAATGGCAACATAAGGTATCTGCCTATATATACCATGTATACCCACAATGGTGATATGACTGCAGTAGATGTAAGTAGTACAGGTGAGTCCGGTTCTGCTGTGGGAAATGGTACTGCATATGCAAATGTAAATGGGCAGAGTTCATTTACAACGCTTAATGGTAATGATATAACATATAAGCAGAGACAGAAGCTTATTGATTATATAGAAGCAGGAATGCCAGTTATTGTTAGTGATGATGCAGCAGCCGGATATCAGGCAATTGTAGATGCAGAAGAACATGATAACAATCCATATCTGCAGAATTCTATTGACCCTGATTGTAACATGGCAAAGGTTTTAAAAGCATGTTATGACAAGAAGAATGACACGAAGAATGGTTACACTGTGCTTTGGGATTTTGATAAGGACGGAGTTTGTCATACGGACAATGCAGGTGGAGCTCTTGGAACTACAAATGTAGGCTATGTTGAGGTTTTTGCTTCAATGGATGGTTCATCAGTAAACATAGATGATGGTACAACAGCAATAGGTCAAAAAGAAAGCATTGCAGATGTTTATAGTATGTCAAATAAGCGACCGACCCTTGAGGTAACAAAGACACCTAAGAGATACGATGATACAAAGTCGGATTCGGCATTAGATATTATAGATGATAAGTCAGTTTTGGAATTCGAATATACAGTTTCAGGAACTACAAATTTTTCTGTCACACTTTGGATTGATGATGATGGTAACGGAAGATTTGGGGATGCGACTGATTTATCTTATTCGGGTTCAAGTACAAGCTGTAGTGCTGAGCTTTCAGACAGTTTTTATGGTCCTGTTTCTTGGAAGCTTGAGGCGAAGGATAATGTGACAGGTGTTACTTCAGGTATAACCGGACTTTCATATGTGGCTCCAAAGTCTGTGGAAGATAAGCAGAATGTAAGGGTGCTTCAGATTATGCCGGGAAAAGCAAACCAATGGTCATCAGCTCCGGCAGGTGAAGGTGCTCAGGGTGCTAACTCCCTGTACTTCTGTGTTGTTTGTCAGCAGGCATGCGAAAGACTTGAAACGAATCCTTTGGCGAATAATGCAGGATGGTTCCCATTGCATTATTCGGGAAATTACTTCGCTAACCAGTATGGAACAAACGTTGAAATTCAGTTGCCTTGGCCATATTCGCCTGTAACGATAAATGATGTGGGAACTCATGAGCATGTATTTGGTATCCCATATTATGATGCTAACTTGCAATTTAGTAATAACGGTAGTATTAAGTATGGTGCTGATGATTGGCATATAAATCTTGCAGATGATCTTTCAGACAGATTTGATTTTGATATTGATATTCTTACAAGAGATGAAGTTGAAGAAATATCAGATCAGGTCAGAGAAGTATATGACTTCTCCAATATGAGTGATGCTGAAAAGCGTGCTGCAATTGCGAAGTTTGAGGAAACTGTTGATTTAGCTACAAAGGAATTTGAAGATTATGCGGAATATGGGGAAGATGATTTGGATGAGAAGCTTACCTATATCACGCAATACAACAGTGAAACGTATGCTTCCGAGTATTGGAATCTTTATACCTATATGAGAGATGAGAAGTCAGTTCCAGATAATGTAGAAGATGCTGCTGCAGGTGGTTCCGGTAGTACAGGAGAGCAAAATATGACCTTTACTGACCCGGTAACAGGTGCAACCATTGAGATAACACAGACAACCTTAGATGCCAAGACAGACCTTAACGAAGTACTTGAGAAGCTTGTTACAAGTCTTGGTGCAAGAGGAAAGACTGACCTTATGGAAGAGGTAGAATATATCATAAGAACAGAACGGTATTATGATTTGTTTAATGCATCAGATGCAAGTACTTTTGCATTTAGGTATACTGGTTTCCAGACATATTTGTCCGCAGAGGATATTAGCAAGCTGTGTACTGCATATAAGGATTATGTAAAGGCAAAAAATGTTGAGCTTGAGTACAAAGAGTTATACAAAATGTATGACAGACAGGCACATGCCAATAATTGGATTGAGGGATGTTATTCAACGGTTATTTTGGGACCTTCGGATGATTTTGCAGGTGATGATTTCACAGCAGGAAGCAATGGTCTTAGGGATTTAACCAATTATGTAAAGAATGGTGGAAATGTTCTTTTGTTCCATGATACATTTACAAGATTTAGTGATGCGGGTTCATATAACCTTACAAATGCAATAAGAGCATATGTAGGTCAGGACAAAAACCATATGGAGATTGAAGATGCAAGCTACCAGTACATTAAGTATAAGACTGCTGAAAACTATGATGATGATAAGTACTTTTTGACAAATCTTTCATACAAGTCTGGTGATGACAGATATCCTACATGGTATGCTGATTTGAGACCATACCAATATGGAAATTCAGGTGCAGGAAGTAACAGATTATATTCAACGGTTGCTTATACAGATGGATTGCATGGCTCAAACAACTCATCCAACCCTTCGGCGATTGCATATAAGTATGCATATCTGAGCTGGTCATATGCGGCATATTGGTATAACTCTGCAAGCTTTGATGCCAGAGAGAATACAAAGTATGGTACAAACAGAGGTTCTAAGAATAATGATGGACTTATAACACTGTATCCGTTTACACTTAGTGATGATATCTATATAGCAGGTACGCATCCACAGTCATATGCACTTGACCTTGAGGATGATCAGTGTACGGTATGGTACTCACTTGCAGGTGGTTACAATGGTCAGGAGGGCTCATCCATGTTTGCAGCATCTCCTAGGGACGGTGGAGATAACTACTTTATATATTCATATAAGAATGTATATTACTGTGGTGCAGGACATTCCAACGTTACTGGTGTAGGTAAGATGAACAATGATGAGAGAAAACTCTACATCAACATCATATGTAATTCTGTAAGAAAGAGTGCGGTTATGCCAAGTATCTATGTATATGATTATGATAAGGATACATACGGTGATAAGATTAAGCGTGAGGATGGAAGCTACTATACTAAGGTAGATGATACGGATTCATATCCGGAGTTCAGCTTTAAGGCTACAACTGATTCTGACTCAACGCTTGCAAGAATCAGAATTTACTATGACCTTGATTATTCAGATACTAACAGAAGTAATGCATACGTTTCAGATGCTAACCATATTCTTATTGCTGATTGGGATGCAAAGAATGTAACAGCTGGAGTAAGAAAGAACGTATACAGATATGATCCTACACTTATGACATTAGTTGATGCAAATGGTAATCCAATCGTTGACTCGAATGCTGATGGCACAAGTAATGTTGCATCTAGGCTGAAGCTTCGACCAGAGTACTTCGACCCATATAATGGTGAGTACACATATATTGTAATTGAGGCTACAGATTCAAATGGTAACAAGGTTTACCAGAGAATTAAGATTAAGATTAAAGATGTACTCTTTAACTTGACGTAAAAAGAACAAACTATAAAAGTAAGACGGGTTATACCCGTCTTATTTTTTCTTTGTCTGATTACCAACACTTGAATTATTATGAGGTGAATGTTACAATGCTTATGCTTTAATACATCAGAAAGGTTTTATCATATTGAATAAGATATTTATGCTGACACTTAGAAAAAAGATTTTTATTATATGCACATGTCTTTGGATGATGGTTATTTTTTTGTTTTCTGCAAGAGTTGCAGAAGAATCATCAGCAGACAGCAACGCAGTCATTGATGTAATGGGGCATATTGTGTTTGCTGATTACGACGAATATACAGAGGAGGAAAAGAGCCGATTTGCAGAATCCATAGAGTATCCTATAAGAAAACTGGCACATGCAATGGAATATTGTATACTTGGAATACTTCTGATGGGTTGTTTTGTTGATAAAAAGCATAGTATAGTTATGTATGGAGGATTAAGTCTTGGGATTTCTGCATGCTATGCAATGAGTGACGAGTTTCACCAGTTGTTTGTTGAGGGCAGAAGCGGAGAGCTGACAGATGTTTTAATAGATAGCGCTGGAGCTTTGGTTGGAATATTAATTACCATTTTGGTAGTTAAAAAATATATTAATTTCAAGGAGAGAAAAAATGCAGCTTAGTATAATCGAATTATTAAAGGTATTGTTTTTGGGAATCGTTGAGGGAATTACGGAGTGGCTTCCTATAAGCAGTACGGGGCATATGCTTTTGGTGGATGAATTTATAAGCCTTAATGCAAGTGATGAATTTAAGGAAATGTTTTTTGTCGTTATACAGCTTGGAGCAATCCTTGCTGTTGTGCTGCTGTTTTGGAATAAGATGTGGCCATTTGATTTTTCAAATAATCCGGAAAAGGAAGGGATAATTAAAAAGGATATTTTTTCCATGTGGTTTAAGGTTGTTGTTGCCTGCATACCGGGAGCCGTTGTCACACTTTTGTTTGATGATTACATAGAGGCGCATCTGCATACGCCTACAGTTATTGCAATTGCACTTATATTTTATGGCTTTGCGTTTATCATTATAGAGGCAAGGAATAAAGCAAAGACGGCAAGCGTTGAAACTTTGCAGGATATTACATATAAAACGGCATTTATAATAGGTCTGTTTCAGGTGCTTTCCATTATACCGGGAACCTCAAGGTCGGGAGCAACTATTATTGGAGCGCTCCTTATAGGTGTGTCAAGGGTTGCGGCGGCTGAATTTACATTTTTCCTTGCGGTGCCTGTTATGCTTGGACTTAGCCTTATAAAGGTTATAAAGTTTGGATTTTCTTTTTCAGGCTCAGAGCTGGTTATACTGAGCGTAGGAGTAATAGTTGCCTTTTTAGTTTCTCTGTTCGTTATAAAATTCCTTATGGGATATATTAAAAAGCATGATTTTAAGGTGTTTGGATGGTACAGAATTGCACTCGGAGTTATTGTATTATTTTACTTTGCTCTTGTGGGATAAATAATAGCAAGAAATCAGATAATAAATAAAAAGGTTATGGGAGGCAGATATGATTTTAGAGGGTAAAAAGCCGCAGAAGGTTTTTAAATATTTTGAGGAGCTTTGCAGTATTCCCCACGGCTCGGGAAATACAAAAAAAATAAGTGATTATCTTGTCTCTTTTGCCAGGGTTCGGGGATTTCAATATATACAGGATGAGCATGATAATGTTGTTATATATAAGGAGGCGACGGCAGGATATGAGCATTCGCCTGTCGTTATTTTGCAGGGACATATAGACATGGTGTGCGAGAAAACTGCGGAAACGGACATTGATTTTAAAAATGAAGGATTAAGGCTTAAATGCGATGGAAATGTAATATATGCAGAAGGAACAACCTTAGGGGGAGACGACGGCATAGCAGTAGCTTATATGCTTGCTATACTTGACTCGGAGGATATCGAGCATCCTGCTCTTGAATGTGTATTTACCTCCGATGAAGAAATAGGGCTTCTTGGGGCAAATGCACTTGACTGCTCGGTTCTTCGGGGTAGGCTGCTTTTAAATATTGACTCCGAGGAGGAGGGAAAATTACTTACAAGCTGTGCCGGAGGCGTAACGGCTTTTTGCAGCGTTCCCGTACAATATGATAATCTGCAATTTGCAAATGGAGTCTCAGATGAGGGTAAAGCTTACTGTTTAACCGTTGAGGGAGTGACGGGAGGTCATTCGGGAGTCTGTATAGATAAGCAGGGAGCAAATGCAGTAATGCTTTTGGGACGTGTGCTGTACAGCCTTTTTGAGGATAATGATATTGGCCTTATTTATATTTGGGGCGGAAATAAGGATAATGCCATACCGAGAAGTGCGTATGCCCATCTTCTTTTCAGGGAGAGTTCTTATGATGGCATGGAGGCAATCGAAAATAAGCTTTCTAAGCTTGAAAGCATTTTGAGAAGGGAATACAGGCATACGGATAAGGCTATAAGTATAAGTCTTAAGCCTGTGAATTTTGTTGACAGAGTATGCTATACCGAGGATGGGGACAGCGCACCTGCATGTGTTATGACTAAGACTTCGTCGGAAAAGGTGCTTGCTGCACTTGCAGGGTTTCCAAATGGAGTTATGAAATACAGCATGGATATACAAGGATTGGTACAGACCTCTCTTAATTTGGGAATTTTAAAGACAAACATTTCTGATAACTCATGTGTAGACTGTAGCTTTTCGGTAAGAAGCAGTGTTGGTACTGAGAAGGAGGAGCTTATCAGTAGAATGAAATGCCTGATGAAATGTCTTGGAGGAAATGTAGCCGTTTCAGGTGATTATCCTGCGTGGGAGTACAGGGAAAATTCTAAGCTTCGTGATATTATGGTGTCCTGTTATGAAATGCTTTATGGTGAAAAGCCGGAGCTTATTGCAGTACATGCGGGTCTGGAGTGCGGAATATTTGCAGGGAAGCTTGAGGGGCTTGACTGTGTGTCCTTTGGTCCGAATATAGAAAACATACACACTACGGAGGAAAAGCTTTATATTGACAGTGTTTATCGAACGTGGGAATATATTATTATGGTACTGAAAAATATTAAGTCGTAAGAAGGGAGAAATGTGACGCTAAATACGTCATGTGAAGTAAGATGGAATTTTGGGAAAAAAACGTAAGAAGGGTTGTTCCGTATGTTCCGGGAGAACAGCCTAAGGCTGATAATATTATTAAATTAAATACAAATGAAAATCCATATCCGCCTGCACCGGCAGTGGTAAATAAAAGCTTAAGCTTCTCGGATTTAAGGCTTTATCCTGACCCAAGGGCAGAGCTGCTTGTGAAAAAAATTGCTGAGTATCATGGATTATCACAGGAAAATGTATTCGTCGGTGTCGGCTCAGACGACGTTATAGCGATGTCATTTATGACGTTTTTTAATTCGGAACGGGAGATACTTTTTCCGGATGTTACATACTCCTTTTACGATGTGTGGGCAGATATGCTTAAAATTCCCTATAAGGCTGTGCCTGTTACAGAGGATTTTCGGCTTCGCAGGGAGGATTATTATGTGGAAAACGGAGGAATCATTTTTCCTAACCCCAATGCGCCTACTGGTATTGCAGAGCCTGTTTCATTTGTGGAGGATATACTTAAAGCGAATCGGGATGTGATAGTTATCGTTGACGAGGCATATGTGGATTTTGGTGGTGAGAGTGTGCTTTCGCTCATTAATGATTACGATAATCTTTTGGTTGTAAGGACATTTTCAAAGTCACGCTCAATGGCGGGTATAAGAATCGGATATGCCATGGGAAATGCTAAGCTGATTCAGTATTTGAATGATGTAAAATATTCCTTTAACTCATATACAATGAATATGCCTTCCATAATTCTCGGTGCGGAAAGTTTAGGGGATGACGCATACTTTAAGGATACTATAGCAAAGGTAGTAAGAACAAGAGAGTGGTTTAAGAAAGAGATAGAAAAGCTTGGGTTTATAAGCCTTCCGTCCTCTGCAAACTTTTTGTTTATTACACACAAAGCCTTAAATGCCAAGTATATATTTGAGGAGGCAAAAAAGGCAGGCATATATGTGAGATATTTTGATAAGCCCCGCATAGACAATTATCTTCGCGTTACGATAGGAACAGATGAACAAATGGAAACTTTTTTGGGGTTTTTGAAAAAACTTACATAAAAATGTCTGTATTTAAGCCAAAAAGCAGTGTACAAATTGTACACTGCTTTTTTTATATTTTGTGTTGAAGTGTACAGCACAGTGAAAATAAAATATAAGTGTATTCAGCAAAAATAAAAGGAAGGTGTGTAAAAAGGTTATATATGGAGTTTAAAGAATTTTTAAATATTGTGAAGGACAAACTGCCTGATTACTTATTGCAATATGATATTGAGGATATCCATGTAAATACAGTCAGCAAAAATAATGGCAGGAAATTCACGGGAATTGCCATAGCAGTGAGGGATGAACAGATTTCTCCCAATATATATATGGATTATTATTATATGCTTTATTCAGAGGAAAAGGACATGAATCATATATTGGAACTTATTACGGAGGAATATGTAAAAGCAAGAGAAAACATAAATGGCTATGATTTCAAGCATTTTGAAGACATGGATATACAAAACCATATTTTTTTAAAGCTTATTAATTTTGAAAAAAATCAGGAAATACTTGCCGATTGTCCATACATAAAATATGAGGATTTGGCCATAACCTTCAGAATACTTTTAAAATCAGATGACAGCGGAATAGCTTCGGCATGTATGCGTAACAAGGAGTTTCATGAGCTTAATATGGATATTGACAGACTGTATCATATTGCAAAGGAGAATACAAGAAAGCTTTTCCCTCCGGTTTTGGAAAGGCTTGATAAAATGATATTTGAAAAATATTCAGATGTATGCGAGCCTCCGCAGGGTATGGATTTATACGTCCTGACGAATAATCAGGGGATAAACGGTGCTGTATATATGTCATATGAGGATATAATAAGTGATTTTGCGAAGGAGCATGGCAGCTTTTATATTCTTCCCTCAAGTATTCATGAGGTTATTCTTTTTCCAAGGGAGCGGGACGAGGCAAGAGAGGAGCTTTCAGAGATGGTTATGGAGATAAACAGATATGTAGTTACAGATACGGAATACCTGTCAGACAGTGTATATTTTTATGATTCCGATGTGGGACAAATCGTTGCTTGACGAATGATTATTACTATGATATTTTAAATAAGCAAGAATTGCATTATTTTATATAGTTATTGGAGGATTTATGATGACAAAAGGTACTGTAAAATGGTTTAATAGTCAGAAAGGTTACGGCTTTTTAACAAGCGAGGAGGGTAAGGATGTATTTGTACATTTTACCGGGCTCAATATGGAAGGCTTCAAAACCCTTGAAGAAAATCAGTCAGTAGAATTTGATGTCGTTGACGGAGAAAAAGGACCACAGGCTGTAAACGTTTCTGTAATATAAAAGAACTAAGAAAAGCATTGAAAAGGGGCTGTCGCATTAGGGATTTACTGCTTGCGGCATGCCCCATTTTTTTGTTGACAAAATCTTGTAAATGGCATAGAGTTAAGAGAGAAAAATATTCAATATGTGAGGTGCATTTACATGGCAGAGAGCTTTGTATCGAGGAAGGACAGAATTATAGCCTCGGCAATTGAAATTATAAGTGAGTCAGGTCTATCAGCACTTACAACAAGCAATCTTGCGGCGAGAGAGAATATTGCGGAGGAAACTCTTTATAAGTATTTTGGCGGGGCAGATGATGTTTTACTTGAGGTTGTTGATTTTTATTCAAGATTTGACAAAAGCATACAAAGTACCATAAGGTCAAAGGAAGGTACATATATTCAAAAGATAGAGAATTATTTGGATGCATATGCTACATATTACGATAATTATTATGCGATATCAACACTTATGTTACAGTATGAGGAGCTTTTGCATAATATGTATACAAGAGATAAAATTGCGGAATGTATTACGGAAAGACTAAGGTACATAGAAGAACTTTTTCAAAGTGCAATTGATAGTCGTGAGATTACGGATTCATTTTCTGCATGGGAACTTGCAAATAATGTTACGGGCATAATTATGTCACACACATTGAGCAGGAGGATTGTATATCATAAAAAATCATTTAAAACAGAGCTTATGGAGAATATTCATAAGTGGCTTATGTTAATTAAGGTAGATTAGGAGGGTTTATTTATGAAGGTTTTAGTAGCTGAGGACGATATGGCAAGTGGAAAATTCATGGAGAAGCTTCTTTCAAAATATGGGGAAGTGGTTGTCGCAAGAGATGGTATTGCTGCTGTTGATGAATTTGTTAAGGCGGTAAATAACAATGAGAAATTTGACCTTGTATGTATGGACATTATGATGCCGAAGATAGACGGCTATAAGGCGCTTGCCTCCATTCGGGACGCTGAAAGAAAGCTTGGACTTGCAAGGGATTCAAGATGCAAGGTTGTGATGATAAGCGCACTTGACGAGGGTTTTGATGCAGCTTATGCAAGTGATGATTATGAGGAGTATATATGTAAGCCTATCGATGTTATTAAATTTGATAATTTAGTAAGGAAGCTTGGCTTGGCATAGAATTTCGCTATGGATTTATTTGATTATGTACGTGAAAACAATATGAAGGATACGGCTCCTCTTGCAAAACGGTTAAGACCTGAAACGCTTGAGGAGGTTGTGGGACAGGAGCATATTCTTGGGAAAGACAAGCTCCTGTATCGTCTTATAAAGGCTGATAAGCTGGGCTCCATTATTTTATATGGACCTCCCGGTACAGGTAAGACAAGCCTTGCCGCCGTTATAGCCAATTCTACCAGTGCCGTTTTTAAGGAATTAAATGCGGTGGCGTCAGGTAAAAAGGATATAGAAGCTTTAGTGAATGAAGCAAAGGACAGGCTTGGAATGTACGGTAAAAAAACAATTCTTTTTATCGATGAGATTCACAGGTTTAATAAAGCACAGCAGGATTTTCTGCTTCCTTTTGTTGAGGACGGAACTGTTGTGTTTATTGGGGCAACTACCGAAAATCCTTTTTTTGAAGTAAACAGTGCTCTTATATCCCGTTCTACAGTATTTCAACTGAACCCTCTCTCAAAAGAAAACATAGAAGTTCTTATAAAGCGCGCAGTATATGATACTGAAAAGGGGATGGGTGCATATAATGCTGAAATAACGGATGAAGCTGCTTCTTTTCTTGCACAAATTTCNGAGGGNGATGCAAGAAATGCATTAAATGCCGTNGANCTTGGAATTTTNTCNACAAAGCCTGACGNNAAAACAGGCAAAATAATTATAGATATTGATGTNGCATCNGAGTGTATTCAGAAAAGGTGCCTCAGATATGAGNGGGACGGAGATAATCATTATGATACNATNTCGGCATTTATAAAAAGTATGAGAGGCTCTGANCCTGACGGNGCAGTATATTANCTTGCAAAAATGCTTTATGCNGGNGAGAGCGTTACATTTATTGCNAGAAGGATAATGATATGCGCCAGTGAGGATGTGGGAAATGCAGACCCACAGGCAATCGTAGTGGCTTCAGCATGTGCTCAGGCGGTTGAGAGAATNGGAATGCCGGAAGCCCGTATCATACTTGCACAGGCTGCCATATATGTGGCNTGTGCACCAAAGAGCAATTCCATAATAAACGCCATAGACGAGGCGTTTNCNGCAGTAAAAAATGTTGGTAACTGCAATGTNCCANCCCATCTTCGGGATGCTCATTACGAGGCGGCAAAGGAGCTTGGGCATATAGGATACAAATATGCACATGATTATCCTAAACATTATGTAAACCAACAATATCTTCCTGATAAGCTTGTAGGTGAGACCTTTTATCATCCGGGAGACATTGGATATGAGGAGGATATAAAAACGTGGTTGGAATATATAAAGAAAAGTTAAATATTTCTTAATAAATTGATAAGTATAAATAAAAAAAATTGTTACAATTTGGACACAAAAATATGGTAAGGTGAACACATAAACGCGAACGCAGGTCCGAAGAACATTCGATGACTGCTTGCAGTCAAGCGAATGCTCAAGAANCTATTAAAGCTCAAAGAAGCAGGGAGGATGTCATGAAAAAAAAGAAGAAAGCCGTTATACCTATAATTATTTTATTACTTATAGTAGTTGGCGTGGTTATAGGTGTGATAGTTGCAAAAAAGAAAAAAGAAAATGNTGTTGATGGTGTTGTATATGTTGAATCTGTTAAAAACATAACCGGAATGGGATTTTATGGCGAAAACAGATATATGGGAATTGTGGAATCCCAGGAAACAAAGGGTGTGGAAAAGGCATCTGACAAAACGGTAAAAACCGTTTTTGTTGAGGTNCAGGACACAGTAAAGGAGGGAGACCCTCTTTTTGAGTATGACACGGAGGAAATGGAGCTTAAGCTTAAGCAGCTTGAGCTTGAACTTACAAGCATAAATAACAATATAGCTACGGCAAATCAGCAGATTGCCACATTAAACAGTGAGAAGGAACAGGTTCCGGCAGAGGAACGTATAGAGTATACAAGCCAGATACAGAGCCTTCAGGCACAGATTAATCAGTATAATTATGATGCCAGTGCAAAGCAGCTTGAAATCGACAGACAGAAAGTAGCCATGGAAAATTCAATCGTGTATTCTCCGATGGATGGAGTTATAAAGGAAATAAAAAATGAAAGTGGTGGCTCCTCAGGGGATATGGATTATTATGATCCTTATGGCAGTGATGATAATAATTCCAATGCATTTATACAGATAATGGCAATGGGAGATTATCGTATCAAGGGAACGGCAAATGAAATGAACATTTACAGTATGTCCGAGGGAACTCCTGTAATTGTGCGCTCCCGTATTGATGAAACACAGACGTGGAATGGAACTATTACAAAGATTGACACGGAGCATCCGGATCAAAATAATAATAACTATTATTATTCATCAGGAACACAGACAACAAAGTATCCATTTTATGTTGAGCTTGATTCCATAGACGGACTTATACTTGGACAGCATTTATATATTGAGCTTGATTACGGACAGAGTGCAGCGAAAGAGGGCTTGTGGCTTGATGAGTTTTATATTGTAACGGATGATGGAGCTCCTTATGTATGGGCAGCAGATAAGAAGGACAGAATTGAAAAACGTAAGGTTGAGCTTGGAGAATATGACGAAAATCTTATGCAGTATGAGATTTTGTCAGGAATTTCAGAGGAGGATAGGATAGCGTTCCCTGACAGTTATATTAAGGAGGGAATGAAGATTACGGAAAACTATGAGGATGTCATGGATCAGAATATGGATGGCGGTGACGGAATGCCTGAAGACTTTGATTATGACCTTGATATGCCTGAAGGGGAAATCTTTGATTATAACGGAGATATGCCTGAAGGAGAAATCTTTGATTATAACGGAGATATGCCCGAGGGAGAAATTATAGATGACGGCGGTGAGCTGCCTGAGGGAGAAATTATCGATGATAACGGTGAGCTGCCTGAGGAGGAACGCTGATGATACTTGAATTAAAGAATATATACAAAAATTATATTCAGGGAAGTATGGAGGTTCCTGTACTCAAGGATATTAATTTATCTGTTGAGGAGGGGGAATATGTGGCAATCATGGGACCCTCAGGATCGGGAAAAACTACGCTTATGAATATTATAGGCTGTCTTGATAAGCCTACCTCTGGAACCTATCTGCTTGGTGGAGAAGATATAGGAAGCTACAAAGATAAGGAGCTTTCCTTTGTAAGAAACAAAAGTATAGGCTTTGTTTTTCAGACCTTCAATCTTATGCCCAGACAGTCGGCACTTGACAATGTGGCTCTCCCACTGCAATATGCCAAAGTGCCTAAAAAGGAGAGAAAGCAAAAATGTATAGATGCTCTTACAAAGGTTGGACTTGAGGAGAGGATTGATTTTAAACCGACACAGCTTTCGGGAGGACAAAAGCAGAGGGTTGCTATAGCAAGGGCCATAGTCAATGAGCCTATGATACTTCTTGCCGATGAGCCGACGGGTGCCCTTGATTCAAAATCAGGAATTCAGGTTATGGAGCTTTTTAGACAGCTTCATGAGGATGGCGCCACAATTATTATGATTACCCATTCTGATGAGATAGCGGGCTATGCAGACAGGGTTATAAGGATTATTGACGGAGAGCTTTTGGATGGAAGCGAAAAAACAAATGTTGCAGATTCGGAGGTGATATAATGAGCAAAAAGAAAAAAATAATTATATCACTTGTTGTAACCATTGTAATTATTGGTCTTATTACGGGAATACTTCTGGGTGTTAAAAAGAAAACAAAAAATAAAAAGACAGTTGAGGTATACCCTGTATCTGAGCTTTCTGAAAACAGCTCAATGTTCGGCTCATGGAAGACCATGAGTGGAAGGGTTGTTATAAAGAATGAACAGAAAATATATTTGAATGCCGGGCAGCAGGTGGCGGAGGTGCTTGTTAAGGAGGGAGATGAGGTAAAGGCAGGAGATGTGCTTATGAGATATGATACAACCTCGCAGAACCTTCAGCTTGAGCTTATGGCTGCCGATGTTGAGATTGCAAGAGTATCGGTAGTAGTTGCTGAAAGGGAGCTTGAGAAGCTTAAAAATACAACACCGGTAGAGCCTACAACGGAACCACCCGTAACGGAAGCACCAACTACTGAGGCGCCTTCTACAGAAGACCCTGGTGCTACACCTACGGATGCGGAGCAAAATAATAAACCGCAGGAAAATCCTGCACCGGAGCAGACTCCTGAGCCAGTGCCTGCACCTGAACCAATTCCACCTGAGGATTTGGAGCCAACATATACGAAGGAGGAGCTTGAAAAGGCAATTAAGGATAAGGAAAATGAAATAAAATCCTTAAGGACGGCATATCAGCTTGCGCAGATTCAGTATGAAATTGCAAGCTATCAGAGTGCCAATGGTGATGTGCTTGCCAATTTTGACGGAGTAGTAAAAACACTTGCTGACCAAGAGGAAAGCATATTAAATAATGAGCCGTTTATGGTTATAGGAACAAATGACGGATACACGGTTCAGTCAGATATCGGAGAATTCAGCCTTATGACCATAGGTATAGGTAATACCGTTACT
This sequence comes from Lachnospiraceae bacterium, assembly GCA_014799405.1. Classification (GTDB taxonomy): domain Bacteria; phylum Bacillota; class Clostridia; order Lachnospirales; family Lachnospiraceae; genus Coprococcus_C. The sequence goes on from JAAVIA010000032.1 coordinate 73,435, forward strand.
ATTTATAGCTATGAAAACGGAATGACATATACAGGTACAATAACCGAAATATCAAATATTCCTTCAGATAATAATTATTACTATGGAACGGTTGAAACATATTATCCTATTACCATTGCAGTGGATGACCCTGAGGGGCTCACTCAGAATATGTGGTTGGAGGTAAGCCTTGATGGAGGATTTTCAGATGAAGATACAGGAACGCTCTGCCTTCAGACTGCCTTTGTCATGAGCGAGAACGGAAACAGCTATGTTATGAAGCAGGTGGATGGAAAACTGGAAAAGTGCTATGTAAAAACCGGTAAAAGCTATTGGGGTTCATATGTTGAGATTCTATCCGGACTTAATGAAGATGATTATGTGGCATTTCCGTATTTAAGCAGTGCCGTAGAGGGAACAAAAACTGTAGAAATTTCCTTATATGACAGTGCGTTATTCAGATGATGTGAGGAGGATGACTATGTTAGAGAATATAAGATTATCTTTTCAGGGTATTTGGGCACATAAAATGCGTTCCTTCCTTACTATGCTTGGAATAATAATAGGAATTGCCGCCATTATAGCCATTGTTTCCACAATAAAGGGAACAAGTGAGCAGATAAAGGACAATCTGGTAGGCTCAGGAGATAATGTTGTACAAATCCAGTTTTACGAAGGCGATTGGAATTACTATTCAGGTAACAATGATACCCCTGATAATATGCCCATGATAAATGAAACAATCAAGGATGAGATACTTGAAATTGATGAGGTCGTTGCAGTATCCGCCTATAGATACGGCTCTATGTATGAGGGTGTTAATTATAAGGGAACGGAGCTTGAGGGTGTGTCGGTATATGGCGTTGATGATAATTATTTTGATTTAATGGAATACCGTGCAGTAAAGGGTAGATTATTTGTTGATAATGACAGAAAAGAGTACAAAAAATATATTATTCTGGATAGTATTGCAAGTAATGCATTGTTTGCAGGTGAGGACCCGATTGGAAAGACAATGGAGATAAAGGGTGACCCATATATTGTTATAGGTGTGGTAGATAAGATTGACGGTTTTACACCTAAAATTGAATCCATGGATGATTACTATACTTACTTTTCTGATTCGGCACAGGGAAAGCTGTTTTTCTGTGAGAACATATGGCCTATGATTTACGCCTTTGACGAGCCTTACAATGTTGTTGTAAAGGCAGAAAATACGGAGGCAATGACACAGGCAGGAAAGAAAACGGCAGATTTATTAAACGGATATATACCTTCCACAGAGGGCGAGGAATCAAATTACAAATATAAGAGTGAGGATTTGCTTGAAAAGGCTAAGGCACTTCAGGATCTTTCCGCATCAACAAGCCAGCAGCTTATATGGATCGCAAGTATTTCCCTTCTTGTAGGAGGAATCGGTGTTATGAACATCATGCTTGTGTCCGTAACGGAAAGAACGAGGGAAATTGGTCTTAAAAAGGCGCTTGGGGCAAGAAAAAAGGTTATTTTGGCACAGTTTCTCACAGAGGCTTCCGTGCTTACAAGCTTAGGCGGACTTATAGGAGTAGGAGCCGGAATCGGACTTGCATACCTTATATCGGGCATAGCTGAGGTTCCCGTGGCTATAAGCGGACCTGCCATTGTAATATCAGTTGCATTTTCCATGATTATAGGTGTCGTATTTGGACTTATACCATCCGTTAAGGCGGCAAACCTTAATCCGATAGATGCATTAAGATATGAGTAAGGGATAGAGAATATTTATGAAAATGGAAAACAGTACAGAAAAAACAAATATGGATAATGAGGATTTGGAATATTTATCCTCCCTTAGAAAACGCAAAGGTTCAAGGATTGTTGCATGGATTTGTCTTGTCATTATAGCTGCTGTCATTATAGCTACCATTATAACCGGTGTAACCGGCAGCAAATATTTTGCAGGTTGTTTATTTCTGTGTATCATTATCCCTATCCTTATGTATGTTTTTTTATGGATAGGAAAGCTTTTGTTTAATTCCAATAAATAAAGCATTGAAAAAAATCATGCTTTTTGCTATACTTATTCATTGTATGAAAATACTTGAACAGTAGATAAATATGGATAGGAGAACAAAAATGGGATTATTAAAGGATTGGCGTGACCATGCATATGGTCTTGATGACAGGACACCGGAGGGTGAAAAATTTTGGTATGACTATTTCCAGCAGGAAAAATCTATATATGAAAAAATACTCGGTAATCCTAAGGAATATGTAAAAGGAACCATAAAGGAGCTTGCAGAGCTTTTCGGTGTAACCATTGAAATTATGGTAGGAGTTCTTGATGGTATTGATGACAGCCTTATAACCTCAAACAATCTTGACGAGGCTGATGAGGATACGGTAGTATCTCTTGCATATGATGTTGAAAAGCTTTACATGAATATGGTGGGCTGCAATGCCGAGTGGCTTTACACACTTCCTCAGTGGGATGATATTCTTACGGAGGAGAGAAGAAAAGAGCTTTACAAGATTGAAAAATCTTCAAAAACGATTGTTAAGCCTCCAAAGGTTGGCCGTAATGACCCTTGTCCTTGCGGAAGCGGTAAAAAGTACAAGAAGTGCTGTGGGGCAAACTAACATGAAATACAGTAAGGAACAGTCAGATGCGATTATGCATGTGGAGGGTCCTATGCTTGTTGTTGCAGGACCGGGAAGCGGGAAAACTGCTGTTATTACAAGACGAATAAAATATCTTATAGAATCTGCGGGAGTGAATCCCGCAGATATTCTTGTTATAACCTTTACAAGGGCTGCGGCAAACGAGATGGAAAATCGGTTTAAGGCTATGATGGAGGATAATTATTATCCTGTAAGGTTCGGAACATTTCATTCTATTTTCTTTTGGATTATAAAAACTGCTTATAATCTTGATAATTCCAGCGTTATATCAGAGGGTGAAAAAAGAATAATTATAGAAAAGCTTGTAAGTGACATTTCATCAAGGCAAAAATATAACCTGCTTGATAACAAGGAGGATATAATAAGCAGTATAATATCACAGATTGGCATTGTTAAATCGGATATGCTTGATGTGGACAATTATTACAGCAACGATTTGCCGGAAAACATTTTCAGGCAGATATACAAAGCATATGACGCTAATATGAGGCGGAATGGTAAAATTGACTTTGATGATATGCAGGTTATGTGCTATCAGCTTTTAACATCAAGAAATGATATACTTTCCCAGTGTAACAATATATTTAAATATATTATGGTGGATGAATTTCAGGACAGCAACAAAATTCAATATGAAATTTTTAAGCTGCTTTCAGGGGAGCGGAAAAATGCTTTTGTTGTGGGAGATGATGACCAGTCCGTATACGGCTTCCGAGGGGCGCGGCCTGAAATTATGAGGCAGTTTACAAAGGATTTTTCTGATACAAAAATAGTATTTCTAGGGAAAAATTACAGGTGTGATGCAGGTATTACACGGGCGTCCGCAGTGATAATAAATGGAAACAAAAACAGATTTGAGAAAAAATTACATTCACAGAGCAGTGACGAGGGGCTTGTAAAAATTCAGCTTACGAAGGATCAGCAGGAGGAGTACAAGCTTGTGCTTTCAAATATTGACAGGCATGTAAAAAGCGGTATTCCATTGGAAAAGCAGGCTGTAATATACAGGACAAATTTACAGCCCAGAGGGCTTGCGCTTACGCTTAACAGGATGGGAATACCATATACAATGAATGATGTACTGCCAAATATATTTGATAATTATTTTGTCAAGGGCATTATTGATTATATGAGGGTGGCAGCAGGAGACACAAGCAGAGCTGCTTTTTTACGGATTATGAATAAGCCAGGGAGATATTTAAGCCGTGATGTTTTGGTAAAGGACCCCATAGATTATGATGATATAAGGTGGCGGCTTCGGTATAAGCAATACATAGTTGATAAGCTGGACAAGCTTGTAGCAGATTTAAAGCTGTTAAAAAAGATGAAGCCCTATGCGGCGGTTAATTTTATAAGAAAGGGAATAGGCTTTGATGACTATGTGAGCTGGTACTGCGGGGAAAGAAAAATTGACCAGTCAGAAATTGAGGAGCTTATGGAGGAGCTTTCTGAAATGGTGTATAATATGGAAAGCTATGGTGAGCTGTTTGAATTTATAGATGAGTATGGGGATATATTAAAAAATAGCAACAAAGCGAGCAGGGAAAAAAAGGGACTTAATCTTATGACTATGCACGGCTCAAAGGGACTTGAATTTGATGTGGTTTACATAATTGATTTCATTGAGGGGATGATGCCCTACAAAAAAGCAAAAACTGCCGAGGAGCTTGAGGAGGAGAGAAGAATGATATATGTTGCAATGACAAGGGCAAGACATGAGCTTTATATTTATTCTCCTTTGCGTAAGGGCTCAAAGGACTGCACAATAAGCAGGTTTTCCAAGGGTTTGAAAAACTACATCTGTAATTCATGACAACGTGAAAATTATTTTAATGTTGCACATCATACATTTTATGGTTAAAATACATTAAGAATTATTATGTAAGGAAAGATATTATGCTGTTTTCAAGTATTACATTTATGTTCACATTTTTACCATGTGTGATTTTGATATATTACATAAGTCCAAAATCCATCAGAAATTTTATTCTGATGCTTTTTAGCATGGTTTTTTATGCATGGGGCGAGCCGAAGTATATTTTTGTAATGCTGGCTTCTATTATTGTGGGATATGTAATGGGGCTTTTGACGGATTATTACAAAAAAAAGGACAGGGATAAGACTGCAAGGCTTGCCATGGTTATTTCTGTTCTTGTCAATCTTGGAATATTATTTTTCTTTAAATATATTGGTTTTTTTACTGAAAATCTAAACAAAATACCGGGGATAGAGCTTAAGGTGTTAGGGCATGCCCTTCCTCTCGGTATTTCCTTTTATACGTTTCAAATATTATCCTATTCGGTTGACGTATACAGAGGAAAGGCAAAATGCCAGAAAAATATAATAAACCTTGCTGCATATATTACATTGTTTCCACAGCTTATTGCAGGTCCTATCGTGCGTTATGAGACGGTTGCCGAACAGCTTGAAAAAAGAGAGGAAAGCTTTAACATGTTTGGTGACGGAGTAAACCGTTTCGTCACGGGGCTTGGAAAAAAGGTTCTCATTGCAAATATGTGTGGTGAGATATTTGATAAGCTGTCAGGACTTTCCGCAAGTGAGAATACGGTTATACTTTCGTGGATTTGTTCCATTGCATTTTCACTTCAGATTTATTTTGATTTTTCAGGCTATTCGGATATGGCCATAGGTCTTGGAAAAATGTTCGGGTTTGAGTTTTTGGAAAACTTTAATTACCCTTACATCTCAAAGAGCATAACCGAGTTTTGGAGAAGGTGGCATATTTCTCTTAGCACCTGGTTCAGGGATTATGTTTACATTCCTCTTGGAGGAAACAGAAGAGGAAAGGGTAGAACCCTTTTAAACATTTTTATTGTGTGGCTTCTTACGGGCTTTTGGCACGGGGCAGAGTGGAATTTTATAATATGGGGACTTTATTATTTTGTTCTTCTTATGCTTGAAAAGCTGTTTTTACTTGAATGGCTAAAAAAAGCCCCGGGTGTAATTTCAAGGCTTTATTCTTTATTTTTTATAAATTTGGGATGGGTTATTTTTGCCTATGACAAAATGCCTGCGCTTAAAAATGCGGTTTTAAATATGTTCGGAGGCTCAGGACTTGCATTTTCAAACGACCTTACAATATATTACCTTATTTCCTTCGGACTGTTTTTTGTAATTGCATTTGTGGCGGCCACGCCTTTGCCTAAATGGCTTGTGACAAAATTATTGAATAATAAAAATGAGGGACTTGTGACGGGGTTAAATGCTGTGTTTATACTGTGCGTTCTTGTTTTGTCCACTGCATTTTTGGCAAGCGAGGCGTTTAATCCGTTTTTGTACTTTAGATTTTAGCTGTATGGAATGGCTGATGTTTCAGAGAAGGAGCAATGTTTTATGAAAAATAAAATATTAACTTTAATTTTTATATTATATATTTTCTTCTTTGCGGTTGGCTCTCTTATTGCAAGGGATAGGGATTTTTCGGATATGGAAAACCGCGAACTGGCCGATATGCCGAAGCTCAGTGGGAAAACGCTTGCTTCAGGGGATTTTTTTGAGGATTTTGAAACTTATTTAAGCGATCAAATTATCTGCAAGGATTTTCTTATGAAGCTTAAGGTAAGCTCAAATCTTGCGCTGGGACAGACAAAGGTGGAGGACGTTTTTTTTGGCGATGGTGACATGCTGATTAAGGAATATGTAAATCCATATAATCAGCTTGGAAAAAATATCGGGTATATAAATGAATTTGTGGATGCAAACCCTGAATTTGAATTTACGTGGCTTATTGTGCCTAACGCATGTGTTATATATGAGGAGCGGCTTCCAAATTACGCACAGTGCTATAATCAAAATGAGGTTATGGCATATATTATCGGAACTGCATCGGATAATATGAATGTCGCGGACTGTACAAGGGAGCTTATGGATGCAAAGGAGGAATACATTTATTATAACACGGACCACCATTGGACTATGAACGGAGCTTATATCGGTTACGGGGTTCTTTGTGAGGCTTTGTCGGTAGATGCCCTTTCCAAAGATATGTATAATATAAGAGTGGCAAGCGATGAATTTTTAGGTACCCTTTATTCTTCAGCACCTACATTTTCGCAGGGAGCGGACAGCATAATTTTGTATGAAAATCCTATGGGTGAATATAAAGTTGAGTATTTGGATACCGGCGATGTATCGGACAGTCTTTACAATTACGATAATCTTAATATAAAGGATAAATATACCACCTATCTTGACGGAAACCACGCTATAATGAAAATATCAAGCAACAGTTCCAACAAGGAAAAGCTGCTTGTCATTAAGGATTCCTATGCACACTGCCTTTTGCCGCTTTTGGCGGATAATTTCAGTGAGATATATGTTGTTGACCTTAGATATTATCATCAGAGTGTAAGCGAACTTGCAAGGGCGGAGGGGATAGAAAGGATTGTGTTTATCAACAATCTTGATTTTCTTTCTACTGACAATAATTTTTTGTGGCTGGAATAAAAAAGGTTCCAAATAGGAGAGAAGGCTTATGAAGGATAAATTAAAAAAGTTTTCTGTTTTTTTACCATACATCATATACGGTATTGTTATGATTTTTTATCATGTGGCAGGATACGAGGTTTTGTATGATGATATTATTGTGGCGGATAACATGCCGGACACTTTTTCGGAGCTTATTTCAAATATTGATGTGCTGACCTATGAAAACTGGAGCTCAAGAGTGCTTGTAAATCCGCTTATATGGATTGTTTCCTTTTTCGGTGTTCCTGTGTGGATGGTGCTTGACATTCTTGTTATGCTCTTTATATTTTGGGGAATTAA
>JAAVIA010000033.1 GCA_014799405.1 Lachnospiraceae bacterium
CCCATTTTACTTCTTAGGAAGTAGTGTGGCGGGATAGCTCAGTTGGCTAGAGCATACGGTTCATACCCGTAGTGTCGAGGGTTCAAATCCCCCTCCCGCTACTAAAAAGTCTGAAAGCTTTGAAAATAGAGCTTTCAGACTTTTTTGTTTTGAGGGGGAATCTTCGCTAAATGGCGATTTAGCGAACAAACAATCTACAATAACTGGTGCCGCTACGACTGTTACATCGTCGAATCTCACTGCAAATATGGTACTTAGAACAAATGCAAATGGTAAAATTGGAGTTAGTCAAATAACAGTAAATGAATTAAATGGTTTATCTGGAATAAAAGATAACATTCAAAACCAATTAAACAGTAAAGCAAATGCTTCGACTGCTATTACTACAGGTAATCTAAGGGATTATATAGTTATTACATCAAATACTTATTCATATAACTTTACTTTGGCAGACACGCGAATTAATGTGGTGATTGCTAAAGCAGGCTATATTCCTATCGCATATAATTTATATCATAACTACTCATCACGTGTGCTTGCAGGCTTTGAAGAAGTTTATTATAACGCAGATGAATTTATTGCTAGGGGGTTTGGCAGATTCATTTCGGACTATAGTTTACCAGTAAATATAGTTGTTAATGTAGTATGGATAAAAAGGTAGGTAATACTTAAGTATTTCTTACCTTTAAATTTAGACGACGGTTTAGGACGGCATATTTAATAAGAACGATTCATATTCAATAAAAACAAATAGAGATAATATTTTGCTATACCTGAGTTGTTTTTATCCTACATTTCATTTTATTTGCTTTTTAGGTTATCAATTTCACTGTACAAATCTTGAATAGCTTTAATTGCTATTGGAATAAACTGATTATAGTCAAGTGCATAATATTCCGATTCATCTACTTTATCGTCTTTTGTAAACATACCAGTGACTTTTTCAACCAAAGGCTTATCAATTACTGTATATTTATTCAATATGTCATCTACTTCCTGTGCAATAAACCCCAATCTTAATTGTTTAGGCATATGTTTATATCTGTACTGCACAGGTTTTAATTCTTTGATAATGTCAATATAAACATTGTCCAATTCTTCAATGTCATTTTTAAGTCTTTTGTCTGAACTATTAGATATGCCGGGAGTGGCAATTAAATTTCCAGACGCATTTGATGCTATAATTCTTTGCGTGTAATCAGATGTTCCACCATCATAATGAAAATCTATATAAGTTCCCCGTGTAACTCCAGTACCACCATTCATTTCAAAAGCATTGGTATTAGAAGTGAGTTTAGCTCCCAAATGATTTTTATATGTATAGAGCTTGATATCTGTAGTGTTACCATCTGCAACGCCAAGCACGTAAGTTGGTACATCTGATAATCCCGAGTATGAAATTGACATTGATTGTCCAGTTGTTGCTGTTATATGATTAGAATTATTAGCACTTCCAGCACTATTTGCATAATTAACAGATTGGCTTCCAATATTACTCGTAGTGATAGCTGTGGAGGCATCTTGTTTTTTACCAATGGCAGTATTTGCATTATTTAACCCTGTGCTCAATGTATTAATAGCTGTATTAGTATTCGCTAAATCGCCATTTAACGAATTAACCGCCCCTGTTATTGTGCCGTTTCCAATTGTAGATATGTCTGTTGTACCCAACAATTTCCATATATAACGTACATTTTTAAACATTTTTGATACTTTGTTAAAAATACTACTATGTTTTTCGCCTGATGTTAGTGCAGCGACATCCGTCCACGCATTTGCTGTCAAGTTATCTTCACTAGTGTAAGTGACTGTATTGTTAGCAGTGTCGCCATCTATAAATGATTCTGGTAATGTAATTGTATGTTCGTTTACTTCTGTTATATGTCCTGCATCATCAACAGATATAAAAGGAACCTTAAATGATTCTCCTGCATTTGGAGTTTGGTCGACTACATCACCATATGAACCTACAGTTGCACCGGAAACAGGGTGTTTGTATACAAGCTTTTCTTCATCATTTATTTTTATATTTCCATTTATATCTGATTTTTCAGTTTTAGTGGCATCAATTCTTGCGTGTGTACTTAAAGAATGTTCAAATGCTTCTTTGCCTTTATCCCCACGATAAGCGGTAGATGATGTTTCTCCTAAAGCAAGTGTTTCACTGATAACAATAAAGGTGTTTCCTGACCATCTATATGTTTTGTTGGTTTCAAGGTCAACGTATATTTTCCCCGTTTCACCCTCAATATCTTCTAAAAACGCAGAATCTTTATAAAATTTATCATCATTAAAATATCCTTCAATGACATCATCAACATAACCCGGAAGTTGAGAAGATGGTACCAAGCCATTTTGATCTAATTCAGCAACACCATTTGCTATACCTTTGTCTGATGTTAATACAAAATAATTTTCATTTAATTTTGTTTGTAAATCGGTTGTTGCATCAACACAATTCTTAGTAGCAGTATTTGCTTGTGCAATTGCATCAGCGGTATCAGATTGTCGTGTTATTTCATTTGACTTTCTTATGTTTTCATTTGATTGACGGGTTTCTTCATTTTGAGAACGAATAGTTTCAGAACTTATGCGAATAGTTTCGTTTGCCTTTCTGATTTCTTCTTCATTATTGCGTAAAGTTTCGTTTAAAACTCTTAAAGTTTCATTATTTTCTCGAATATTTTCATTTTCTTCCCTTACTTTTTCGGCATTAGTAATTTCTACATGCAGTTTATTGACCTCTGTTAATGCATGTGTAAGAGCATTAAATTCATTCGAACTAACTGCGTCATCAGGTTGGACAACAGATTTATCAACCTTTATATAACCTGTAACAGTAGTTAAAATTATCGGTTTCTCGTTTAAATCTTCAATATTTTTAATCAGTTGAATTTGAAACGGAATTTTATTACCTGCACATATAGTCATTTGGTTTGTTAAGGATATTGCAATTTCACCATTTGTCACATCATAATCATTAATAATTACCGTCCCATCAGGTTTCTTCATTTGAAATATAGCTTTATAACCACTTATATCAAAAGGTCTTCCATTTTCAAGTATATTAAAAATAATGGTTCTTCCTTCGTCATATTGCTTCGCATATATTACTTCATACATATGGTTGTCCATAATATCCATAGAGAGATTTTGTATATTATTCATAATATCTAATAAGTCCTCCTTTAGTAATATTCTTTTATATTTATTCAGATTTATTTTTGGTTGCTTCAGCAGTATTGTCATTTTCCTGTTGTAATAATTCTGAGTTTAGGCTGCTCATAAATGAAAACTCAACATCATGCTGAATACTTTTTAATATATAATAAACAGAACCAATTGACAGACCGCTGTTTTGTATATCACTTCGAATCGCTTCATCAAGCTTTTTCAATTTCAGATTATTCATTGTATTTTTTACTCCTTGTTATGATGTATAATATGGAATAGGATCTCCAGAACATAAAATATAGCACTGATTATAGGACAAATCCGTTACAACTTGTTTGCCATCTATATAGCTATAAGTTGCACCCTTTACATAATGTAATGACTTCCAAGATGCATTGTGCGTTACACCATCAGAACCGCCAAGCCTTCCGACAGTTAGTGTTCCACTTGTTATATTATCTGCATTTAGATTATTAAATTTGGCATTAACAGCATTCAGTGAGCCAACCGTTGCATAATCGGCAAAAACACCAGTTGCCTTAACCGTATCAGCAGTTATTTGTCCTACAGCCAGATTTTGGATATGTGTTACACAGGTTCCGGAAAACGGAGAAGCAGTATTGCTCCCAAAGGACGAGTTGCCTCCAAATGAACCTGATGTAGTAGTACCATCATAGACAACGCTGCCAAATGCACTTCCACTTTTAACACCTGTGATTTTAACATTCTGGAAACTGGCTGTTCCGTCTTTGTTTACAGACCAGTTATTATTATCTGCCTGCAATCCATTAGCTGTTATTTTAATTCCACCAATATGTCCTGAATTACATGTTAAATTGCCGTTTTCATCAACTTGAAAAGTGCTGTTGCCATTATTAATTTTAGTACCGCTGATTGTACCGCCTGAAATGGATGAAGCTTTTATATTTCCTGTAAATTCTCCACCTGTAGCATATATTTTTCCATTAAAGATGCCGTTACCTTTACTATCAACAATGAACTGATTACCGATACTCAGACCATTGACACCAAAATAAAAACTTTCTTCGCTGCCTAATTCACATTTTCCTCTATACAATGCATTATTGTTAAAATTCCAACAAGAGATTTTTCCAGAGTTAGTAGCGGTAAGTGTATTTGCAACAACATCACCATTTAATGATAAGGTATTACCATCATATTTCAGTTTCCCTCCTGCAAAGCTAAAGTTTCCATCTCTTAAATTAATATATGTTCCTGAAGTGGGAGAGTAGTTATCAGAATAAATATCTCCTCCAACTATCTGAGTACCATATATATAACCTGCCTGTACAAATTGAGCTGATAAACCATAATCCACTGCATTAGAAAATGAATTAGTATTTTTATCATAATATGTATAGGTATGTTTACCCAAAGCAGCAGAGCAGGTAAGCCAATTATCCTTTGTAAATGCAAGAATGTTACTGGTTAATCTTAATTGTTCCGGTAAATATGATTCTGTAATATCATCCCAAGACCTTGCCCATAAACCATGATTATCATATGTTATTTCTTCTTCATCATTGTTTTTTATCTGTACCAAAGATGAATTCAAACCATCTGCAATCCATGATTGGACATTTATTTGTGCTTCATTTCCTTGATTTGCCTGATGTGCAACATAATCATAAGACACAGCCATAGATTTCGCCTGATTTAATATTGATTGCGTGTCGCTTATAACAGAATCAACCTTAACTACATTAGAAAATGTAACAGATATATTTTTCAGATTACCATAATCAATAGAAAGACTGATAAGTCTTAATTGATATAAAACGTCATCTGCACGAACATTAATCCAATTTCCCAATGCTATTTTATCTTTAAATGGCGCAAACTCCTTTGTGTTTAACAGATTTAGGAGAGTGGACGTTAAATTGAATTGTAATGTACTTGCTGCATATAATTCGTTATAAGCAATATCATATAACTCAGAAGCCTTATTGATTATCTCTGAATTATTTAATCCCTTAGAAATGTAATTACTGTTTGAGTAAGTATCTTCTTTGAGATAATGGGATAGTATTAACCATAAATCATCACCAAGATAATCCTTGAAATTTAATTCCTTTTGAATATCTTTACGGAGTTTATCGTACTTTTTCTTTTCAGCCTGTATTTCTGATATTTGGCTTTCTCTATCGCCCATCTCAGATTGAATTGCTAAAATTCGCTCATAATAAGGCAGATACATGGAATCATATAAATCTACATCATAAAATGTGGCATTTGTATCAGTTACACCATTTTCTATGAGGACTTCCAGACATGTCTGGTAACTTGATTCAAAGGATTTCAGCTTGTCCAAACAGTACTTTTCTAGTTCTGTTTTAAATACCGCTATGTCTTTTATTTCAAATATTGAGTAAAATAAGGAATCCTCTTTATCTAAAGCTTTTTGTATCTTCTGATAAAGATATTCTTCATAATTATNACCNACTATTTTGACTGAACNAANTGATGTACTTTCCGCAATATCTTCTTNNTTNCCCTTATTAACGATTTTAAATTTGCCTGTCCATGTNCTGTATGTACCNGCAANNAAGTCAGATAAAGAAGATGANATGATTTCAACATCATATCTTGCATCAACGATAACTTTAGCCATTNCTTTGACTGCAATATCNGANGTAGCTTTCGATACAACTGATATATTAGCAACAGCAACTTCAGATATCTGAGCAAGTAAATTAGACAACTCCTGCCTAGCTGATGTTTCTGGAATGACAATTTCAGGCATCATTTCCGAAGTTAAATATAGCTCATCGTCAATTGCTTTATACATTTCTTTTGTATAGTCTTCGTAAACAGGCTTTTTGTTGTTATATAATGTATTATATTCATTGATTTTAGTAACTAAATTTTCAGGCATATCATTTAACGCATCCTGCTGATATTGATATATATAGTTACTTCCGTTTGGATTTATATTGGCAACAGTAGCAGTTATTAAGTCATCGCCACCTTCAATTTTGAAGCAGTTAAATACGTTATCCGTATTACCCTCCACAGTAATTAATTCAGCATAGTTATCAGCGGATATGTATACAGAAGTATTTTCACCATATGCGTTTTTTAAGTCATACACGGATATTGCCCTGTTTACAGAATCAAATACAAACANACATTCNATTTCTTTCGCAACCGTAGATGTAAAAAATGCATATATATCNTCGTTATCTACGGAAAAAGTACGCTGTATGGAAGCAATGGAAGCGTCAACATGAGCAATCGTATAATCCGGACATTTATCNTTCAATACTCTATCTAACAGTGAAGAATCAGGTTTGTGGGGATTATATAAAACTGTAGGTTCATAATCATCCCTTAATATATCAGCTTCACTATTACATTCAAAATTTCTAAGTAATCTTGTNCCTAATTCGGCTTCGCAAGCAGAAGTGGCAGCAACGTGTTTGATTGTTTTATTATCCTCATCTAACGAAATTTGAATTTCATAGTATTCCTGAAATTCCGGAACGAAAATATATTTAAAATCGACAATNGAATCCCATAGGGAGCATATTTTTCCGTCCATTTCCTTATAAATATCAAATGACAGCTCCTGTGCCGATGCCATATTAAATGTACTGTTTATGCTTGTCACGTCAATATTTTCTATAACACCCAAATGNTTATGATATTTCGTTGAGAGGATAATCGTAGGATATTCTGNTTCGCNAAATATATTAAATTTAAAATTCATTATATACCTACCTTTCTTACACCTCTGTATTTTATTTCAATATCNCAGTTTAAATTTATTGTTATTTCATTGTTTGATTGGTTGTACATACTGCATAATCTNGGGAANATATAATTAAAATCGAAACTTAAATCGTGTCCTNAATTGCTCNTNATTTGCTTGACATCATTACCGATGATTGTAATGATTTCTCCGGCTTCACANTTGTTTATCTGTGTTATTCNGTTTTCGTAAGTATTCGTAATTTTAAGATTTCCATTTTCTTTGATTTTGATTATTAAATCAGGATATATATATCCTTCTTCATCACTATATACATCCAAACGAATCGGAGAGTTATCAGCATTATTGTAATTTGCTTTGATTTCGTTGGTCATACCATAAGGACGATTGGATATAATATCTAATTCAAAACCGACTTTATTATCACGCATTTCTATTTTTTTGAGTGTAATATGTACCTGATAAAAAATCTCGTCATCATCCTCATCATCAATCCATTTAAACCATTTATAATCCTGACGACAGAGCCACCTTGATAACTCTGATAATTCATCATTTGTAATATTATAATTACTATCATTACAGTTCTTTTTACATATTTGTATCGTTCTTGACAAATTATTTTCATAGGAAGCAGATACTTTATGTGAAATATTAGAGAGAGGGGATTTAATCTCTGTATAGCTCATATCCGAAACGAACTCTGTACTGTTACTGCCTGAAGAATCAAAACTGCAAATCATATATCCAAACCCGGATAAAGTTTGTCCGTCAAACAAAAAATCTTGAATCATGTTTATGCACCTCCCTATATATTCATATCATTTTTTATTTCCTTTAATGCTTTTTTGTTGTTCCTGTTTATTTTTGAAATTATAAAATCCAGTTTTTTAAGAGCCTTCCTGTAAAGTTCACGTTCTTTTTTCACTTGTTCAATTGCCATATTATATTCCAGCTCACGTTGGTCAGNTAATTTCAGCTTTGTAACATATTCATTTTTTAATCGTTCCACATCTTGATTGGATTGTTTTAAAAATATAATTTCACGTTCCAAACCCTCAATCTTTTTTTCAAGACGTGATATTTTTTTTATTGGATTCAAAAAAACACCTCCTTAAAATACAACCACCGCTCCAAAAANTTTTGNAGCGGTGGTTAAACAGAATTAACAGTTACGTATAACTAATATTTTTTTCTTCTCATACTATTGTGACCCAAAGCTTCCCCTAATGTTACNTCCTGAACAAANCCNACAAACTTATTGTCGTTTTGAAGTTCAGATTTAAATTCATCATAATTTTTAACATTTGGAAGTGTAATAGTAATCTTATTGTCGTTATTAATTGTCTTATTTTCCTGCTCTAAATTAGTATTAATCTTAGGAGGATTAAATGTAGGCATAGCGATATTGCCATTTGCCAGTTCCCACAATTTTTGTGTCATCTCATTCGTAAATACCATATCTCCATTACCAAGAGGAGTAAGTAATGCACCATCCTTTGAACGATATAGCATTTCGTTACCATTTTCCTGCGTCCAAGCCAATTGGTTTTGATAAATTCTTCTTGAACCCTTGGCATATCCCTTAAGCTGTTCTAATTTAACCCATCCAAGATTAGCTTCACCAAATTTGCTTGTTCTTGAAATATGATATGGATAAGGACTATTTGGTGCAATCTTAGTGATATATACAGTTCCACCAAGCAGCTGATTGCCTGATTTACCGTTACCCCATGAATCCTCGTGGTATTTGCCATTTACAAATGTAACCGCATCTCCGATTCTTGCTATACCATCACCTGAATTAGATGTAGCAGAGGATAAATTAGAAGAAGATGTGGCGTTTGCAGCATTGGAAGAATTATGAGTGCTATTGGAAGATGTCGAAGAATTTGGAGAAGAAGGATTGGTATGCGTTTGTGTTTCAGAAGCAACTTTATTTTTCCCTTCATCCGTCATCTTATAAACATATGCTTTAATAGCATCTATTGAACTTTGCAACGTGGTAGCAGCCGTATCAAACTTAGTTGAAAAATTACTTATCAACACATTTACATTGCTGCCTTCACCGAGAGCCTTTGACAAACTATCTGTAATAGTATATCCTACCTTATCAGCAACAGCCTCAATCGTATTTCTTATTTCCGAACCATTGGAATTAANCATATCTATCATATCAGACACAAGAGCATCTATATTATCTAATCTTGCATTTAACACTTCTTCGTAATCATCANATAAGGTATCAAGTANTTGTTCNGTTTCAGATATATATTTATCCCACTCNGTTTCNTTNAGCTCAGTNCGTGCTTCTTCCAGAGATAATTTTGTTTCCTGTATAATCTTTCGTGCTTCTTCGGAGTCATCCCCTTCATAAGCTANTATCTGNTTTTCAAGATTGGAAATTTCCTTTACNTGTGAAGATATATTTTTCTGATAATCATATAAATCCTTTGCNGAATTCATAGCCTCTTTATACTTGTCAATAAGGGAACTAAGAGCATCAAGATGAATATTNATACCTTCTTCAACAAGAGATTTAATGGCATCNTTTTCTGCTTCNGCATTTGTNATTGCNTCNTGCTGTANNTNTAANAGTTCNTCTCTGCGCTCAATTAAATCTTTATTGGCAGAATCCTTTGAAATTTCCTGCTCNATATCTTTTAATTCTTTCGCATAGTCTAACNCCTGTTGCNTGTATGTATTATAATTAATGCCATGCAGGGCAGTAGTGGCTTTACCTTCAGAAGTAAAAGCACCTGTTTCNTTATACAGACTCATNATTCTCCATAAGGTCTATCAGATAATCGCTTTCNTNNGTTATCTGNTTAATTCTTTCNGCTATATAATCAAAGATTTCCCAATTTAAGTCACGAATTTCGTTATTAAACTCAACAAGTGATGTGGTGGATTGTTCAATAGCGTTCTCTACATCAAGAATAGATTGTGTCATNTTCTGCCATTCCTGAGAGTTTTCTTCAATGGCACCACTTNTNAATGCCTCATCACGTNACTNTGTAAGTGCTGCATATTGTTGTTGAAGNNNNTTTAACNTTTNGTTCTCATAATNAATAAGCTGTTTATAATAATCTTTNGCAACAAAATAGCCATGTTCTTCCGTCCGATTTATCGTTTCNTCTACAAGANTNCCNAAAGACTCGAAAATGGATATTACATCATCATATTCTGTTTGAAGATTGTCAAATTTTTGGGATGCAAGGTCACCGAGAGTTATATTTAACTCCTGAATAGNATCTTTACATNCTATTGCNTTNTCATACCAAGTCTGATACTCAGATATTTTATCAGCTAAATNCTCATCTGTTATATCTTCAATCTGAATCGTGCCATTTTGGACTTTACTTATATATGTGTCAGATAACCCAATGGAATTTGCNTTNGNCATATAGNCNTCATATGCTTTTTGCTGTAATATGATTTCTTCACGTGTTTTTGCTATCTGCCCATTTAANGCNGTNTTNCTTTTACNCCAAAGACTGTATACATTNCTNCTTNTTTTGTCTAAACGATTTAGTTCTTCCTCNAGNCTTTGTAAATTTACTTCAATCCANTCAATCTGATNGCTAAATTCATCATCTCCATCAGATGAACCGCCGCCACCTGAACCGCCACCTGAACTTTGGCTTGTAGAAGGAGCAGAATAACGGGCTTTTGCACCATCAGAAGAAACCTTGTAACGTATNCGNGGAATTTGCAATGTAGCGATAGCCGCACCTATAGCCGCACCACCTGCTGTTCCATCTGGCAGTGTAACAGGAACAGATTCATGGCTTATTTCAGGAGTTACACCTATACCTGAAAGAATGGCATTCATATCATCCCTTGTAATNGTTCCCGCATCAACAAGATTATTTAAGCCTTGTATCANAGGTGTATCATCCAGATATGTTCCAACTTGTAAGGTATCAATATTAGCATTATCAATCCATGAATTAATCTGATTAAGTGTGCCTTCATAAGCTTGTGGAGGTACGTTTAAGTTTACATTTGCAGCAATATCCTTAGCTGCTGCAATACGGACACGATTTAAAGCTTCCTCACTTCCTGATGCAGCNGCTTCTATATCCTCAAGATTTTGAATAATGAAATNNTCAGACAAGGAAAGTTCAAATTCTTCATCGCCNGAATTAGCCTTTAAGAANTCCTCAANNGATGNTTTGACTGTTTCNAANGANTTTTTAAATTTATCGGATTCAGGGCTGGCATTTTTTAATNTATCNAAATGCTGAGATAATACTGTGGAAAACTCTTTGAAAGCTTTAATATTTTTTTTGACTGAATCATTTAAGCGGTCTTCAACAACTTCCTCTGCATTTGCAACATTGATTTTTTCTAACTCTTGTCTAATGTAATCCTTATTTCCTTCATTTAAATCATCAAGAATATTAGATTCATCTATATAAGCCGTAACCAGATCGTTAAGAGCTTCTTGTGCTTTTTCAGTATTGCCCGGAAATTCTAATAATGTGTTGGCAAAGTTTTCAAGAGCCCTGCCGCCATCAATATCTCCAAAGTCATCTTTTAAAGCGAATATATCACTAGCATCAATACTGTTTCCTGCTAAAATGTCAGCATATAAACCATTTTCAGCATCACCTAATTTAGAAAATGCATCGGTGGCAGATTTTAAAGCTTCTGCTGTATCTAATGAGGTTGAGATTTCTAATTGATTTTCGTCGGCATCTTTTTGAAGATTTTTGATAAAATATAACCATTGCTGTTCTGTCCAGTTGTATGATTCTGGTGGAATTAAATCAAGGTTATCGCCTAATGAAGCTTTTTGTTTATCTGTTAGGCTGTTATATACATTAGTAGCAATTATATTACGTTTTGCAGCATTGGCACTACTGGCATTCTTATCAAACCCCATAGCATTAAGTATATTTTCTTTGTTTTGTATTTCTACAGAATCAGCTACATAACCTAACTCAATAAGTCTGTCAATTAGTGCATCAACACCAGCCTCGGAAACATCAAGCTGTTTAACTAAATGTCCAAATGCATCTTCATAATTGTTTAGACTATTTACACTTAGCAAATCATCATAATCCAAAGAACGTAATTGGTCACTTGTAACGCCTTGTAATTTATTAAGATATCTTTCTGTACTTTCGTTTCCGTTTTGTATGTTTTTATCCAGTTTAAAGCTTAAGTCTAAGGGTTCATTAAGTTTGCTTGATAAATTATCATAAAGATGTTCAATTCCTAAGATATCTGCTGATACGTTAGCAAATTCTTCACGAAGCTTTTCATAATTACTATAAGCTTCATTAATACCTTCACCTGTTTCAAGAGCATTATTATATCTTTCTATTCCTTCAACATAAGAAGCATAAGCAGATTGTATTTCAGAATTACCATCAACAGAAGCTTTGGCAAGTTCCAACAAAACTTGTTCAGCTTGATCAATATTTTCAGAACTGATTTCTTCTCTATTTAATAATTCAGATAAGTCTTTTAAAACGACATTGGCATATTTGTCTGTAGTTCCGTATTGCTTGATTATGGTGTTTATATCTGCTTCTATTTGTTTACGGATTTCTTCAGGAGTTCCTTTGTATTCATATTTTATGGAATCTGAGAAGAAACCGTCATCTATACTTACTCCATTTAAATTTTGTATATATTTATCATATATATCCCTATATCTTAACTTTATTTTATGGTCGTCTTCTATGGATTGAGTGTCATTTAAAAAGTTTTGAGCTTCTTCAGCGTTTGAAAAATTTGTATAAACAAATTCCTGGGCATTTTGTCTTGAAATAGTTTCTAGTTTTTTTATCTGTTCATCATATTTTCCATTAACAACATCAATAGCATCAGCTTCGGCACCATATTTGGATACTAAGTCATCCTGAAGTCCAATTAACTGTTCTTTTATACCATTGTATTCTTCAGTTGTCAGATAAGCATTTGTGAGCTGTTCACTTAATTCCTTATACTTTTCAATAGTTGAATCTAAATCGGCTTGTTCCTGTTTATAAGTTTCCGTAAGTTCCCATGACTTTTGTAAAGTTTCCTTTAAAGCTTCTGCTGCCTTTTCTTGATGCTTCTTATAAGCATTCCAAGCAGTAGCACCAACAGTAATAGCAGTAGTTAATCCAGCTATAACTGGATGAGCTTTTGCCAATCCCAATAATCCTGAACCTAATGCTCCGATTTCTTTGCCGGTGGCTTTTGCCCCACTTGCGATACCATTAAGAATCGTTGAACCACCTAACGAAGCTGATTCTGCTTTAGAGGCAGCAATAACACCTAATTTGGCAGATAATAATGCACCTTCTGATTCTGTAAGTACACCATTCTGTATAGCCTCAGCTAGTTTAGCTTTTGTTACAGTAGCGGTAGCAACACCCTCTGCATTAATAGCAGTAGTAGAAGCGATTGATGCGGCTATTCTAGCAGTTTCTGCTTCGGTGTGACCTAATGAGGCAATTGTACTGTTTAGTTCTTCCTGCGTAAGCAATTTCTTTGATTTCAACAGTCCTGCATTTAACATAGCCTCATATGCTTTTTCTGCATTGCCTTCTTTTGCTACAAGTGTTTCTGCTATCTGAGTATTTGATAATCCTTGAGTTGAGAGTAGGAGAGCAGTCTGTTCAGATTCTAGGTCGGATAGTGCAGAAACGTACTCTTCAATTTGCAATGAATCAAACAAAGCGGAGCCTGTTGTGTTTTCCGCATTTTTGATTTCTTGGATTGTGTTAATGTAGGATTTGAGCTCGTCTACACCACCAAATTCTTTGGGATCTAATAATTTAATCTGATTTCCAGATAATCCTTTAATATCAATTGGAATTTTATTTAATTTTAATAATAATTCTTGGATTTCCTTTATTTCTTCTTTAATGCTGGTCTCAATATTGTTCTTTATACTTTTAGTTATTTCTTTTCCAATATTGACACCGGAAATGTTAATATTGCTTAATGCTTTTTCTACCTGATTAGTTAATTCATTCAAAGTAGTAGGAGAGAAGTTGGCAGTTCCAATATTAACTTTTAAAGTATTTAGCTGCTTAGTCAAATTCTTTAATGCTATATCATTAAATTGTCCACTTACTTTTAGCTTGCTTATACTTTTCTCTAAAGCACGTATTTGTTCATCCACTTTTTTTGCACTAGGCAAATCAATCGTAGCTTGAACTTTCATGCTATCATTATTCATATATTAAAACCGTCCTTTCCTTTATATTTTTGAGCATAAAAATAACCGTCAAAGACGGTTGATTATTCAGCGTTATTTTCAAGTTTCTCTGAACTATTCATTAATTCCATTGCATGCTTGTCGATAAATTGCCAAAAAGCAAGTTTCCATTTTATTTTTAATTGCCAAAGTCTAATTATTCTAAATATAGTAATCATAAATATTTTCTCCTAATATTTTAAATTATTTATTATTCGCAAATGATAGGATACAATCCCATCAGATATTCAGATGTTAATCCTTGATCAAATACTTCATCAGGTTTCAACATGTTAATATTAATAGTAACCTCACTATCTAGTACCTGCCTGATATCTTTCTTGAAATTTTCCATTGCATCCGGCTTATCTGTTGAAATTTGGTAAATACCATTTTCATCCTCTTCACCATATTCAATAATTTTTTCATTTTTAATGATTTCGAAATTTGTAATGTGAGACTCTATGGAGTGCATGATTCCCAGAAGTCTGAACTTTAAGAGAACATTTATCTTAACTTTATCATTATCAATGATAGTTTTTAAAAAATGATTGAGACCTAACACTTCGTTAACTTTTAATTTGATTTCCATTATCCACCTCTATCTTCAAATCCTGTATCATTAACAATCCTCCTGAAATATATCACTATAATTTTTCAGCATAATCAAGGGATATCCAACCGGCGCCGCTCTTAAGCTTTCCCCACTTTGTCGCTCCCTGTCCGTCTGCTTCCGCAACTATCGTATATACTCCATGATCGGTTATTGAGCCTGTGTATTTATAATTTGTTCCTGCGCCTGCACGTATATTTAGGTTATTTGCAGTAATTTTTACTAAATAGCCCTCAGATACCGGTTTATCAGTTTTTTCAGGTTCATCGGATTTTTCAGGCTCAGCAGGCGTTGTCTTGGATACTTCACTGTCAGATATTCCAAGATATTTTAAAATTCCTTTTGCATAAGCCTCTCCAAATGCCCTGCACTCCTCATCAGTATCTGCCTGTGCCGCATCCGCTTTATTGTCAACAAACACTCCCTCGCAGATAATTGATGGACATGCTATATTGCGAATGAAGTAGTAGTAATCTCCATTACTGCCTTTTTTGCTTTTGCAGCCTCTGCTGTTTTGCCCGATTTTGATTACTTCCTGCTCAATGGCTCTTGCAAGAGGTATTCCCTTGCTGCTTGGATTTATTGAGTGATACACCTCAAATCCATCCCCGCCACCTGCATTATTGTGTATATCCACCGCACAATCAGGATTATAGCCATTACACATATTTGTTATCTGCGTGCTTGTGCGATCAACATCCGAATCTCTGCCCATTAAAACCTCAACACCTTTTGATGTAAGGTAATCACGGCACGCCTTTGCCATTTTAAGATTTACGTCCTTCTCTACAAGATATTTAACTGCACCAGAGTCACTTCCTCCATGTCCTGCATTTAAAAAAACCTTATATTTTCCCATTTTATCAACTCCTTTAAGTAATATCCGTAGCATACGGATTATCTATATGAACAGGATTATTTGTTACATGTATAATAGGTAAATGATTAATACAATAATCAAATTTCACATCGCCGGTATGATTTCCACCAACGCCCTTGTAGGCGTCGTGCAGGGAGGTAAACTCGTCTATTTCATCCTCGGGAATACCGCCGATTGATATATAATACTTATATTTCTGATTGATTCTGTCTGCCAAAACCTCTCTGTTTGCCGTAATTAATGCCTGAATCTGTGCATCCCTGCTTTTTTCTGTCTGAGAGCTGTTCAGCTTAAATTCAACCAGCTCGGCAGCCGTTTTTATTATTAAATTATGGTCCTCACGCTTTTCGCGAATCCATTTGACCGGCTTACCGATAATTTCAGAAAATTTACCTATGATAGTGAAGATGGCAATAATTCCTGAAAGAATAATAAATGTACCTATGATGACTGTGCCAAAATTAACCTTGGTCATCTGCTCAATAGGCGCAGTGAATACAACAGAAGTCATTTTTAAAAATTCGTATAATAGATTCATTTGCAACACCTACTTAACTGTTTTTTTGTACAAGCTTGAGCTCCTGAACGGCGGCTTCAATAAGCACCTCAATCTGCTTTTCAGTAATTACAGTCTTGTTTTTATTAAAAAATTCATTCATAAATTTCACGGCATATTCTTTTTTTGCAATTCCCATTCCGGTTTCGTTATAAATTATTTCAGCAGCCTTAACACCCAGCTTGGCATATTCCATGTAATTGTTAAGCTTTTCCGTGCCGAGTTTGCTTTTGAGGTATGGAACAATAAAAACGGTTATTATTGTTCCGATAACAGGAATGGAAGCTAAAAGTAATTCAAATAATTTATCAGTCATATTTATCCCTCGCTTCCATAGCAGAAAATGAAGCTGTTTCCATAATTTTATCAATAGAAGTTTTGTAGCTTCCGCCAAAATTGTCAATTTTTGATAAATCAAGCTGTTCAATTTGTTCCTTTGCAGATGTAGCGCTTATTTGTCCGTTTTCAAACTTGGATGTAGCATCATAAATTTTACAGCAGTTTTCAGAGCAAAATGCAAACATGAATAATGGTTTATCCTTTTGGCATTTTGGACAAAAATAATAGTCTTGACGGCAGACCGCACATGTTCTTTGTTTACTGTATTTCATTGTGTCTCCTTATGTAATAAGCAGGATGACGCCTTATGCGCCATCCTGCCAAGCTTTGCCTAGGTTTTAAGTAAATTATACTTCCTCGTCCTCATCAATAAAGTACAGGTTAAACAAGGTCTTATCCACAGAGCAGTAATCAAGCATCATAGCACCTGTGTAATTGAGTGTCTGGCTATCACCGCCGGCGATGTTAAGCTCCATATCAGGAGAAGGCATAAATGATGGAATTTCAATAATGCATGCCTTGAGAACCTCCTTATTGCATGGGTCAACTGCAAGAGCCTTGAAAAATAACTCATGTGACTTAGGGAAGTTGTCGGCTGAGTTTGTAATTTTTGTTCCGCTGTAAACAGTCTTCTTAAACTTAACGACATACTGTACCTCATCGGCATCTGAAGGTGGAGTAAGAACTGCACCTGCTACCGTACCGGCATTCTCGTCTGCATCAATTGAAGCAATTGAAAACTCTGTGGCTGAGGCAGTGGAGCCAAGCTTGTATTCTTTACCCATTGAACCGTCTGCGCTTAATGCGTTTACAACAACAGAGCCGTCCACATAATCTGTAATATCAAGTGTTTCACCTGATTTAACAATCTTAAACATAGGCATTACGATACCATGTTCTTTTGTTGCAATTTCAGCATCGGTTGCGGAAAGGGCTTCAACAACAGCAAGATTCATAAATGCGTTTGTAGCAGTTACATCGCCCTTTTTACCTGTATACTTTCTGTATACAAGGTTACCCTCCTTGTCAGTAATGTCCTGAGACTCAGCAGATATGCTTATTGATGCATCGCTTAACTGTGTTAAAACATACAAAGGTGTACCGTTAGACTTGGCACCGTAACCAAACTGAAGTCTGTCAATTATTACATCTCCTAATTTAAATGACATAATATGTTCCTCCTTAAAAATGTAAATTAAAATAAAAATGGGTGATTAAATATCACCCATAAAATTAAATGTTTCCTTGTCCATCTTTTTTGTATCCACAAAGCCGGAGTAGCAGCCTCTGAGTGCGGAAATAGAGGACTCGTATTTTTGGATTCTCTGAACGGAATCCATGAATTGGCATATTCCAACCTCTTTTAATTCATGCAATTTGTACTTAAAGCCAGGATGATTGATGCAGCTTGAAATCAACGGAAGGAGAGTGGAAAAATTGGTTTTATTTTCATTTAAACGCTGCTGCAAATTTAATCTGTCTTCCTGAATAATCCAGTTTTTTGCGGTTTTACCCTTTGCCTTTTCGATTTTTGGATGACTGTTTAACATTGTTCGGATATATTCTGCCGCAAGCATATATTCATCTTCATTTAAA
Source organism: Lachnospiraceae bacterium (assembly GCA_014799405.1). Classification (GTDB taxonomy): domain Bacteria; phylum Bacillota; class Clostridia; order Lachnospirales; family Lachnospiraceae; genus Coprococcus_C. The sequence goes on from JAAVIA010000033.1 coordinate 18,096, forward strand.
AGTATGTTTTGACTTGCACTGTACAGACCTAACCTTGGTTCTGCATTTTCGGTATCATTAATGTTTACAAGGGTAAAATCCTCAAAATGTATGTCCTTAAAAAGTAATTTTAGGGGCATTTTGTCAACCATAGGAATAAGTATTGCAAAAACCTCAATGTCTTTTACATGGTTCCAATCAATTCTTGGCTTAGCCTCCCAAAGCTGTAATCTTATGGAGGTTGAATTATATAAAAAAGGTGTTAGCGAATGATAAAAATTTTCCTCTCCTGTTTCAAGGATATCTCCGATGGTGGGTTGCGAGATAACAATACCATCCTTTAATTTGAAATCCTCGCCAAAATACATTTTCAGCTTATCAAAATGATAGTTTTCTTTTGGTGCGCTTATTTTATTTTTACTGACATCCATGACTGCCTCTTGCAGTCTGTCCAGCATTTCTAAACCTTCCAAGTAATCACCGCCTTATTTTGTATTTTGTTAAACGAGAGAGGAGGGGGCAGACCGGTCCGCCTTTTATTTACAAATAGCTATTACATTATAAGAAAAACGGGTATGGGTCCTAAACACAAGTAAAATCAATGTGTTTGACCGTTTAGGCTTTCAAAGAATTATATTTTATTTTCATGCTTTCCCTTGTCTTTTTTAAATTTATTTTATAGGCGCAGTCACGGCAATATTTTGTTGAGTAATCGTTTTTGCTTTTTTTTCTTACAAGACGGTTACACCTTGAACATCTTATAAAATTACCATCACCGATATAATAGAGATATTCCAAGCCTAATTCTCTGAAATCGGATATCTCTAATACGGTGGATGAAGTCATATCGGCAAAGGTGATTCGAAGGTTTAAATTATCATTTTTATTGGAGAGGGATATGTATTCCATATGCGCCAAATCGTTTAAATATAAAAATTTGTCCTCCCTATGCTTTACCGTAACCGATGCTGTCTTATATATGTCTTTTATTTTTGTGTTTACCCATCCGTTATTATTTTCAAAAACGGTATTGTATAGCTTTGCATAGCACAGCATTGTAAATGCAAGCTTTTTATACCTTATATTAGGAAGCGTTTCTATTTTATCCAGCTCTGATTGCGTAATGCCTATATGGTTAATCTCCTTTAAAGGATATCTGTCCGATTTTTTATAAATGTCCTCAATGATATCCTCCCATAATGCCGCATTGTAGCCTGAATAATTTTTCTGCATAAATGTGTTAAGTCTATCAAATATCTGTTCCTTGTTTAAATTCTCCTTTTGCTTATAATACCTTGCCAAAAGAAACAGGGTGGAGGAGGGCTTTTTGTCAACCTCTCCCTGTTCTATAACATATTTTGCATATTTACATTCATTTAATATAATTGACATTTCAAACCTCCGTATCTGTTGCTTCCTCATCCGTTATCTTTATGGTGGCAGTACACATGCTGAATTTGTTGCCACCAAATTCAATGTCTCCGTCAGAATCTAATTTTGGGTACGATATTTTATAATCATTTCGTTTCAATAAATTTTTTATAAACATGTCGCCACATATATCCCACGCAAACTGCTTGCTCTTTTTTGTACCCGAATAGCATAAATCTAAAACTATGTCGCACAAATATTCTTCGTTGGGACATTGCTCTAAGCATTGCCGTTTAAACCGTTCCTTAAATAGATATTTTTGTATTTGCAATTCTTCGGAACGTAGTCTTTCTGATTTTGCATACTGTATATAATTTTTGGTTTCATTTACATACTTGTCATAAATTTTTTTAATTTTGTTATACATATCCCTTGAATAGGAAGTGCCGCACTTTAAAATCGAATAATCAAAATCGGATTCATGCTCAAAGGAAATATTATCAAAAATGTTTTCAAGCCTTTTACAGATACGGTTTACGGTACAAGGAGACTGTCCGAGAGGAAAGTCCTGAACATAGCGCTCTAAAAATTTTTCCTCCGCATTTGTTTTATTTTCCTTTTTCAAAAGCTCATTTAAGGATATGCGAAATTGCATAATACATTTTTCATTGGTTCTTTTATTGTATTCTGTGAGCTTGGCACGCTCGGCAGGATATATGTACTGCATAAAATATGGTTTTTTATCAGCCAAAATTCTGCAATTAAGCAGGTTTACCATCTTTTCGGAGGAGGACATCGTCTCGGAGCTTTTGTTGGAAAGTCGGTTATACCATTTATCAGGCATTACATTTGCAACAATACCCTTTGTTTTGTCGATGGAGTTCTGCTGATAAAGCTGACCACACTTAATTCGGTAATCTAATATTCTGTATTCCCTGCTGTTTTTGGGAAATCCTGCCTGAACCTCAAACATAGAGGTTATTTTGTTTGTCACCTCGCCGACGGCATTTCCGAAGCTGTTTATATTTGACTGCATTAAATCCTCCTCGGTCACGATACATTTGGGAGCCTTTTGCTGAATACACTGGATTGCGGGTAAATTATTTGTATTGTTTACTAAAACGAAAGAGGAGGTGTTTATTACACAGTCCCCGTCCTTATCCATTCCGTTCATTGCCTCTGCACATGTATCCCAGCTGTTGAAAATGGTAGGAGTAACCATATATTTATAAAAATCATCCATTTCCGCATTATGAACGACCTTTAGCTTTCTTATATTATTGTGGGAGGTCATGGGAGCACGGAAGCTTACAATTTCATCAACTCCCTTATCTATCCAGTATTTTGAATAAACCTGACCTGCTTTTAGTAATCCGGTAACCCTCATCCCAAACATGGATTGACACAGGGAATAGGGGTCGCCCGAAACAAAGGAATAATTACCGTCAACATTGAGAACCCCCACCTTTGCATCGTTAATGCGTTTCCTTATCATGGAATGTATCTGGCTTTTCACAAATGGGTCGTTTTTCATTTTCGGCTCTATCATTAATGCGGTGGCAAAGGAGCTGTCCAAATGCTGTATGTTATTTTCATTCAAACCGCTTCCTTTTGTATATAGGATTGCCTTTCTATAGTCATCCGTCAAAATATCCATGATTTCGTTTACGGTAGGTGCAATAAGCTCCTCAAGCTGCTCCTCCGTAAAATCATAGCTCTGTAAAAACTGGTAATTCATTGTTCTTACATTTTCCAGCTTTTCCTTTGAATATTTTGTAATGGCAAATGTATAATTATTTTTCCTGCAATTTTCCATATAGCTTTCAAGAGAGGAGTAGGAATCCCATAATTTGAGCATGGATTCGGTGAGAATAAGCTCAATTTCATTTATATTGTAGGTGTTTCCCCATACGTCAGTTATTTTTGTAAATCCGTTATCACGTGCAAATTTCTGAAAATCAACCGGAAATACGGCACCCTTGCAAAATGAATTTCTTATGACACATGCAGGGAGTATATACGTTTCACCGAGTTCCTTTCCCCATTTTTCCATAAGCTGTGGCATTGCCAAGCCGTATCCGTCACTGTCATTTAGTGTGATATCCTTGTTATGGATGTATTTCATGCGTGGCTCATCTAAGCCGGTATCATCAAGTTCAATTACATCCGCCTTAAAATGAGTGAAACAATCATGGACAACCACAACACCCTTCGGTGTTGAAACCGGGGTGGAGGAGCTGCATACTAATGAAAAGTAAGCCTCCAATTTTGCAGGAACATGCTCCTTTGACATATCACGTCCGTTATTTATGCGTTTTTTTAATTCAGGCAGCAGCTTTTCATTTACAAAAACAATGGTGTTGCTTTTCACGCCTCCTGTTGTTCCCAGTAGTCTGCGGAATGTGATATTGTTGATTTTAAATCCTTTTTTATACATTTGCTTATAATCACTGTTACTATCCATAATTACACAGACATAATCCTTTTTGAATTGGTATTCGTCCAACTGCTTATATAATTTTTTTATTTTTGGTCTTGAAACAGATAAATTCTTTTCGCAGTTTAACGTTTTAATCTGTGCCTTAATGTCAGAAATATGAGATGCTGAGTTAGGAGTACCATTTAGCTCATCAATAAAGCGCATAAGCTGACTTTCGTTTAAGGTAACAAGCTCCTTATTTTCTCTTGCCTGATTTATGGTAAGCTGCAAATTCCATTTTGCTCTGCGAAGACGTGATGAATGTATTTTATATACAAATCTTTGTGAAATTAAATTTACGCTCATGTTATACCTCCTGACTTATTACTTTTGTTTGCTGTTTTTATATGACCTATATGTAGCTGCTATTCAGTTCTAAGACCTCTCAGTTCAACATTTTTTTTGCATACTCTGTCAAAACGCATATCAGAGGCAGCTTTTCCTGCTACTATTGACATAGTGCTATGTCCTTCAAAATCAAATAAGGTTATTGTGCCTCCGTATGTTTTATGAAGCTCGTCTCGGTTAAAAATTTTATTTGTCATATTCGTTACCCTTGGTTCCTTTCTTTTTAAAAACTTTTTTATTTGCTCATTTTTGAGAGCTTTTTTGCGTCCGCATTTATATATTCTCTTTTTTTGTTTTGATTTTTTTGATTACGGGATACGTCATACTAATTCACTGTTTTAACAGAATTTTGAAAAGAGGGATTTTTAAGGGACTTTAAAATTTTGCTATAATAATTGATATTGACATACGAACAACTGTTCGATATAATACAGGTACAACATAAATAAAAAATAATAATCATCATAGGACGGCTAGGTAATTCACGGCAAATCAGCAAAGCTTCAGCAGCCCAAAAGGATAACTGTTAGTAACCAACCAAATTAGGATATATGGAGGGTCTAGCTTTGTGTTGCCAAAAAACAGCATAGGAAAGGCGGTTATAAAAATGAATACGAAAGAAAAAGACGAAATAAGAAATTACTATTGTACAAATGAATTAAAAGAGCTTAAAAAAATATGTGACCCGATAATATCACAAAAAAACATAGCTCAAATGTATCATGATGATTTATACAGCGATGCAATGAGGGTATTGGAGGAGAGCCTTGCGGTATTTGACAAGGAAAAAAGCTCCTTTAAAACTTTTTTGTCGGGAAACATCAGGAGGTCCGTTTATGATTGGCTCAGAAATAATATGCGTGGCAAACGCTGTAATGTAAAGTGTGACCACAAAGGAAAAATTGTAAGGGACGAAAAGGGTGAGCCGGTTGTCATTGCAAATATATGTCTTGATGAGCCTGATGAGGAGGGGAATATATTAGCTGAAAAAATTGCAGATGAAAAAACAGTTGAGGATATTGTTTTTTCTGATGATAGAGATGAGCTGTTTCAGGATGAGAGAGTAGAGGTATTTTTAAAAAGCTTAAGCAAAGTTCAGCAAAAAATTGTTGTGTTGCTGATGAAAGGTTATACCCCATGTCAGATTAAAGAAAGACTGGGTATATCGGACGGAGAATATTGCAGGGAATATAACAGTGTTAAGTCTTTTAATAATATAAGACTGTTTAGGACATTGTTTCATACATATGATAATGAAGAAATTACGGAGGAAAAAATTATGAGAACAACACAGACTATGGAAAAGAGTAAGCCGATGCAGTATTCAATCGCGTCAATCAACAAAAAGATTGACAATCGCACAATCAGGTTTGACCACCCTCTTCAAAGGGAATCAGAACAGTGGAGCCCTGCAATGAAGGGAAATCTTATTTCTGATATATTACAGGATAATCCTCTGCCGGAAATCGTTTTTGCAGAGCAGATTATAAATGGTATTCCGGTTGTATGGGATTTGGACGGTAAACAACGATGTACAAATTGCTATGCATTTGTGAATAATGGATTTAAAATCAGCAGAAATATAAGAAGATGGAATATACAATATCTTTCACAAATTAGGGATGAGAAAGGGGAACCGATACTTGATGATAATGGTTTTCCTTTGAGTGAGTATATGGAATTTGACATACGGAATAAAAAATTTTATCAGCTTCCTGAGGAACTTCAGGAAAAGTTTTTGGATTATACATTTAAATGTGACCAATATCTAAATTGCAGCAGTGAGGAAATTGCCTATCATATTATCCGCTACAATGAAGGAAAGGCAATGTCCAAGCCTCAGAAGGGTCTCATCAGACTTGGAGAGGAATTTGCAACAATGGTAAAAAGTATTTCAGCCATGCCGTTTTTTAGGGAAATAGGTGCCTATACCGGTGGGGAAATGAAAAACGGAACGATTGACAGAGTTGTTGTTGAATCCGTAATGGCAAGCAAATATCTGAATGATTGGAAAAAACAGCAGGAGGAAATGTGCGATTTTCTCAAAGAAAACGCTTCCGTTGAGGATTTTGATTACTTTGAGGATATGGTAACAAGGCTTGAAAAGGTTATGACTGAGGATGTTGCAAAAATATTTAACTCAAAGGACAGCTTCTTGTATTTTGGTCTTTTTGCACGGTTTATAGATACGGGCGAGCCCGACAGCCGGTTTATTGATTTTATGTCCCGATTTGCGTCAAGGACCTTACATAAAAAAAGGATAAAAGGTGTTACCTATGAAGAATTATGTATTGATAAGGCAACGGGAAATACAAGGTCCACAAAGGATAAGTATATTGTTGTTCCTAAAATGGAGCTCCTTGAAGCATTGATGTATGATTTTTTGGCATACAAAAAGGAATACGCCTAAACACATCCTATTGTTTTGAGTATAAAAATCCACAGTGTAAGCGTCAAGGATGATAAAAGTGTTGTAAGCACGATTATATTTGACGTGAGTATTCCGTCATTATGCATATTTTTGGCCATGACATAACAGCTTACGGTTGACGGAGCGGCAAGCATAACGAGGATGGAAACCATTTCACTTCCCGTAAAGCCAAGTCTGTACGCGATAGGCAGATATATGAGTGGAAGACCTATAAGCTTAATAAATGTTGCACCTAAAGCGGGCTTTAAGCGAACAAGAGCCTCATTTACATTGAAGCCCGCTCCGACGGCAATGAGCGCCATAGGTGTTGCGGTTCTTGCTATGTAGTCAATTGTTTTTGCAGGTATGGTCGGAATGCGAAGTCTTGCAAGGGAACATGCCAAGCCTAAAAGTATTCCTATTATGATGGGATTCTTTGCTATATTTATCAGAGAACCTTTAATTTTGCCATAGTTTTTCTCCTGGGTATTGGCATTGCAAACAAGGATGATTACTGAAAGTATATTGAAAAAAGGAACGGCCGCAACAATCATAAGAGGAGCAGAGCCCATGTCGCCGCATATGTTTTCTACAAAGGCAACGCCTAATATGGCTGCACTTCCTCTTGAGGCTGCCTGTGCAAATGCACCTACCATTGTTTTATCTTTAAGTGTAAGCCTTGCAATAATCCAAACAAGAAAAAACATGGAAACCGTTGCGGCAAAGCAGAATATAAAAAATTTAAAATTCATTTCCTCCTTAACGTCGGATAAAGCAATATCCTGAAAAAGCATGACAGGAAGGGCAACGACAAAAACATATTTGTTTATGACAGAGGCAAATTCCTCTGTAAGAAAATTGATTTTTTTTAGTATGTAGCCTAAAAGTATTATTATAAATATAGGAATTGTTGCATTGATGCTGAAAATAAAGTTATCCATAGTGTACCTCGCATATTGCAATTCTACAACAGAGTTGAAAATAAGGCAATATTTTATGTTATAAAATTAATTATTACGGTGTAAAATTAATGATGGAAAATTTATCAAAAAAAATGTTGACATTATTTGGGCACTATTATATAATGGGTTTTGCGTTAAGAGATGGGGTACAAGCTTACCACATGAATATTTACTTAATATAATTTGACGGGGTGTGGCTCAGTTTGGCTAGAGTGCCTGATTTGGGATCAGGAGGTCGCAGGTTCGAATCCTGTCACCCCGACTTAAAAGCACTTATATGCATAAACTATGCGGGTGTAGTTCAATGGTAGAACACTAGCCTTCCAAGCTAGATACGTGGGTTCGATTCCCATCACCCGCTTTTTATTTTCGCTATTGGCGAAGATTAAATGTGTCCGTAGCTCAGCTGGATAGAGCAACGGCCTTCTAAGCCGTGGGTCGGGGGTTCGAATCCCTTCGGGCACATTTTTATATTTTATGGTGGGTATGGCGCAGTCGGCTAGCGCGCCAGATTGTGGCTCTGGAGGCCGAGGGTTCGAGTCCCTCTATCCACCCTTAAGTAACCAGGCATGGCTTGATTACTGTAGCCCGCCATCGGGTACATTTTCAATTTAGGGTTGTTTGGTTCGTGGAGTGACATTATTGGGCTATCGCCAAGCGGTAAGGCACAGGACTTTGACTCCTGCACTCGTTGGTTCGAATCCAACTAGCCCAGCTTATATTATGGGCCACTAGCTCAGTCGGTAGAGCACTTGACTTTTAATCAAGTTGTCGGGGGTTCGATTCCCCCGTGGCTCATTTTTTATGCGGATATGGCGGAATTGGCAGACGCGCTAGATTTAGGTTCTAGTGTCAACAGACGTGCAGGTTCAACTCCTGTTATCCGCACTGTTTGGAAATAAGTTGTGTTACAACTTTGTTATATTTAACTCCTTCTCTTTATTTTCAAATTCGTTTATTATTTTTTTACCAAAAACGTATATTTCATTTCTCCATGGATGTCCAAACATGCCATAACTCCAATCTTTACTTAAAAACATATGAAAATCTCCATTTGGGTAATAACTTGGAAAATAAACGTTAACTTCTCTATCCTTATCATAATAATGATAACCTAATTCAATATTCTCATTAGGATTATATTCAAAAAATTCATGGTTCCAATCTAATGCATATAAATCATCATTACTTAATTTTTTGAATATATCATTTACTATTTTTTCCTGCTCGGCAGACCAGTAAGAATTTAATTGATAGCATATATTTTCAATATTAAATTCAAAAGTATTAATTTTTTTATATTCAGATGGATAAAAATTATATTCTTTTTCAATTCTATTCCATATTTCATCATATAATTTCTCGTCTAATATTACTTTCATAAACGATATCTCCTCTACAACGTACTATTTATATTAGAAATTATACTAAATTTTCTAAAATCTCACAATTGGTTTAACTGAACATTCATACTGATATATTTGGACTTTCTCTTTTTTTCATTTTGGTTTATAATTACATTCAGATTAACCTGACATTTGGCTATTTTCAAAGGAGGAAACAATAAAAATGAGTATAAGAATAGGTATTATGGGGTATGGAAATCTTGGAAGAGGTATTGAGTGCGCAGTAAAGCAGAATGATGATATGGAGCTTGCGGCGGTATTCACAAGGAGAGACCCTTCCACGTTAAGTATTCTTACAGAGGGTGTTCCTGTGTATTCGGCCGATGAGGCAGAAGCCCACAAGGATGAGATTGACGTTTTAATTTTATGCGGAGGAAGTGCCACGGACCTTCCGAAGCAGACAAGGGAGTACGTAAAATATTTTAATGTTGTTGACAGCTTTGACACACATGCAAAAATACCTGAGCATTTTGCGGCAGTTGACGAGGTGGCAAATGCGTCAGGTAAAATAGGAATTATATCCGTTGGATGGGATCCTGGTATGTTTTCATTAAACAGGTTGTATGCAAATGCAATTCTCCCAAATGGAATGGATTATACCTTTTGGGGAAAGGGTGTAAGTCAAGGGCATTCAGATGCAATACGCAGGGTTGAGGGCGTATTAAATGGAAAGCAGTATACTATTCCTGTGGAAGCTGCACTTGAGGCAGTAAGAAGCGGAGAAAATCCTGACCTTACAACAAGACAGAAGCATACGAGAGAATGCTTTGTTGTGGCAGCAGAGGGAGCAGATAAAGCAAAAATTGAGGCGGAAATAAAAAATATGCCGAATTATTTTGCGGATTATGACACTACGGTTCATTTTATCACAGAGGAGGAGCTTGAGAGAGAACACGGCGGTATACCGCATGGCGGTTTTGTTATAAGAAGCGGAAAAACAGGATGGAATGAGGAGAATTCACATGTTATAGAATATAGTCTCAAGCTTGATTCAAATCCTGAATTTACTGCGTCGGTAATTGCAGCCTATGCAAGAGCGGCATACAAATTAAATAAAGAAGGAGTAAGCGGATGCAAAACTGCATTTGATATTGCTCCTGCATATTTGTCAAAATTAAGCGGAGAAGAGATAAGGGCGCATTTGCTCTAGACTTAATCTGCAGAAAGCAGGTGCTTGATGAAAAGAAGATTCATAAGCGTTTTAACATTGCTGTTTTTTATTCCTGTTGCGATGTATAGTCAGACATGCAATGCAAAAGTAAATAAGACTGCGGAGGAAGAATTGGGCAAAATCTACTCGGAACAGGAGTTTTATTTTGAGGGGGATGATGCGGAGCAGGAGGAATTTCTGCATTTTCTTTTGGCAAAGCTTATCTATGATGACCTTGACGAGTTTGAGGGAAAAAGTGTACGTGATTACATTGATGCCAATGATGCCTTGTATGATAAGGAAATATGGACGGATTCGGGTATAAAATACAATAATCTGTATAACCGGTTTATCGGAGAATTTACTATTTATAAGGTTTACAATAATAATTCCGAATCGGGCTTTTATGCGGCTGCGTTTGTGGACGGCAGCCATGGCGTGCTTGCCTTTAGAGGAAGTGAAATGTTTACGGATTCGTTTCCATTTGATGAAAGCAATGACTGGACCGGAACAGATTTTAAATTTGCACTTTTAAATAAGCTGTCATCACAGTTTGACGATTCCATAAGTGCATATTCCGATTTTGCTTCGTTACTTAATTCGGAGGGGAAAAATCGAAATATAACCTTTACAGGGCATTCCCTGGGTGGGGCGCTTGTGACAAATGCGTCAATTATAACAGGCTGTTACGGTTATTCCTTTGATGGTGCATGCGGACATGTAATCGACCTTGTATATTATTATAATTTCCTTGATATAGATATGTTTTCGGGCGTGGAGGATATGCCGTTCTGTAATTATACAGACGATACCGGTTATCTTGTTGCGGATATGATACAGCATACAAATGCTGACGCCATGTATCAGTTGGATAGGAAAACCAATTTGGATAAGATGTCAGAAAATACTGCCATACCAAAATATTCAACGGCAGCATCCCATATTATATGGTCCACCCTTGGACATGAAGGGGAAAGGCTTTTTTTCCTGGATAAATGTGTAAAGGAAGGGCAGACCTACACTTATGAACCTGATAAGCCGATTACGATTGATATAACAAAAAATATTATTGGGGCGGGAACGGAGAATTTTACTGATTTTTCTTTGCCCGGATGTTTTGAAATAGAAGAATATCAGTCAATGAAAGAGGAGTTAATCGCAGCGTCACTTGGGGCACTGAAGGACGGAAGGGTTATGCTGGCATCAAAAAAAGGTTCCGTTATGAGGGCGTACGATAAAATTGGTGTAAATTCCTCCTTTGCGGTATCTGCCGTAATGTATGGTGGCAGCGGCAATGATAGATTATATGGTTATACCGCTGACGACGTGCTCATTGCAGGAGATGGTACAAACATACTGGATGGTGGACTTGGAAAGGATACATACATTATTGATAAATATAAAAACTCCACAACGTATATATATGATGGAGGCGAGGAATGCTATATTATTTTGAGAAATTTCGGAATTGATGATATAAGTGGGATTACTCTCAAAAATAACAGTATTGCATTGGGAGACGGACAGACCGTAAAGCTTGATATAAAGCAAAATCCAAAAGATATTCATATATATTGTTGCGATGACGGAATAATCGACTATATGGGAGATATGTCACAGCTTGGTTACAAGCCTGACATTCAGAAACCATATAACCGCATAATTATGCTTAAGGGAAAGGGTAGGATAGAGCTTACTAATGGTTCCGGCAATACGCTTGTGAGCTTGGAAAACAATATCAAAACAACAAAAACCGTAGAAAATAAATTCTGTAAGGCATATATATGTGGTGAGGTCGGAAACGAAAGTATCGTTCTTTTTATGAACGATAGCTGTGAAGCGGTATTGTCAAGTGATAAAAAGGCAGATGCTGCTTTTGGAAGAATAGATGATGTCTCATCTGACATTATATGCGGAAAGGTTTACAGCACAAAATTTGTAAATTATCATATAGATTTTTACAATGAAAACATAATGAATCAAAAAGAAGGAGAAATAGGAACGGGAGATGCAATTGATTCGGGAATCAATTATCTGATTAATTTGCTGCTGAAAGGAACGCTATAATAATAAAAGGAGACTGTCACATTTAGTGCGACAGCCTCCTTGTTTTATAGGAACGCCATATTACTGTTGATTACTTGAGGTGTCATCGTATTTCTGCTGTAAATCAGACATGGAATCACTAAAGGTTTCCAAAGGAGTGTTTAAGGTCCTTTCTAAATCCTCCTGCTCCTTGTTCTTCTGAGCCGTACGCTTTTTCCACCAATTAAACAGAATGGAAACAACAACAATAACAACTATGCCTACTATGAGGGCTATGATAATACCCTTGTATTTTTCTGCAAAGGTCTTTTCCTTATGCATTATTCTGTCAGCAGCCATTGCGCAGCCACCTCCGAATATAGCGCCGAGATTCTCGCTGTCCTTTGACCACTGTGCTTCGATATAATCGTACAATATATCAACAGCCTCGCTGTCAATTGTGCCTGATATTTCGTATCCGCATGCATCATACATATATGCATTTTTATAGTCATAAAGCAAAAGTATATGACCCTCGTCATCGAAAAGCTCATCATAAAGAGCGGATGCCTCATCAATACCGTCAATTCCCGGGTCTAACTGTTCTACAAGGTACACATAGGCACATACGCCTGTGGTGTTGTAAAAGTGTCTCAAACCACTTTCCATTGCAGAATGTTCATCGTCATACAAAAGACCGTCAGGGTCGCTGTAAAATCCGTTTACATTTACCCTTCCCGTAAACTTTTCACGTTCGATATTTGAATAGCTGTCTGAATAACTTGGTGCCTTGTTATTATAGTAGTCGTTGTATGTATTTCTGTATGAGCGCATTGAGCCCAAAGCAGAAAATACAATAATAAGAAGAATAAGCCCTGCAAAAATACTGGAACATCCTGAGGATGAGCCGGAATAGTTATTTACATATACACGGTTAGGACCGTCATAGTAATAGCGTCTTCTTCCGTATCCGTAATAGTGTCTTCTTGGCGGTGGTGGTGGAGGTGGATTATGATATCCTCCGTGGTTTCCACCGTAATGTCCGCCTTGTGGTCTGCTTCCGCCGCCCATCATCGGGTTGCCGCTGGAAACTTGACCGCTGTAACTTCTTCCTGTGCCTCTCGCTGAGCTTCCTCCCGAGTGACCTGAACCAAAGGCACGGCTTGTACCACTTCTGCTTGCTCCCATTGAACGGCTTCCGCCTGAGCTGCCTCGGCTGCTTGAACTTCTACTGCCTGAACTTCTGCTTCCGCCGCCACTTCCACCGCCACGGCTTCCGCCGCCGCCCATAGAACGTGCCATATATTAACCCTCCTTAATGTATAAAATATGTCTAAAACACAAAAGACTAAATTCATTTTACAATGAAAAATGAATTCAGTAAACATATATTTTCCTACAATTCTTCTTGAGGCACATTTTTGGATGTGATAATATATCAACAAAATTAAAATGGAGGGGTAAAAATGCGTGTAGGAATGGGATATGATGTTCATAAGCTTGTGTCAGGCAGAAAGCTTATATTAGGTGGTGTTGAAATACCATATGAAAAGGGGCTGCTTGGTCACTCGGATGCGGATGTTCTTGTACATGCCATAATGGATTCGCTTCTTGGGGCCGCCGCACTTGGAGATATAGGAAAACATTTTCCGGATACAGATGAAAGCTATAAGGATGCGGACAGTATTAAACTGCTTTGTGAGGTTGGAAGGCTTATTGATAAAGAAAATATGCTTATATCAAATATTGATGCCACCGTAATTGCACAAAATCCAAAGATTGGTCCGTATATTCAAAATATGAGGAAAAATATTGCAAATGCTCTTAATATAGATATTACACAGGTAAATATAAAGGCAACAACTGAGGAGAAACTGGGCTTTACGGGACAGGGAAAGGGCATAAGCGCACAGTCCGTATGTCTTTTGGAAACGGTAAACAATTTTGATTATAGAATGAGCATAGATGCCATGGCAGAAAAAACAAAATGCAAGGACTGTGAAGGGTGTAAGGGTTGTCTTGCTGAAATGTAGATAATATGTTTATATGCCAAAATTTGATAAAATTATACAAAGGTCTATGAATTTACAAAAAAATATGTTAAAATCATAAAGATTTTGCGTGTGCAAATACATTTGAATTTGAATGGGGGATAATCTCATGTACAAAATTTTAAAAAAAGAAGTTTTAAATCAGGCTGTTATCTTGATGGACGTGGAGGCTCCTTACGTGTCTGCACGTTGTGAGGCAGGACAGTTTGTTATTGTCAGAGTTGACGAGGACGGAGAGAGAATACCGCTTACAATAGCTGACTTTGACAGAGATAAAAACAGCGTAACAATTATTTTTCAGGTTGTGGGATATTCCACAAAACTTATGGAAAAACTTGAGGAGGGAGATTCTTTCTGTGATTTTGTGGGACCATTAGGACAGCCTGCGCCGTTTGAGACTGACAAATGGAACCGTGTTATAGGAATTGCGGGAGGAGTAGGAGCAGCACCTCTTTATCCGCAGCTGAAAAAGCTTTCTGAGGAGGGCGTATCTGTAGACGTAATAATAGGTGGTCGTTCGGCAGAGTTTGTAATACTTGCAGAGAAATTTAAGGAATTCTGTGACAATGTTTACATTATGACAGATGATGGCTCTCTTGGAGGAAAGGGCTTTGTTACAAATAAGCTTCAGGAGCTTATTGAGTCAGGAGAGAAATATGACCATGCAATAGCAATCGGACCGCTCATCATGATGAAGAATGTTGTAGCCGTCACAAAGCAGTTTGATTTACATACGGCTGTATCGCTTAACCCTATCATGATTGACGGAACGGGAATGTGCGGCGGATGTAGAGTTACTGTTGGAGGAGAGACAAAATTTGCATGTGTTGACGGACCGGATTTTGATGGCTTCCTTGTAGATTTTGATGAGTGTATGAGGAGACAGTCGTTCTTTAAGGAAGAAGAACATGAATGTATGATGAGATTATAATTTTACCCTGTAAATAAGATTGTCTGGGTATAGAAAATAGAGGAGATAAAATTATGGCAAATATGAGTCCTAATAAGGTTCCGATGCCACAGCAGGAGCCGGATGTAAGAAATAAAAACTTTGATGAGGTTGCCACGGGCTACACTGCCGAGATGGCAATGGAGGAAGCATCAAGATGTATAAACTGTAAGAACAAGCCTTGTATGACAGGCTGCCCTGTAAATGTACCAATACCGGGATTTATAGAGCAGGTGGCAGCAGGTGATTTTGAGAAGGCTTACGAGATAATCACAAGTGAAAATGCACTTCCTGCAATATGTGGCAGAGTATGTCCGCAGGAAAATCAGTGTGAGGGCAAGTGCGTAAGGGGTATTAAGGGTGAGCCGGTTTCAATCGGAAGACTTGAGAGATTTGTTGCTGATTACCACATGCAGCATGGAACAAAGCCGTCTTATGATATTAAGCCAAACGGCAGACGTGTGGCTGTCGTAGGTTCGGGTCCTGCNGGAATTACATGTGCCGGAGAGCTGGCAAGGAAGGGTTATGAGGTTACAATATTTGAGGCCCTTCACAAGGCGGGAGGCGTTTTGAGCTACGGTATTCCTGAATTNAGGCTTCCAAAGGCNCTTGTGGCAAAGGAGCTNGAAAACGTAACTGATTTAGGTGTNAAAATAGAGACAAATGTTGTGGTTGGCCGTTCAATTACGGTTGATGATTTATTTGAGAAGGGNTATGATGCCGTATTTCTTGGAACGGGNGCAGGTCTNCCTAATTTCCTTAGAATACCGGGNGAAAATCTTTTGGGAGTATACTCTGCAAATGAATTTCTTACAAGAGTAAATCTTATGAAGGGATATAAGAAGGGNGAGGCTCCTACACCTGTAAAGATAGGAAAGAGAGTGGCNGTTGTAGGTGCGGGAAATGTCGCAATGGATGCGGCCAGAACTGCAAAGCGACTTGGAGCCGAGGAGGTATACATAGTATATAGACGTGGCGAGGAGGAAGTGCCTGCAAGGAAGGAAGAAGTTGAGCATGCCAAGGAGGAAGGAGTAATATTTAAGCTCCTAAACAACCCTGTCAAAATACATGGTGATGACGGCTGGGTTAAGGGCATAGAGGTTGTTGAACAAAAGCTTGGCGAGCCTGATGCTTCAGGAAGAAGAAGACCGGAACCTATTGAGGGTTCAAATAAGATTATAGATGTTGAGACGGTTGTAATTGCCATAGGACAGTCACCAAACCCTCTTATAAGACAGACTACGGAAGGACTTGAAACGGAGAAGTGGGGCGGAATAATCGTAAATGAGGATACAAACGAGAGTACAAGNAAAAATGTTTATGCAGGNGGTGATGTAGTCACGGGTGCNGCTACCGTTATACTTGCNATGGGAGCCGGAAANAAGGCTGCCAAAGCTATTGACGAGTCCTTTGCGTAGGAGTTTTTTATGGATGATTATATTGAACAGGTAATAAAAAGAAAAAGAACCTTTGCNGANATGTTGCCGTTTACGCTGTCATATTTAATTGCACTTGNGGGAATGGCTGTCTTTGCTGCTGTAAGTATATCCTTTGGAGCATTAATTATAGCAATCGGNGGCTTNCTTGGAAGNTTTACAAGCAAGAAGCTNCATTCACAGTTCGAATACATTTTTACAAATGGAGATTTTGACAGCGCCATAATATACAACATGGCGAAAAGAAAAGAGTTTTTTTCCTTTGATGCAGACCATGTTACAAGGGTTCTTCCATATGAAAGTGATAAGCTTAAAAATGAGCTTGACATTAACAAATCCCTTGTTGTAAAAAATATTACGACAGGCAGGGAGGAAAATAAGGACAGATGGTATGCCTTTATGATTAACGACAAAAGAGGCAAACAGACAGTAGCGATTGTGGAGCTTACGGACAAGGCATTAGAGCACGTAAAAGTATATTACAAAGGTAAAATTGAAAATTAAAAATATAAAGTAAAATTATGATGCCGGCTTTGAATAAAGCCGGTGTTTTTTTGTAAAAATATAAATATATAACACGGTAATATTTCATGTTTAGGTAAAATAATATGGCAAAAAACGATTGTTTGTTTTCTGATTTTCTTGAAAAATTCCAACAGTATTTTCTTCTATGGCTGACGGGAGGAATCGCATATTTTTATATGGAAATAATGTTTCGGGGATACTCTCATTATTCCATGATAATATGCGGCGGCTTTTGTTTTCTGTTTGCCGGGCAGACAGGACTTAGTATTTTATATGAGAAAAGCCGTTTTTTCATTGTAAAGATAATGGCTGTATCGGCGCTTATCATAACGACGCTGGAGTTTGTCACCGGACTTATTGTGAACATTGCNTTTGATTTGGAGGTTTGGGATTATTCAAGGGTAAAGGGAAATATAATGGGGCAGGTCTGCCTTCCGTATACATTTTTATGGGGAGTTTTGGGACTCCTGTGTGTCTATATAACATATATGATACAAAGGTTTATATTGGAATCGTATTGAGAATAAAAACAGCCGGACATTCGTCCGGCTTGGAGAAAAAGTATTAAGTAATTTACTATGGCTCTAATGGTGTCATCTTAAGACCCTTGTACATCTTAGTATATAAGCTCTTTTCATCCTGATAGAGCATAAGTCCGCGAGCACCATCTTTAACGATATATGAATACTTGTTTTTTTGCACATTCATATAAAGAACTTCCTCTACATTAAGTTCTTTAGCCTTGGCCTTTGCAGTGTATACATTAAGGGGCTCCAATTTGAATTTCTTAACGGCCTGATCAACTGTCATTTGACATACCTCCTCTTACAAAGCTACATAAATCTACTTGATAATATATAATCAAATCGCTATAATTATTATAATTGTTTATCTACTAATAGTATATTGTATAATTTTTACAATGTCAATTGTCAAAAGTGACTAAAATGCATTTGAAACTAGTAGTTTTTGATAAAATCAATTGTTCAAATTGACAAGAAGGGGCTGAGAAAAATAAATGGATGTACAAAATCAACAAAAATTGCTGCTACATGTGTGCTGTGCTCCGTGCAGCTCTTATGTTTTGGAATACTTGTATTCCAAGTATAACATAACTGCTTTTTTTTACAATCCCAATATCACAATACGGGAGGAATATGAGAAAAGGATAGGAGAACTGAAACGTTTTGTAGGTGAAGCGCCTTTTGCTAAAAATGTTGCAGTTGTGGAGGGCATGTACAATCCGGAAATGTTTATTGAAATATCAAAAAATCTGGAAAATGAGCCGGAACGGGGAACGAGATGTTATAAGTGCTATGAGCTTAGACTTAGGGAAACTGCCGTATATGCTTTGGAGCATAAATATGATTTATTTACAACAACGCTTTCCATAAGTCCGCATAAAAATGCCGAGTGGCTGAATGAAATCGGCATGAGGCTTTCCGCCGAGCTTGGAATTGACTATCTTTACAGTGACTTTAAAAAGAAAAATGGATACTCACGCTCAATACAACTGTCTAAAGAATATGGACTGTACAGACAGAATTACTGTGGGTGTATATACAGCAAAAATGAGGCTGATAAAAGAAAAAATAGCTTGTAGACGAGGTTATATTGTAGTACAATAACATATATATGATATAGAATGGATTTTAGAAAGGAGACTGTTTTTATGTACATAGGTGGTATGAGTAACAATTATACTGTGCCCGTAAGCATGGTGGATAGGGTGACGCCTGTCAATACTGATAATACGATAGACAGTTCCTCCAAAGTAAAGTCTACTGAATGTCAGACATGCAAGAACAGAAAATATGTGGATGGCTCCAATGAACCTGATGTTTCCTTTAAAACACCGGGTAAAATAAGACCGGAGGAATCCTACACCAAGGTAAGCTCACATGAGAGAGAGCATGTTGCCAATGCCATTGCAAAGGGCAGCAAGCCTGGGGCAAAGCTTATAAGCGCATCAGTTGCACTTAAGATGGAGGTGTGCCCTGAGTGTGGTACGTCATACGTTGCGGGAGGAACTACAACTACTCAGATAAAGTATTCAAAATCAAATCCATATGATAAGAATGCTGATGAAGCATTTGGCAACCTGCTTGTGGGAAATAATGTAGATGAAAAGGTTTGATTAATGTGGTATGTTACTTCTTTTTAACAGCTTGGTCATATTGATTATTGCATTTTGCTGATCATTATTTAGCATGTTAAAATCGGACAGAAGATGCAGCTCTTTTGTTGACAGGGCATATTTACCATGTCTTATGAAATTAAAATATGTTTCACTATTTGATTTGATATCCTCAGGGGCAAACATATAAAGGAGCTCCAGAGGATTCATATTGTAAAGAGCGGATATTTTTATTAAGTTTTCTATGGTCGGAAGCCGTGTTCCTGCTTCGTAATGGCTGTATGTTGAACTGGACAAATACAGCATCTCTGCGACCTCACATTGTTTGTATCCAAATTCTTCTCTTTTTCCTTTTAGGACTTCAGCAAATGATTTTACCTGCATAATATACCTCACTTTCATTGTATAATTTCTAAAATAAATCAGGAAAATTTTGAATATGGTTGAACCTTTTGAATGTCAGAAAGGGAAAAACCTTAGAGCACATTATATCACATATTTTTGTTTTGTATATACTTAATTTTATAGAATTGGCGGAGGAATAAAATGAGCAAGGCAGATAACCTATTTATTGATATGTGTAATGACATTATTAACAATGGCTACAGTACGGAGGGAGAAAAGGTTCGTCCAAAGTGGGAGGATGGAATGTATGCATATACAATCAAAAGATTTGGAATAGTGAACAGATATGACCTTTCCAAGGAATTTCCCGCAATAACCTTAAGAAGAACATATATAAAATCTGCAATTGACGAGCTTCTGTGGATATGGCAGAAAAAATCTAACAATGTAAATGATTTAAAGAGCCATATATGGGATGCATGGGCGGATGAGAATGGCTCAATCGGAAAGGCGTACGGATATCAGCTTGGTGTGAAACATAAGTACAGAGAAGGCATGATGGATCAGGTTGACAGGGTAATATACGATTTGAAAAATAATCCCTTCAGCCGCCGTATCATGACGAACCTATATGTACATCAGGATTTATCGGAGATGAATCTTTATCCGTGTGCCTACAGCGTCACATTTAATGTTACGGGAAACAAGCTTAATGCAATATTAAATCAGCGCTCTCAAGATGTGCTTACGGCAAATAACTGGAATGTTGTGCAATATGCTGTGCTTGTGCATATGATGGCACAAGTTACGGGCTTTGAAGTGGGTGAACTTGTTCATGTCATTGCCGATGCACATATATATGACAGACACATTCCGATAGTAAAGGAGCTTATTACAAGAAAGACATATCCTGCACCGGAATTTTCGATGAACCCTGACATAAAGGATTTTTATAAATTTACCCTTGATGATTTCAGTATCAAAAACTATGAGACGGGACCGCAGGTTGAAAATATACCCGTTGCTATTTAAAAGGAGAATTGCGAGGAGAAAACAAATGGATTTAATTGTTGCTGTTGATAATAACTGGGCTATTGGAAATAAAGGGAATCTGCTTGTTTCCATACCGGAGGACCACAAATTTTTCAGACAGGTTACCATGGGAAATGTAATAGTGCTGGGACGAAAAACGTTGGCAGGCTTCCCGAATGGACTTCCTCTTGCAGGACGGGATAACATTATACTTTCTGCAAATTCTGATTATAAGGTAAAGGATGCTACTGTTGTAAATTCTAAGGAACAGCTTTTTGAGGTGCTTAAGGAGTACAGGGACAGACAGATATTTGTTGTAGGAGGAGGCATGATTTATGAAATGCTTTTGCCATACTGTAAGTATGCTCATGTGACAAAAATTGACTATAATTATGAGGCGGATACATATTTTCCGAATTTGGATAAGCTCCCAGACTGGCGGGTAATAGGGGACAGCGAGGAGCATACGTATTTCAGTTTAGAGTTTTATTATTATAAGTATGAAAATATGAATCCCCTGGAATTTTAGTGGCTGTGTCATAAATGCACAAAAAGTAAATTCAAAATGTAATAATTTATACAAAAACACTTTAAATCATTTTTGGAATATGATATAATTTTTTCTATATTTAATCGAATATTTTTAAGTGGAGGGTTTAAAGATGAATGAGATGATGATTACGTCCGGCATGGGCTTCGAGGGCTATGACATTGAGGAATACCTTGGCTTTGTAGCGGGACAAACAGTTCTTGGTTCTAATTTCTTTAAGGGCATTGCTGCGAGTGTTACGGAGGTCTCTGACGCAGAGAGTGATAAGCTTACAAGCAAGCTTGAGCAGGCAAACGAGGTTGCCATGCAAAAGCTTAAAAAGCTTGCGGAGGCAAAGGGTGCAGATGCCATTATCGGTGCTGAGTTTAACTATACTCAGTTTGCAAACTATTCAGTAGGTACAATTGCATCAGGAACAGCGGTTACATTAAAGAAAAAGGCAGCTGCTGAGAAAAAGATAGTAAAAGAACTTTATGTAAGCAACTACTATAACAGGCTTGTGCCGAGACCTGTAAAGGTAATACTGTCAGGTGACAGCAAAAATGTTACAATCGCTACTGAATTTTTCAATTATAACATGGATGACATAAAGGCTGTAAGAGCTGACATTGAGCTTACTAATCTTTATGAGGAAAAGCTTTTGCTTAAGAACCTTGATTTTGTATTTGAAAAGGGCAATGTAACTCAGATAAGGGCAAACGATATTGAATGTAAGCTGCCTGCGAAGGATATACTTTTAATAAAAGATTCAAAGGTTACAATATCAAAATATGTTACCAGCAGAGGTGTATTTGCATGCAATGATGTACCTGTAAACGTAACAATGCCGCTTCACAGACTTGAGGCACTCAAGGAAAAGAGAGGTATTGATGCCGTTGAGAAATATAAGTCTGATGGTATGACATGGACATGTAACTGCGGATATGTAAATGAGGCAGGTTCAGAAGAATGTGTTGTATGTGCGCGTAAGCAGGATGACATGAAGACTGCTGTTTCAAGATTTAATCCTGACGAGATGCTTGCTAAGATGCAGACTAAGGAATTTGTTATGGAGATTAAGGACGTTCTTATGGAGTACATAAAGGATATTGATACACAGTACAGAATGGAGCTTCTTGAAATTATGGAATCGGGACTTCAGTATGAGAAAACCCGTGGTAACATGAAGGATACGGTTATTGAGAAGGTTGAAAAGGTATTTGAGGGGCATTAATTGTTGTAAAACAAAAGACTGTGTGATAAACTAAAACTATCTTTTTTTTGAGGTGAACAGCATGGGCGCAGGGCTTTCTATGGCTAGTGTGAACAAGATAAAGGAATTGGCTAATGCAAGGGAGTATAGTCTTGCTCTTGAAATTGTTGACAGTCAGGACTTGAGCAAGTCGCTTAATCCTCAATTCCTCAGGCTTTGTGGGGATATTTATTCTCATGCTGGTCGTTACAAGGATGCAAGAAGGGTTCTTGTTATGGCACACAGACTTGCTCCCGAATCTAAAAGAGTTGTATTTTCTCTTATTGAGCTCCATTTGAATATGGGACATGAGGATTTGGCAAAAAGATACTATGATATTTACCTGTTTGGTTCCGATGACAGCATCGAAACCAAACAGGCAAAATATATGTATGACAACGCTCATGGTGAACCCGCAGAAAAACTTATTGAATATTTGGAATCTTCCTATATGCACAGCATGGATTATGATTGGAGCTTTATTACATATTTGCTGTTAATAAAGCTTGGGCGTAAAAGTGATGCTGAGGCGCTTTCTGACGTGTATTGTGCCACATATAAAAATAGCGAAAATTCGGATTGTATAGGTAAAATAGCTGCAGGCGATTTGGAGGTTGATTCTCTCATTTACACATATGCTAAAGAGTGGGTTGATGATAATAATGAGGATGAAAACGAAGTCAGGGAACAGGAATTAAAGCTCATAGAAGATGATGAATTGAGAATTCACCCGAAAGAGGCTGAAATTACGATTATGTTTGAGGAAGTCGGCGATGGAGTCGAGGAACTTTCAAAGCGTAAAATGAAAAAGCTTATTAAGGAGCATGAAAAACAGGAACGTGAGCTTGAGGAAAAAGAAAAAATGGCAAACGAGGCAGCTGAACCTCAAGATGATGAGGCAGCAAATTCGGATAATAAGAAAACAGGATTGTTAAAAAAGCTGTTTAAGAAATCTAAGTCGGCTGATGAAGATTTAACCGAGGAGATAATAATAGAACATACCGATGAAGAAGGCGGGGATAAGCCTGAAGAAACCGAAAAAACAGAAAAAACTGAAGAAAATGAGGAAGCTCTAACAACGGAAGAACATACAGATACATCCGAAAAATCAGAGATGGAATCTGGCGAGGTTTCTGATATTAAAAATGTGACCTTAGAAGAGGAGAATGTGGAGACCTCTGAAAATATTACTGATACAGACAGCAATGTTAAAGTGGAGGCAGAAATCGAAGCGACTGCTGAAACAGAAAATGATAATATTGATAATCAGACAAAAAAATATAAATTTAATATAGAGGAAGTTTTATTAAATGATGAACCGGAACAAGAGGACGACGGTCAGCTTGCGGAAACTTATACTGATGATGACAGGTTTCAAGATAATTGGGAAAAAGATACACTTGACGATGGAGAGACAGATATGTCGAAGTTACATTTAAAAGAAAATGAAACCCAAAGTGATTTGGTTATTTCAGTGGATGAGGAAAATGACGGCTTTGCTGCTGAGGCAGATACGATTGATGACCTGAATGGTGAAGCCGATTATAATGATACTTTTAATAATACAGATTCTGAAAAGAGTGAGACGGAAAAATTCTTTTCAAAGAAAAAGATGGAATATGTGTTTGAAGCCTCAGACATTATTATTGATGAGGATGAGGATGACGAAATTGATGATTTTACCATTATAGAGGATGACGAATTCGGTTCAATGTCCGTGGAGGATGATGAAGAAATAGAAACCACTTCTGAGACTGATGTGGAGGAAAAAACAGAAATTACTTCCGAGATTGATGTGGAGAAAAAAACAGAAATCACTTCTGAGGTTGATGTGGAGGAAAAAACAGAAATTACTTCCGAGGTTGATGCCGAAGACAAAACGGAAACGATTTCCGAGCCGGATGTTGAGGAAGAAATTAAAGATAATACAGAGGAAGTGGATTTTGAATTTGACTTTGAATTTGATGCCGAGGATGAGCAGGAGAAAAATGAGTCAGAGACAGAAGAAAATGCCGTTCAAGCAGAGGAAGAAAGCATTAATAGGAATGAGGATGCTGATTTCGAATTTGATTTTGAGTTTGAAGTAGAGACAGAGGAAGAAGCAGATCAAATAGAGGAAGTTCCTTTACAGACAGATGAGCAGGAAACATTTGCGGTTAAGGAAACGGAACCGTATTCTGAGCCTGATATTGAAAAAGAAGTAGAAGCTGAAACAGAGGTGGAAACTGAAGCAGAGCGGGAAGAAATTGAAACGATATATGAAACTGATGAAAAATGGGAATCTGAAATAGATTCCATGCAGGAGCAGACAGATGAGAATACTCAAAAACCAGACCTGCTTGCTGACATAGCTTCAAGGAAAAGTAATCTTGATTTTCCGGTGTTTAAGACGGATTTGTTCCCTGAGTATAATGTTGTAGAGGTGGAAAATAATTTCGATGAAATTATGGAAAAGGCTCAGGATAAAATGCAGGCAAATCTTCTGAAGGAAGAACAGATGCAAAAGGAAGCGGAAGCGCTTTTGGCATCATTAGGCATTGACTATGGGAGTGTAACACCGAAAAAACAAGTTGAGAAGGCAGTCCATAAGCCCGATAATCCGATAAATAATACCGCTTCCAGAGATGCGTTAAAGGCATCCTTGAAAATAAGTTCTGAAAAAAGAGAAATTTTAAGAAAAATAAAAGAACATAGATAGTTCTTGACGGTAGGGTTACTGAAAGGAGGCAAAATAAGTGGCTATTGATCAAAGAGAAGCAATGATTGCTGCTGTAAGGGCAAAGGTTGAAAAGGAAAAGGCTGCAAAGGCTGAAAAAACTAAAAAAGAGCAAGAAAGTATGCAGCTATCCGGAAAAACTGTTACAACAAATAAATCCGAGGATGGAAAGGCTAAGTATAAGACTTTGTCAGCCGAAGAGCTTGCTAAAATCGAGGAGAAAAAGAGAAGAAAGCAAGCGGCCGAATTAGGTATTGAGCTTGAGGAGGAAACTCCGGCAGCCGAGGCTGAGCCAGAAACTGCGGAAGCAGAAAACAAGGAAGAAAGCAAGGATGATGTAGCACCTAAAAAGGAAGAATCTGTCAAAGTAGAAGAAAATAAGAAAACTGCAGACAAGGCAGAAGAGTCTTCACTTGGAATGAGTGTTGGTATTCAACCTGATAAATCAGGAAAGACGCTTGGTGGAGTAGGAACAGGTGGACTTGGAGGGGCAGCAGACGATAGCCTTGGCTCTTCAGCTAAGTCGTCAGGAGGGCTTGGATTAAAACTTAATACAGGTTCTGATGGTACTGAAGCTAAGTCTTCTATAGGTAAGCTTAAAATTGCAGGAGCAGATGAGGCAGCTAAGAAAGAGGAGCCTAAACAGAAAACTGAGGAAACTCCTAAACTGAAAATGTCAGAAACCTCTGCCGCTCCGTCAAAGGATGACATCTATTTAAGAGAACAAAAGGCAAGGCTTCAACCTACAAAGCTTACCGGCAGTGATGGAAGCGTAACGGTTATAGATGATGATGTCGAAAAGGATGATGCGACGACATTTTTAAAGGATGGAGATACGACCGTAATTTCCAACGGAACAAACTGGCAGATGGCAGAAACGTCAAAGTCCGGAACAAAAAATGGCGATGATGATATTAACATAGTTCCTAACAGAAAGACGGCGACAAATGATGTCAAGAGCATGTACGATATAGATAATGACGATGATGATGCTTTGGGGGCAGAATTATCGAAGTTTGCAAACTATGGCGATGAGGCGGCTAAAAAGGAGGATCCTGCGGCAAGAGCTGCGGAGGAGGCTAAGAAGAAGGCGGAAGCAGAGGCTGCGAGAAAAGCAGAGGAAGCAACAAAGAAAAAGGAAGCTGAATTTGCAGCGGAGGAAGCTCGTAAAAAGGCTAAGCTTGAGGAGGCTGAAAGAGCGGCTGCTGAACGTGAGAGAAGAATTGCCGAGGCCGCTGCAAAGCAAAGAGCAGAGGAGGAAGCACGTAAAAGGGCTGAACAGGATGCTGCCATGAAGGAGGCTGAGGAAGCCCGCAGGAAAGCAGCAGAGGAGGCTCGCAAGAAGGCAGCAGAGGAGGCTCATAGAAAAGCAGAGGAAGAAGCAAGAGCAAAGGCAAAGGATAAGGCATTAAAGGCAGCTGAGGAAGCCCGTAAGAAAGCCGAGGAGGCTGCGAAAATTCTTGAGGAGGCTAAACGGGCAGAGGAGGAAGCTGCAAAACAGGCAGAGGAAAGCAGAAAACGTATAGAGGAAGAGGCTAGACGTAAGGCAGAGGAGGAAGCAAAGCGTCAGGCAGAGGAAGAAGCGAAACGTAAGGCAGAGGAGGAAGCAAAGCGTCAGGCAGAGGAAGAAGCAAAACGCAAGGCAGAGGAAGAAGCGAAACGTAAAGCTGAGGAAGATGCCAGAAAGAANGCTGAAGCTGAGGCTAAGAAGAAGGCAGAGGAGGAAGCTAAGAAGGCTGCAGAGGCTGCNCGTAAGAAGGCNGAGGAGGCAATGAAAATCCTTGAGGCTGCAAAGAAGGCAGAGGAAGAAGCTTTGAAGGCAGCTGAGGAGGCTCGTAAACAGGCAGAGGAAAATGCAAGAAAGGCAGCGGAGGAAGAAGCTAAGAGAGCTGCTGAGGAAGCAAAACGTAAGGCAGAGGAAGAGGCTTTGAGAGCTGCTGAAGCNGAGGAAGCAAAACGCAGAGCTGACGAAGAGGCAAAACGCAGAGCTGACGAGGAGGCAAAACGCAGAGCTGACGAGGAGGCCCATAANAAGTTAGAAGAAGAAACAAAGAAAGCAGAGGAGGCTGCCCGCAAGAAGGCAGAGGAGGCTGCGAAGATTCTTGAGGCTGCAAGAAAGGCAGAGGAGGAAGCCTTAAAGGCGGCAGAGGAAGCAGATAATATTAAGCTTGATCTTACCATGCCATCAGAGGACGGAAAACTTCCACTGGCAGCATATTATCTTGAGAAATACACAAAGGTTGACAGTATATCCGCTCCGATTATTGATACATTTAACAGTATTGCAAATAATCCGCAGGAGTCAAGAAATGTGATACTTAAGGGTGAGCATGGCTTTGGTCTTACAAGCGTAGGAGAGGATTTTGCAAGAAGCTTTTACGATATGGCAATATGTAAGGCTAAGACAATTGCAAAGATAAAGGCTGCGGCACTTAATAAAGTTAAACTTGCAGATGCTATGACTAAGCTTAAGGACGGCTGTCTTGTTGTTGAGAATGCGGGTCTTATAGCAGCAGACAGATTTAACGAGCTTATAAAGCTTTCAAGTCCTGAACAAAACAATATTGTAATTATACTTACAGGTGAGTCGGGTTCCATTGACAGACTTATGGATGACGCAAAGCCTGAAAACGGCACATTTAAGTACAGCATTAATATGCTTGGAATTTCCACGGCTGATATGCTTGCAATTGCAAAGGGTTATATCTCACAGAGAGGCTTTAAGTCAGATGATATAGACGGAACATTGAGAAGCCTTCTTATGGCAATGGAAAGCGGTAATATTGACAGAATGCTTAANGCTGTTGATGATGCGCTTCTTAAATGTGAGGACAGAGAAAAGCAGAAGGGTATTTCCAAGAAATATTTACTAGCTGAAGATTTTAAATAATATATTGAAAAAATCATAGTCGGTGCTTATAATTATTTATGGCACCGACTTGTTTTTTACATTNTGGGAAANNTCTTCAAAATTTCNNATAAAGCAAAAATTNTGCTATNATTCANATAGTCGGTGGATTATTTTTACGAATAGAGGAAAAAACATTGATAAATATAGACATAGGAATAGATTTAGGTACTTCAAATACGGTTATTTATATGAAGGATAGGGGAATTGTTGTAAACCAGCCATCTGTAATTGCATTTGAACCTAGAAGCAAAAAGATACTTGCCGTTGGCAATAAAGCTAAGAAAATGATGGGAAAAACACCTGAGGGAATAGAGGTTGTACGACCGATAAGGAATGGTGTCATATCCGATTATACACTTACAGAACGTATGTTAAAGCTCTTTGTGAGAAATGCNATGCAAAAGAGGAAGATATGGGGAAGACCAAATATATGNGTCTGTGTTCCNAGTGGNATAACGCCTGTTCAGATTAGAGCTGTGGAGGATGCAGTTTACAGAACGGGTGCAAAGGAGGTNTATATACTTGAGGAACCCTTTGCGGCAGCCATAGGAGCGGGTGTGGATGTTGATACCGCTAAGGGATATATGATTGTTGATATAGGTGGTGGAACAACGGATATTGCCATNATTTCAAAAGGTGGAATAAAAAATGAAAAGTCCATAAAGATTGGTGGAGAAGATTTTGATGAAGCAATAATAAAGTATATGAGAAAACGCCATAACATACTTCTCGGAGATGTTTCAGCAGAGATACTTAAGCTTGAAATAGGCTCAGTCTATCCAAGACAGAAGGATGCGGTTGGATATGCAAAGGGGAAGGAGCTTGTAAGGGGGCTTCCTACTAAGCTTCAGGTTAAATCCTCAGAAATAATGGAGGCAGTTTCAGAAGCAACAGAGCAGATTGTTGATGCCGTTAAGCGTGTTCTTGAAGTGGCTCCGCCTGAGCTTGCAAGCGATATTTCGGAAACCGGTATTATTTTAACCGGTGGAGGAAGCAAGATATACGGAATAGACAAGNTTTTTGATGAAAGGCTTGGAGTTAAGGCAGTTAAAATTGAATCACCTGAGCTGCTTGTTGCAAAGGGAGCAGGAACTGCAAGAAAGTATGTAAGACTGCGAGAAAACTAAATCACAAAAGCAGATTACATTTTATGGGGAAACATATGGATAAATTCGATTATGAGTATGATGATGGATTTCTCCCCTTAAACAGGGAGGAAATGGAACTTAAGGGATGGGAACAGCCNGACTTTGTTTATGTCATAGGGNATGNNTATGTTGACCATCCTTCCNTTGGGCATGCAATAATAAGCCNTATGCTGNAGCTTTATGGTTACAAGGTTGCAATAATATCCCAGCCGGATTGGAAAAATCCTGCAAGTATTGATATATATGGCAGACCACGTCTCGCATATCTTGTATCTGCCGGAAACATGGATTCTATGGTAAATCACTATTCAGTATCCAAAAGAAAAAGAGAACACGATGCCTATACTCCGGGTGGGGTAATGGGCAAAAGACCCGATTATGCAACAGTTGTGTACTGTAATCTTATAAGAAGAAAATATAAGGATGTCCCTATCATTATAGGCGGGATTGAGGCAAGCTTAAGAAGGCTTGCTCACTATGATTACTGGTCTAATCATATAAAGCATTCAATATTGATAGATTCTCAGGCTGATATACTTATTTATGGAATGGGGGAAAGGGCTATAGTTGAGATTGCAGAAGCCCTTGACAGTGGTATTGAGGTAAGGGATATATGTTTTGTTCAGGGTACGGCATATAGGACAGGAAGCATGGAAAATACCTATGATTATATTGAGCTTCCATCCTATGACGAGCTAAAATCTGACAAGCTAAGTTATGCAAAAAGCTTTAAAATACAGTATGAAAATACAGACCACTATACCGCAAAAACACTTGTGGAAAAATATAATGACCATATGTATGTAGTTCAGAATAAGCCTGCGGCGCCTCTTACAGAAAATGAGATGGACAGGGTTTATTCATTGCCCTATAAAAGAACATATCATCCTTCCTATGAAGCACTTGGTGGCATACCTGCAATATCAGAGGTTAAATTCAGCTTAGTAAGCAACAGGGGATGCTTTGGGGGTTGCAGCTTCTGCGCTCTGACATTTCATCAGGGAAGAATTATACAGACAAGAAGCGATAAATCCATATTGCAGGAGGCTGAAAAGATGGTGTGGGAGCCCGATTTTAAGGGCTACATTCACGATGTGGGAGGTCCGACGGCAAATTTCAGGCCAAAGGCATGTGAGAAGCAGGAAAAATATGGTGTGTGCAAAAATAAACAGTGCCTTTTTCCAAAACCGTGTGAAAACTTAAGGGTCGATCATAGTTCCTATCTTGAGCTTTTAAGAAAGCTCCGCCGGCTCCCAAATGTTAAAAAGGTATTTATACGTTCGGGAATAAGATTTGATTATCTTATGGCTGATGAAAATGATGAGTTTTTTTATGAACTGTGCAAATATCATATAAGCGGTCAGTTAAAGGTGGCACCTGAGCATGTTTCTGACAATGTTCTTTGTAAAATGGGAAAACCTTCAAATGATGTTTTCAAGAGTTTTTGCGACAAATATAAAAAGATAAATGATGAGCTTGGCATGAAGCAGTACATGGTTCCTTATCTTATGTCCTCGCATCCCGGGTCAACCATGAAGGATGCAGTTAAGCTTGCAGAGTATTTAAGGGATTTAGGCTACATGCCTGAACAGGTACAGGATTTTTATCCAACGCCATCCACCATTTCAACCTGTATGTACTATACAGGTGTAGACCCGAGGACAATGGAGGAGGTGTATGTTCCGAGGTCACCCCACGAAAAGGCAATGCAAAGAGCGCTTATTCAGTATCGTAATCCCAAGAATTATGACCTTGTGCATGAGGCGCTTGTAACTGCAAAAAGAACCGACCTTATAGGTTATGATAAAAAATGTCTTATCCGTCCACGAAAAAATGATGAGGCCTTTAAGGCACACGGCAAAGGAAATAGTGAAAACATTAAAAACAGTGACGCAAAAAGAAAGAAAAAAACAATAAGAAACATTCATAAAAAGAAGAAAAAGTAGGAAGTTAATCTGTTGCGAAACAGACCTAAATATGATATTATATGCATATCAGTGTCGAGGGGTATGTCCTTAGACAGAACAAGGCGTATTTGACGTGGAGTTCAAATAAAAAAAAGATGGAGGAATTTTAAACAATGGCAAAGAAAGTAGTTTTAGCAGGTGCATGTCGTACAGCAATCGGTACTATGGGTGGAACACTCAGTACAACTCCTGCACAGGAGCTTGGTGCGATAGTTATTAAAGAGGCATTAAACAGAGCAGGCGTAGCACCGGAAGCGGTTGATCAGGTGTATATGGGCTGTGTTATTCAGGCTGGCTTAGGTCAGAACGTTGCACGTCAGGCTTCTATTAAAGCCGGACTTCCTATTGAGGTTCCTGCGGTAACCGTAAACGTAGTCTGCGGTTCAGGTCTTAACTGTGTAAATATGGCAGCACAGATGATTATGGCAGGTGAGGCTGATATTGTTGTTGCAGGTGGTATGGAAAATATGTCAATGGCTCCATACGCAGTTATGCAGGGTAGATACGGTTACAGAATGAATGACGGAAAGTTAGTTGATACAATGGTTCATGATGCTCTTTGGGATGCATTCAATGACTATCATATGATTAAGACTGCTGATAATATTGCAGAGCAGTGGAAGCTTACCCGTGAGGAGCTTGATGAGTTTGCGGTAAACAGCCAGAATAAGGCAGTTGCAGCTCAGGAGGCAGGTGCTTTCGATAAGGAAATCGTTCCTGTAATGATTAAGAAGAAGAAAGAGACTATTGAGTTTAAGAAGGATGAGGGTCCACGTCCGGGTACTACAATGGAGGGACTTGCACGACTTCGCACAATCAATCCTGACGGATATGTTACAGCAGGAAATGCATCAGGTATAAATGACGGTGCAGCAGCAATCGTTGTTATGAGTGAGGAGAAGGCACAGGAGCTTGGTGTTAAGCCAATGGCTACATGGGTAGCAGGAGCACTTGGCGGTGTTGATCCTTCCATCATGGGTATTGGACCTGTTGCTTCAACTAAGAAGGTTATGGAAAAGACCGGTATGAAGATTGAAGACTTTGATATCATTGAGGCAAATGAGGCATTTGCAGCACAGTCTGTTGCAGTAGGAAAGGACCTTGGCATTGATGTTGCAAAGCAGCTTAACCCTAACGGTGGAGCAATAGCTCTCGGTCACCCGGTTGGAGCTTCAGGATGTCGTATTCTTGTTACACTTTTACATGAGATGGAAGCTAAGGATGCAAAGACAGGTCTTGCAACTCTCTGTATCGGTGGCGGTATGGGATGTTCAACTATCGTTAAGAGAGATTAAGGAACGATGATGTTCTATAGAAAAGGAGAAACACATGGAATTTATTACTTACGAGCAGGACGGTTTTGTAGGTGTAGTTACAATAAACAGACCACAGGCACTTAACGCTTTAAACAGTCAGGTGCTTGAGGAGCTTGAAGCTACATTTGATTCCGTTGATTTAGAAGCAACAAGAGCTATAGTATTAACAGGTGCCGGAGAGAAGTCCTTTGTTGCCGGTGCGGACATCGGTGAGATGTCAACACTCACGAAGGCTGAGGGAGAGGCATTTGGTAAAAAGGGAAATGATGTATTCAGAAAGATTGAGACTTTTCCAATTCCGGTTATAGCAGCTATTAATGGATTTGCACTTGGAGGCGGCTGTGAGATAGCTATGAGCTGTGATATCAGAATATGTTCTGACAATGCTGTATTTGGACAGCCTGAGGTAGGTCTTGGAATTACACCGGGCTTTGGTGGTACACAGAGACTTGCAAGACTTGTAGGTGCAGGCATGGCTAAGCAGATGATTTATACAGCAAGAAATATAAAGTCGGATGAGGCTTTAAGAATAGGACTTGTTAATGCAGTTTATACACAGGAAGAGTTGCTTCCGGCTGCTAAGAAGATGGCGGCAGGTATTGCGGCAAATGCTCCTATTGCAGTGAGAAACTGCAAGAAAGCCATAAACGACGGCTTACAGGTTGATATGGACAAGGCTATCGTTATCGAGGAGAAGCTTTTCGGTGACTGCTTTGAGACGGAGGATCAAAAGGCTGGAATGGGTAACTTCCTTGAAAAAGATAAGGAAAAGAAGCTTAAGGTTGTGCCTTTCCAAAACAAATAAAATATAAAAATTAGGAGGACGTAAAAATGAAGGTTGGCGTTATTGGTGCCGGAACTATGGGTCAGGGTATTGCTAAGGCATTTGCTCAGGTTGACGGATATGAGGTTGCACTTTGCGACATCAAGAAGGAATGGGCAGAAGGCGGCAAAGACAAAATTGCCAAGGGCTACGCAAGACTTGTAGAAAAAGGAAAGATGACACAGGAGGCAGTTGACGGTATACTTGCAAGTATTACCGCAGGTCTTAAGGAGGATATCTGTGCAGACTGCGATTTGATAGTTGAGGCTGCATTTGAGGATATGGATGTTAAGAAGACTACATTTTCTGAGCTTGACAAAATCTGCAAGCCTGAGTGTATATTTGCTTCAAACACTTCATCACTTTCTATTACGGAGATTGGAAACGGACTTACCCGTCCTATGATTGGTATGCATTTCTTCAATCCTGCTGACAGAATGAAGCTTGTTGAGGTTATAGCTGGCGTAAACACTCCGCAGGAGACAGTTGATAAGATTATCAAGATTTCTGAGGAAATCGGCAAAACTCCTGTACAGGTTCAGGAGGCAGCAGGCTTTGTAGTAAACCGTATCTTAATTCCTATGATTAACGAAGCTGCATTCATTAAGATGGAGGGCGTTTCAGACATAGCAGGTATTGACGCTGCCATGAAGCTTGGTGCAAATCACCCTATGGGACCACTTGAGTTAGGTGATTTTGTAGGTCTTGATATCTGTCTTGCAATTATGGATGTTCTTTACAAGGAAACAGGAGACAGCAAGTACCGCGCATGTCCTCTTATCCGTAAGATGGTTCGTGGCGGAAATCTTGGTGTTAAGAGCGGAAAGGGCTTTTATGTATACAATGCTGACCGCACGAAAACACCGGTTGACGCTCAATAATTTTATTATATATAATTGATGGAGGAATAATTAGAATGGATTTCACTTTAGACAAGAAGTATGAAATGGCGCAAAGTCTTTTCAGGGAATTTGCGCAGAATGAAGTTAAGCCTCTTGCACAGGAAATTGATGAGGAACACAGATTCCCAAGAGAAACTGTAGAAAAGATGGCTAAATACGGCTTCTTAGGTATTCCTGTTGCAAAGGAAGACGGAGGACAGGGATGTGACCCTCTTACATATGTTATGTGTGTTGAGGAGCTTTCAAAGGTTTGCGGAACTACAGGTGTTATTGTTTCAGCACACACATCACTTTGCGTAGATCCGCTTCAGACATACGGCACACCGGAGCAGAAGGCAAAATACCTTCCTGACCTTGCTTCCGGAAAGAAGCTTGGAGCTTTTGGACTTACTGAGCCTGGTGCAGGTACGGATGCACAGGGACAGCAGACAAAGGCTGTTCTTGACGGTGACGAGTGGGTACTTAATGGTTCAAAGTGCTTTATCACAAATGGTAAGGAAGCAGATGTTTATATCGTTATCGCTGTTACCGGAATTGTTGAGAAGCGCGGAAGAAAGATGAAGGAAATCTCAGCATTTATTGTTGAGAAGGGAACTCCTGGATTTACATTTGGTACAAAGGAAAACAAGATGGGTATATGCGCATCATCTACCTATGAACTTATTTTCACTGACTGCCGTATTCCAAAGGACAACTTACTCGGACAGAAGGGTAAGGGATTTGGAATTGCAATGCACACTCTTGACGGAGGACGTATTGGTATTGCCGCACAGGCACTTGGTCTTGCAGAGGGTGCTCTTGAGACTACAATCAACTACGTTAAGGAAAGAAAGCAGTTCGGCAGAGCTATTGCACAGTTCCAGAATACACAGTTTGTTCTTGCTGAC
Organism: Lachnospiraceae bacterium; assembly: GCA_014799405.1. Taxonomy (GTDB): domain Bacteria; phylum Bacillota; class Clostridia; order Lachnospirales; family Lachnospiraceae; genus Coprococcus_C. The sequence goes on from JAAVIA010000033.1 coordinate 53,152, forward strand.
CTTGCTACAAAGGTTGAGGCTGCAAAGCTTCTTGTATACAAGGCTGCAATGAAGAAGGCACAGTATCAGCAGGATCACAAGACTTCCTATTCTGTTGAGGCAGCTATGGCTAAGCTGTATGCAGCAGAGGTTGCCATGGAAGTGACAACTAAGTGTGTTCAGTTACATGGTGGATACGGTTACATCAAGGAATACGATGTAGAGCGTATGATGCGTGATGCTAAGATTACAGAGATTTACGAGGGTACTTCAGAAGTACAGCGTATGGTTATCTCTGCTAACATCTTAAATTAAGGAGGTACTTAACGTGAAAATTGTCGTTTGTATAAAGCAGGTACCTGATACTAAGGGTGGAGTTAAATTTAACCCGGATGGTACATTAGATAGAGGAGCAATGCTCACAATCATGAATCCGGATGATAAGGCTGGTCTTGAGGCTGCGCTTAGATTAAAGGATGAATACGGAGCTGAGGTTACAGTTCTTACAATGGGACTTCCAAAGGCAGCGGATGTTCTTCAGGAAGCAATAGCAATGGGTGCTGACAAGGGTGTTCTCGTAACGGACAGAGTACTTGGTGGCGCTGATACATGGGCTACATCAACTACACTTGCAGGAGCTTTAAGAAAGCTTGATTACGACCTTATTATTACGGGACGTCAGGCTATTGACGGAGATACTGCACAGGTTGGACCACAGATTGCCGAACATCTTGGCCTTCCGGTTATTTCATATGCACAGGAAATTAAATTAGAAAGTGACAGCATTGTCGTTAAGCGTCAGTATGATGACGGATATCATATGCTTAAGGCTAAGCTGCCATGTCTTATCACAGCTCTTTCAGAATTAAATGAGCCAAGATATATGACTCCAGGTGGAATTTTCAAAGCAGTTGAGACGGAGATTACTACACTGGGAAGAGCAGATCTTGTTGATGTTGACGATTCAAATATTGGTTTGAACGGTTCACCTACAAAGATTGCCAAGGCATCTGACAAGGTTAAGAAGGGTCAGGGCGAGATGGCACCGGAGGATGCTGATCCAGTAGCATATATCGTAGGAAAGCTTAAAGATAAACATGTTATTTAATTTTAAAAAGGAAAAGTGGTGAATAAAATGGGCGCAATGAACGCAGAAGAAATGGAAAAATACAAGGGCGTATTCGTCTTTGCACAGCAGGTAGATAATGTATTAAGCGGTATTTCCTTCGAGCTTATCGGCGAAGGTAAGAGACTTGCTTCTAAGTTAGATGCACAGGTTACGGCAGTTTTAATAGGCTCTGAGGTTTCAGGACTTGTGGACGAGCTTGCCGCTTACGGTGCAGACAGGGTTATCGTTGTTGACGATCCTGAACTTAAGAATTATAGAACTGAGCCATATGCACATGCACTTGCATCAGTTATAAATGAATACAAGCCGGAAATCGTTTTGGTCGGTGCAACGGCAATTGGCCGTGACCTTGGTCCGACTGTTTCAGCAAGAGTGGCAACTGGTCTTACGGCAGACTGTACATTGCTTGAGATTGGCGATTTCCCAATCAATCCGATTCCTGGAAAAGAGCAGAAGCACAATCAGCTTCTTATGACACGTCCTGCATTTGGTGGTAACACAATCGCTACAATTGCATGTCCTGACAACCGTCCTCAGATGGCAACTGTACGTCCGGGCGTTATGCAGAAGCTTGACAAGGCAGAGGGAGCTAAGGCTGAGGTTATTAATTATAATCCGGGCTTTACTCCAAACAACAGATATGTTGAGATTCTTGAGGTTGCCAAGGCCGTTTCAGACATTAAGGATATTATGGACGCTAAGATTCTTGTATCAGGCGGACGTGGAGTAGGTTCATCAGAGAACTTCAAGATACTTGAGGACCTTGCAGATGCAATAGGTGGACAGGTTTCATGCTCACGTGCAGTTGTAGATTCAGGCTGGAAGCCAAAGGAGCTTCAGGTTGGACAGACAGGAAAGACAGTTCGTCCGAATGTATATTTTGCAATCGGTATTTCCGGTGCCATCCAGCACGTAGCAGGTATGGAGGAGTCAGACATTATTGTAGCTATCAATAAGGATGCAGACGCACCTATATTTGATGTAGCTGACTATGGTGTAGTTGGAGACTTAAATAAGATTGTTCCTGCACTTACNGAGGCAATCAAGGCTGAGAAGGCTGCAAAATAAACTGACATATAGCAGTTTNTTTTATAAAATGTAATTTTAAGGGGACACCTTATATGATTTAAGGTGTTCCCTTTTTATTTTACTTATTCCTTTAAATAATGTTATAATAATAAAAATATTAATTATTTAGGAGAATACCATGCTTAGAGAGTGTAATTTGTCAGACATATCTGACGGAAGAATGTATGGATTAAATGATATGGTAAAGGCAGATGCAGGAGGCTGCGTTGGATGTCATAAATGCTGNACGAATATGGAACAATCCATCGTTCTTGACCCATATGATGTATATATGCTTAAAAACAGGCTGNNACAGAGTTTTCAGGANCTTTTAAATAACGGATACATAGAGCTTAATATGGTTGACGGACTTATTTTGCCTAATATTAAAATGAATGGTAAAAATCAATGTAGCTTTTTAAATGAGGAGGGAAGATGCTCAGTTCATGAGGCAAGACCGGGAATTTGCAGGATATTTCCTCTTGGAAGAGTNTATGACGGCAAGNGATTTTCATATTTTTTGCAGACTGATCAATGTGTGAGAAAGAACAACGCAAAAATAAAGGTAAAAAAATGGATTGATACTGAAAATATAAATGATAATCAAACATTTATATCAAAGTGGCATTATTTTATAAAATATGTAGGAGAAAAAAATATATTTCTCAGGGATTCAGGCAGGGGCGAGCTTATAAATGATATTGCAATGTATGTTCTCAATGAATTTTATGTTAAGGCGATTGAGGGGCAGAAGGAAGCTGTAAAGAATGAGGTAGGAAGTATTAAGAATCCAGATGGCTTATCAGAAAAAATAGATAATACGGTATATAATACGTTGATGTGTATGATTGACAAGGCATACGGGAGNTTAGAAGCATATGGATAGAAACGAAAATAAGAATTATACATCATGTAAGTCAAAAAATCGCATGGTAGCATTGACAGGTGTATTTATCGCACTTGCACTTGTTCTATCATATCTTGAAAGCCTTATTCCTGTATTTGCTGCCGTTCCGGGGGTAAAGCTTGGAATAGCAAATATAGTTACAATGCTTGCTATGTATAAGCTTGGAGTAAAGCCTGCTATTGTTATAAGTGTTGGAAGAATTGTCCTATCAGGAATTTTATTTGGAAATCTATATGTTATTATATATAGTCTTGCAGGTGGAGCACTGAGTATATGCGTTATGATTATTTTGAAAAAACTAAAGCTGTTTTCTGTTGTGGGAGTAAGTGTAGCGGGGGCTGTGGCACANAATGCAGGACAGATTATTGTTGCGGTTTTTCTTATGGAAAATATTAATATAATGTATTACCTGCCNGTTCTCATAATTTCAGGTGTTGTTGCAGGTATTGTGGTGGGAATTTTTACAGTATATATAATAAGAAATATACGAATATAGTTTATATATNNAAATAAACATATTTACTAAAAAAAANCAAAATTTTAAGTTTTTTTTGTTAANTTTATTGTAAAAAAANCNTTCATGTATTAAAATATANGTATCTTTTTAATACTNCATCGTCNCCATATANGTGGCGNTGTCAAGTGGANTGGGGTAGTTTTTATGAAATANACGTTTAANGGNGGNATACATCCCTACGAGGGCAAAGAGCTNACNATGGATAAGGAAATAGTGGAATACCTTCCTAAGGGAGATATGGTATATCCCATAAGCCAGCATATAGGCGCTCCGGCAAAGCCGATTGTAAANAAGGGNGANAGGGTTTTGGCAGGTCAGNTNATTGCTGAGGCAGGGGGATTTGTTTCNGCCAATATTCATTCTTCGGTTTCNGGNACTGTAAAGGCAATTGAGGNACGTCTTACANCCTCNGGTTCAAANGTTAATTCCATAATTATTGAAAATGATAATAAATATGAGTCTGTGGAATTTACTCCTATAAGTAAGCCNGTCNGNGAGCTTAAAAGAGATGAGATTTTGGANGCAGTAAANGCAGCNGGTATTGTNGGAATGGGTGGAGCAGGCTTNCCGACNAATGTTAAGCTGTCACCNAAAAATGCAGATGAGATTGACAGGATAATTNTAAATGCATCCGAGTGTGAGCCTTATCTTACATCCGANTACAGAAGNCTNATNGAACAGCCNGAAAGNATAATAGAAGGATTAAGAATNGTNCTTAGTCTTTTTAAGGGTTCAAAGGGAATCATTGCAGTTGAGGACAACAANCCTGAGGCAATTAANCTGCTTAGGGAAAAGCTTGGNGAGGACAGNGATATAACNGTTCATTCCATGAAAACAAANTATCCTGAAGGTGCAGANCGACAGNTGATATATGCNAATACAGGAAGATACATAAATTCCAAAATGCTTCCTGCGGATGTGGGCTGCATCGTTCACAATGTTGATACGATTTATTCCATATATGAGGCGGTAAGAGAGGGAAAACCCCTTATAACAAGAATTGTTACAGTGTCGGGAGATGCCATAGAAAATCCCTGTAACTTTATGGTAAGGACGGGAACCTCATATGCTGAATTGGTTGAGGCAGCAGGCGGTTTTAAGGGAACTCCTGCAAAGATAATTTCAGGAGGTCCAATGATGGGAAAGGCAATTTACAGTTTGGACCTTCCCGTAACAAAATCCTCCTCGGCAATTCTTTGCCTTAGTAAGGATGAGGCCTCTGAATATGAGCCGTCAGCCTGCATAAGATGTGGAAGATGCGTTTCTGTCTGCCCCGGACGTGTTATGCCAAATCAGCTTGCAAGGCTTGCAAATGCAGGGGATATTGATGCTTTCATAAAAAATAATGGTATGGAATGCTGTGAGTGCGGCTGCTGTTCATATATATGTCCGGCAAAGCGTCCGCTTACACAGGTTATAGCAGGAACAAGAAAGCTTGTACTTGCAAATAAAAAGAAGTAGGAGGAGTGAAAAATGGAAGAACTAAATTTAAAAATTTCATCATCTCCTCATGTGAGAAGTAAGGATACAACATCTGATTTGATGTTTGATGTAATCATTGCACTTGTTCCGGCAACTGTGTTTGGTATATATAAGTTCGGGGCACATGCAGGGCTTTTGGTGGCGGTATGTATGCTTTCGGCAATGTTGTCTGAGCTTATATATGAAAAGCTTGTTAGGAAAACGGTAACCGTTAAAGATTGTTCTGCAATTTTAACCGGACTTCTACTTGCGCTTAATCTCCCTCCGAAGCTTCCTGTGTGGATGGCTGTTATCGGCTCTGTGTTTGCCATAATTGTTGTTAAACAGCTTTTTGGCGGTTTGGGACAAAACTTTATGAACCCTGCTCTAGGAGCAAGATGCTTTTTGCTTCTTTCGTTTTCAAAGCAGATGACACAGTTTGTATATGATGGTGTTACGACAGCTACACCTCTTGCCGTTATGAAGGCAGGGGCGCAGCCCGATATGGAAATTGTAAGTTATATGTTTAAGGGGAATATTGGAGGAACAATAGGTGAAACCTCAGTTATTGCGCTTCTTATAGGTGCTGTTTACCTGCTTATAAAGAGGGTGATAAGCCCTAAAATACCACTTACATATATTGGAACCTTTGCAGTGTGCATTGCAATTTATGCTGCGGTTAAGGATTACAGCGTATTAGAGTACACGCTTGCACATCTTTGTGGAGGCGGTCTTATGCTTGGTGCATGGTTTATGGCTACGGATTATGTAACATCACCGATTACGCCTTGGGGTAAGATTGTATTCGGCGTTATGCTGGGACTTTTGACCTTTGTCCTAAGAATTTTCGGAAGTGGGGCAGAGGGAGTTTCCTATGCCATAATAATAAGCAATCTTTTTGTACCGCTTATTGAGCGTGTCACTGTTCCAAAGGCATTTGGCGCAGGGGCGGATGTGAAACCTGATGCAGGAGTAACAGTGAATGTACAAAAGGATAAACAGGATGGAAATAACGAATCAAATAATAAAACTGTCGAACCACATGCTTCTGATAAAACAAATAAGAACGATGAAAACGGAAGTGTAAAATCAAAATTTGACGTAAAAGGTATCGTTAAGGCGGTTATTGTTATATTTGTCATAACCCTTGTCATGGGGGCTGCGCTCGGCGCTGTTTATGACATTACAAAGAAGCCTATTCTTGATGCTGCTCTTAAGGCTAAGGAGGAGGCTTATAAGGAGATTTATCCTGATGCGGCATCTATTGTTTCAATTGTGGAGCAGAGCGAAAGCATTACAAATGAGTTTTTGAATGATACTTTGCACACGGTGGGTTACAAGGACAGTACAATAGATGAATTTAATCTGGTGGCAGATAAAGACGGAAAGCTTATAGGAACAATTGTTATTGTTACAAATAAAAATGGCTACGGAGGAGACATTCAGATTGCTGTGGGCATTTCTCTTGCTGAAAATAAAATAACCGGTATTTCATTCCTTACCTTAAATGAAACGGTGGGACTTGGAATGAAGGCAAACGAAGCCGAGTTTAAGGAGCAGTTCAAGGATGCACCTTTTGGAGAAATTTCCTACACAAAAACGGGAAGTGACTCTGCAAATGTTATAGATGCCATATCAGGGGCGACAATTACAACATCTGCGGTTACGGATGGTGTAAATTCTGCCGTTACAATAACCGGCTTGATTTTGGGAGGAGGCAGTGTCAATGAATAAAGTTACGGAACGTTTATACACGGGTATTGTCAAAGAAAATCCTACATTTGTGCAGATGCTTGGAATGTGCCCGACCCTTGCGGTTACGACCTCAGCAATAAACGGTGCAGGAATGGGGCTTGCAACAACAATCATACTTACCTTAAGCAATGCAATGATAGCATTACTGAGAAAGGTTATACCTGACAAGGTAAGAATACCTGCATTTATTGTGGTAATTGCATCNTTTGTCACCATAGTNCAGTTTTTGATGCAGGCGTATGTNCAGGAGCTTTATGAGAGCTTAGGAATATTTATACCTCTTATCGTTGTAAACTGTATCATACTTGGAAGGGCGGAGGCTTATGCCTCAAAAAACCCTATACTGCCGTCAATATTTGATGGTATTGGAATGGGGCTTGGATTTACCCTTGGGCTTACAACAATAGGCATAATACGTGAAATTCTCGGNGCAGGAACAATTTTTGGCGNAAGAATTATTCCAGAGGATTACACGATTCCTATATTTATATTTGCGCCCGGCGCATTTATCGTACTTGCATTCATAATTGCAATTTTAAATAAGAGAAATATTAATAAAGCCAAAAAGGAGGGCNGTACGCCTTCTCTTTGTACAATAGCGGACTGTGCTTCCTGCCATAATACNTTATGTAAGGGAAGTACAGTAAATGAAGGAAAGGAGGCGTAGACCATGAACATTATTNTNCTTGCAATTTCAGCGGCATTTGTAAATAACGTTGTTTTAAGTCAGTTTATGGGAATATGTCCTTTCCTTGGCGTATCAAAAAAGATTAGCACGGCGGCAGGAATGGGAGGGGCGGTCATATTTGTAATGACGATTGCNTCNACCGTCACAAGCCTTATATATTACTATGTGCTTACACCCCTTGAGCTTACATATCTCAACACGATAGTATTTATACTTGTCATTGCGGCGCTTGTTCAGTTTGTTGAAATGTTCCTTAAGAAGGCCGTGCCATCGCTTTATCAGGCGCTTGGCGTTTACCTTCCGCTTATAACTACAAACTGTGCGGTGCTTGGTATTGCCATAAGCAATGTTCAGTCAGGCTTAAATGTNGGAGAGTCNATTATAAACGGAATGTTTTCGGCAGTAGGTTTTGCGGTTGCAATTATAATACTTGCCGGCATAAGGGAAAAAATNGAGCATAATGATGTTCCTGAAAGCTTCAAGGGAGCGCCTATAACGCTTATCTCGGCAGGNCTTATGGCCATTGCTTTTATGGGGCTTTCCGGTCTTATTAAATAGGAGGAGGACAAAATGGATATAATATCAATATTAATAGCAGCCGCAGTTGTGGGTGCAGTCGGTATTTTGGCCGGTGTTCTCCTTGGTGTGGCAAGTGAAAAATTTAAGGTTTNGGTTGACGAGAAGGAGATTAAAATAAGGGAGCTGCTTCCCGGAAATAACTGTGGAGGCTGTGGTTATCCCGGTTGTGATGGGCTNGCTGCGGCAATTGCAAAGGGTGAGGCAGCGCCAAGCGGNTGTCCCGTTGGCGGCGNGCCAACTGCAACTGCAATAGCAGCTATTGTAGGCGGTGAGATTTCAAGCAGAAAAATGGTTGCTCACGTCAAATGTGCAGGAACGTGCGCAAAGGCCAAGGAGGCATATGAATATTTTGGACCTAAGGATTGTAAACTTGCAGCAAATGCACCTGGCGGCGGTCCGAAAGCATGTCCCTACGGATGTACCGGTTATGGCTCATGTAAGGCAGTATGTCAATTTGATGCCATACAGATAATAGAAGGAATAGCGGTCATAGACAAGGATAAATGCAAAGCCTGCGGTATGTGCGTGGCGGAATGTCCGAGACATATTATTGAGATGATACCTTACGAGGCGGAGGTTGTTGTTGATTGCAATTCCAAGGATTTTGGAAAGGATGTAAAGGCAAATTGTGAGGTTGGATGCATCGGCTGCGGCATGTGTCAGAAAAACTGTCCGGAGGGAGCGATAGCTGTTGAAAACCACTTGGCAATTATTGATTATGATAAATGTACAGGCTGCGGAACATGTAAGGAAAAATGTCCTGTAAAGATAATTCACTGATAGATAGTTACTAATAATCCAATAAATCAGGGAGGCGAAAATGGAGAGAGATTACGTTATTGTAGCGGATTCAACAAATGATTTACCAAAATCATTTGCCGAGGAGAATGAAATTAGAATTTTACCGTTGTTATATGAGATAGATGGTGAATCCTATGGAAAGGACAGAGAGCTTCCGCTTAAGGAATTTTATGACCGAATGAGGAATGGAAGCACTACAAAAACTGCCGCTGCAAATCTTGCGGAAATAAGCAGTATGTTTGAAGAGATTGCAAAGGAAGGTAAGGATATCCTCTTTACATGCCTTTCATCGGGCATAAGCAGTACTGTGGGAAATGCCATGATAAGTAAAAGCGACATTGAGGAGAAATATCCTGAGTGTCATATCAGGGTTGTNGATTCCCTTTGTGCATCGGGAGGCCAGGGGATGTTTCTTTATCTTGCCGTAAATAACAAGAAGGCAGGACTTTCACTTGACGAAAATGCAGATAAGCTTGAAAAGGACAAAATGAATATTGTCCATAAGTTTACTGTTGAAGATCTTGTTTATCTTTACAGAGGCGGNAGNGTTTCTAAAACTGCGGCAACACTTGGAACAATGATTAATTTAAANCCGNTGCTTCATGTTGACAATGAAGGNAAGCTTGTGCTTGAGGCAAAGGCAAGAGGCAGNAAAAAATCCCTGCAGCAGATGATTAAAAATTTTGACACGGCAATGGGAAGCTTTAAGGACAAGCAGGANCTTATTATTGTCTGNCATGCAGACAGTATAGANGATGCCAATTTCTGTGTGGATATGATNAAGGAAATGTACAATCCAAAGGATATTGTCATAGGTGAAATATCGCCNACNATAGGNGCCCATTCAGGNCCNGGAACAATCGCAATATTCTTTATGGGTGACATAAGATAGAANAGTTGAATATATTATCTGTAAAAGGGTTGGAGCAAGTGTATGCGTTTTCTTGATCTTAAGGAAAAAGAAGTCATTAACTGTAAGGATTGCAGAAGACTTGGTTTTATTGCTGATATAGAATTTGACCCTAATACAGGTAAGATTACGGCTATTATTGTTCCGGGACCGGGAAAATTATTTTCCTGTTTTGGGTCAGGAACAGAGTATTATATCAGATTTTGTAATATTGTCCGTATGGGGCCCGATATAGTGCTTGTAGATATAGATGCATGCGATATGAGAAAAATAAATTACAAAGGAGACTAACATAAATGAAATGTCCGTTTTGCGGTGATGACAATACGAGGGTTATTGATTCAAGACCGGCCGATGATAATCAGGCAATAAGGAGAAGAAGACAGTGCGACGAATGTGGGAAACGCTTTACAACATATGAGAAAGTTGAGACCATTCCCCTTATCGTAATTAAAAAGGATAAAAACAGAGAGAGTTATGACAGGGCAAAAATTGAATCCGGTGTCGTAAGGTCATGTCATAAAAGACCTGTATCAATTGATGCCATAGAGGTATGTATTGATGAGATAGAAAACAAGATATTCAATTTGGAAGTCAAGGAGATTGAGAGTAAAAAAATAGGCGAGATAGTTATGGATGAGCTCAAAAGCTTAGATCAGGTTGCATATGTCAGGTTTGCGTCCGTGTACAGGGAATTTAAAGATGTAAACACATTTATGAGTGAGCTTAAGAAGCTGCTTGACACGAATAGTTTATAGATAAGAGGATGATATGTTAGACAGCTATATAACCCTTGTAAAAGGTGGCGAAGGAGAAATAACGGAAAAAAAATCCCGTTTTATCGGTATGGCGCATCCCGTGTCAACGGAGGAGGAGGCCTACGCTTTTATTGAGAGCGTAAGAAAAAAGCATTACGACGCTAGACATAACTGTTTTGCATTTTCAGTAGGGGAGGATAATCCAATGCTCAGGTTTTCCGATGATGGAGAACCGCAGGGGACAGCTGGAAAGCCCATACTTGAGGTGATAAACGGGTCAGGTATTCACAATATTTGTATTGCCGTCACAAGATATTTCGGCGGTATTTTGCTTGGCACAGGCGGTTTGGTGCGGGCATATACCGACGCTGCAAAGGCGGCTGTGAAAGCCAGTGAGACAAAGCTCATGCAGCGTATTTTTCCTGTGGAAATAACGACAAATTACACGGACATGGGAAAGCTTCAGTACATACTTAATGAGAGACGTATAAATATATATGATACGGTTTTTGAAGATAACGTCATATTTAAGGCGGAGATACCTGTAGGTAAAAAGGATGAGATAATAAATGAAATTACGGAGGCGACAAGTGCCAGAGCTGTCATAACACTTGGCGATGAAATATTTGGTTAAAAAACTTTGAAATAAAACGTGAAATATGTTTATATTACAACATGGAGTGCACAAAAATAATTACAATACTGCAAAGCATAATTACGGGAAGCACCTTCGTTAGGATGGTGCTTTTTCTTATTATGGGCTTAAATAAAACCGAAGTTAAAAAGCTTAAGGCAGCACATAGTGATAATGCCGCAAGTCTTGTGGTTATTCCGTAGGTTATGGCGCATGAAAGCATTGAAAGGGCATATACCGGCAAAATGGCGGAGGCAATTGCCGATGTAAGTAAAAGCAGCCTGCCACTGTCAGGAAGTGCAATAAAAATTTCCCGTTCACTGTCATTCATATAGGTGAGCAGACCAAGCAGGCCTGCAAAAATTATAATGATAAGTGAAAGCTCATACACAGGTATATCTATCGTATAAATTTCGGCTTCTGCAATATACCTACCTCCTGTACTGTCGCTGACACGGAATATCTCATCTCCCTCAATATATGAGTTAAGCAGCAAATCAAGCTGTTCGTCTAAATCGGGAGAAGAAGCTGCATAATGTAGAATATCCCCCGAACAGATTTTGTATATGTTGGAAAAAAGTGTCTCGGATATTGCTTCAGACATCGTTGTACCGGGAGCAGTATAAAGAATAATATTATTTTCACCGGAAAGTCCTCTTATATAGCTGTCAAAAAAGCCTTCGGGTATAACATAGCCACACTCTGTGTGACCCGATTTTATATTGTCAGTAAGCTGTTTCTCACTGTCCGCAATATAAAATGAGTATACGGAGCTTAAATTTTTAACGTTGTCAGCAAGTCTGTCAGCATGATAACCGGAATCCTCCATATATATGCCCACTCTTATATCTGCTGTTTTTTCCGCGTCAGGCAGACACTTATAGATTATGGTAAGGGCAAGAAGCATAATAAGTGTAAATACATACATTTTTTTTGTAAATATTCTTTTTAGATAAACTGTAAACACGTTTTTAAATGCCATAGCCACCTCCAAATAAGCCGTGAGATAAAGCATTAATAATATATTTTCCCGGAAGATAATCGGAAATATGTGAAATTGCTTTTGGCAGCAGTGCATCCGGAATAATGCCTCCTCCGATGTATGCCAGCAGAAGCGTTACCGTAAAAAGCATCATGTTGCACGTGAATTCATGTGTACCAAATGTGCCTATAGCGGCAGTTATAAACGATATTCCTAAAACTGCGATAAATATGTAAGTAATATCAGATGTATTAATATTTTTTTCCTGTATACCGATTATGAAATGACACGGAATATAGGCTATAATTGTGGCAATAAATATGCATATCAGGTTTTGCAGCAGAAGGTGGCATTTATTTATTTTTGCAATCTCAAGACGCATAATCATTCCCTTTGAATAGTTTTTCATAAAAGGCATCATAATAAAGCCCGTAAAAAAAAGTACAAGCATAACGGCACAGGAAAGGTAATGCTGCCTGATTGTATATCCGCCTTCAAAGGTTGCAGCTTTACTGTCCATATACTGTGCCTTGTTAAGCGAACGGTCAAGAAATGTCATGTTTACAGTATTTTGTATGTCGGAAACCTCCTTATCGGAATAACCCGCTGCCCTTGAGGAATCAAGTGCGCTGTAAACCGCCGCCTGTGCTATGCCAAGGTATGTTCCGTAGGACAGAAAAAGCTCATTTGTGATAAATGAATTAGCGGAGGAGCTGTCGTTGGTTATAATTTCAAGGGGCGTGTTTGTTCCGTGCAATATTCCGTGTACGAAATGGTCAGGGATAATAAGAAAATATAATGCATCTTTATTTTCCAACATGGAATATCCATCCTCGATTTTGTATACTCTTGTAAGCTCCACCGCTTCCTGCATACTGTTTGTGCTTTCAAGCATTCCGATTGCCAGCTTTGCGTAATCAGAGTCCTCATCCTCGGTAAGATAATATGCTACCGGAACAGGCTGCCTTTCACTATCCTTATATATATTTTCAGCGATAACCATTCCTGCGGTCATACATATTGCAAGAAGGATAAATACAGAAATAATAAGATGTGGCAAATATTTTGTTAGGCGCTTTAAGTTTGCTTTTGCAAGAAATAAAAACATCAAATCCCACTCCTTAAAATATCTACATAGCTTATGCCTTTGTTTATCAGAGCATTAGCATTCATAAGCTTTCCGTCCTTCAAAAGAAAAACCTTACTGCAAAAATCAAAAACATTATTGTCATGTGATGCAACTATAATGGATTTATTTTCACCAAGAAAGCCATTCATAATTTTAAGTATGTCCTCCTTCGCAGGAAGGTCAAGGGAAGCAAAGGGTTCGTCCAGAAGCAAAATATCAGGATTATTGATAAGTGCAATTGCAAGGCTGACTCTTTTTTTCATTCCGCCCGACATTTTTTTTACGGTTATTTTTGCAAAGTCTGAAATACCCATGTCCGAAAGAGGAGGGCTGTTAAGTGCCGTAATTATTTCAGTCCTTGATAATTTTGTCCACATTTTTATGTTGTCTATGGCAGAAAGCTCGTCAAAAAGCGGATTTTCCTGAGGCATATAGCCGATTTTAATGCTGTCATCACCTGCGTATTTCTTTGCAATACAGGAAAGCAGCGTGGATTTTCCAGAACCATTTACACCTAAAATTCCGATTGCCTCATTACCTGCAACCGACAGGGAAATATTGTCAAGCACAAGCTTATTGCCATATGATTTGTTTATTTTTTCTATATTAAACATATTTCACCTTTTTAAAATATTATTTATAACATAAAATACCATTTTTATTATAAAAGTACAAGAAGAAGGTGCAACTAACATAAAGGGTTTCATTATTAATATGGTAATTATGTTATAGACTTTAACTGACACGATATGTTATACTTTATAATATAAATGCCAATTTGTCTAATATGAGTAAAACGGATGTCTGCGAAAGTTGAGTTTTGCTCATGGTTAGAATATGAAAAGTAATGAGGTGATTTTTATGAATGGAATGAGACTTGCAAAAAAGAATTCGCTGGCTGTGAAAATAATGGCTGCTTTTGCGGCGGCTAAAATACTGATACTTATATTAAATAATAAAAATCAGAAAAGTCTTGCATTACTGATTGTATTGTTTGCTTTGTTTTTAGTAGCAAATATAGCGTTAAATATTATAAATGACAGAAGTGATATGATTAAGTACACTGCCATATCGTTGTATGCGGGTCTGGTAACCATAAGCTATATAACATCATCCAGTCTTATAGATGCCATACCGGTATATGTGGCTATGGGAATGTGCATAATTTACATGGAAGCCTCACATATAAAGGTAACATGCGGAATATCGGTAATAGGACTTCTTATTGAGACAATAATTCAGATTTCGCGTAACGGATTTACCATGTCACTTCCATGGGTAGAGCTTTTTGTTTTTGCCGTTGTTTTTACTGTAGGAATAATATATGCATGCGAGATAGTGCTTCGTGAGCAGCAGACTGACAAGCAGGAGATAGAGTACCATGTTGCATATCAGGAGGAGATTACCGAGAATATGGTAAAAGTTGTTGACAATGGAAAGACCCATATTCAGCTTCTTCAAAATAAGCTGGATAATTTTCAAAATGCAACAACGGAGGTTACCGGTTCTGTTGATGCCATATCTGCGGAGGTTTCTGACATGGTCTCAGAGATGGAGAATACCTCTGATATGACACAGCAGATACAGGATGTTATAGATACACTGATTGATGTTAAGGACAGCACTGTGGAGTCCACAAACAAGGCGATAGAATCTGTGCAGTCGGGTCTTAAGGTTATTGAGGATTTGAAAGGTAAATCAGAGGATATAAATGTTGCAAACGATAATGTTACAAGAGTGTCCGCGGAGCTTTGTGAAAAGATTGCTTCGGCGGAGGAAATAACCCAGATTATATATCAGATATCAAGTCAGACAAATCTTCTTGCCTTAAATGCATCAATAGAGGCCGCAAGGGCAGGTGATGCAGGCAGAGGCTTTGCTGTGGTTGCAGATGAAATAAGAAAGCTGGCAGATGATACAAAAAGCTCAATTGACAATATTACGTCACTGTTAAAGGGCGTTACTGAGCTTGCAAAGCACACATCTGACCTTATAGAACAAAGTGTACATTCTGTGGCTGAGCAGGCAAAATGCATAGATGCGGCTGACAATTCATTTCAGGTAATAGCAGGTGCCGTTGACCGGCTTCATATGGAGATGGAGCAGCTTGACAGCATAAGTAACAATCTTGATGCGTCGAACAACTCCATTATAGATGGCGTTGCAAGTCAGCAGCATGCAAGTCAGAAAATAGAGTCAAATGCAAGGCAGTCAGCAGAACTTTGTCAGAAGAATCTTTATGAGCTTAACCTTGTTATTGCCGAATTAAATCAGATTGCAGATATAATCGGAAGCCTTAAAAACAGTGATGATGAAAACGTGAAGGTCATGACGGAGGAGGCTGCTACTGAAATAACGGAGGAGCCGGAAAATGAGGAAGTTGATACTAATATAACAGAGGCATTTGAAACAGAGGGAGTTGATACTGACAGTGAAGAATATGCTGAGGACGAGGAAGATATGCTTGAGGAATATCAGAATGAGAATTATGCTTCAGACGAAGGATATTCGGACGAAGGATATTCAGAAGAAGATTTTGATGAAGAATATATAGGTGAAAACGCTTCCGAGGAAGATGATGTTCAGGAGAATGATGTTGAGGAAGATGAATACATTGGGGAAGAATATACAGATGAATATGACATTTAATAGTCCTCCTCGATTATTTGGAAATCAAGGTAATCAAAGTTAATTTGCTCTATAAAGTTATCCTGATTAAATCTTGTGCGTGCGCTTCTTATGAAATCCTGTTGATTCTTCTTAAGCCACAAGGGCTTTGGAAGGTCAAATTTTATGCAGATTTCATCCAAGGCATGATAGACCTTTTGTGTTCTTGTCATGCTTTGGTCGTCTATGCATACAGTATAGTCACGCAGTACTTTATTTTCTTTAATTATCTTTCCCCAAATACGAAACATAAAAGCGTCCTTTATAATTTATGATATTAAACAGGCTGAAGTTGTCTGCTTATCAGTATAGTGTCTTATTTATTATTTATCATACTATATAGATGTTTGCAAGAAATTTAAAGTGATATTATGGAGTAAATAGAAATGTATAAACTTATAACAACAGACGGAAGTGCAAAAAGAGGGCAGCTTATAACACCTCACGGAGTGATTGAGACACCGGTTTTTATGAATGTGGGGACGGTTGCTGCCATAAAGGGCGCTGTGTCTACTGAGGATTTGGAAACGATTGGTACTGAGGTTGAGCTTTCAAATACATATCACCTTCATGTAAGGCCAGGCGATAAGCTGATAAAACAGTTGGGCGGTTTACATAAGTTTATGTCATGGAATAAACCTATACTTACGGATTCGGGGGGCTTTCAGGTGTTTTCACTTGCGGGGCTTAGAAAAATAAAGGAGGAAGGTGTTTATTTTAATTCTCACGTGGATGGAAGAAAAATATTTATGGGACCTGAGGAGAGTATGCAGATACAGTCAAATCTTGCATCTACGATTGCCATGGCATTTGATGAGTGTCCATCTTCAACGGCGGACAGAAGCTATATCATGCCTTCTGTGGATAGGACTACAAGATGGCTTGTAAGATGTAAGGCTGAGATGGAACGGCTTAATAATTTGGAGGATACAATTAACAAGAAACAGATGCTGTTTGGTATAAACCAGGGTGGAATATTTGATGATATTCGTATAGAGCATGCAAAACAGATATCAGAGCTTAATCTTGACGGATACGCCATTGGCGGTCTTGCAGTAGGTGAAAGTCATGAGGAAATGTACAGAATAATTGAGGCTGTAGTTCCGTATTTACCAAAGGAAAAGCCTACCTATCTTATGGGTGTTGGAACACCTGCGAATATTCTCGAAGCTGTTGAGAGGGGAGTTGATTTCTTTGACTGTGTATACCCTACAAGAAACGGAAGACATGGACATGTTTATACAAATAACGGAAAGCTTAATTTATTTAACGCAAAATATGAAGCGGATGAACACCCTATAGAGGAGGGGTGCGGATGTCCTGTGTGCAAAAGGTATTCAAGAGCGTATGTAAGACATCTGCTTAAAGCGAAAGAAATGCTCGGAATGAGATTTTGTGTATTGCATAATTTGTATTTTTATAATAATATGTTGAGAGAGATTAGGGAGGCAATTCTTGAACATCGCTTTTTGGAGTATAAGCGGTGTAAATTGGAGGGCTTTAAGAATAATTAGGAGGAATTTTTAAATGTTATTAGAAGCTAGTGGAACAACAGCACAACAGGCAGGAAGTGTGACAGGTTTTATTTTTGTCATTGTAATATGGATACTTGTATTTTATTTCATGCTTATAAGACCGCAGAAGAAGCAGAAGAAGGCCATTGAGGATTTGCATAATGCCATGGAGCCTGGTGACAATATCATGACAACCGGTGGATTTTATGGTACATTGCTCGACATTGTTGACGATACAACCGTTATTGTTGAGTTTGGCAATAACAAAAACTGTCGTATTCCTATGCACAAAAATGCTATAGCTGAGGTTGAAAAAGCAGGCTCGGCAGAGATTAAGGATGATGTGGCTGATGACAGGAAGGCAAAGGAAGAGGATACAAAGGATGCCAAGAAGCCTGGTAAGGAAAAAAAGTAGGTTTCAATATAATTTAAAACTATTTTAAGGAATGAGGCTGACACATTGGGCTTAACAGATTAAGTCAGGTGTGCAGCCTCATTTTTTTATGACAACTGTTATAGTTTTTACTTTAAAATTTGGTTCAAAAATGTCAAAAAATAGTAGACTAATTATTCACTTTGTGAGAAAATAGATACAGTGATGTTTTTCTTAATTAATTTGAATAATGGTAATGAAGCCGTTTCATTTTTAGAAAAACGTCAATTAAGAAAATTCTAAAAATTGAAAGGAGTCTCAAAATGATTTATTCACAGGAAGTTGAAAACATGTGTCCGGTTGCACAGGGCGTACATCATGGCTGTGCCCCGATTCCGGAAGAAGCAAAGTGGGTTCAGGCAAAAGAAGTTAAGGACATTTCAGGTCTTACACACGGTATCGGCTGGTGTGCTCCGCAGCAGGGTGCCTGCAAGCTTACTTTAAATGTTAAGGAAGGTATTATACAGGAGGCATTGGTTGAGACTATAGGATGTTCAGGTATGACACATTCAGCGGCTATGTCAGCTGAAATTCTTCCAGGACTTACAGTTATGGAAGCATTGAACACTGACTTGGTATGTGATGCAATTAATACAGCAATGAGAGAATTGTTCCTTCAAATTGTTTATGGACGTACTCAGAGTGCTTTCTCAGAGGATGGTCTTCCGGTTGGAGCAGGTCTTGAGGATCTTGGAAAGGGTCTTCGTTCACAGGTTGGTACTATGTATGGTACACTTAAGAAAGGACCACGTTACCTTGAAATGGCAGAGGGTTATGTAACAGGAATCGCACTTGATGCAGAGGATCTTATTATTGGTTATCAGTTTGTTAACCTTGGAAAAATGACTGACTTCATCAAGAAGGGTGATGACCCTAATACAGCATACGAGAAGTCTGTAGGACAGTATGGTCGTGTTGCAGATGCAGTTAAGATTATTGACCCTAGAACTGACAAAGAGATTGCTAAATAATAGAAGGAGGTAACGAAAATGGCTTTATTTGAATCATATGAGAGAAGAATTGATAAAATCAACAGCGTTTTAAATAGCTATGGTATCGCTTCTATTGAAGAGGCAGAAAAGATTACTAAGGACGCTGGATTAGATGTATATAACCAAATTAAGGGTATCCAGCCAATCTGCTTTGAAAATGCATGTTGGGCATATACTGTAGGTGCCGCAATTGCTATTAAGAAGGGTTGCAAAAGGGCAGCAGATGCAGCAGCAGCTATCGGTGAAGGACTTCAGGCTTTCTGTATTCCAGGTTCTGTTGCTGATACACGTAAGGTTGGTCTTGGACATGGTAACCTTGGTAAGATGCTTCTTGAGGAAGAGACTAAGTGCTTTGCTTTCCTTGCAGGTCATGAGTCATTTGCAGCGGCAGAGGGTGCAATCGGTATAGCAGAGAAGGCTAATAAGGTACGTAAGGAGCCTCTCAGAGTTATCCTGAACGGTCTTGGAAAGGATGCAGCGCAGATTATTGCAAGAATTAATGGTTTCACATTTGTTGAGACAGAGTATGACCCATACACAAATGAGGTTAAGGAAGTATTTAGAAAATCCTATTCAGAGGGACTTCGTGCAAAGGTTAACTGCTATGGTGCAAATTCAGTACCTGAAGGTGTTGCAATTATGCACAAGGAAGGTGTTGACGTTTCTATTACAGGTAACTCAACTAACCCAACACGTTTCCAGCATCCTGTTGCAGGTACATATAAGAAAGAGTGTATTGAGCAGGGTAAGAAGTACTTCTCAGTTGCATCAGGTGGTGGTACAGGACGTACGCTTCATCCGGATAACATGGCAGCAGGTCCTGCTTCATATGGTATGACAGATACTCTTGGACGTATGCATTCAGATGCACAGTTTGCAGGTTCTTCATCTGTTCCGGCACACGTAGAGATGATGGGTCTTATCGGTGCAGGTAACAACCCTATGGTTGGTATGACTGTTGCAGTTGCGGTTTCGATTGAAGAAGCAGCAAAGGACGGTAAGTTCTAATATAACGAATGGTACTAGCTCGATGCGTAGAGGAAATTTTCACTACGAATGGATAATATAATAAAAATAAGGTTTCTCAAACTGTATTTCAGTTTGAGAGGCCTTGCTTTTTTTGAATTATTAATTTAAAGTAAAGGGGATTGTAGAATATGGATACAGAAGTTATTGATATAGTAAAAAAGCTACAGGAAATACGCATTGATATCCAAAATGATCAACAAAAGTTTGAGGACACAATTCAAGCAAGTCTTGTACATGTTGACAAGCTGCAACGTTTACTTGATGAAGTGTTCGACCTTACGACAGCCATAGCATTATGTAAAGCGGGCTATTTTGTTCAGCATGTTGATTTTAGCAGAAAAGAGAGTATGCATTATTATGATGGTTCCTTGTATTATGAGGATGGTACTATGATTACAGTTCAATATTTGATGGATAATAATTTGGATAACGGCTGGCGCATTAAAAAGAACCCGTTGGAGATTGATTTAATTAAGCTCCGTGACTTACATAAAAAGGCAGAGGGCACGCTGCTGCTTGATGAATCCTTTGAAGATTGTTTTAAATAAAAAAAGTTTTTAAATATTAGAGAAAATAAAAGCTTCTTGCCATATGGTTAAGGAGCTTTTTATTTTTCCTGACTAAGGAAAAATTTGCAAATAGGTGTTTTTTCAAAATATTTTTAATTAGCTATATACATTATGCGGTCGATATGGTAGTATATGTTCTAAGGTGGGGTCTACGTCATAAGCTATTCTTATGATGGAGTTGTGAAGTAATGCGGCCGACCTTATTATTATATGGGAAAGGAGGTAAAAACATGTCAGACAATGAATTGTTATTTGCAATATCCAATTTAATGGATATAAAATTAGAGCCCGTATATGAACGCTTAGACAGAATAGATACGAGACTTGATAGTGTAGAGCAGAGACTTGGCAAGGTGGAGCAGAGACTTGATAAGGTAGAGCAGAGACTTGATAAGGTAGAGCAGAGACTTGATAAAGTAGAGCAGAGACTTGACAAGGTGGAGCAGAGACTTGATAAAGTAGAGCAGAGACTTGACAAGGTAGAGCAGAGACTTGATAAAGTAGAATTTAGACTTGACAAGGTAGAATTTACATTAGAAAATGATGTATTGCCACGACTTGCAAACATTGAAGCTACAATTGACAAAGATATAAAACCACGACTTGCAAATATTGAAACTACAATTGATAAGGACATTAAACCACGTGTAACAAATATTGAGCTTACAATTGAGAATGATGTCGTTCCTCGTATTGGAAATATTGAAGCCTGTTATATATCTACATATCAAAGATATCAGGCCGGTACTATGCAGTTTGATGAAATGCAGGAAGATATAAGCATTATTAAAAGAGTTGTAGCTGATCATAGTGCTAAAATTCAAAAATTTGCCTGATAAGTGTATGTATTAAAGCAAAACTAATAAGTATAATTCATTTGTATGAAATAATATTTTCAGTTCAAATTATCTTAATTCTTAAATTCTTTTATTTTTTGTTATTTATTATTTTTTTACTGTTTCACATTATGTTATAATTTAAATTAAGAATGATATAATATGCATTACGGAGCTTATGCTTTTATGAGTCTCCGTAATGTTAAAATCATTTAAGCAAAAAACACGTGAAGCTTAGGGGACATGATAACAATATAAAAGGGAGATTTAAAATGAATTACAAATGTATAAATGAAATAGAGGGATTTTCATATAAGGATTGCAGGATAGCTGGATTTGAGGTTGAAAAGGATTGTATAACTTTGGTTCTTGAAGCGCTTATTGTTAAAAAGGACAATTCTCAAAATACAAACTATACGGACAGCTATGCAGGGACTACGACTGCCAGATTTGTAAAAGGAAAAATAACAGATGGCGTTAAGGATGGATATAAATATTATGATGCAAATGATATACTTATAAATGAGGTGCCAGACCGTAAGCTTACTGAGGAGGAGCTTGAGAAATTTCCTAAGCAGTGTGAAAATGCCTATCTTTATTTTTTAAATAAGAATAACGATGATATAGAGGATAATAAGCTGAGTTATTCCTTGGGAATTGAATTTGAAGATGAAAGCGAGGGAACTGTGTCAGATTCCTATTGTCTGAATATATTGTTTGAAAAGGCTGTATTTGAGTGGGACAGATACATGAACAGGGTACAAAATGGATGAAATGATTGATTTTAGCCGTTTCAGATAAACTTTTATTGATATAAAATCTTAAATGCTATATAATAAAAAACATAGCTGATTATCATTGAATTAACAAAATTAGGATAGGAACATACATAGGAATGAAGAATAAGGATGCAAAACAGTATATTTTTACAATCATAATCATCCTGATTGCGCTTGCATCGATGGTTACGATTAATTTTGCGTCTTTTTACAGGGAGTCAAAGGATGAGCTTCTTGCACTTGGACACAGTAATCTTAAGCAGGAAACGGAACAGTTAAAATACTATCTTTCAAAGGGTATGAATGTTTTGCGGGTTACGTCGATATCGGTGGAATATATGATGAAGGCTGGTGCAACAAAGGAAGAAATCAGAGATTTTCTAATAGATCAGTCTGATCGTTATTCTGTGGATGTAGATGTAAACTTTACAGGTATTTATGGTCTTTTTATGAATGAATATATTGATGGAATTCAGTGGGTTCCGGATGATGACTATGTGCCTCGGGAAAGAGAATGGTATGTTGTAGCGAAGGAGGCTGGTGGCGAGCCTGTTATAGTACCGCCTTACCTCGATGCACAGACAAATACAATTATAATTTCGGTTTGCAGGCTGTTATATGACGATGACAGTGTAATATCTCTGGATATTTACCTGAATGAAGTGCAGACAATGATGACGGACATAAACATGGATGGTATGGGTTACGGTTTTATTGTTGACAAAAACGGTTTGGTTGTGGCACATTCCGAAGAACCTGAAAAGGGTAAAAACTACAAAAATATGCAGGAAATGCAAGAGCTTATGACCGGAGTATACGATAACAGTAAGGATATATTTGATGTCACTATTGATGGTGAAAAATGCACTGTATTTACAGAGGTCATAATGAACGATTGGTATGTAGTCATGGTTGTGAGCAATACAAAGCTTTTCCATGATACTTGGGTTATGATTGTAAGAAACATAATAGTATGTCTTGTTGTATTTATTATAATAGTATTTTTATGTGCAATGCTGTTTCGTAGGTTAAAGTGGAATATGCAAATGTTGGAGGAGAGTAGAGCCTCAAAGGAGAGATTAAATGACATAATAATTCAAACTCTTGCAAGAACAATAGATGCGAAGGATAAATATACAAATGGTCATTCTCAGCGTGTTGCCGGATATGCAAGGGAAATTGCAGCGCGTATGGGAAAGCCTGAGAGTGAGATAAAGGAAATATATTATGCCGGATTGCTTCATGATGTAGGGAAGATACATGTGCCTGACAGCATTATAAATAAACCATCAAAGCTTACGAATGAAGAATTTGGTTACATTAAGCTACATCCGATTGCGGGACACCATATTTTAAGGACAATGAAGGAAAACCCTAAGATTGCACAGGGCGCAAAGTGGCATCATGAAAGATACGATGGAAAGGGATATCCAAATGGACTTGAAGGGGAAGATATACCTGAAATAGCAAGGATAATAGGTGTTGCTGATGCGTATGATGCAATGACGTCATACAGAAGCTACAGAGACGTACTTCCACAGGAGACGGTGAGAAAAGAAATTGAACAGGGAATGGGAACGCAGTTTGACCCTGAAATTGCCAAAATAATGATTAAGATGATTGACGAGGATGTAAATTACAGTCTGTGTCAAAAAACTGAATTCAAGAAGAATATACTGGTTGTTGATGATGAAACGATGAATGTTGAATTTATTGAAATTGCACTTAAGGATGAACCACAGTATAATATTTATTCCGTGAAAAACGGGCATGAAGCACTGGAAATCATCCAAAATGTATCCATAGACATAATTCTGCTTGATATACAGATGCCGGATATGGATGGCTTCGAGGCATATAGAAGGCTTCGTGAAAAAACGGAAGCACCGATTGTATTTATGTCAGTGAATAAGGATTTTGAATCTATCCAAAAGGCAACTGATCTTGGCTGTGATGATTATATTGTAAAGCCTTTCCTGCCAAAAGCACTTGTTGAGATACTTCACAGTGTTGTACAGAATATAGAGGCACCGTAATATTAGCTGCGCATTGTTTTTCTGCGTTTTTTGTCCTCGTATAGAAGGTCATCTGATGCAGAAAGTAAATCATATATATCTATGTCAGCGTTACATTCAAATTCGTAAATACCGGCACTCATCTCAATAGGGTATGGCTTGCCAGCTGCCTTATTGTGTCTGAGTGTCACTTCGTTTATGCGTCGTCTCATAATGTTTTCATAGTTTTCTATATTTACAAGAGCAAGAGCAGTAAATTCGTCACCGCCAAGACGTCCTACAATATCTGAACGTCTGAAAACATCCGTGAGAATGGAGGCTATTTCTTTAAGTGCAAAATCGCCCTCATCGTGTCCGTATTTATCGTTAATCATTTTAAGATTATCCATATCAGCGTATACTATAAGTCCATGCTTACCTTTGTTTTTCTTGTTGCGTATGATATTTTGTGCATGTTCAAGAAAGCCTCTTCTGTTATATAGACCTGTAAGCTCATCCGATTGGGATATAACACTGAGGCGCTGGTTGCTTTCTTTTATCTGATTGAGATTTAAGGCCATTCTTGTCTGGATTTCCTGTTGCTGCTCAAGTAAAAGGAAAGATTTTAATGCGGCAGAAATCTGGAAGCTTATGGAAGCAATATTGCCAAAATCTTTGTAATCAACTTCGGAAAAAAGTATACCAAATAATTCATCACCTGAAAAAAGCGGAGAAAGTACCATTATTCTTGCATAATCCGAAATAATAAAAGGATTATTAAAAAGCTTGCTTGTTGTAAGTAGCTGCTGTTCCTCAGGAACAGGATAAGACGTATCACCGTCATAATATGCCTTGAAAAGAATTTTATTTGGTTTAGACCATGCGGTACCTCTGGCATGGTGGATTGAATTTTGATAGGTATACAAATATGCACTGTGGATTCCTACAGTACTTAAATTGTTAAGTGCAATATCGTAGGGAACCTCAATGCTGTTTTCCATAAGAAACATATTTGCAGTCATATTGTTTATGAGGTGCGAGATACGTTCTAAGCCCTGCTCACGCTCCTGAACAATTTGACAGTTTGACATGGCAAGGTCACGGTACATTTTAGAAAATGTATTAACTATCCTAAGCTTATACTCATTATCGTCAATTCTATTGGTGAGGGTCTGCTGCATATATATGAGAAAGTTGAAGAACAGCTCTACGGTAGTGTATTGAAGAAGGGAATTATTTATGAGCTGCATGAAAAGAACCTCAAGATCCTTTTCATATTTTTCAAAATTCCTTTCATCTGCCAAATCAAAAAGCATTTTTATAAGGACAGATATGTCATCCTTTATACGTTGAATGGCACTGCCTTTTAAATAATTCCCAAAAAGAAATCTATGTACAGTGTTTAGATTTATATCTTCCTTGTTTGTTGTGTGGTCAAATTCAAGCATACCGGAGATTCCCTCGGTATCAAACTTGTTGCAGCCGCAGGAGGCTCTTTTTATAAAGTGGGTTTTAACCTCCATATTTTCCATTTCCTGTGTTTCAAGAAAGCGACGTGCATTGTATACTGCCTGATAGGAAAGTTCGGAAGCATTTGCCTCCACAGTGGAGAGCGGAGGGTTTAATGTAGGGGCAAAAACGGAATTATCAAATCCTACAACGAGTATATCTTCACCAACATGGATTCCCATTTTCTGAAATGCACGATATCCCCCTAATGCCATTCTGTCGTTTGCAAATACAAGAGCTTCAATCTCGGGATGCTTTTCCACAAGCTCACGTATGATTCCCTCGCTGCTTTCCTCAAAGTTGCCATATATTATATAATCATCAACGATAGGTATGTTTTCTTCGTTAAGCACACGTTTGAAGGTGTCCATTCTCTGCATGGCGTCAACGTTTGTCTTTGGACCACTGACATATCCTATTTTTTTTGCGTTATGTTCTGTGATTAGATGTCTGATTGCGTTTGAAAATCCAATGCGGTTATCAAAGACGGCAGAGGTGTAGCCGTCCATTTTAGTGTAGAGTGCAACAACAGGAATACCGATGAACTTCTCAAGAAAGGCAATCTTGTCACTGTCAGGAACACGTCCGGCAATCATACCCATCATAATATATAAAACGTCTAAATGCTTATTACAGGCGAAATCAAATAAGGTATTGTACTGATATTCGTATTTCAGGTGTTCATCCGAAATATCCTCATGATCCAAATACCCACCTGGGAATATAAACATATTTGCATCAATTGCCTTGGCTGCCAATACTGCGCCTTTGCAGGCCTCATTTGTAAAAACTGCATCAATATCATCTATAAGAAGTCCGATATTTAAACGTTGTTTCATTTGTGTTCACCTCATTTAACACTGATATATAACATTATATAAAAATATACTCTGATAGTCAAAGTATTTTATTTTATGTATTGCATTTAAAAATAAAATATGATATTGTAAATGTCAGATTAGTTCTGTTTAGTTCTATAAAATTCAGTAAAATTTAGGTTCTATATTCGAGCCGTTTTCCAGTTGTTATTTATGTATATGGATAGTTCGTATTTAGAACATATTTTATATTTTTAAGGAGGATGAACAATGCTTGGAATAATCGGAGCAATGGACGAGGAAGTAAGTAAGCTTAAGGAAAAAATGACGGATGTTGAAATTAAGAAAAAGGCATCAATGGACTTTTACAGGGGAAAGCTTATGGGAAAGGATGTTGTGGTTGTGCGTTCGGGCATCGGTAAGGTAAATGCCGGTATATGTACACAGATTCTCGTTGATGAATACCTTGTTGATGGTGTTATAAACACGGGAATTGCAGGAAGTCTTAATGCTGATATAGATATAGGGGATATGGTTCTGGCCACTGACGCTGTGCAGCATGATGTTGACGCTACTGGCTTTGGTTATGACCTTGGAGTTATTCCACGAATGGAAACCTCAACATTTATCGCGGACGAGAAACTTAGAGATTTGGCAAAGGAATGCTGCGAGAGGGTCAATCCTGACATCAAGGTATTCTGTGGCAGGGTTGTGAGCGGTGACCAATTTGTGTCAGATAAGTCTAAAAAACAGTACATATTGGAAAACTTTAAAGGCTGTTGCACTGAGATGGAGGGCGCTGCTATAGCTCAGGCGGCATATTTAAATAATATTCCTTTCCTTATAATAAGGGCAATATCGGATAAAGCGGACGACAGCGCTACAGAGGATTATCCGACTTTTGAGGCAAAGGCGATAGAGCACAGCGTAAAGCTTATGATAGAGCTTGTTGAAAAATATTAGGGTTGTGTCAAGTTTTCTATGAAAACTTGACATGTAGCGTCAGCCCATTTGCTGAAAGCAAATTTGGAATGGGCTGATGTTCAAGAAAGGAGACGGTATAATATGGAAAAAATAGCGAGTTTTTTAATAGACCACACCAAATTGTTGCCAGGAGTTTATGTTTCAAGAAAAGATAAGGTGGGTGAGAATGTTGTAACAACATTTGACATAAGAATGACAAGACCAAATTTTGAGCCTGTAATGAACACCGCTGAGGTACATACAATTGAGCATCTTGCTGCAACATTTTTAAGAAATCACAAGGACTATGGGGATAGGATTATATATTTTGGACCTATGGGATGCAGAACCGGCTTTTATCTTATACTTGCAGGGGATTATGAATCAAAGGATATTATTCCGCTTATAAAAGAACTGTATGAGTTTATGAGTACCTTTGATGATGAGGTTCCCGGTGCATCTGCAAGGGACTGTGGCAATTATCTTGACATGAATCTTCCTATGGCGAGATATATAAGCAAGAAATTTTTGGAACAGGTTTTAAATAACATAGATGACACAAGATTGATATACCCTTCGTAAGAAGGGTATATATTGTAGTGATATTCAATTAGGAGGGATTTATATTGGAAAATAACACATACGGCGACGGACACTACCAAAAAACTGAAGAAAACAAGGCTGTATCGAAACATTCGGAAATAAAATATGAAAGATATTACGACAGCGTATGGGTAAAGGAACAGCCCTTTTACAAGGCCGGCATGAGCAAACAGCAGATTGAGGAAGAAATTAACTATCTTAATAATCATTTGGATTCTTTTTACGAGGGGAACTATGTACCTCTTTGGAAACAGTTAGTTTACAATACATGGTTCAAATAATTTCATTAATTTTCCAACAAATAAGGGATAAAGCTATTGGATATAACGTACGATATAATATACAGCTTTTTATGCTTTTATTATGATGAAAAACAGTATATCTTGTTATGCGGTGATGCGAAACACAACATATGGACTTTATACGATAAAAAAAACCATATTTGGTATAAAAGGGCTTTAATTTTTTTATTATATGTGATAGAATAATGAGCGGTATGAATGATTATAGTTTTTGTGATTATTTGTACTCTTGAATTTTACATATAAAATCAGTTGTTTTTATAAAAAATACCCCACTGGTTGGGACATGATTAATGAGGTGAAATGATGAATCTGAAAGACAAACTTATAAGAAAATTATTGGAGGTCGGCAAGAAACACAGAATACTTGTGTATCCTACACTTGCGATGGTTGCAGTTATCAGTGCTGTTTCCCATGCAATATATTGGGGAAAGGGCAATGGAAAGAAGCTTGTTGCATCAGCCATGGTTATGGTTATGCTCATAACACAATCGCTTTTTCTGACTTCATCTGCGGATACTTCGTCATCTGCGGGTACATCTAACACTGCCACCGGTACAGATGCCTATTACAGTGGAGACAGTAGTTACGATAACTCGGATTCAGATATAACACCCGAGGGGGATTTTGAAAATACTGATATATATGGAAAAGAAAACGATGGTATAAATGCTAACAGCGTTGACGTTCAGTACGACGAAAATGGTGAGATTATAAGTCAGGAATTTGACGTGTATGGTTCAGACGGTGTAAGTACATATGCAAATTATCCTCTTTCCATTGCTGTATTCAGGGCGGATTCAAGGGGAGGAATAATTGGTGAATTTTTGGATAAGGCAGATTATATGGCTGTTCCTGACGATGTAACGGAGTATGATATAACTGAGTTTGCAACAAGGATTAAGGATAAAAATTTTATTGCACAAAAGGTATTTGGTGAAAATTACAATGAGACGGATATGTTCATATCAGAATTGTATTATGTTGACAGAGCTGATAATCAAAAGAAATCTCTCCCAAATACTATCAGCACAGACACGGTTTCCAAAAATCTCGGTTCAATAGTTGTTTATTTTACTGCAAGAAGATTAAAATATAATGTTCAGCTTACAAATGGACTTTCCGGAGACGAGTTGTCAAAGGCAAATATAGGTAGCAATCCTGTGTACGCAAATTCTACCACAGGAGTAATTACATTTACTGTTCCTGATGATACATGGGCAACTGCAAATGGCTTTGGAAGACTTGGATATACATATGAGGGAATAAGAGCTGCAAATGGAAATGGTCAGCTTGTTCCAAAGGGCGGTACATTCAGTTATACAACCGACCCTGATAATGATACAGCGTTAAATTTAGAAATAGTGGCTGATTTTAAGCCGGTAGAGAATATAGAAATTGAATATGATGCGCAGCCTGCAGGGGCTGAGTTTATAAAGATTACAGGTGAAAGGGTACATAAAAGCGATAAAAAGACGTATACTGACACTGTAAAGCTTCCGACTGCTGAACAGATGACAGGATGGGCTGAAAATGATGGATATGTGCTCATTGGATGGAAGGACCCGGCTGCAAATTATACTTATGAACCGGGTGAGGAAGTACCTGTCAGCCAGCTTTGTGTACCTACAGGAAATATTACAGATATTCCTAATGTTAAGGGAAAAACACTTAAGGCTGTATGGAGTTATAAGCGTGTAACACTTACAGGAAGAATGATAAATGAGGCAAACAATAACAGCATTATGACGAGCGATAATAACGGCTTGGTTGTAACGGCACAATATGGTGACAGTATTTTTGGTAACTTTTATCCGGTATATTTGACGGATACTACCGCAGGACCAAAATCTAATTTTGTATGTAAAATAGCGAA
>JAAVIA010000034.1 GCA_014799405.1 Lachnospiraceae bacterium
AAACGTACTATTTCTAATATACAGTTGTACAATATAGACAATATCATAAGCAAGGCATTGGGGAGCCGTCGGTACTTAGGTGCCGTATTTTGGCACCTTATGTACCGTTACGAGCGACATATAGCGAAAGCGTGCCTTGCGATGATTTGCCTATATTGTACAACGGACGTTTGCGAAAGTTGAGTTTTGCTCATGGCTAGATATAAAAATGAATGGAAGGTTTTTTAGATGAAAAAAGGGTTAGTGCTTGAGGGCGGTGCCATGCGCGGCATGTTTACCGCAGGAATATTAGATGTTTTTATGGAACATGATATAGACTTTAACGGGGCAGTGGGTGTCTCGGCAGGAGCGGTGTTTGGGTGTAACTATAAGTCCAAACAGATAGGCAGGAGCATAAGGTATAACAAGAAATACTGTACGGACGACAGATATGTGAGCCTTAAATCATGGATTACCACAGGGGACCTTTATGGTGCTGAGTTTTCCTATCATACGCTGCCGAAGGAGCTTGATATATTTGATACGGATACCTTCCACAAAAACCCTATGGAATTTTATGTTGTATGTACGGACATGCTTACGGGAAGGGCAGTGTATCACAAATGCACTGACGGAGGTGAAAATGATATTCAATGGATGAGAGCGTCAGCGTCTCTTCCCTTTGCTGCAAGACCGGTGGAGCTTGCGGGCAGAGTTCTGTCAGATGGCGGAACTGCTGATTCAATACCGGTAAAATTTATGGAATATAAAGGATATGATAAGCTTGTTGTTATCTTGACAAGACCAAAGGGTTATGTTAAGCATCAGACTCGCATGATGCCTGTCATGAATAAGGTGCTTAGGAAATATCCGAAATTTTTAAGTACAATGTCAAGGAGATACATTAAATACAATAAAACCCTTGAGTATATTGAACAGCAGGAAAGACTTGGAAGGCTGTTTGTCATAAGACCGGATGCTGATCTTGCAATTGGAAAGGTCTGCCGAAAGCCCGATGAGCTTGAACGGGTATATCAGATTGGACGGAAAAAAGGATTAAGCGAGCTGGAAAGAATAAAAAAATATCTTGAAAGATAGGAGGAAGGATATGCGGGGTATATACACATCTGTAAATGATATTAGAAAAAGAGTTTATGCGGAGGTTGCAAGGCTTTCGTATGACTATAAGGACGGAGATTTATCTCAAATGGAGCAGATACCTTACAGGATTATTCCGGGTGAGGTTACGGTATACAGGGACAGTGTATTCCTTGAGAGGGCAATCGTTAAGGAGCGTATGAGGCTTTCTATGGGACTTCCCCTTCGCTCGCCTACAGAGCATGCACCTGTATCAACAGGCGCTGAGGAGTGTGTAAAGCCGGAAAAATACTATCAGCCTCCTCTTATAAATATAATAAAGTTTGCCTGCCATGCCTGTCCTGATAATGTGGTTAAGATAACCGATGCATGTCAGGGCTGTCTTGCACATCCGTGTAAAGAGGTATGTCCAAGAGGAGCTATAAAATTTTATGGTGGCAAAACTGAGATTGATCAGGAAAAATGTATCAAATGTGGAAGGTGTGTCGGTGTGTGCCCATATGGTGCCATAGTAAAGCAGGAAAGACCATGTGCAAAGGCTTGTGGCATGAATGCCATTTCCTCAGATGAATACGGACGTGCAGAGATAGACCAGGAAAAATGTGTATCCTGTGGCATGTGTCTTGCAAACTGTCCGTTTGGAGCAATTGCGGACAAGGCTCAGATATTTCAGGTTATTCAGGCTATAAAGAGTGATGTGCCTGTTTATGCTGCAATAGCGCCTGCTGTTGCAGGTCAGTTCGGTCCTAAGCTTACGCCTGAAAAAATCAGGTCGGCATTTCAGGCACTTGGATTTACGGACGTCATAGAGGTAGCCATAGGAGCTGACCTTTGCACGATACAGGAGGCGAAGGACTTTGTGGAGGAGGTTCCCGACAATCTTCCGTTCATGGCTACATCCTGCTGTCCTGCATGGTCCATGATGGCGAAAAAAGAATTTCCTGAAATAGCAAAATGCATTTCCATGGCACTTACTCCTATGGTGTTTACAGGAAGGCTTATTAAGAAAAAATATCCGGGCTGTAAAGTTGCGTTTATCGGGCCGTGCGCTGCTAAAAAACTTGAGGCGAGCAGACGGACCATAAGAAGTGACGTTGATTTTGTCCTTACCTTTGAGGAGGTAATGGGAATGTTTGAAGCGAAGCAAATAAAATTTGAGGAACTGAAAGATGATGATACAATGCATGGCGCAAGCGGTGACGGACGAGGCTTTGCCGTCAGTGGCGGTGTTGCCAATGCAGTTGTAAACTGTATTTCAGAGCTTTATCCTGACTGTGAGGTCAAGGTACAAAATGCTGAGGGACTTGCAGAGTGCAGGAAGCTTCTTGCAATGGCAAGGGCAGGAAAATATGACGGATATCTTTTGGAGGGAATGGCATGTCCCGGAGGTTGCGTTGCAGGAGCAGGAACAATACAGCCTATTGCAAAATCCACAGCCGCAATCAATCTACATAAAAAGGTATCAACAAATGCCCATGCGCTTCAAAGTGATTATAAGGATTTGTTTGAAGAATTGGAGTAATAACTATTTGTGAATTTATAGTTAACATTTTTACAACCCTATTTTCAAATTCTTGTTTTTTGTGTATAATGTAATACGATTTTCTGAGAAAAGGATAAGTAAGCGCCTGATTATGGATAAATATGTAAATACAAACCCAACAAAGGAAGAAATGACAAAACAGCTGCGCCTTGACGCTGCTCTTATGGAGTGCGTGAGGACGCTTTGTTTTAGTGATGACGTAAATGCTGCAATTAATGAAATATTAAAAATTATCGCTGGTTTTCACAATGCTGACAGAGCATATATATTTGAGTTGGATGAGGAGCGTTCGGTTGTAAACAATACCTATGAATGGTGCAGGGAAAATGTTGAACCGCAGATAGATGCGCTTCAGGGTGTGGACATTGCCGTTATCGACAGATGGATGGTTCAATTTGAGACAAAGGGGGAATTTTACATCAATTCCCTTGATGCGGAAGCAGATAAGGATTCTGACGAATATGAGATTTTAGCTTCTCAGGATATCGACAGCCTTATGGCAGCACCGCTTAAGCTTGACGGTAAAATCATAGGCTTTATAGGTGTTGATAATCCTGCCGACAACACAGATACACTTTTCCTTATGCAGTCTGCCGCTGCATTTGTCGTAAATGATATTCAAAGGCGTGTTACATTAGAGCAGAAAATGATAGGTGCTATTTCCCAAATATATACTGTAATGCGTCTTCTGAATATTCCTAAAAATACACAGATAGAATTCCAGAGTAATCCGAATGTAAGGGAATATGTAAACAGACCTGAGGATGCTGATGTACAGATACATGATGCTGTGTTGGCAATTACGAGTAAGGAATATGTTATGCAGATGCTTGAGTTTACAAATCTGCACACCCTTAATGAGCGTATGAGGGGACAAAAAATAATAAGTCAGGAGTTCATTGGAACTGACGGACATTGGTGCAGGGCAAGTTTCATACATGTAAGCAGGGATGATGAGGACAATCTTATACAGGTTATTTATACTGTGAGGTATATTGACAGGGAAAAACAAAAGGAGCTTGAATATCAAAGGGCGCTTAAAAAGGCACTTGAAAATCAGAATGAAGTATATACCGAAATAATGAATATGCAAAGCTGTGGTCTTATAGCAGTTATTCCTGAGGAACAAAAGGTGCTTATGATTAATGATGTGGCAAAGAAACTGTTTGATTCCTCACATTTGGATCAGTTTGATATTGATATTGACAGGGATTTTGTTGAAAAGATAATGTCAGACGAAAAGGAGAAACTGTTCGATAATATCAGAAAGCTTACGGAACCTGGAGAAAGCTATGTATGTGAATTTATGCTGCCTAGTGGAAAGGATTACATATATATAATGACTCATTCGAAGGTGGTTGTCTTGCAGAATGGTACCAAAGTGCGTATTTCCTCCCTGACAGATATTACGGAAAAAAAGAAGCAGGAGCAGAAACTTATAATGCTTTCACGTATAGATGCGCTTACGGGTATAAACAACAGAGGAAGCGGAGAACGTGAAATTGAGGAAATGCTTGCAGAGGATATATGCGGAATGTTCTGTCTGTTTGATATTGATAAGTTCAAATCCGTAAATGATGATTACGGTCATATTGTAGGCGATAAGGTTCTGATAGAAATTGCAGGTTGCCTTAAAAAATGCTTCAATAATGCAGATATACTTATGCGGCTCGGCGGAGATGAATTTGCAGTATACGCCATAGGAATCGACAGCGAAGAAAAAGGAGAGAAAATAATAAAAAGCCTTTTTGATGAGGTTGATAAAATTTCCATCCCTGAGATGGGTAATCGTGGTATTTCCGTCAGTCTGGGTGCTGTAATAAGAAATAAGGGCAGCATCGAAAACTTTGACTGTCTTTATCAAAAAGCGGATTCCGCAATGTATATATGTAAGAAACATGAAGGAAATTATCATGGCTTTTACAGACCGGAAAAGTAAGGGACTGTCGCACTAAGAATTTTAGTGCAATAGTCCATAAGGCAGTAAATTTAGTCATCATAATTCATCCTTTGCTACATACATCATGCCGGTAAATATACGTTTTAAATCCTTTGAAATAAGTTCTTCATCATATTCCAGTGAATTGTTTGCAAACATACTTGCATACCCGTGAACAAAGATAAACAGGGAACTAAAAATCGTTTTTGCCCGTGTAATATTGACGTTTGCCGTTTCGCTGAGAACTTTTATAATAGGTTCAAGTTCTTCAGCGGCAATCAATTCATAAATGCTTTTTCCGTCAAATTCATTTGATTGAAATAGTAACCGAAAAAGATGCTTTTCCGTTTTAGCAAATCGGATATAGGAAAGTCCGATGGAAAGCATTGGGTTGTTACCTTGAATATCAGTAATGTATGACGAGTGATATTTGTCTGCTTTCTGATAAATCTCTTTTTTAATTTGTTCGATTGTCTTAAAGTGATACATAACAGGCTGTGTAGAGCAATTAAGCTTTTTAGAAATAGCCCGGGCGTTTACATGCTCCATACCATATTCTCTTACTAATTCAAAACCTGCATCTATAATCATTTCCCTTGTTATTTTAGCTATTGGCGGCATAACAATCCTCCTTTTATAACATAAGTTATATAGCGGTAATTTTATAATGAAAGTTATGATTTGTAAATGGTGGTGTTCATAAATTTTTCACAAATTTTATTAGCACTCACTATTGACGAGTGCTAATAAGTATGTTATAACAGTTATAGAACAAGGATATGGATATTAAATGAATAAAAAAACCATTACCTGTTCAGAGTAAACAATAAAATCTTTTTTATATATGAATGGAGGAATGACTTATGATGTTACCTAGTTTATTTGGAGAAAACCTGTTGGATGATTTTTTTGATATACCTTCCTTTAAGAGTTTTGGAGGTAGCGGAAAGATGCCGCAGAATATTATGCACACGGATGTAAAGGAAAAGGAGGATGGCTTTGAGATTTACATGAACCTTCCGGGAGTTAAAAAGGAGGACGTAAAGGCAGAGCTTAAAAACGGATACCTTACGGTAAATGCTTCCACAAACTCATCCAGTGATACTAAGGATGAGGATGGAAAGTATATCCGCAGGGAGCGTTACAGCGGTTCATGCAGCAGAAATTTTTATGTTGGAAATCAGATTACCCAGGAGGACATTAAGGCGAAATTTGAGAATGGAGTTTTAAGAATTGATGTTCCTAAAATTGACCCTAAGGCCGCTGTAGAAACAAAGAATTATATATCCATTGAAGGATAAAGACAAATATTTAAAATGGTTAAAAGGACTGCCGCACACAGATTTCAAATTGATTTTGTATATCTGTGGGCGACAGTTCTTTTTCTTTTGTTTATTTGATAGGAAACTTCTTTGCACTTAGCCAAGGCTTTTGATTGTGATTTGAATTTGAATATGGTATGATTTTACTAAATAATATATAACGAGGGATAATATGCTTGGAAAAGTACGAGGAAAAAGAATAGATAAATATGTGAATGAATACGTTGTTTTTGATTTGGAAACAACGGGAGTATCTCCAAAACATGATGAGGTCGTAGAGATTTCTGCAATAAAGGTAAGGGAAGGACAGATTGAGGGGGAGTTTTCCACACTGGTCAATCCGCAAAGACCCATTCCATATAGTGCAAGTGCAGTTAATAACATAACGGATGAGATGGTTAAGGATGCTCCTTATTTTTCTCAGGTGTTGATGGATTTTTTTGAATTTATCGGGGATATGGTGCTTGTAGGACACAACATACACACCTTTGATATGAATTTTATATATCGGGATGCGGAAAAATTTTATGGAAAAATACCTGACAATGATTACATAGATACTCTGCGAATGGCAAAAAATATACTGCCGGAGCTTTCTCATCACAGACTTGTTGATTTGTCTGATTATTATGGGATTTCCACTGAGGGAGCCCATCGGGCGCTTAATGACTGCCGCATGAATATGCAGGTATTTGAGTTGCTTGCAAAGGAGTTTTCTCCTGATAGGCTTAAGGAAAAGGGAATGAAGGTGTGTCCACGCTGCAAGAGCATAATGAAGAAAAGAAATGGACGATACGGTGAATTTTGGGGATGCAGTGGATATCCTAATTGCAGGTACACGGAAAATATTGAAAATGCAGCNGNATTTTAATATAATATATAAAGATGTATTTATAAAGGAGGTATGCCGTATATGGAGAGGATTTATTTAAATAATGACTGGAAATTCACTGAGGAATTTAGCGAAAAACTGATNGATAAGTCGTATGATGACAGCGGGCTTCTTGACGTGCGTTTACCGCACACATGTAAAGAGGTGCCGCTGCATTATTTTGATGAAAAGGAATATCAGATGGTAAGCGGTTACCGCAGGGTGATTGATGCCCCTAAAAAATGGAAGGGAAAAACGNTGCTTCTTACATTTGAAGGAGTTGCCCACGACAGCAGNGTTTATATAAATGGTGAGCTTGTGGGNGAGCANCACTGCGGATATACGGCATTTACAATAGATATAAGNGATAAGNTCATTTTGGGAGAGCGCAATGTAATTACCGTAAGGGTTGACAGCAACGAAAGCCTCAATATACCTCCGTTCGGCTTTGTAATTGATTATATGACCTTTGGGGGAATATACAGGGATGTATACCTTGATGTAAAAAATTCGACNTACATTGACGACGTTTTTGTCATGACGAAGCTTGCNAAGGNGGGGGNAAATTCTGCTACTGTTTCCGAGGTTGCCGTCAAGGGAATAAAGGCGGGGGTAAGCATAAGACAGTCTATCCGCAAAAAGTCGGCAAATGAGGAGTTCAAAGTATTGGACGAGGATTNTCCGGCAAATATTAATGAGNCAGATAAATCNGATTGTCAAAATGAAAATGTGACATGTGATTGTGATAATACAAAAAAATATACNATAACACATAATACNGGAAAAATTGATTTGTGGGATGTGGACAATCCTGTGCTATATGAGCTTAAAACGGAGCTTATTTACAGGGAAAAGGTAATTGATGAAAAAACNGTTACCTTTGGTTACAGAAAGGCTGTATTCCATGAGGATGGCTTTTACTTAAACGGAAGAAAGCTTAAAATACGNGGCNTAAACAGACATCAGAGCTATCCNTATGTGGGCTATGCCATGCCTGAAAGCATGCAGAAAATGGATGCGGACATTTTGAAAAATGAGCTTGGATTAAATGCAGTGAGAACCTCCCACTATCCACAGTCCCATTATTTTATTGACAGGTGNGATGANCTTGGACTTCTTGTATTTACGGAGCTTCCGGGCTGGCAGCACATAGGTGATGAGGNNTGGAAGCTTCAGGCAATAGAAAATGTTAAGGATATGGTTAAGCAGTANAGAAATCATGTNTCNATTATTTTGTGGGGTGTCCGCATAAATGAGTCNGTTGATGATGATGAGTTTTATGAGAGGACCAATGCGGNTGCGAGAACACTTGACCCTACAAGACCTACAGGGGGAGTGAGATGCTACAAAAACAGTAATCTTCTTGAGGATGTTTACACCTACAATGANTTCCTTCACAACGGTAANAATAAGGGCTGTGACAAAAAATCGGCAGTTACCTCCGATATGAGCAAGCCTTACCTTATAAGTGAGTACAATGGACATATGTATCCTACAAAGCCT
This sequence comes from Lachnospiraceae bacterium, assembly GCA_014799405.1. GTDB lineage: Bacteria > Bacillota > Clostridia > Lachnospirales > Lachnospiraceae > Coprococcus_C. Next base: position 8,256 of record JAAVIA010000034.1, read on the forward strand.
TTTGACTGGGAGGAACACAGGGCAGAGCATGCNATACGTCANGCCAATGTNCTTGANGAGGTTGCCGCACAGGAAGATATAGCNGGAAGCTTTGGGTGGTGTATGTTTGACTACAATACNCACAAGGATTTTGGAAGCGGTGACAGGATATGCTATCANGGCGTTATGGACATGTTCAGAAATCCAAAGCTGGCAGCGGCAGTATATGCAATACAGCAGGAGGAACATCCTGTCCTTGAGATAAGCTCNTCTATGGATATTGGAGAGCATCCCGGCTGCAACAGAGGCGACATNTATATTTTGACAAATGCAGACAGTGTAAAAATGTATAAGAACGACAAATTTATAAAAGAATTTTTTGCAGAGGACACGAAATACAAAAACCTGAAGCATGCGCCAATTCTTTTGGATGATTATATAGGCGATGCCCTTGAAATCGGTGAGAACATGAACCATAAACAGGCTGAGGATTTGAAGCAGATTTTAAATGAGGCCGCAAGGGTAGGNCTTTATGGTCTGTCAAAGGCTATGTATCTTAAGGCAATGAAGCTGGTTGCCCGTTATCATATGAATATGACGGATGCAGTGGAATTATATAACCGCTATATCGGAGANTGGGGTGGAAGCTCCACCGTATACAGATTTGANGCTGTTAAGNATGGNGAGGTTGTAAAGNCNATATACCGCCNGCCGATGAAGAAGGTGTATATTAAGACGGACATAGACCGTACGGAGCTATCCGAGAACAACACNTATGATGTGGCGGCAGTGAGAATAACCGCAGCAGATGAATATGGCAATATACTAAACTTCTTCAATGACCCTATATGCCTTAGTGTCGAGGGACCTGTGGAGCTTATAGGACCAAGCATTGTGTCTCTTTCAGGGGGTATGGGAGGAACNTATATAAAGACAANNGGAAAGAAAGGNAAGGCNANGCTTACAATAAGCAGTGGNCAGGCGGAGGCTGTTGCTATAGATATCACTGTTGTATAAGNAATATGGCTCGGTTATATCAGTGTATTTTCCGAAGNCATATATGAAATGGCTGATAGAAGAAAAGGGGTGAGAAAATATGAAATTATCAGGGAAAGAAAAAGTTTCATACGGCTTGGGAGCAGTAGGCAAGGACATGGTTTACATGCTTTCTGCAACCTACATTTTGTATTATTATCAGGATATACTTGGAGTAAGCTCTGTAGCCATGGGCGCATTGCTTATGGCTGCAAGGGTGTTTGATGCATTTAATGATCCGATTATGGGTGTGCTTGTTGCAAAGACAAAAACAAAATGGGGCAAATTCAGACCTTGGCTCCTTATAGGAACATTGCTTAATGCGGTTATACTTTATCTTATGTTTGCAGCACCGCCGTCACTGAGCGGAGGCGGGCTTGTTGCATATGCGGCAGTAACATATATTTTGTGGGGAGTAACCTACACGATGATGGATATACCATATTGGTCAATGATACCTGCATTTACCGAGGGTGGTAAGGAAAGGGAAAGCCTGACGAGTCTTGCCCGTTCCTGTGCAGGTGTAGGCTCGTCGCTTGTAGTAATACTTACCATGATGTGTGTACTTGCACTTGGCGGGGGAAATAGAATTTCTCCTGATTTTGACAGACTGAGTCCTGAAGACCAGGCAGTACAGCTTGCTGCCCAAGCCGCAGTAGAGCGGGAGGGATTTCGCATTTTTGCTCTTATCGTTGCAATAATTTTTGTTGTATTTATAACAATAACCTGTATATGCGTAAAAGAAAAATCCACTGTTGACATGGAAAGTCCGTCAGTAGGACAGATGTTTAAGGCACTTATACAAAATGATCAGGCAATGACGGTGGTTATAACAATCGTGCTTGTAAACTGTTCCCTTTATATAACGTCAAATCTTCTTATATACTTCTTTAAGTATGATGTTGCAGGAACGAATTGGTATGGTACTTATACGCTTTTTAATTCGTTTGGCGGTGGTATTCAGATTATTTCCATGATGCTGTTTTATCCGCTGTTAAGAAAATTTTTAAGCTCCATAAAAATTTTTTATCTAAGTATTATATTTGCAATTGCAGGGTATGGCGTTTTATTCCTGTTTATGTGTTTGGGCGTTCATAATCTTGTGGCATTATGCGTACCCGGTTTCTTTATATTTGTTGCATTTGGAATGCTTACGGTGCTTACAACCGTCTTCCTTGCAAATACTGTGGATTATGGTGAACTTAAAAACAAAAGAAGGGATGAAAGCGTTATATTTTCCATGCAGACATTTGTTGTAAAGCTTGCATCGGGTGTGGCAGTATTTATTGCTTCNATATGCCTTCAGCTAAGTCATCTTTCAAAGGACACATCNGATGTGGAGGAAATCGTTGAAGCTGTTGATGGCTCACATCTTATTATACTTCGGATGACTATGTCATTAATTCCTATTATTGGATTTATTATTGCATGTGTNGTTTTTAGGAAAAAATATATTCTTACTGACGAGAAGCTTGCGGAGATTTCTGAAACGCTGAAAGGATAAAACATGATTATAAAAAAGGATAACGCTTTTATATTGAATACGAAGCATACAACCTATGCTTTTCGTGTCATGGANACAGGACATTTGGANCATTTGTATTACGGACGAAGGGTTACGCTTCCTGATACTCTTGCAGTGGAGGAAAAGCATGCNTTTTCNCCNGGAAATACAAATCAGTATGACAAGGAACATCCTGANTTTTCACTTGAGGACGTGGCNCTTGAAATGTCCGCCTACGGNAAGGGNGATATAAGGGAACCNTTGATTGAGGTTGTCCATAAGGATGGGAGCTATACCTCTGATTTTGTTTATGAGGAGGCGGAGATTTCAAAGGGTAAGGTTGAGTCGGTCTCTGNTNACGATAGTGCTGAAAAATGTAAAANATCAGGAATGNTGCCTCATTCCTATGCNGACANAAATCAGGCTGATACCCTTACNGTTACATTAAAGGATAANTNATATAANCTTACGCTTAANCTTTATTATCATGTTTTTGAGGANTGTGACGTTATTACNAGAAGCGTTACGTTTATAAANGACAGTGAGGACAGTGTGCATTTGAAGCGCCTTTTAAGCATGCTCATTGATTTTGATANCNCTGAATATNTTTTTACAACCTTCAATGGNGCATGGACAAGGGAAATGAAACGGACGGATATAAAACTCATGGCAGGAAGGCATGTAAACGAAGCTTATACGGGAACATCATCCAGCAGGGCAAATCCGTTTGTTATGNTGTCTAAGGAGCATACTACGGAGAATTTTGGNGANTGTTACGGCTTTAATCTTATATACAGNGGCAATCACTATGAAGCNGCTTCCGTAAGCGGTTNCGGAAAGACAAGACTTGTGCAGGGGATAAATCCACGCTCCTTNGATTTCCTTATTGAGCCNAAAGNATCCTTCGAGGCNCCTGAGGCAGTAATTACATATTCCCACGAGGGCTTTAACGGTATGAGCAGGCATATGCATGATTTTGTAAGAGAGCATATTGTAAGGGGNAAATGGAAAAATAAGCTGCGCCCTGTTTTGTTAAACAGCTGGGAGGCNTGCTATTTTGACATAAATGAAAATAAGCTTTTAAAGCTTGCAAAGGCTGGGAAGGAAGCAGGAATCGAGCTTTTTGTTGTGGATGATGGCTGGTTCNGTGAAAGGGATGATGACACGAAATCCCTTGGAGACTGGGAGGTAAATAAGAAAAAGCTTCCCAANGGATTAAACGGTCTTTGTGGAAAAATAAAAAGCCTTGGAATGGATTTCGGCATATGGGTTGAGCCGGAAATGGTAAATGTGAACAGCCGTCTTTATGGGACNCATCCCGACTGGGTATTGCAAATTCCCGATAAACCGCATTCCGAGGGACGTAACCAGAGGATTTTGGATTTGACAAAGACGGAGGTACAGGATTATATAATAGAGGCAATGAGCCGTGTGTTTGAAAGTGCTGACATATCCTATGTGAAGTGGGATATGAACAGAACATTTACGGATTACTATTCTGACAGTCTTGGAAGCGAGCGTCAGGGTGAGGTTGCACATCGTTATATTTTGGGACTTTACAGNTGCATGAGGGAGCTTACGGAAAAATTTCCTGATATTTTGTTTGAGGGCTGTTCCGCAGGCGGCAACCGATTTGACCTTGGTATTTTGTGTTATTTTCCGCAGATTTGGGCGAGTGATGATACGGATGCNCTTTGCAGAGCTGAAATTCAGACNGGCTATAGCTACGGCTACCCAATGTCCGTGGTAAGNGCTCATGTGTCGGCATGTCCAAACCATCAGACACTTAGAAATACGCCGCTTGAGACAAGGTTTAANGTGGCAGGCTTCGGTGTGCTTGGCTACGAGTGTAATTTTTGTGATATGAATAAAGAGGAAATGGAGGCTGTAAAAGCNCAGATAAGTCTGTATAAGGAATGGCGGCAGGTTTTGCAGACAGGAGATTTTTATCGTGGCAGAAGCTTTTCGGATAACAGCACGGTAACAGGAAGTGTGCTTGCCGGAAATACAGGTAATATTACTGAGTGGACNTGCGTTTCAAAGGATAAGACAAAGGCGGTTGGTTTTATAATGCAGAAGCTTGTAAGACCNAATACACAGTATGAGTATTACAGAGCCTGTGGATTAAAGCCTGACAGTTTGTATCATTTTTATAACCGAATTTTAAAATATAATGTCAAGGAGTTTGGTGACCTTGTAAATACGGTAGCACCTTTTCATATAAAGCAAAATTCATTTGCACATAATATGCTTGCAAAATTTGTTAAAATGCCGGGAGAAACCGAGGAGTATGATGTATACGGAGATACGCTCATGTATGCGGGAGTAAAGCTTAAACAGGCATTTGGAGGAACAGGCTACAGCGACAATGTGAGATTTTTTCAGGATTTCGGGTCAAGAATATATTTTATGGAAGAAGCGAAATAAGTCGGAGGTAAACAGGTGATTTATACTGCACTTACAAAAAAGGCAATGGAAATATGCTACAGGGCGCATGCAGGACAGCTGGACAAGGGTGGTATGCCCTATGTGTTTCATCCTCTCCATGTTGCCGAGCAGATGGAGGATGAGTACAGNACTTGTGTGGCNCTTCTGCATGATACGGTTGAGGATGGCGGCATAGAGCTTTCTGATCTTTATGAGGCGGATTTTCCTGATGAGATTGTAAGAACAGTTGATATTCTCACACGAAGAGAGGACGAGCCCTACATGGAGTATATAGAAAGACTTAAGGAAAACAGTCTTGCAGTAAAGGTTAAGCTTGCAGACCTTGACCATAACAGTGATATGTCGAGGCTTAACATCATAACAAAGTGGGACATGGAGCGCAAGGAAAAATATGAGAGGGCGATAGCAATGCTTAAAGACAGTTAGTTATAAAAATCTGAAATTTATATATTTGAAAAATCAATTTATGAGATAAGAAAGGGAGAATTGTTTAAGGCTCCTATGGGAACTTTAAAGCAGGTAGAAGGAAATGGAGAAAAAGGAACTAATTTACTATAAGCTGGATACCATTGACGAGCAGATACTTACAATGCTTCAGGAAAATGCAAGGGTGTCTCTTAAAGATATTGCCGAAAAGGTTTTTATGTCGCCTACGGCAGTGGGGGCAAGGATAGACAAAATGCTTCAGGAGGGCGTGCTTGAAGGATTTACGACAAGAATAAACCCTGAGGCAATGGGTCATTACATAAAAGCATTCATAAATCTTGAGGTGGAGCCAAATCAAAAAAAGGAATTTTATCCATATATTGACAGTGTTATGAATGTGGTGGAATGTAATTGCGTAACGGGAGATTATTCGATGCTTATCGAGGTTCGTTTCCCTACAACCGCTGAGCTTGACGGGTTCATTGGCGAGTTGCAGCGCTTTGGAAAGACGAAAACACAGATAGTATTTTCCACCTGCGTAAAACATCGCTGCAAATATTGGAAGGAAACAAACAGCTTATAATACGTGTATTTTAATGTATTATTATAAAATAACTTGTTTTTTTCAAGTAAAAACAACTTTTTTCTTTACAATCAAAAGTCGGTGTAATATAATTTTTTCATCGGTTTTATGATACATAATAAAATTAAGTTCTAGGAGGAAGTAAAAAAATGTCATATGTTGATGAAGTGCTTGAAATAGTACAGAAGAAAAATGCAGACCAGCCAGAGTTTTTGCAGGCCGTTACAGAGGTGCTTGACTCACTTAGACCTGTAATTGACGCAAATGAGGAGCTTTACAGAAAGAACGCAATACTTGAGAGAATTACAGAGCCTGACAGACAGATAATATTCAGAGTGCCATGGGTAGATGACAAGGGACAGGTACAGGTAAACAGAGCTTTCCGTGTTCAGTTTAACAATGCTATCGGACCATACAAGGGAGGACTCAGACTTCACCCTTCAGTAAACCTTGGAATTATCAAGTTTTTAGGCTTTGAGCAGATATTTAAGAATTCACTTACAACACTTCCAATTGGTGGTGGTAAAGGTGGATGCGATTTTGACCCTAAGGGCAAATCAGACAGAGAGATTATGGCATTCTGCCAGAGCTTTATGACAGAGCTTTGCAAATATATCGGCGCTGATGTTGATGTTCCTGCCGGAGATATCGGAACAGGTGCAAGAGAGATTGGCTATATGTTTGGACAGTTTAAGAGAATCCGCGGCTCATATGAGGGCGTGCTTACAGGAAAGGGACTTACTTACGGTGGTTCACTTGTTCGTACTGAGGCTACAGGTTACGGTCTGTTATATCTTACTGAGGAGCTTATGAAGTGCCATGGCGAGAGCATGCAGGGTAAGACTGTATGTGTTTCAGGAGCAGGAAATGTTGCTATATATGCAATCCAGAAGGCTCATCAGATGGGTGCAAAGGTAGTTACATGCTCTGATTCAACAGGTTGGATATATGATCCGGATGGAATAGATGTTGAACTTCTTAAGGATGTTAAGGAAGTTAAGAGAGCACGTCTTACAGAGTATGCGGCAGCAAGACCAAATGCTCAGTACCATGAGGGACGTGGTGTATGGCAGATTAAGTGTGACATTGCACTTCCATGTGCAACACAGAACGAGCTTCTTCTTGAGGATGCAAAGCAGCTTGTGGCAAACGGCTGTAAGGCAGTATGTGAGGGCGCAAATATGCCTACAACTCTTGATGCTACTAAGTACCTTCAGGAGAATGGCGTATGGTTTGTAGGCGGTAAGGCTGCAAATGCAGGTGGTGTTGCAACTTCAGCACTTGAGATGTCACAGAACTCCGAAAGACTTTCATGGAGCTTTGACGAGGTAGATGCAAAGCTTAAGAACATCATGGTAACAATATACCACAATATAGATGATGCAGCTAAGAGATACGGTGTAGAGGGAGACTACGTTGCAGGCGCAAATATCGCAGGTTTTGAGAAGGTTGTACAGGCAATGCTTGCACAGGGTGTTTGTTAGTAGTCTTGAGTGAAAACTCAAAAACCGATATAACGATATAAGATTTATTGATAGTTACAGATGGGCAGAACCAAATTCTTTGGTTCTGCCTATTTTTTATTTTAAAGCAAACCTTTCGGCACTTTTTTTTGTCTATATAGTGTATAGGCATTTGCCAAAATACTGGAACCAATTTGAGAGGAGGATATTATAAGAATGAAGCTAAGAAAAATGAAACACAGTCTTGCGGGATTTTCTGTAATTGCCGCTATGGGAATAAGCCTGTTTTCAGCAGGTACGGATGTATTGCCCGTAAAGGCGACAGAACTAGAGGAAACGGTAACTACAGAGGAAGCGGTAGCAACGTCTGAGGAGGCATCCGCAGAAAGTCAGGCAGAGACAGCAACTACAGAGGAAGCGGTAGCAACATCTGAGGAGACAGCGACAGGGGAAGTAGTAGAAAATACAACCGAAGTTGCCATTGATGAAACAAATTTCCCTGACAGTGCATTCCGCAGTTGTGTGATGCAATTCGATACCGATGGAAATGGTAGCTTTTCAAGTGATGAGCTTTTAGCGGTAACGAGAATTAATGTAAACGGTAAAGAAATTGCAAGTTTGAAGGGTGTAGAGTATTTTACAGCTCTTGAAGAATTATGGTGCATCTCTAATAGGTTGACAAGCTTGGATGTAAGCAAAAATATAGCTCTTGAACGCTTATATTGTTGGTATAATCAGTTGACAAGCTTGGATGTAAGTAGCAATCCTGCACTTGAAGACTTAATATGCACAAATAATGAGTTAACAAGTCTGAATGTAAGTAACAATCCTGCACTTAAAGAATTACGTTGCTACGATAATCAGTTGACAAGCCTGGATGTAAGTAACAATCCTGCGCTTGAAAAGTTAAATTGCTACGATAATCAGTTGACAAGCCTGGATGTAAGTAACAATCCTGCACTTGAAGAATTAGGTTGCACAAATAATGAGTTGACAAGTCTGAATGTAAGTAACAATTCTGCACTTAAAAAATTACACTGCTACGATAATCAGTTGACAAGCCTGGATGTAAGCAGCAATCCTGCACTTGAAAGCTTAAGGTGCGGCTATAATCCGCTGACAAGCTTGGATGTAAGCAGCAATCCTGCACTTGAAGAGTTATATTGTGGAAATAATGAGTTGACAAGCCTGGATGTAAGCAGCAATCCTACACTTGAAGAATTAGGTTGCGACAATACTCGGTTGACAAGCTTGGATGTAAGCAAAAATATAGCTCTTAAAAAGTTATGTTGCTACAGAAATAAGTTGACAAGCCTGAATGTAAGTAAAAATATAGCTCTTGAAGAGTTATATTGTAATGATAATGAGTTGACAAGTCTGGATGTAAGCAAAAATACAGCCCTTAAATGGTTAAATTGTTCAGATACTCGGTTGACAAGCCTAGATATAAGTAACAATACAACTCTTGTACACTTAAGTTGCTACAGAAATCAGTTGACAAGCCTTGATGTAAGCAAACATACAGACCTTAGATGGTTAGATTGTTCATATAATTATTTGACAGGTCTTGATGTAAGTAACAACACAAAACTTGAATACTTAAAAGATAAGCCGCAGTATTCTAAGAACCCTGACGCAGTAGTTGTTAAGCCACAGCCAGATGGAAATCAGCCAACTACAAACCAGCCGGATGCAAACCAGCCGGATGTAAGTCAGCCGGATGTAAATCAGCCGGATATAAAACAGCCGAATGCAAATCAGCCAATTGTAAATCAGACAACTGTAAAAGCAGAGACTTCACCGAAAACTGGAGACGCAGCACCGATTATTCCTATTGTATGTATGTTTTTCCTTTCTCTTGCAGGAATTATTACATTAAAGCGTAAAGGCTCAAAAATTTAATTTTAATAAATTTTAATAGTTTAAAATCAAAAGCAATCAAAAGCATAGAACAAAAGCTTGGATTTGTTCTGTGCTTTTCCTTTTTTCATGCTTTAAGTCAAGGCGAATGACACGCTTTGGCTTATTACTCTCGCTGATAAGTATTTATGTATTATATTCCTATATTACTGGTATTATACTATTGAGTATTATATTGCTGCAAAAGTACCTTGCATTATATACGCTATTGTGCTATCATTCTTCAAAAGCATTTATCTTTCTATTCTGTTTTGAGGCAAATGCCTCATCCAATAAATCAGAAAAATTCGGAACTTCAATGCTTTAAGTTCACTACATTACAATTTAAGCAGTGGGGTTATCCGTATTGGGGAAAGATATGTAATGCGGATGTTTTGCTGAGTATTTTTATTTTAGTAAGACACCTTGATTGGAAAACCTCCTGCGGTATTCAAAAGGAGGAAACCCAATGAAAAATGAAGTGAAAAATGACAGAAAACAGGAATTACTTACATGGGAGCAGTGGCAAGAACTTACAGGTTGGCAGGTTGCGAGACGTGACCATAAGGATACGGTATTTCGTATGCTGCACAGGGACAAGGAAAAACTGCTCGCACTTTACAATGGCGTAAACGGGACGGATTACGACAATCCCGATGATTTGGAAATCGTCACACTTGAAAACGCCATATACATGAGCTGTAAAAATGACGTTGCATGTGTCATTGACTTTACCCTTGACATGTATGAGCAGCAGTCAACGGTAAATCCCAATATGCCCCTCAGATATTTGAGGTATGTGGCAAGGATGTTTGAAAAGCTTACGGTACATGATAATATTTATTCAAGGAAGTTGATTAAGCTTCCTACGCCGAAGTTTATCGTATTTTACAACGGCAGGGAAGAACAGCCGGAGTGTAAGGAATACCGATTATCGGATGCATATATGACAAAGACGGAAGATGTAAGTCTTGAGCTTGTTGTGACGCAGCTTAACATTAATCCGGGTTACAATGATGCGCTTATGGAAAAATGTCCTGACTTGTTCCAATATATGCAGTATGTTTCAAAAATCCGTGAGTACAATAAGGACATGCCCCTTGAGGCGGCGGTAACAAGAGCTGTTGATGAATGTATTGATGAAGGAATATTAAAGGAATTTCTTTTGCAGAATAAGGCAGAGGTGGTAAGTATGAGTATATTTGAATATGATGCGGAACTGCATATGAAGATGGAGCGTGAGGAGGCTTATGAGGACGGACGTGCAGATGGAATAGAACAAGGCATAGAACAGGGCATAGAGCGGGGAATAAAGCAGGGAGAAATAAAAAAACTAATCATTTTAATTTGCCGAAAAATACAAAAATCAAAAACTCCCGAGGTCATAGCCGAGGAGTTGGAGGAGGATTTGGAGCTGGTAAAACGGATATATGACATAGTCGATGGGTTTGCTCCTGAATATGATGTAGAAAAGATTTATGAACGGCTTATGTCAATATAATATAATATTTCTCTTTTTTAAGTCATCAATTATATTTTTGATAACAGGCTTTTCACATTTGTGTTGACTAAAGCTAAAATGGTATATAATTAACTCTTAAAGAAATATAGTGCTAAATCCTAAAGATGGGTTCTCGTTCGCGGGCATTCGTCCTATTATAAACGGAAATATTTGCTTTTTTCAGTGTCCTTCCCGATAGTATAATATTTGTCAGATATATGCTCAGACTCTTGTCTGACGATATGGTAAAGCTTTATAGCTTAAAAATAAATCCACGGTAAATTCTCATGTAATAAATTCCTTGCCTATCCATTCGTTTAATGTTATATTATAGGTTGCGATAGAATGTAGGTATAATATAGAATGTTAAGTCTGACGACAGACTTTATTTTGGAGGAAGATATGAGTCTCATTGAAAAAATATTTGGAACACACAGTGAAAAGGAATTGAAAAAAATAAATCCTATAGTGGATAAGATAGAAGCTTTGGATGAAAAGATGCAGGCATTATCAGATGCCGAGCTTAAAGCGAAGACGGACGAGTTTAAAAAGAGACTGGAGGAGGGCGAAACCTTAGACGATTTGCTTGTGGAGGCTTTTGCTGTCGTTAGGGAGGCGGCAAGCAGAGTGCTTGGCATGAAGCATTACAGGGTGCAGCTTATCGGTGGAATACTGCTTCATCAGGGACGTATTCCTGAGATGAGAACCGGTGAAGGTAAAACACTTGTGTCCACACTTCCGGCATATCTTAATGCCCTTGAAGGAAAGGGCGTGCACATTGTAACCGTAAATGATTACCTGGCAAAGCGTGACTCCGAATGGATGGGACAGATACATGAGTTTCTCGGACTTAAGGTTGGCGTTATTTTAAACGGATATAAAAACGATGAGAGACGAGAAGCATATAACTGCGATATAACATATGTTACAAATAATGAATTGGGCTTTGATTACCTTAGAGATAATATGGTTATATATAAGGAGCAGCTTGTTCAAAGAGATTTGCATTATGCAATTGTGGACGAGGTTGACTCCGTGCTTATTGATGAGGCGAGAACGCCTCTTATTATATCGGGTCAGAGCGGGAAATCCACAGACCTCTACAAAATGTGCGATTACCTTGCAAGACGTATGAAGCGTGGCAGCTCCGACATGGAGATAAGCAAGATGGATGCCATTATGGGCACACAGGTTGAGGAGGACGGAGATTACCTTGTAAATGAAAAGGATAAGCAGGTTGCTCTTACTGCACAGGGTGTAAAAGAGGTTGAGCAGTTCTTCCATATCGAAAACTTTTCGGATGCCGACAATATAGATATACAACACAACATGATTATGGCACTTAAAGCACATGCCCTTATGTTTAAGGACAAGGACTATGTTGTTAAGGATGACGAGGTTCTTATCGTAGATGAGTTTACGGGACGTATAATGCCGGGAAGACGTTTCTCTGACGGTCTTCATCAGGCTATTGAGGCTAAGGAAAATGTTAAGGTTAAGAGAGAGAGCAGAACACTTGCTACAATAACCTTCCAAAATTTCTTTAATAAGTATAAGAAGAAAGCCGGTATGACCGGTACGGCGCTTACGGAGGAACAGGAGTTTAGAGAGATATATGGTATGGACGTTGTCGAAGTTCCTACAAATCTTCCTGTTCAGCGTATAGACCACAACGATTCCGTATTTAAGACAAAGAAGGAAAAATTAAATGCAATCATAAATGACGTTGCAGAGTGTCACAGCAAAGGACAGCCGGTGCTTGTAGGTACAATAAATATTGATTCCTCAGAGGAGCTTTCACGGCTTCTTACAAAGAGAGGTATTCAGCATAAGGTACTCAATGCAAAATTCCATGAATTGGAGGCAGAGATAGTTGCCGATGCAGGACAAAGAGGTGCCGTTACAATTGCAACAAACATGGCGGGTCGTGGTACTGACATAAAGCTTGGCGAAGGAGTGCAGGAGCTTGGCGGACTTAAAATTATCGGTACTGAAAGACATGAGTCACGAAGAATAGATAACCAGCTCAGAGGACGTTCCGGACGTCAGGGAGACCCGGGAGAATCCAAGTTTTACCTTTCGCTTGACGATGAGCTTATGAGGCTTTTCGGCTCGGAAAAGGTAAAGACTGTTTACGATGCCCTTAAAATTCCTGAAGGCGAGGAAATACAACATGGAACCATAACAAAATTCGTGGAGAAGGCTCAAAAGAAGATTGAGTCAAATAACTTTGCCATCAGAAAAAATCTTCTTGAATATGACCAAGTAAACAATGACCAGCGTGAGGTCATTTACGCCGAGAGAAAAAGAGTTCTTGACGGTGAGAGCATGCGGGATGTTATATTTAAGATGGTGCTTGATACGGTGGAAAGCTACATTGACAAGACCTGTTCACCTGACCTTCCTGCAAATGAATGGGAGATAGAGGAGCTTAACAGACTTCTTATTCCTATTATTCCATTTTCACGGATTGAGCTTACGGAGCAGGAAAAAAAGTCAGGTAATCTTATGGAATTTAAGCAGAGACTTAAGGAGGAGGCTGCCAAGATATATGAATCAAAGGAAGCAGAATTCCCTGAGCCTGAGCATATAAGAGAAGTTGAGAGGGTTATCCTTCTTAAGGTAATTGATAAGAAGTGGATGGCTCATATTGATGATATGTCACAGCTGAGACAGGGTATCGGACTTCAGTCAATCGGAAGCAAGGACCCTGTTGTGGAATATAAATTTGCAGGCTTTGATATGTTTAATGAGATGACTGCATCCATAAGGGAGGATACGGTCAGGATGATTCTTCACGTTAAGATAGAGCAGAAGGTTGAACGTGAGGAGGTTGCAAAGGTTACAGGTACTAATAGGGATGATTCCGCCAAAAAGGGACCTGTAAAACGTCAGTCTGCCAAAATAGGAAGAAACGACCCGTGCCCATGCGGAAGCGGCAAAAAATACAAAATGTGTTGCGGACGCAATCTGTAGCATATGCAAAGGGAGTTGTCGTATTAAGAATATTTATATCACAACAAATATTCTTAATAGACAACCCCGTATGAATATATTAAAAGTGTGGTGATATAAGTGATAGAGCTCGACAATTTTAAATTTACCCTAAATGAATATAGAACTCCACTTAAGGAAGTAAGGGATTCACTTTGACACGGAGGGGAAAGAGCTTCGTGTAAAGGAATTGGAGGCAAAGCTTGAGGCACCCGGCTTTTGGAACAATACAGACGAAAGTCAGCTTGTCATGAAAGAATTAAAGGGACTTAAGGATGCTTTGGAATCCATAAATAATCTTGAGACTCATTTTGAGGATATAGAAACGCTTATTGAGATGGCTGAGGAAGAACAGGATGACAGCCTTATAGAGGAAATAAGCGAGTCCATTGATACATTTACGGAGGAATTTGAAAGTTTCCGCATAGAAACGCTTTTATCGGATGAATTTGATGCAAATAATGCAGTCATAACGATACATGCGGGGGCAGGAGGTACCGAGTCCTGCGATTGGAGCGAAATGCTTTACAGGATGTATGTAAGATGGGCGGAGAAAAAGGGCTTTTCCGTGGAAGTGCTTGATTTTCTTGACGGTGATGAGGCAGGTATAAAGACTGTTACGTTTCAGGTAAATGGAACAAATGCTTACGGTTACCTGAAGTCCGAAAAAGGTGTACACAGGCTTGTGCGTATTTCGCCTTTTAATGCAGCAGGAAAAAGGCAGACAAGCTTTGCATCACTTGATGTTATGCCGGAGCTTGATGATAACATTACCGTTGAGATTAATGAGGATGATCTTAGGATAGACACGTACCGTTCAAGTGGTGCGGGAGGACAGCACATTAATAAAACCTCGTCGGCGGTCCGCATTACCCATATCCCTACGGGGGTTGTTGTACAATGCCAAAATGAAAGGTCCCAGCACAGCAATAAGGATAAGGCAATGAAGATGCTTATGTCCAAGCTGTATCTCATAAAGAAGCAGGAAAATCTTGATAAAATTTCTGACATAAGAGGCGAGATAACGGAAAATGGCTTTGGAAGTCAGATAAGGTCTTATGTATTACAGCCTTATACAATGGTTAAAGACCACCGAACCAATTTTGAATCGGGAAATGCACAGGCTGTTTTGGATGGCGGGATAGACGGATTTATAAATGCGTATTTAAAGTGGATTAATACCGGGCAGCAAGATTAATTATATGATTAAGGGGTGTTTATGTATGGCGGAAGTAAAATATTTAGTATTTTTGTTAGGCAATCAGAAATATGGAGTAAGATTATCTGTAATTGATGGTATTGAAAGGACATACAATGTTGTACCTGTTCCGTTGGGGGCAAAGCACATCAAGGGAATTATACATTTGAGAGATATGATTGTTCCTCTTTTTGACATTAAGTCAAATTTTGAAATTACTGAAGAACCGGATATTGTTGACAGACAGCTTCTCATAACGGAAACACACGGTATTAAGCTTGGATTAGAGGTAGACAATGTGGTGGGTATCGTTCCTGTTGATGATACAGACGTTAAAACAATCCCCATAATTGTAAAAAGCGAGGAGACGGGGTATCTTGAAAACGTGGTAAAGATTACCGAGAATGGAAAAACAGAGATTATAATGAGTATTTCCGTGGATGACATTATGTCGGACAGCGATTTTGAAAATGTATCGGATGCACTAAACGAGGTGTCATCAGAGGATGAATAAAGCGGGAGGATTAAATTGAAATGGTAAATATAGCGGTACTTGGATATGGAACGGTAGGCTCAGGCGTTGTTGAGGTTATAAATAAAAATCACAATAACATTAACAAAAGGGCAGGTAAGGAAATAAATATAAAGTATGTTTTAGATTTAAGAGAGTTTCCCGGCGACCCTGTCATGGATGTACTTGTGCATGATTATAATGTCATTTTAAATGACCCTGAGGTTGAGATTGTCGTCGAGGTTATGGGAGGAATAAATCCGGCGCTTGAATTTACAAGGTCTGCTCTTATGGCAGGTAAAAGCGTATGCACCTCCAATAAGGAGCTTGTGGCAGCCCATGGTGCAGAGCTTCTTAAGATAGCACATGAAAAGGGAGTTAATTTCCTTTTTGAGGCAAGCGTGGGCGGAGGCATACCGATTATACGTCCGCTTAATCAGTCCCTTACTGCGGATGAATTTACGGAGATAACAGGAATATTAAACGGAACAACCAATTATATTCTTACGAAAATGGCTGATGAGGGAAGCGATTTTGATACGGTGCTTAAATTGGCACAGGAAAAAGGCTATGCGGAGAGAAATCCGGAGGCCGATATAGAGGGCTATGATGCGTGCAGAAAAATAGCAATACTTACTTCTCTTGCTTATGGAAAACAGGTGGATTACGAGGATATTTATACTGAGGGAATAACAAAGATAACCGATGTGGATATAGATTATGCAAAGAAGCTTGGGGCGAGCATAAAGCTTCTTGGAACAAGTCAGATGATAGACGGAAAGGTATACTCCATGGTAGCCCCTTTTATGATAGATGAGGAGCACCCACTTAAAAATGTAAATGGGGTATTTAATGGTATATATATTGACGGCAACATGCTTGGCGGAACTATGTTTTACGGAAAGGGTGCAGGAAAGCTTCCTACGGCAAGCGCAGTTGTATCAGATGTTATAGATGCGGCAAAGCATCAGGGCACTAACATTATGACGATATGGGATGAGGAAAAACTTTCTCTGGGTGATATTAATTCCTACAAATGCAATTATTTTGTGAGAATTGACATTGAGGGCACCGACGAGGAAGCAACGGAAAAAATTGCGAAGGCATTTCCGAAGGCACGTATATTACAGACCGAAAATATCCATGAATTTGCCTTTATGACAGGTGTAATAACTCAGGCGGAATTTGAAGATAAGATAAAAAATTTCGACCTTATAAGCAGGATAAGGACAACCGAGGCACTTTGTTGATTTTTCATGTTATAAGCGTTGTTTTACATATCAAAGGGCAGATGCCCTTTGGATATTATCATATTAATAAGACATTTTATAGGAGGAAAACATGCTGATAGTTAAAAAATTCGGCGGAACTTCAGTCGCCGATAAGGAGAGAATTTTTAATGTAGCTAGAAGATGTATTGAAGATTACCAAAAAGGAAATGATGTGGTAGTGGTTTTATCTGCTATGGGCAAATATACAGATGAACTTATTACCATGGCTAAGGATATAAATGAGATTCCGCCAAAGAGAGAAATGGATATGCTCTTTACGATTGGCGAGCAGATGTCCGTTGCACTTATGGCAATGGCAATGGATAAGCTGGGAGTACCGGCAATATCACTGAATGCATTTCAGGTTGCCATGCATTCAACCTCGGTTTACGGCAATGCAAGGCTTAAGAGAATTGACAGCGAGAGAATAAGACATGAGCTTGAACAGAGAAAGATAGTAATTATTACGGGCTTTCAGGGTATAAACAAGTATGACGATTATACTACGCTTGGCAGAGGCGGTTCAGACACGACTGCCGTTGCTCTTGCTGCTGCGCTTCACGCAGACGCTTGTGAGATATATACGGATGTGGACGGCGTTTACACTGCTGACCCACGCAAGGTTAAAAATGCACGAAAGCTTAATGTTGTGACTTATGATGAGATGCTTGAGCTTGCAACATTAGGCGCAGGAGTTTTACACAACCGCTCAGTGGAGCTTGCAAAGAAATTCGGCGTACAGCTTGTTGTACGTTCCAGTCTAAATACTTCAGAAGGAACAATAGTCAAGGAGGGTTCTAAAATGGAAAAAATGCTTGTCAGTGGTGTAGCAGGAGATACAAATTCAGCAAGAATTGCAGTAGTTGGATTAAAGGATGAACCGGGAGTAGCTTTCAAGCTGTTTAACAGCCTTGCAAGGCACAATATAAATGTTGACATGATTTTGCAGTCAGTAGGAAGAAAGGGAACAAAGGACATAAGCTTTACAACTACTGAGGAAAGCGCAGATGAGGCTGCAAAGATAATAAATGAAAACTTCAGCAACTTTGAGAGCGTTGACGTTGAGAAAAAGGTTGCAAAGGTTTCAATCGTCGGTGCAGGAATGCAGACTAATGCAGGTGTTGCCGCAAAAATGTTCGAGGCGCTTTATGATTGCAATATTAATATAAGGATGATATCCACATCCGAGATAAGAGTTACTGTACTTATTGATGAGGCAAATACGGAAAGGGCTATGAATGCAATCCATGATAAGTTTGATTTAGGAAATTAATTTGATTATAAGGCTGTCGCACTAAGGAATGGATTTCTGTGATGGCACATGCCGGGATATACACAGAAAACCGTTTGAAGACGTCGGCACTTGAATCTGGGTTTGATGTATATATACATCAAACCCAAATTCTTAGTACCGCTACGTCTGAGACGAGCGAAAGCGTGTTTTCTGTGTATATCCCAGCATGTGACTGCCATGGATGAGCCATAACCAAATCTGAATGCGGCAGCCCTTTATTCAAAAGAGAGGTGGCAGTAATGAAAAAAAGGGACGACTATATTACATGGGACCAGTATTTTATGGGTATAGCCATTATGTCAGCCGCAAGAAGCAAGGACCCCAACACGCAGGTCGGCGCATGTATAGTTGATGAAAGCAACCGTATTCTTTCAATGGGCTATAACGGCATGCCATCGGGCTGTAATGATGATGAGCTGCCCTGGGACAGGGAAGGCGAAGCTCTTAACAGCAAATATTTTTATGTGTGTCATGCCGAGTTAAATGCAATTTTAAATTACAGAGGCGGCGGGACACTTAGAAATTCCCGTTGCTATGTTACCCTTTTTCCTTGCAATGAATGTGCTAAGGCGATTATTCAGTGCGGTATAAAGGAAGTCATTTACATGTCGGACAAGTACAGTGATTCAGAAAGCACCCTTGCGGCAAAAAAGATGTTTGAGATGGCAGGGGTGAAGTTTACACAGTATGAAAATGCACACAAGAAAATTGAATTTGAGATATAAAATGGATGGAGTACTATGGTAGATACAAAAACAATAACTGTGAAAATGACATATCAGTCCTTATGCAGCTACATAATGAACACGTATTACAGAGGCTTTCAGGGCATAAGCGGTCTTATACTCGGATTTGGCTCCCTTATACTTATCGTTATAGGCTGGCAGAGCTTAACATGGAAGCAGAAGGTTATTCTCGGCATTATTGCGGGAATTTTCCTTGTAATTAATCCTCTTATGCTTATGTTTAAGGCATTTCAGCAGTTTAAGCTAAGTCCCTCATATAAAAAGCCTCTTAACTACACATTTTCCGATAAGGGAATAACGGTAAGTCAGGAGGAAGCATCTCAGGAAATTCCTTGGGAAAATATTTGCAGATTGTTTATGACGGGAAAGATTTTAGCAGTATATACAAGCAGACTGCACGCCTTTGTTATTCCTCTTTCCGATTTAGGGGAGGAAAGGGGCAAGATAATTGCGTCTGTTGTTCAATTTACGGCGGGAAACAGACCGCGTTTAAGCCGAAATTTAGTGAGGTATCAGAGTGGAAAAGGACTGTAGGATATTTGAAAGCTTTCGTGCTGAGGAGACATTTGATATTGGGAAAAAGCTTGCCGAGGAATGTGAAAGAGGACAGGTGTACTCGCTTTACGGAGATTTGGGCACAGGTAAGACGGTTTTCTCGCAGGGCTTTGCAAAAGGACTTGGGATAGATGAGCCTGTAAGCAGTCCTACATTTACGATACTGAAGGAGTACCATGAGGGCAGAATGCCATTTTACCATTTTGATGTGTACCGTATAGGAAGTGAGGAAGAGATGGACGAGATAGGCTATCATGACCTTGTGGGTGGTGACGGCGTGTGTCTGATAGAATGGGCGGAGCTTATTAAGGATATACTTCCTTCAGATTGCATAAATGTTGTGATTACAAAGGATGTGGAAAAGGGCTTTGATTATAGAAGGATAGAAATTACGAGGGTTAGGAGTTTATGAAAATACTTGGCATTGACAGCTCAGGAATGGTTGCAGGGGCTGCTGTTGTTGCAGATGATATAGTCCTTGCGGAATATAACGTAAATTTTAAAAAGACACATTCAGAGACGCTTCTTCCCATGATAGACGAAATTGTGAGAATGACGGAGCTTGACCTTGAGGAGATAGATGCCATTGCCGTTGCGGCGGGACCGGGTTCCTTTACGGGGCTTAGAATAGGCTCTGCAACAGTTAAGGGCTTGGGACTTGCACTTTCTAAGGACATAATTCCCGTGCCGACCTGTCATGGACTTGCATATAATCTCTGGGGCGCCAAAGGGCTTGTGTGTCCAATTATGGATGCAAGGAGAAACCAGGTTTATACAGGAATCTATGAATTTAAGGGCGATGAGCTTGTTGTTATCTGTGAGCAAAAGGCAGTAGATATAAAGGATTTGCTTAAAGAGCTTGCGGATATGAAAAAAAGTGTCACATTTTTGGGTGACGGTGTTCCTGTATATAAGGATATTATTGAGGAAAATGCAGCTTTTGATTTTAAGCTTGCACCTGCCCATATGAACAGACAGCGGGCTGCATCAATTGCGGCGCTTGGAGCTGTATATTATGCAAATGGAATGACTAAACCGGCAGAGGAACACCATCCTATATATCTTAGAAAGTCACAGGCTGAAAGGGAACGGGAGGAAAAAGGGTTAGATGCTGACTGAGATTGCAAATTTGGAAAAGGAATGTTTTTCTGATGCATGGTCTAGGCAAAGCATAGAACAAACCTTGAGTAAGGAATATAATCTGCTAGTTTTTGCAGGTATGGATAAAAGTGGAAATTCATTTGAGAAGGTGATTTTGGGAGGTCCGGATTTTCAGGAACGACTTGTCGAAATATGCGAAAGTGAATTTGATTTAAGTAAATTTGAGGGTTATATTATTGCAAATGTGATAGGTGATGAAAGCGAGCTTTTAAGAATAGCCGTTGTACCTGACCGAAGGAAAATGCATGCAGGCTACAGGCTCTTAAAAAATTATTTAAAAAATACAAGTGTGATGTCGTATTTTCTTGAGGTAAGGGCAGGAAATATTCCGGCAAGGGGGTTATATGAAAAGCTTGGATATGAAGCAATAAACGTAAGAAAAGGCTACTATCAAAACCCTGTAGAAGATGCGGTTGTTTATGGATTAAAATTTTAATTTTTTTTAACAGCAATTTACATTTATACCAGCAATTCAGTATTTAAAAAACGAATAATCTCTAATATAATGATACATGCAACGAGCTTAATCTACAACGCTACATTAACAAAAGGCAGAGTAAATGTGCCGCAATATCACAATATTGGAGGAATTATATATGATAATATGTAATAAGTGTGGTCGTGAGATAAAAGTAGTGAATGATATTCCAAGAGAGGACTTCCTTGAGGTTTCAAAGCAGTGGGGGTATTTCTCAAAAAAGGATGGAAAAAATTACAAATTTTTTATGTGCGAAAAATGTGTGGATGAGCTTGCCGCTACGTTCAAGGTGCCGATTGAGGTGACTGAAAATACGGAGCTTGTCTAGAATATAGAAATATAGAATAACATAAATTTATAAACGCACATGTAGCAGCAAAAACATGTGCGTTTTATTTTATGTTTAGAAAAGAGGTGTGAAATGTTAGATATATGTCTGCTTGGAACAGGGGGAATGATGCCCTTGCCTTACAGGGCGCTTACGTCGCTCATGGTGAGATATAATGGAAGCAATATTTTAATTGATTGCGGAGAGGGAACACAAAATTCAATAAGGATTCAGGGTTGGAGCTTTAAGCCTATAGACGTAATATGCATAACGCATTTCCACGCAGACCATATAAGCGGTCTGCCCGGGCTTTTGCTTACAATGGGAAATGCCGAGAGAACCGAGCCGCTTACAATGATTGGACCAAAGGGACTTGAGAGGGTGGTTAACTCACTCCGTATAATTGCGCCGGAGCTTCCTTTTGACATAAAATTCATTGAGCTTTCAGAAGGCATTGAGGAAATAGAAATATGCGGCGTTAAGCTACAGGCATTTAAGGTGAATCACAGAGTGACCTGCTACGGTTACAATATTATTTTGGACAGGGCAGGTAAATTTGACGTGGAAAAGGCCAAGGCCCTTGGACTTCCCGTACAGTATTGGAACAGACTGCAAAAGGGCGAAAGGGTAGTGTATGAGGAAAAGGAATACACAAGCGGTATGGTAATGGGCGAAAGCCGTAAGGGACTTAAGCTTACATATTGTACGGATACAAGACCTGTTGACGCCATCGTTCATGCAGCAAAGGATGCAGATTTATTTATTTGTGAGGGGATGTACGGCGAGGAGGAAAAGCTTGACAAGGCAAAAGAGCACAAGCATATGACCATGTATGAGGCTGCAAGGCTTGCAAAGCAGGCGGACGTAAGAGAAATGTGGCTTACCCATTACAGCCCTGCAACTACAAGACCGGCTGAGTTCGAGGATAAAGTAAAAGGTATATTCCCAAGGGCGAAAATGGGAAAGGACAGAATGAGTGTGGAGCTTAATTTTGAGGATTGATATAAAATATTTGATTGTGTTATACTGAAAATGAAACCTCATACTACTTCTAAGGAGGATTGATATTATGGCAAAAAATTCAAAATCAGGAATATCAATAAAGTCAATTGTGATAGCTGTGCTTTGCATTGCTCTTATTTTGTTTTACTTTAATTATTTAAGCAACCGCTCCTCCAAACAAAAAACTCAAAGGCAGCTTGATGAGCTTGCTGCACTTAGCGAGCATGACATGTTGAATGAGTACCCAAAGACACCGAGGGATGTTGTGAAAATGCATTGCAGGTTTTTCAAGGTGTTTTATGGACAAAGTCTTACGGATGATGACCTATATACGTTAAATAAGCAGATACGATATTTGTACGCTACAGAACTTCTGAATTATAATAGTGAGGATGCTATGCTTAAATCCTTAAAAAGCAACATTGAAAAGACCAGCAAAGAAAAATATAAGTACAAATCGTACATACTTCCGGAAGCAAGCCAGGTAAAGACATACAAACAAAATGGTCAGGAAATGGCAACGATGGAGGTCCAAATTATGGTGGACACAAAAGATTCCGGCGGATATGTTTATATGCAGTATGTATTGGTAAAGGAAAATGAGCAGTGGAAAATACTTGCATGGGGCGAGTCAAACATGGGTGGAGGACAGTAAAATGAGTGCCACTATTTTAGCGATAGAGTCTTCCTGTGACGAAACTGCCGCATCAATTGTAACGGATGGACGAAACGTAAAATCAAATATAATTTATTCCCAGATAGAGCTACACAAGCTGTATGGCGGCGTAGTTCCCGAGATTGCTTCAAGAAAGCATGTTGAGAAAATTAATCAGGTTGTTCAAACTGCAATCTGTGAGGCGGGAGTATCATGGGATGGTATTGACGCCATTGCGGTGACATATGGTCCCGGACTTGTTGGTGCATTGTTAGTCGGTGTGAGCTTTGCAAAGTCGCTTGCATATGCGAAACATAAACCACTTATTGGCGTAAATCACATTGAGGGACACATCGCTGCAAATTATATAGAAAATACAGAATTAAAGCCGCCGTTTATGTGTATGGTTGCGTCCGGCGGACATTCCCATTTAGTATATGTAAAGGACTACACGGAGTTTGAAATTGTCGGCAGGACGAGAGATGATGCTGCCGGTGAAGCCTTTGACAAGGTTGCAAGAGCCATAGGCTTAGGCTATCCCGGAGGACCGAAGATTGATAAGCTTGCAAGGGAAGGAAATGCGGAGGCTATTGCATTTCCAAGGGCATATATGGAGGATGCTCCTTACGATTTTTCATTCAGCGGTCTTAAATCTGCCGTATTAAATTACCTGAATGGATGTGAAATGAAGCATATAGAGGTAAATAAAGCTGATGTTGCCGCCTCCTTTCAGCAGGCGGTTGTGGATGTGCTTACGGATAACTCGGTGAGGGCAGCAAAGGAATACGGCTGTGAATATCTTGCGTTGGCAGGCGGGGTAGCATCAAACAGTATGCTTAGAGCCTGCATGGAAAATGTGTGCAATAAAGAGAATATTAAATTCGTCTATCCGTCACCGATATTCTGTACTGACAACGCTGCCATGATTGGAGTTGCAGGATACCATGACTTTATACATGGAAAAAGAAGCGGATGGGATTTAAATGCAGTCCCTAATTTGAAAATTGGCGAGACGTGTTATTGATTTATGCGGAAAATCAATCACAAAGGTAATAGCGGTCAAAGCTTTGTTAAATGGACGGAATAGTCAGTTTGTTTTATTTGGGATGTGGGACTAGGAGGATATGATGGCAGTTGCAATTGTTCTTGCAGGTGGAAGCGGCAGTCGCATGAATAGTGACGTTGCAAAACAGTATATGCTTATTCATGGAAAAGAAGTAATATTTTACTCACTTAACACATTTCAAAAAAATGAGCATATAACTGATATTGTGCTGGTTGCAAGAAATGAGGACTTGGAATATTGCAGAAATGAAATTGTAAATAAATACGGTTTTGACAAGGTAAGACGTGTAGTTTCCGGTGGAAAAGAGAGATATGCTTCAGTGTATCAGGGACTTTTGGCTGTAGGCGATATATTTAGGGTTGATGCAAATAGTTCAGATATTGAGAACAATAAAACTGACGATTTGGAGGAAGGTAATCCGGCTTATGTATGTGGCGAGCAGATTGTGCTTATACATGACGGGGCAAGACCATTTGTAACAAATGAAATGATAAATTCCTCCATTGAGTGCGCTGGTGAGACAGGAGCCTGTACAGTTGGCGTTCCAGTAAAGGACACGATAAAAATAGTTGATGAAAATATGAATGGCGTTGAAACTCCTGACAGAAAATTTCTCTATCAGATTCAGACACCGCAAACATTTAAATATAAGCTGATTATGGATGCATATGAAAAAATGTATTTGGAGCAAAATGCTGCTGATATTTGTAAAAAGGCGATTATAACGGATGATACAATGCTTGTTGAAATGTATTCAGGTATAAAATCGAAGGTGATTTTAGGCAGCTACGAAAATATAAAAATAACTACTCCTGAGGATATAAATATCGCTGAGATTTTTTCTGAAAATTTTTCAAAAATTTGATTAGAAAATTTCAAAAAAATTGTTGACAAGAAACAATGAGTTTGTTACTATTAGTAAGTCGCTGACGAAACAGCGACTTTTAATTGCATAAAAAGTAAGGAGAGGTATCGAAGTGGTCATAACGAGGCGGTCTTGAAAACCGTTTGTCCGCAAGGGCGCGAGGGTTCGAATCCCTCTCTCTCCGCTAACGCTACATATGTAGTGTGATTTAGTTCAAACGCTTGTAAGGAGAAGTACCCAAGCGGTTGAAGGGGCTCCCCTGGAAAGGGAGTAGGTCGTTAATAGCGGCGCGAGGGTTCAAATCCCTCCTTCTCCGTTTAACTTCCTTAGTTTGGATTAAAGCAGAGTCATTGGTTTAGTACATAAATCTATGACATAGCAGAGCCGACGATTTACTACGTAAATCCAAAGTCACCGATTTACTTCGTAAATCCATGACATACGGCATATGACAACTTAATAACATGTTAACCCTGAAGATTCTTAAAAAGAAAATTCAAGAACAGAAACACAGAACAGTAA
>JAAVIA010000035.1 GCA_014799405.1 Lachnospiraceae bacterium
CTGCGGGGTGCCTTGGTTTCTGTTGATGTTGTGGAACAGGATGAAAAATTATATTTTGTACTTCATTATGGAGAGCGGGATTGGGAGTCCCTTTTGATTGGGTTGGATATGCAGTCGCTGGAAGCAACGGTTCTTTTCCGTGAGGATCATGTTATGAGAAGTCCGGGGATTCTGGAGGGTGACAGGTTTTATTTTACGACATTCCGGGGAAAGGCATACTGTGTTGATTTGTCAGGTACTGTAATCTGGCAGACAGACATTGGAGGACAGCAGGCAGATTGGAACATTTTGATGGATGGAGAATGTTTATATATGTGTGCCTATGGACTGTATTGTCTGAATAAGGAAGATGGAACTATAATCTGGTCGGTTCAGACGGGATGTAAGACTAACTGCTCCTTTGCGGTAGATGATACCTGTATTTATCACGGAGAACTTGGTGGCGTGATACGATGTGTGGATAAGATGAGTGGAAATACAGTATGGACTTATGGAAAAGAACTGTGGATCAGTCATTGTATACGATTGGATGAAAATTGTCTTATGGTTTGTAATATTTCCGGCAGCTTTTTATTCCTTGACAGTAAAACAGGAAAACTATTGCAGGAAGTCAATGTCGGCAGAAGACTGTACCGGAAACCTGTAATTTATAATGGTAAGTTATATATTGGTGATCAAAATTCTGTAATTAACAGTACGGAAGGGTATATGTCCTGCTATGAGATTCAGGATGATTATAATCTGAACCTCATATTTTCCTTTCAAACAGGTGGTGAAATATTAACAAGGGCTGTTATAGATGGCAACTGTCTGTATTTTGCATCCGGAGATGGCTATTTGTATTGTATTGACAATGAGACTGGAGAAGAACTTCGGAAACCGAAAAAAACAAAAGGCGACTGTCGGGATATTCTGGTACAAAAGGATACCATAGTTGTTTTGTCTGATAAAGGTCAGATGGAATGCTATTGTTAAGAAAGGAAAAAATTTAATGTTTTCTGCATTAGAAGCGTGTGATTTTGATAGAATACGTAACTATTTTGAGTACATAGAAATAGACGATGAATCAAGGAAAGTATTGGATGAGTATGGAATTGAAAATAAAAACGAGGGAAATATACCGGAAAAATGGTGTGTGAACTTGGATAGGCAAATTGCATTTCTGGAACTGGAATATGTTTCGTCAGGTATTGTCAGAATGGATAATAATGAATGTTATCGGGTATATCTGTTTGCTGTTCATGACGGGTATGGTACTATTTCTTTTTATCATAAGGAAGATGATATTTCCGTCTATTCTTCAGGAAATGTTACATAGTATAACAGAGCTTGCAGATGTGGAACTAAGGTTTCGAAGAGCCTGTATGAAGCATTTTGTAGAATGGAACGTGGAACAACAGAAGTATTATGGGTTTTATCTCCATGATGATGAAGATTCCTTTTTCATCTTCGATTTTCTTCTTTGGGCATATCTGCATATAAGCTCGTCCATGGAGCAATTGAAGCATGACTGGGATAACATTGTGAATGAGAAATATCAATACACAAGTTCGGAGGAAATAAACTTTTGTATTGGCGGAGCGAAGAAATTTTTTTTTTGAGAAATATATGGATAAACGGATGGAGGAAGGATTGATTGTACTGTCGGGAGATGAAATTCGTTTTGCCGAGGGTTATCCGGAAACCATTATAAAGCGTTTTAAATAATTATATATGTTGAGCTCATGAAAATAAATGCCGTATTTATGCGGCTTATGGTGTTTTGCAAACGCCTATAATATAAAACAAATAAGAGGATAAAATATAATTTGAGGAGAAATATATGACAAGTAAGCAAAGAGCATATTTAAAGGGGCTTGCCATGAATATGGATGCAATCATAAACATAGGAAAATCAAGCCTGACCCCTGAAATGACACAGGCTGTATCAGAGGCACTTGAAAAAAGAGAATTAATAAAGGTTGGAGTGCTTAAAAACTGCGCTGATGACCCAAAGGAAATTGCAAATATTTTGGCTGAACGAACAGGAAGTCAGGTTGTTCAGGTTATTGGCAAGAAAATTGTTTTATTTAAGCAGAAGAAAAAGGATTCCAAAATAAAACTACCATAAAAAAATTATGTAAACAAGAATATAAATGAACAATATTTGTGTCAGTGTTTAGAGGAGAACCGAACCCTTGGATAATATTTTTTTATCATCAAACTGTATAGGTATTTATGGCGGAACCTTTAATCCGCCCCATAACGGTCATGTTATGGTTATAAATGAAGCAATCAGGCAGTATGGGGATATTGAAAAAATTGTCCTGCTTCCGAATAATATACCGGCATATAAAGAGAGCAGATATATTGCCTCACCGTCTGACCGTATTGCCATGCTTAAGCTTATGGCACAGGAATGTCCTGTGCTTGCAGTATCAGATATGGAGATAAGGCGTGGAGGATACACATACACATATGACACGCTGAAGGAAATTTCAAGGCAAAATCCGAAGCTTGCCATTTATTTTATAATCGGTTCTGATTCCCTGATGACTATAAATAAATGGTATAAATACGAGGAAGTTCTTAAAATGTGTACCCTGCTTGTTGCCCAGAGGGAGGATTCCCTTGCGGAAATAAATGCGTTTAAGGATAAGCTTATAAGTGATCTAAGCTATGCCAAGGTATGCTTTTTAAAGGTAGAGCCATATGAGGCTGCCTCCTCCGATATAAGAAAAAGTATATCCAAAGGCAAAATTCCTGATGACATAATGCCTGAGGTTATTGTAAAATATATAAAACAAAATAAATTATATGGATGTGAGTAATATGACCCGTGAAAAAATACTACTTAGACTAAAAACAAAAATAAGCGAAAAACGCCTGGAGCATTCCCTTGGAGTTGAATACACTGCGGCGGCACTTGCAATGACTTATGGGACGGATATTGACATGGCAAGACTTGCAGGACTTTTGCATGATTGCGCCAAGGGACTTACGGCAAAGGAAAAGCTTGAAAAGGCGAGAAAACACAATATTCCCATCAGCAAGGTTGAAGAAAAAAATCCGGACATGCTTCATGCAAAGCTTGGAGCCTTTTATGCCAAGTATAAATATGATGTTGAGGATCCGGAGGTTCTTTCTGCAATAGAATGTCATACAACTGGTAAGCCCAATATGACCATGTTAGAGAAAATTATATTTGTTGCTGATTACATTGAACCAAACCGCAGATACTTAAAGGATATGGATGAAATACGCCGCGAAGCATTTACTGATATAGATGCATGTATTATACACATATTAAAGAATACTTTGGATTATTTGGAACAGCGTGAAGGGGATATCGACTATATGTCCCAAATGACATATAATTACTATGTAAACAATTCAAGATAATTTATGGAGGTACTATGGATTCTAAGGAATGTGTAAAAATTGTTGTGGAAGGATTACAGGATAAAAAGGCGAATGATATACACATAATTGACATAAGGGAAATATCCACAATGGGTGATTATTTTATAATTGCTGACGGTTCAAACCGTAATCAGGTTCAGGCACTTTCTGACAGTGTTGAACAGGTGCTTTCTGATGCAGGTGTAAAACTTAAAAATCGGGAAGGTTATGCAAATGGAGGATGGATTTTATTGGATTACTATGATATAATAATCCATATATTTTCAGAGGAAGAGCGTTCGTTTTATGATTTGGAACATATCTGGAGAGATGGGAAGCATATACACGTGGGAGATTTGTAAAAACCGATGAAGTCGAATAACCTTATGCAGGACAATTACAGAAGGATAAATCAGATATCAGCCAGATGTATGAGAGTTATAGTTGTTATGCTGC
This sequence comes from Lachnospiraceae bacterium, assembly GCA_014799405.1. GTDB lineage: Bacteria > Bacillota > Clostridia > Lachnospirales > Lachnospiraceae > Coprococcus_C. Next base: position 3,838 of record JAAVIA010000035.1, read on the forward strand.
TCTTGATGTTTGGCTATTGCTGTTTTGTGGCAGATATTGATAAGGCATTGCTTCTGATTTTTTATGGAATCAGTATCATTATTGCGCTTATTCCAACATTGGTTATTAATGTTTTAAGGTTTGACAGCTCACCGCTTACAAAGCATGTTGTTATTGTATGCACATGTATTATTGCAACAATTATGCTTACAATGTTTTCTTCTTTTGCATTTCCCATAATGCTTTTTCCCATTCTTCTTGCATCCCTTTATTATAATCAGACACTTGTTCTTTTTGCATCGTTGCTCATGTCCTGCGGAATATTTGTATCAAATATTCTTTCAATAAAATATAATAATATATTTATAGGCAACAGATACGAAAATGTTGATGATGTTCTTTTAGGCTATACCGTGCCTCATATTGCAATTATATTTGGTATGTCAGTTGTTGCATATTTTATTGTCCAGAGAAATGCAATGATGATAAAGACGGCAACGGATACAGCTCTTACAATGCAGGAAAATCAAAAGGGACTTATTTATTCCTTTGCAGAGATAAGCGAGAGCAAATCGAAATTTACAGGGGAGCATATAAAAAGAGTGGCAGAATATATGAGGGTTCTTGGAAGGGCATCGGGCTTTGATGAGGAATATGTTGACAAGCTTTCAACCGCTTCCATGATGCATGACATAGGAAAGCTTATGATAAGTGAGGAGATACTTGATAAGCCGGACAAGCTTACTGACGAGGAATATCAGATTATGAAAAACCATGTTCTTTATGGTGAGGCGCTTCTCAAAAACTGTCCCGGAGAGATGCTTAATCTTGCCTGTATTCTCGCTAAGGAGCACCATGAGAGATGGGACGGAACAGGCTATCTTGGCATGAAGGGGGAAGAAATCGCATACATAAGCCGACTTATGGCTGTGTGCGATGTATTTGACGCCCTTACGTCGGACAGATATTACAAAAAGGGCTGGTCTTTGGAGGCAACCTTTGATGAGATTGTACGGCTCAGCGGAAAGCATTTTGACCCAAAGGTTGTGAAGCTTTTCATTCAGCATTTTGATGAATTTAAAGCGATACATAACAAGATACCTGACAAACAAATATATTAAAACAGCTTAGGAGGTAATGTATGTTTCGTGTTATAAATGAATATATGAATAAAGTACATTTACGGTCAGACAAAGAGATATATGACAGGCTTAATATGTATTTAAGCAGCTGTGAGGATATTGACTATTATACCGTGACCGTAAATCATAATATATATGTTGTAGATATCAAGGTGGAGAATTTTATGCTGGAGTTGGCTGAAAAGCTTTTTGGCGACTTTAACAAAGGTGTTTCCTATCCCTATTCTTCCTTGTATTTAAGATTCAATGAAGGAAAATGTGTGAGATACAGATACATTACTTCACAGGAAAATAAAGACGCATTTTACTGCGATATTATAATTAGTTAGGAGGATTTTATTATGCCATTTATTGATTCAAAGGTAACTACAGAGGTTACAAAGGAGCAACAGCAGCAGCTTCAGGATATGCTTATAGCTGCCGCAGGAGATATTTTAGGTAAAAGTGAGGGCTGGGTAATGTTGGGCTTTGAGCCTGAGTATACCATATACTTCAGGGGAGATGACAAAACACCTGCCGCATTTGTTGAGGTAAGCATTTATGGTAGTGAAAACAGACAGGCATTTTCTGCATTTACAGGTAAGATATGTGATGCCTTTAATAAAGTTCTCGGCATATCACCGGACCGTGTATATGTAAAATATTATGCAACATCAAGCTGGGGCTGGAACGGCTCAAACTTTTAAATGAGGAATAACTATGAATAAAAAGCTTCTTATTGTTATTATTGTCCAGCTTTTTGTTATTTTATTTTTTCTTGGAATACTTGTGGGCAAAAAGCTTGGAGCAAAGGACACGGAAAATGAAAACAGCATAAAAAATGAAGCTTCCGCAAATGTGACTGAAAATCAGAACAATAATCCATCTGATGAAGTGACGGAAAATAAAAATGATAACGCATCTGATGAAGAAACCACGGAAAGTACGAAAAGTGATGTAATTGTCAATCGGGACGTGGACTACGGCGCAATGGATGTTCCTGCGCCAACAACGGACGATTGGCTTTTTACTGACGGCAATAAAATTTTGGACAAAGATGGTAACGAGGTTTGGCTGACAGGCGTAAATTGGTTTGGATATAATACGGGAACAAATACATTTGACGGCTTGTGGGCATCCGATTTAAATCAGTCCATACAGGAGATTGCAAATCACGGCTTTAACATTATAAGAGTGCCTATATCGGCAGAGCTTATACTTCAGTGGTCAAGAGGCGAATATCCTGACGCAAACTTTAATCAGGCAACTAACGATTATCTGGTTGGCATGGACAGTTTACAAATATTTGAGTATGTCATAGGGCAATGCCGTGCAAATGGTCTTAAGCTTATCATTGATATACATAGTGCTGAGACTAATGCAAGCGGACATATGATTAATCTGTGGTATTCAGATAAAATTTCCACCGAGGATTATCTGGCGGCACTTTCATGGATGGCAGACAGATATAAGGACGACGATACGATTTTAGTTTATGACCTTAAAAATGAGCCTCATGGAAAGCCTTATGAGGGTGATGGTGCCGCAAAGTGGGATACATCGAAGGACCCTAATAATTGGAAGTATACTGCTGAGCAGGCTGCCTATGCGGTACTTGACAAAAACCCTAATGTTCTTGTATTTGTTGAGGGCATAGAGATTTATCCTGTAGACATAAAGAAGAACGGCGATTTCTCATCAACAAATGATGATGATTATTACTTTAACTGGTGGGGCGGCAACTTAAGAGGCGTAGCCGATAATCCCGTTGACATTGGAAAATACCAGAACAAGCTTGTATATTCACCTCACGACTATGGACCTACGGTTTATGAGCAGCCTTGGTTTAAAGGAAGCTACAATTATGACAGCCTTATGAAGGATTGCTGGCACGATAATTGGTTCTATATATACGAGGAGGATATTGCACCGTTACATATAGGCGAGTGGGGCGGCTTTATGACAGAGCCCAACATTACATGGATGACATATATGCGCCAGCTTATAAAAACATACAGACTTCATCATACATTCTGGTGCTTTAATGCAAATTCGGGCGATACCGGCGGACTTGTTCTTGATGATTTTACAACATGGGATGAGGAAAAATATGCTTTTGTAAAGGAAGTCTTATGGAGTGACAACGGAAAATTTATCGGACTTGACCATGAAATTCCACTTGGAATAAACGGCATAAGTCTTGGGGATTATTATTAAAAAATGAAATTCACTTGTAGGTTGTTATGATTACAAAAGAGCATAATGTGAAGTAATCGTAATTATTATATTATATTTTAAGAATAGGAGACGACAAAATGAGTAGAAAACCTGTAGTTTTAATGGTACTTGACGGATATGGATTAAGCGACAAGACAGAGGGAAATGCAATAGCACTTGCAAATACTCCTGTTATGGACAAGCTTATGGCAGAGGCTGCCTTTGCAAAAGGAAATGCTTCAGGACTTCATGTAGGACTCCCTGATGGACAGATGGGTAACTCAGAGGTAGGTCATATGAATATAGGCGCGGGCAGAATCATATATCAGGAGCTTACAAGAATTACAAAATCCATTGAGGATGGAGATTTCTTTGAAAATGAGGAAATGCTTGAGGCAATCAATAATTGTAAGAAGAATAATTCAGACCTCCACCTTTGGGGACTTCTCTCAGACGGAGGCGTTCACAGCCACAATACACATCTTTATGCAATACTTGAGCTCTGTAAAAGACAGGGACTTTCAAATGTATATGTTCATCCATTCTTTGACGGCAGAGATACACCACCTGCATCAGGAAAGGGATATCTTGAGGAGCTTATAGCAAAAATGAAAGAAATAGGTGTAGGTAAGGTTGCTTCCATGTCGGGACGTTACTACGCTATGGACAGAGATAACAGATGGGACAGAGTGGAGCTTGCATATAAGTCACTTGTAACAGGAGAAGGCGTACAGGCTGAGGACCCTGTTGCAGCAATGCAGGAGTCATATGATAAAGAAGTATTTGACGAGTTCGTTCTTCCTACTGTTATAACAGAAAACGGAAAGCCGGTATCATTGGTTAAGCCAAATGACTCTGTTATATTCTTTAATTTCAGACCTGACAGAGCAAGAGAAATCACAAGAGCTTTCTGCTGTGATGATTTTGACGGCTTTGCAAGACCAAACGGACGCATGCCTCTTGTATATGTTTGCTTTAAGGATTATGATGAGACGATACCTAACAAGCTTGTTGCATTCAAGAAAGAGGATGTTGCCAATACATTTGGAGAGTATCTTGCTGCCTGCGGTAAGACACAGCTTCGTCTTGCCGAGACGGAAAAGTATGCTCACGTTACATTTTTCTTTAATGGTGGTGTTGAGGATCCGAATAAGGACGAGTCAAGAATTCTTGTAAAATCACCTGCGGTTGCAACCTATGACCTCCAGCCGGAGATGAGCGCACCGGAGGTTGGCGTAGACCTTGTTGAGGCGATTAAATCAGATAAATACGATGTTATAGTTATTAATTTTGCAAATCCGGATATGGTTGGACATACAGGTGTAATTCCTGCGGCAATCAAGGCTGTTGAGAGGGTTGACCAATGTGTAGGAGCTGCCGCTGAAGCCGTAAAGGAGGTCGGAGGAGTACTGTTTATATGTGCTGACCACGGAAATGCAGAGCAGATGATTAACTACGAGACAGGCGCCCCACATACTGCACATACAACAAATCCTGTTCCGTTTATTTTATACAATTATGAGGACGGAGTTAAACTTCGTGAAGGCGGATGTCTTGCTGATATCGTACCAACTTTGCTGGAAATCCTTGAACTGCCTCAGCCAAAGGAGATGACAGGAAAATCACTGATAGTACGATAAAGCCTTAGCAAAAGAGAAAGAGAGTATTACTCATGAAAAAATTTCTGAATGAATTTAAAGAATTTGCCCTAAAGGGAAATGTAATGGATTTGGCAATCGGTGTTATAATCGGTGCAGCTTTTCAGGGTATCGTGACAGCATTTACAGAGAGCTTTATTAATCCGCTTATTAACAGCATAGGCGGTGCAGAGGTTGCCGGACATATTGAAATTTTTAATACAGGCCAATACATTGAGTATGGTGCGTTTATAACCGCTATCATTAACTTTTTAATAATGGCACTTGTCCTGTTCCTTATGATGAAGGCAATCAATAAGATTATGTCTGCCGGTAAGAAAAAGGAGGAAGCAGTAGAGGCAAAGACAACGAAGGAATGTCCATACTGCAAGTCAGAAATTCACATTGACGCCACAAAATGTCCTCATTGTACCTCTGATGTGTAGAAGAAAATTGTAACGAAAACCACAATTTTAAACAAATATGTATAAACTCAGGCAACAATGCGCATACTTTCCACAAGTGAAAATAGACAAAAGTCTAATTTGATGGAGGTTAGCTATGAAAACGGATAAAATAACACATGTGCAGGCAAGAGAAATTCTTGATTCCAGAGGAAATCCTACGCTTGAGGTTTATGTTGAATGTGAATGTGGTGCGAACGGTTCAGCTTGCGTTCCATCGGGTGCTTCTACGGGCGAGCACGAGGCACATGAGCTCAGGGATGATGATAAACGATTTTTAGGGCAGGGTGTTGAAAAGGCTGTAAATAACGTAAATACACGTATATGTGATAAGCTTACGGGAATGGATGTATATGACCAGATTGCAATTGACCGAATGATGATTGAGGCAGACGGCACAAAAAACAAGTCAAAATACGGTGCAAATGCGATACTTGGCGTATCCCTTGCTGTGGCGAGAGCAGCGGCAATGTCTCTTAATATACCGCTCTACAGATATATCGGAGGCGTTAATGCAAAATATATGCCTGTTCCAATGATGAACATTTTAAATGGCGGAAAACATGCAGACAATACGGTTGATTTACAGGAGTTTATGATAGCGCCTGTAGGGGCGCAAACCTTTAAGCATGCAATGGAGATGGCATGTGAAATATATCATAATCTGAAAAAGGTTTTGCGTTCAAAGGGACTATCCACGGGTGTTGGAGATGAGGGCGGCTTTGCACCGAATCTTGCAACCTCCGCCGATGTTCTTGACACGATTATGGAGGCAATCGAATGTGCGGGCTATGAGCCTGGTAAGGATATTAAAATAGCAATAGATGCGGCAGCCTCTGAGCTTTATGATGATAATTCCGACAGATACTATTTCCCTGGTGAGAGCAAAATGGCAGGAAAAGAAATATACAGAAATGCCGAGGAAATGGTACAGTACTATGAAAATCTTGTGGAAAAATATCCGATTTATTCTATTGAGGACGGCTTAAATGAAAATGACATGAAGGGCTGGAAGCTTCTCACCTACAGGCTCGGAGAGAGGATACAGCTTGTGGGAGATGACCTTTTTGTTACAAATACGGAACGTCTCAGTGCAGGAATAAAGGATGAGATTGCAAACTCAATTCTTATAAAGCCAAATCAGATAGGTACGCTCACGGAAACCTTGGATGCAATTGCAATGGCCCAAAGGGCAGGCTACAAAACAATAATAAGCCACAGGTCAGGTGAAACAGAGGATACATTTATTGCTGACCTTGCCGTTGCAGTAAATTCAGGACAGATAAAAACAGGAGCACCATGCAGAAGTGACAGAACAGCAAAATACAATAGGCTTATGAAAATAGAGTATGATTTAGGTAAAAACAGTATTTACAGCATGAATATAAAATAAAGGGCTTAAAATGTTGGGGGCTTTCGCATATAAATTTTAGTGCGAAAGCCCCCTTTATTCTTGGTTTTTCCACAAAAGTATGGTACAATATGCCCTAAGGAGGGACCCAACGAAGTTGGGAGGATTCCTTAGGGCAAAGACCTAAGGGCCAACGAAGTTTTGGGGATTGGAGAGCAAATATGGATAAGCCTAAATTAACTGATTTAATTGATGTGGATATTCTGCAAAAAATTCAAGATGGTTTTTCTGAGCTTACAGGCATGGCTGCTCTTATTACGGACGAGGAGGGCGTTCCGGTAACAACAGGAAGTAATTTTTGTGATTATTGTAAGAAGTATACGAGAATGTCTGAAATAGGGAGAATAAACTGTGAGGAATGTGATAAACAGGGTGCCCTTGTCACCTTAAAGGAGGGCCGCCCGTTTATATATAGCTGTCATGCCGGATTATACGACTATGCTGTGCCTATTCTTCTTGAAGACAGAGTTATCGGGAGTTTTGCAGGAGGACAGGTTTTAACAAGACCTCTTGATAAGGATTTTGTTCGCAGGACGGCAGTTTGTCTTGGAATTGATGAGGAGGAATATATTGAAGCTGCGGAAAGCATTTTAATAAAAAGCAAGGATGAAATACATACTGCAGCTAATCTGCTTTATTACATTGGAAACGTAATTTCTGATATGGCATATAAAAGCAATGAGTATTTAAAGAAAAATCACAAGCTGGAGCGTGCAGCACAATCACAGACTGATTTTATCACAGACATGAATGCTGAGTTAAAGAACAACATGAATATTTGGATAAAAAATGCGAAAGCTGCCATAGGATCAGGTGATACGGACATTATGAAAAAAGCCATAAATCAGCTTTTAGTAAAAGGTTCGGAGATTGTGTCCAATTTTTCAGATACGATTGAATATGCAAAGCTTACTGATGGCAAGCTGGAGCTTAACGAGACGGAATACAGCATGGATAATCTTCTTAGGTTTGTATGCGGTAATGTTGAGGCTTCACTTGGGGATAAGGCTATAGTAATTATACGGCAGGTGGACGATGACGTACCGCAGACGCTGCTTGGCGATGAGGGACGTATCGGTCAGATTATAAGTAAGCTTTTGATGAGTGCGGTAAAGTATACGGACGAAGGAGTTATTGATATCCACGTATCAAGCAAAAAGGTTGGATATGCTACATATATTACAATCACGATAGCTGATGATGGGGCAGAAATCACACCGGATGACCTTTCAATGGTTTCATTTTTAGTAAAACAATTGTCCGGTGATATTAACATTGAATGCACGGAAGGGGAAGGAACTAAATTTCTTCTTGGTTTACCGCAGCTTGCAGTTTAGAGGCATCTTATCGGAGGTAAGGTATGGAATTTAATGAAAAAGAATATTCCAATTCAATAGATAAATTTTTGATGGAAATGGATAAGCTTTCGTCAACTTCTGACCACGATTTTTCAGAAGCATTGTATCGTCTTTGCAGGCTGCTGAGAGTCGGCGCTGTACATGCAACAATATATCAAAACCAGCTTGGAAATAATTCCGTTTCTGAATTAAATATAAAGCTGTACGACAGCGGTGAGGCTGACTATGAAAGATATGTGGAAAAGCAGGAAATTACAGGTATAGATGATGTTATTGTTTTTAAGGCGTTCAGACGTTTAGCGGATACGCCATGGACAGATACGGAAAATGAAAAAATAAATATAATGCTGCATATGATTTTCGTATTTTACGGAAGACTCAGAATATCGGAGCAATTCAAATATATAACCTATCACGACAAGGAATTTGATACATACAATGAGCAGTATTTTTTTAAGATGGCAAAAATGCATATTGAAAAAAACATGATTGGAAGCTTTGGAGCATGCTACTTCAACATAAGAAGAATGTCTGCTGTAAATCAGCTTTTAGGCAGGGACTGCGGAACGAGGATACTTGTCAAATATGTTAAGGGCATTGAAAAAATGCTTTCAGAGGACGAATGCGTATGCAGAGTAAATGGTGACAGCTTTATTATGCTGTTTTATAAGGCGAGGCTTGGAGATGTGCAGAATTACCTCTCGGGCATGGAGATTGAATACAACATACATACCCATGAAAAAATACAAATATCTGCCGTAGGCGGTTTCGTTATGATATCTGAAGACATAACATCGCCGGAGGTTATTATTGATAGGGTAAACCAAACCTTTAACATTGCAAAAAACGTAAAAAATGAACAGTTTTTATTTTATGATGACGATTTGAACGTACAGTTAAAAAACAGTAAAATTATTGAGACAAAATTTCCGCAGGCAATGCTTGATGAGGAATTTGTTGTATATTACCAGCCCAAGGTACATCTTAAGGAGTACAGGCTTGCAGGAGCAGAGGCTCTGTGCCGTTGGGTTCATAAGGGAGAAATCATGTATCCTTCCGAGTTTGTACCTACCCTTGAACAGAGCCAGTCAATATGCAGGCTTGATTTTTACATGCTGGAGCATGTGTGTGCAGACATAAGGAAATGGCTTGATGAGGGAAGAGAGGTTGTGAAAATTTCCGTCAATATGTCCAGACGTCATATGGGTGATACAACAGGGCTGTTGAAGCGTATTATTTCAATTATAGACAAATATAATGTACCTCATGAATACATAGAAATAGAGCTTACTGAGACTACGACTGACGTTTCCTTTTCTGAACTTAGGGAAATAGTAACAGGCTTGCAAAAGCAGGGTATAAGCACCTCTGTAGATGATTTTGGAGTGGGTTATTCGTCACTTAACCTTATAAAGGAGCTTCCTTGGAACGTGCTTAAGATTGACAAATGCTTTTTGGAGCAGAACGACGATGACATGGGAAATAATGTTATGCTCAAGCATGTTATTGCTATGGCACAGGAACTTGGTATGGAGGTTATAGTTGAAGGTGTCGAGACAATAGAGCATATAAAGCTGCTTAAGGAAAACAACTGTTATCTTGCACAGGGCTTTTATTTTGATGAGCCTCTGCCAAAAAGTGAGTTTATTCAAAGAATGAGTAAAGAATAAGCATGTGCGTAAGTAAGTAGAAAAAAATGGTTGCTATTAAATTTCAAATATGGTAATATCATCTAGATGTGAACATAATTAATATTTATAAGCAGGTTCTGCTTATTTTAGGAGGTTATTTTTTTGAAAACAACATTGATTATCGTGTTTTTAGTTATATCTGTTATACTGACCATAATTGTTATGATGCAGGAAGGAAAGGGCGGCGGGCTCACAAGCTCCATAAGCGGCTCTACGGAAACCTATTGGAGTAAGAACAAGGGAAAATCAAAGGAAGCCGTGTTAATGAAAGTTACAATTGTACTTGGAGTAATATTTATGCTTTTTGCTTTGTTTCTTTCCTCAAGATTTATCTAAAATTACGATGATGCTTTGTTTGTTCAAAGCATCTTTTTATTTTTTGAAGGAGGGTTTCTTATGGGAGCTAAAAAGGATGAAATTAAGGAAAAGCTTTATTTATTTATATGTGACAAGCAGTACAAGCCTATGAAGCTTAAGGATATACGGTTTTTGCTTCAGGTAAGTGACAGCGATAAGAAGAAGGTTGAGGAAGCTTTAAATGAGCTTGTCACAGAAGGAAAAATTACAATTACCCCTAAGGGTAAATATAAAAAAATGGATGACAACCTTAAGGTTGGAATGTTTATCGGAAATAAGAAGGGCTTTGGCTTTGTAAGGGTTGACGGGGAAAAGGAAGACTATTTTATCCCTGCAAAGTACAGTCTTGATGCATTTCACGGTGACAGGGTTTTAATTAAGCCTGAAACGGATTCGGAAATGGGTAAAAGAACAGAGGGAAAAATTGTTCAGATACTGGAGCGTGGAATGGAGCTTGTTGTAGGAACCTATGACAAGCAGGAGGGTTTTGGTTTTGTAATTCCTGATAATCAGAAGGTTGCCGACGATATTTTTGTAAGTAAAAAGGATTCCATGGGAGCCATGTCAGGTCACAAGGTTGTTTGTCATATTACCAATTATGGCGGCAAAGGCAAATCTCCTGAGGGTAAAATAACGGAAATTCTCGGACACGTAAATGACCCTTCAACAGACATATTATCCGTTGTAAGAGCATATGATATTCCTACAGAGTTTCCGAAAAAGGTTATGGACAGCCTTGATATGATACCTGACGATATAAGTGAGGAGGATATGAAAGGGCGTGAGGATTTTAGGGATTTGTATACCGTTACCATAGATGGTGAGGATGCAAAAGACCTTGATGATGCAATTACCCTCGAATTTAAAAATGATATATATACGTTAGGTGTTCATATAGCTGATGTAACAAACTATGTAACTGAAAAGTCAGAGCTTGACAAGGAGGCGCTCAAGCGTGGTACAAGCTGTTACCTTGTTGACAGTGTTATACCGATGCTTCCCCATAAGCTTTCAAACGGCATATGTTCTCTTAATGCAGGCGTTGACCGTCTCACGCTTAGCTGCATCATGGATATAGACAAAAAGGGCAAGGTTATCAATCATAGAATATGTGAGGGCATAATAAATGTAAATGAGCGCATGACATATACAAATGTGGCTAAAATATTGGACCGCACGGAGGATGCACCTTTGGAACGATATGATTATCTCGTTTCAATGTTTGACCGTATGCTTGAGTTATCAACTATAATAAGAGCTGCAAGACATAAGAGGGGTTCCATTGACTTTGACATTGCAGAGACAAAGGTTGTTGTTGACAAAGACCATAAGCCCGTAGAAATTAAAGCATATGACAGAAATCCGGCGACAAAAATAATAGAGGATTTTATGCTTATGGCAAATGAGACAATTGCAGAGGATTATTTTTGGCAGGAGCTCCCTTTTGAGTACAGAACCCATGAAAGCCCTGATCAGGAGAAAATAGAAAAGCTTATGTTCTTTTTAAACAGCTTCGGTATATATATGAAGGCGGGACACGACGAAATACATCCGAAGGAGCTTCAAAAAATACTGAAAAAAATTGAGGGACAGCCTTACGAGGCGCTTATAAGCAAAATGATGCTCCGTTCCATGAAGCAGGCAAGGTATTCTACGGAATGCTCAGGACATTTTGGGCTTTCCTGCAAATATTACTGTCATTTTACCTCGCCTATAAGAAGATATCCTGATTTGCAGATACACCGCATTATAAAGGAAAATATCAACGGAAAGCTAAGTGCCAAAAGAATCAACCACTACAAGCGTATACTTTCAACCGTTTCGGACGATAATTCACAAAAGGAGAGACGTGCCGAGGAGGCTGAGAGAGAGGTAATTAAGCTTAAGGAAATCGAATATATGTCTGAGCATATCGGCGAAGAATTTTTCGGTGTTGTCTCAGGGCTTACCTCAAACTTTATATTTGTGGAGCTTGAAAATACGGTTGAGGGTGCAGTTTCCGTTGCGCATATGTATGATGACTGTTATTATTTCAATGAGGATGAATATGCCATGATAGGTGAGCGTACAAAGAAAAAATATCAGCTTGGTGATAAGGTAAAAATTAAGGTTTTGAAATGTGATAAAATTAAGAAAAGTATTGATTTTTCAATATGTGATGATATAATTCATTAATGTAGCTCCGAAGGAAACCTTTAAAGGAAGGTGGTTTTTGTGCCGAAACAACAGGGTATACGTCTAATTGCAAACAACAAAAAAGCATACCACGATTATTTTATAGAGGATACCTATGAAGCTGGAATAGCCCTTGCAGGAACTGAAGTAAAATCGCTAAGGTCAAACGGTTGCAGTGTGAAGGAGGCCTTCATCCGCATCGAAAATGGCGAGGTGTTTTTATATCAGATGCACATTTCTCCGTATGAGAAGGGAAATATATTTAATAAGGACCCTTTAAGAACGAGGAAGCTATTGCTTCATGGCTATGAGATAAATAAGCTAATCGGCAGGCAAAAGGAAAAGGGCTATACACTTGTACCCCTGAAGGTCTATTTTAAGGACAGTCTTGTCAAGGTAGAAATAGGCTTGGCAAGAGGTAAAAAGCTTTATGACAAGCGTGCCGATATTGCAAAAAAGGATATGAAGCGTGAGGCTGAACGTGATTTTAAAATAAGAAATCTTGGATAAAATACTATATTGAGGAGATATTATGAGTCAGGCAAAGGTTGATAGATACAAAAAAGAAAAGAAAAACAGGGCAAAGACAATAAAAAGAAAAAAAATTAAATCCGCTGTTGGATTTATTATACTCTGTGTACTTGTAGGAGCAGTCATAGGATATCCATTAGGTCAGAAGATTTACAAGGATTACGCTGCTGAAAGAGCAGCAAATGCAACAATAGAAGCAAATATGTTCCACTATAATTTGCAAAAATACTGGTCAGAGAATTATTCGGATTTATTCCCTCACTCGCATATGGATACTGCAAGTGATACGGACGCATCATATGATGAGACATCAAATGATACATCAACGGAAAATGCATCTGAAACAGACGCCAGGTAGCAATATATATTTCGTCTACAAAACCAGGGGTTGTACTGGTTTCGACGGGGATTTAGAAATTATATAAGCCATCGGTGGACTAGGACCACCTAAAAACTTAGAAATTAAATATAAACGCAGACGAAAATTACGCGTACGCTGCCTAGTGGCAGCTGTCAGTCCTAGGTGCCCCACAGCTTAGAGCACTGGCATCAAAATCGTGGGAAACTCTCCGGCTTAAGCTTTGCGGTTGGAGAAAATTTATGAAGCTACTGATGTGATGAGCCTGTCTATAGGCGCTTTGCAGAGGGAATGAATATATATAGACTGTGATGGGAGAAAGTATAATGGAAGGATTTTCGGACGCGGGTTCGATTCCCGCCAGCTCCATTTGACTACATTAAGACGAACCCTGCATATGATATAATCATATACAGGAACATGTTTTGTCTGGTGTATCGGAAAGAAATAAGGACAGCATAAGCTGTCCTTATTTCTTTATTTATGGTATTTTAGAATATTATGTGATAAAATAATTAGAGTCAAGATATGCCGGCTCGGAGGTAGAGATTATGCAGTTATTTTTTGAGGCATTTTGGGGTACAGAGTTAGTTTCCCGTGTGTGGATTGTTCAGAAAGGACGTTACAAGGTTGATAGAATTAGTAAGAGTCCTATCAAGCAGATTTTTGCAAGGGAGAATCTTACGGAAGCTGAACTGTGTGATGTACTTAAAGATAGATGTTGGGATGAAGACCGCCCTGACCTTCCTCGTATATTGGAGGTATTCGGGCTGACTGAATTTAATCCGATAGAGCTTGTGAAACGGACACATGGTAAATCCTGCAATGACCCTTTACACTTTAGGTTTGCAGATGAAATTGAAAGTGAGTGAGTATTGTGTTTAGTATAGATATAAGTGAGGATTACGCAGTATATCAGGAGGGGTCCAGTGAAGGAACTCAGGTGAAATATCGAAAGGACGGCTGCTGGTATAAAATTGACAGGCACGGTGAAGAAGGACTTGTAGAATATCTGGTTTCAAATGTGCTTAAATTCTCCACACTTAATGCAGATGAGTATGTTTTATATGATACAGGTACTATCAACGGAAAATCAGGTTGTGTCAGTAAGGATTTTTTGAAATGTGTTGAAGATTCATTTGTTACATTTCAACGTGTTTACAAAAATGTAACAGGGTGTGATTTGACGAATACCGTAAATAATCTTGATACCTTGGAATACCGTTTTGAGTTTGTGCTTAATTTTTTTAAAGAAAATATGGGTTATGATGCTACTGAATATTTGCAAAAGATACTAACAGTTGACTTTTTATCACTTAATACTGATAGGCATTTTAACAATTTAGGCTTTATCGTTCACAAAGACGGAACCGTTACGGATGCTCCTATTTTTGATAATGGGTTAGGGTTACTGAATGGTAATGTGAGTATAAATAAGTATTTAAGTATTGCAGAAAATACGAAGCGAGTTATAGCACGACCATTTTCCGGTTCCCATAGAAAGATGCTGGATTACGTTGGCGTAGGTTTCAGGCTTGATGTTGATGCCGCTAAGAAATGGTTGCAGGAACAGCCGCAGACCTTTTACCGTGATGTATTATTATACCAGTTGGATTATACTAGAGATATACTACAGAATGAAATGAATCTCCCTAACTCTTTTTTACTATCATAAAATACAAACTTATATTTTTGATGGTTACTTATATTGTCGTAAAACAGAAATTTATATTTTATATGAAAAAACTAATACGCGTGCTTTTAACGGAGAACTGTCCCTAGAAGATTATTTGCAATTGACAAATTTATTTACCGGATTGACAACAGGAAATTCAGAAGATGAAATTAATCAAGTTTTAAAGTTGCCGATAGAATTTAATGACGCATGTGAGGGTACTGATTTTGATAGTGCAGATATTCCAACATTGAAAATTTTTTATATATATAAAATGCAGCATTTTTTATCTCTGCACAGTATTTCTTTTCCATCTGTAAATAGTGTTCAAAATATGACGGTAGATCAAAAAAATGGTTGGGGGGATTTTATAGACAGTGAATATCTTTCGATAATTCTTCAACCATAATGAATCTTCTATACAGGTAAAATTATAAAAATATAAGGGTGAAAAGTTGAAACAATAAGCTTTTCACCCCTGTTTTTTATATTATACTGGAAATAACGTAGCGTGCATATGCGTTTACCATGTGACATACATTTAATTTGCTGTTGACAATCATTTTAGAGTACTCTATAATATAGAGTAAACAAAAAAGGAGGT
The DNA here is from genome assembly GCA_014799405.1 of Lachnospiraceae bacterium. Classification (GTDB taxonomy): domain Bacteria; phylum Bacillota; class Clostridia; order Lachnospirales; family Lachnospiraceae; genus Coprococcus_C. Next base: position 19,416 of record JAAVIA010000035.1, read on the forward strand.
AACTAAAAATATGTATAATGCAGAACAGGACATTAAATTTATCAGAGAGGTATTAAATAAAACACAACGTGATATTTCCGGAATAGGAATGTGTTTTATCTGGCTTGGTATTATCAATCTGTTTGGAGAAGTTTTAAAAAATGTAGGATATGCACTAATAAATGCACAAAAAGAAATATCAGGGTTTCAATGGAAAATGTTACGTTCTATTGACGCTATATCGTTTATTTTTATATGCATTATTTTTGTTATATATTTTGGAAAACTTTTTCGTAACGGAAACGATATCAGTAAAAGTATATTAAAAATTTGGGGAATATTGTTGCTTGGAGGTAAAGTTTTTACAAAATTATTTATCAATCTAGCATTACAGAAGCAAACAGGCGTAACCGTTGAATTTGCAACTACATTGGGAAAGGCGTTTTCTTTTTTATGTGTTATTATTGCATTGACTGTATTGGGGATTTTGATTCATGATAAATTGATTTGTGGAGGCGCATTGTTAGGAATCATTATTTATTGTTTGTTCTTGAATTGGGGACAAGTGTTATCAATTACGCAGATACATGGAAATTCAGTAAATATGTATTTTTATGATGTTTTTTCCGTTCTACTTTTATCTTTTGGTATGATTTTACTTGGGCTATATGTACGAATAAGTGGGAGGAAAAAAAGTGGAAATTCATAATATACCAGATTTGTTTAGCAACAAATTAAGGTTGGCAGTGATGGTTTCTCTGGTTTCTGGCGAAAAAAGCTTTCAAGAACTAAAGAAAGTTACAAATGCAAGTGATGGAAATTTAGGGGCACAATTATTAAAATTAGAAAATGAAAAATATATTGAAAGTACTAAATCATTTTTTAATCGGAAACCCAGAACCACTTATAAAATAACAGAACTGGGAACTACATTGTTAAACGAATATGTAGATTTATTGGAACGGGTGATTCATGGAGCTGGAAAAAAAGATAACATGTAGATGCAATTTTATTTGCCCTTAACATGATATGCATTGAAATTTAGAAATATTTATACTTTTATTCAGGAGATATATAGATATGTGGCTGATTATGGCAGTTTTGTCAGCGCTTTTTGCAGGGCTGACATCCATTCTTGCGAAATGTGGAATTAAAAATACAGATTCAGATGTTGCTACAGCAATACGTACAGTTGTGGTTCTATTGTTTTCGTGGGTGATGGTGTTGTTTGTCGGCTCGTATAACCAGATTGCGGGTATTGAACCAAAGTCTTTCCTTTTTCTTATTTTGTCAGGCTTTGCAACCGGTGCATCATGGATTTGTTATTTTAAGGCACTTTCTATGGGAGATGTGAATAAGGTAGTTCCCATCGACAAGTCAAGTACAGTTTTGACGGTACTTCTTGCAATTATATGTTTTGGGGAAACAGAGCATTTTCCTGTAAAGCTATGCTGTACGGCAGTGCTTGCCATCGGAATTTTTTTTATGGTGGAAAAGAAAGAAACAGAGAAAAAGGATATCAATAATAAATGGATGCTGTATGCCGTTCTTTCTGCTTTGTTTGCAGCTATGACATCGATTCTTGCAAAGGTTGGTATTGCAGGAGTGGAGTCCAACCTTGGCACAGCAATACGGACAGGTGTGGTGCTTTTGATGGCATGGGCGATTGTCTTTCTGAAAGGGAAGCATAAACAGCTTAAGGAGATTGACCATAAAGAATTACGCTACATATTCCTGTCGGGTCTTGCAACCGGTGCATCATGGCTCTGCTATTACTATGCAATTCAGAATGGCATCGTCAGTGTAGTAGTCCCTATTGATAAAATGAGCATTCTTGTGACCGTATTGTTTTCATTTCTTGTGTTCCATGAGAAATTAAGCAGAAAAGCATTTGTCGGGTTATGTTTGATGGTGGTGTCAACTTTGATAATGGCAGTGTTCGGGTGACGGATATTAAAAAATACCACCCATAATCTTTATTATCGTAAAATACCAACTTATTTTTTTACTACTGTTTATATTATCGTAAAACAGAAATTTATTTTTTATTGGAAAAAGCTATAATTGTTTTATAGTGTTACCGTGGGAGGAAGGACATGAATCAAGATTTTGAAGTAAATAAGAGTGACCGACAGATTGTATCTTCCATATCCAGTCGGCAGAGACTTGCAAAGTTACTCAATATCGTGTTTATTATAGCATTTTTAGGTATTGTGCTTTGTCCATTGTTTGTATTTATAATTTGGGAGAGAAATCCTGTTATGGGGATGGTAGCTTTGGCACTCGCAGTAGTGTGGGTGCTTATGTTTGTATTCATGGGCAAGGGTATGAGGAAACTGGAAGCGAAGATAAAAGAACTTACAGGACAATATATTGTAAAGGGTGTTCTTGCCGAGAAAATTGACATAGTTGAGTATTCTCCGAATGGTTATATCAATGAGAACTTTGTAAAGAATTGCTCAATCCTTCCAGACTATAATAAGATACATGGCTCTGATTACATATCCGGAAACTACAGAGGCAGAAAATTTGTATACTGTGATTTGCATCTGGAATGGGAAACCGAAGGAAGAGACAGTGATGGTCATACGAGTACAGACACTATCACATAGTTTCAGGGACATCTTATAAAGATGGAGTTGGGAAAAGATATTGAGGAATTTGTACGGATAAAAGAGAGAAAGAATCCACGTAAGAGTAACGGTTTTTTTGCAAATATTCTTGGACTGGGTACTTTCAATAACAGCATAGAGACTGAGAATGTGGCATTCAACAATCAGTTTGAAATAAAAACTTCAGATGACCAATTGGCATTTTATATTTTGACACCGCAGTTTATGGAAAGTGTTATGAGACTTGATGAGCTGGCAGATGGATATACGAATATAGAATTTCGTGGTACATCAGTTGTTGTAACATTGAATACCGGAAGGGATTCATTTGAAGTAAAAAAAACACTTGGAAGTCAGAGAAAACTTGAAAAGTATCGACAGCGTTTCAGAGAGGAACTGGAGGTTATTCTTGGAGTGCTTGATGAGGTACTTACCAAGGATAAATTGTTTTAAGATATATTCCATTATCTGAATGCACGCTTAATCGAGTGGAGATTGAAAATGGATTAGATTTTTCACCCTTGTTTTCATATTACACTGGAAATAACGTGGCGTGCATATGCGTTTACCATGTCCATGTCCTGTAAAAAGGAATCGTTTAATTCGATAAAGGTTTCCTTGTCCTTTAAATCTTTTCTGTAACCTGACATGATTCCGTCATTTATCTGTGAAATAAAATGACCTGTATGTCTAAGATAGCAGTTTTCTTTTTTTGCCTGTACCCGGTAATCCTTGTCTACATATGCTGCAACGCTTTTGTGGACAGCCATATCCTCAGCAGGAAGATAGTAATATTCCCTATAGTTATCATAGTAAAATTTCAGCTCACCGGAAAAAATAGGTGCATTTATTGTCATTTCATTATGATTTCCCGTTATGATAATGTCACGTATACCAAGGGAGATACGTTTTGGAATAGAGTACTGTAAGGAAAGGGAAAATAACAGACGGTTTTCCTTGACAGACATTTTCTGTACGGAGAAGCAGCCTGCCTTAAGCTTTGTATATGAAAGAAGACAGCTGCAATATAAAAGCCCTTCTAAATCTTCGTAGTTATGTTGTAAAAGTAATGTTTTGTCTGCGGCATTTTTTGTAGAAATGAAATTGTTGTATATTTTTATAAAATCTCCACCTGAATATTTATCCAGTCTGTTTATGGAAATGAGCTTTTCAATTGATTTTTGTTTCAGATCATCAAGATGAAGTGCTTTCTTAAAGGGTTTAATCTTTTTATATAAATCAATACTCTCAATCGAGCTAAAAGAGTAATCAATGGCATACGTATCTATTTTTTTTGACATATAAGGGATGTCGAAGCCGTCACCGTTATAGTGCATAATATATTTATAGTGTGATATAAATTCGGTAAATGCCAAAATAATTTCCTGTTCTGAGCTTGCGTCATCATTGAACCATTGACGTATACGCCATACACCATTGTCATAAAAGCAACATCCGATAAGGTACAGTGTGGTTGCCCCGGCAGCAAATCCTGTTGTTTCAATATCAAAAAGGCAGATATCCTCAGGATTATAATAAAGCTCCAATTGTAAATATGTACTTTCACGGGCATCGTTTGTTATTATTTCCATTTTATCATTTACCTGACCTTTCAATTCCTCAACATCATTATACCATAAATATTGAATATATAATTATCTTTAGCCCTAAGGAATCCTCCCAACTTCGTTGGGCAATCCTTAGAGCATATTATACCATATCGTCAATCGCAGATTGACGATGCGCTATTTGCGATGTTCTTTCGCAAAGTATAATGTGCGTTTGCGCACATTATACCATATTAAAAATGTAATCACTATAAAATTTTTGTGATAGAAAAAATATTGGATTACAAATTAAATTTTTTCAAAGTGTAAAATAAGATGCTTGTTTTTTTTATGGTATATGTTATAATTCATTATATGATTTTGTTACGGAGGACAGATAGTATGATTCAACCAATTGATATCAAAACCCATAAATTCAAAAAAGGTATTTTAGGTTATAAGTCGGCTGATGTTGACAGCTTTATAAATACTGTATATAAGGCTTATGAGGATGTTTTCAAGGAAAACGAAAAGCTTTCCAATGATTTGGAAAAGCTGAATGCTTCACTTCAAGACAACAGATTGAAAATGTTTGAGATGGAAAACAGACTTCAGAATTCAGAAAATGTTTCATCCTATGACGATTCTGAAGCAAAGAAGAGGGCTGACCAGATAATCCAAAATGCTGAGAAGGCAGCCGCAGACATCATTGCCAATGCTAAGAAAGAAAGCGCCAAGTACGAAGAAGCACCAAAGCCTAAGTTTGAGGAAAAGAAGACGGAGCCTGTTAAGGAAGAACCTAAGGAGTCTGCATCATCAAGATTCTTTAAGAAGGCTGAGGAGGAGGTTCATGCAGCGACTGCAAGCAGTGCAAGTTCTGACATGGATGACGATGATGAAGTATTCGTAGGCGAGATTGAGGAGGCACGTAAGGGCGACAGAATGATGATCGGCGATGGCGAGGAAGAAGAAGATATGGATTTCGAATTCTTATAGGATATATTACATAGAGTGTTGCTTAAGGCAGCACTCTTTTTAGGAGTGGAAAATGATTTCATACATTAAAGGCACGGTAAAATACTTAAGCAACGAGGAAGTTATTATTGAAAGGGACGGCATAGGCTTTGGTATTTTGACAAGTCAGAATGTAATAAATAAGCTGCGCATAGATGATAATGTCACTTTATTTACATACATGCATGTCCGTGAGGATGACATAAGCCTTTTCGGTTTTTTGTCCCAGGACGAGAAAAACATATTCAGACAGCTTATCTCCATAAGCGGAATAGGTCCTAAGGGTGCGCTTGCCATTTTGTCAACGCTTTCCATTGATGAGCTTAGAATAGCCGTTTTATCGGAGGATTATAAGGCAATTGCAAAGGCGAACGGTATTGGCACAAAGACGGCACAGCGAGTCGTTATAGATTTAAAGGACAAGCTTAAATTAGAGGACATTCTTCCTGATGCGGAAGGCAGTGTTCAGGAGGAGGGCACCGGAAACGATAATATGGCAGAGGCAGCCCTTGCACTTACAAGCCTTGGTTATTCAAACATTGAGGCATTAAGGGCACTGAAAAAGGTTAAAAATAATGAAAATATGTCAGTTGAGGAGCTTTTAAAGGCAGCTTTAAAATTTGTGATTTAATATATGTCCAAAGGGGGACCGGCGAAGCCGGTGGATGCCTTAGGACACGGCTTCACGCGAAGCGTGGAGTGATTTTGAAATATGGGTGTATATTGAAAAATGGAACGTATAATAAGCACGGAGATAATCTCCGAGGATGAGAAAATTGAACAGGGCTTAAGACCTCAAACTCTGACAGGCTATATAGGACAAAAAAAAGCCAAGGATAATTTGAGGGTTTTTATAGAGGCTGCAAAAAAAAGGAAGGAAGCCTTGGATCACGTTTTGCTGTATGGTCCGCCCGGACTTGGAAAGACAACTCTTGCGGGTATTGTGGCAAATGAAATGGGGGTAAACATCAAAATAACATCAGGTCCTGCCATAGAAAAGCCTGGAGAGCTTGCGGCAATTTTAAATAACCTCTCAGAGCATGACGTTCTTTTTATAGATGAAATCCATCGTCTCAACAGGCAGGTTGAGGAGGTTTTATATCCCGCCATGGAGGATTTTGCCATTGATATTGTAATAGGCAAGGGGGCGGCAGCAAGGTCAATAAGACTTGATTTACCTCATTTTACGCTTATTGGGGCAACGACAAGGGCAGGTATGCTTACGGCTCCTTTGCGTGACAGATTCGGCGTCGTAAATCGTCTTGAATTTTATAATGTGACTGAACTTATGGAAATTATACTTCGGTCTGCAAATGTTTTGGGCGTATCCATAGACGATGAGGGAGCGCTTGAGATTGCAAAGCGTTCGAGGGGAACGCCGAGACTTGCAAACAGACTGTTAAAGCGTGTAAGAGATTTTGCACAGGTTGAACATGACGGAAATATAGATTATAATATAGCCAAAACAGCTTTGGGCAGATTAGAGGTGGATTCCTTTGGTCTTGACAATACCGATAGAAATATTCTTGAGACAATGATACACAAATTTTCAGGCGGTCCCGTCGGCTTGGATACTTTGGCTGCGGCTATCGGTGAGGATTCCGGCACAATTGAGGATGTATATGAACCATATCTTATAAAAAATGGGTTTATTAATAGGACGCCTCGTGGTAGAATGGTTACAGAGCTTTGTTATAAGCATTTTGGATTGGAAATGCTGATGAACGATTAATAAACGAAGGAGAATATAAAAATGGCGAATAAGGTTGATATCCCTGTAGTAATAAACAATAAGGTTTATACTTTAAGCGGATACGAGGGAGAAGATTATCTTCAGAATGTTGCAACATATATCAACAGCAAAATTTCAGAGTGCAAGGCATCAGACCAGTACAGAAGAATGAATACGGAATATCAGGGTGTTCTGCTTGCACTTAATATTGCCGACGATTATTTCAAGGCTAAGAATAAGGCTGACAGTATGGTTTCTGAGGATGGCAATAAAGAGCAGCAGCTTTACGACCTCAGACATGAGGTTATTGAGGCTCAGATTAAGCATGAGTCTGCACTTAAAATGATTGAGGAATACAAAGAGCAGATAAATGCCCTGCAACGTAAAATAATACAGCTTGAAGCTGAAAAAGGAAGAAATGATTAATAAATTAAAATTTCCCGAAATACTTGCACCATGCGGGTCATACGAGATACTTGAGGCTGCCGTACATGCAGGAGCTTCTGCCTGTTATGTAGGCGGCCATAAATTTGGTGCAAGGGCATATGCCGAAAACTTCGATAATGATTCTATACTCAGGGCAATAGAATTTGCACATCTTCATGGATGCAAACTTTATCTTACCGTAAATACGCTTTTTAAAGACAATGAAATAAATATGCTTTACGATTACCTCCTTCCATTTTATAGGCATGGGCTGGATGCTGTAATTGTACAGGATTTTGGCGTATTTATGTTTATAAGGAGGTATTTCCCCGATATAAAAATTCATTGCAGCACACAGATGAACATAACCTCCGTTTATGGTGCTTCACTTATGAAACAGCAGGGAGCATCACGCATTGTTGTTGCAAGGGAATTATCACTTGACCGGATAAAGGAAATAAAGTCGGAGGTTGACATTGAAATAGAAGCCTTTGTACATGGAGCAATGTGCTATTCCTACAGCGGACAGTGCCTTATGAGCTCCTTTACGGGTACGAGAAGCGGAAACAGGGGAAGATGTGCGCAGCCGTGCAGAAAAAGGTATAATGGAGAATATCTGTTATCCATGAAGGATATGTGTACATTGGAAAATATACCTGAACTTATTGATGGGGGAATTGATTCCTTTAAAATTGAGGGTAGAATGAAAAATGAATATTACGTTGCCTCCGCAGTAAGTGCATACAGAGAATTGGTTAATGACTGCATAAACGGCCGGTTTAGTGCAGAAAAAGCAAAGGACCTGAAATTTAAGCTTGCAGGCATATACAATAGAGGCGGATTTTGCGACGGGTATTTTTTTACACACAATGCTGCGGACATGATTTCAAGGGAAAGACCAAACCATCAGGGTGTGCCTGTTGGCAGTCTTGTTACTGCCGAATCAGGAAAAGCAGATATAAGGCTTTCGGAAAAGCTGTATCAGAGAGATGTGTTGGAGGTACGCCTCAAGGACGGCACATTTATAAATCTTACATCAGATGTATGCGGTAAGGCAGGTGATATGGTTACCTTAAATGCACCGAGAACAAAGGATATTGTAAGAGGGCAGCTTATTTACCGGACAAAATCAAGATATTTTGAGGAAGAAATAAACAATGCAGTAACAGTTAAAATGGCTTTAAAAGGATGCCTCGAAGCAAGAATCGGCAAAAATATATCCTTTACCGTAACATGTAGTATAAACGGAACAGAATTTTCGGGCAGTGAAGTCGGAGGAGTCATAGAGGAATCCGTGAAGCATGGTGCAGACACTGCCTCCATAAGGGAAAAGCTTTCCCAGGTTGGAAATACGGATTATTACTTTGAAACTATAGATATTAATGTGGATGATAATGCCTTTGTTCCTCACGGAATGTTAAAGCAGCTAAGAAGAGAGGCAATATGTAAGCTGGAAGCTGACATAATTTCATCCTATTACAGGGAAAATATTGAAAGCGAAAATACCAACTTCCAAAATGTCAGGGAGGAATTTAACGATATAAGCGGGACATATTGTAATACAGAGTGTTTTAGCGATGAATCGGCATGTGTCTACAATAATCTCCATATAAGCATACTTACATATGAACAGCTCTGTACGGCAATAAAATATGACTGTGTAAAGGCTTTGTATATGGATATAAGTTTATTTGAGGATAATAAGGTTAAAGCTCTTATAAACAGTGGATGCTTAGGGGATAAAAAAATATATTTATGTCTGCCGGACTTGATGGAAAATGACTTTGAAATTACCAAATATTTGCCAAATTCCGATATAAGTGGTATATATATAAAAAATATCGATGGATTGGCTGTTTTGCTTGCACTTGACAAAGGACTTCTTCGTGGGCTTGATTTGGTGCTTGCACCGTCAGTTTATGTATATAACGGCCTGTCAGAAGCCTTTCTTATGTCGCTGTATGACAGACTTAGCATTGAGCTTCCCGTGGAGCTTAATAAAAATGAGCTTGAGGCTTTTACAGAGGGTGCGCCTGCACATAATTATGGTATTGTTATGTATGGGCATACGAGAGTTATGCTGAGCAATCAGTGCATAAAGAAAACAACAGGTAAATGCGACCATAAGGCAGATATTACAAAAATTACCGATGAGTCAGGTAATACATTTTTTTGTTACAGTGACTGCACAAGCTGCACAAATCGGATATATAACAGGGATACCCTTAATCTTTTTGACAGGCTTGATATAAATACACTGAAAAGGCTTAAGGTAAGCCGCATAAGACTCGATTTTACAATTGAGGATGAGGAAAGAGTCAATCAGGTGCTTGATTATGCGGCAGATTTTGTGGGAAGCGGAAAATGCAATAAAAAATTAAATTTTCAAATTACAACGGGTCATTTAAATAGAGGAGTAGAATAAACATGATTAATTTAATATGTGAGGTATCAAAATATTTATGTCTTTTATTTATGATACTTTATACGGTTAAATGCTTTTCCATAATGTCCTCAAAGGATGAGGAGGAAAACAATTCAGCTTTAAATAAGCAGATTGTTTATGTTTTTCTTATACATTTTTTCTGTTTTTTAATATTATACTTAAGGCTACAACAGGTAAAGATACTAGTATTTTACGGCGTTCAGATATTTGTTGCCATATTTTACATGGTTATTTTCCATTCGATTTATAAGGATTCCTCAAGGCTTTTGACAAATAATATGGCTTTTCTGCTTTTGGTCGGATATATAATTCTGACACGACTTAATTTTTCACTTGCAGTAAAGCAGTTTATTTTTGCCACCGTGGGACTTTTTATAACATCATTTATTCCTATCATAATAGTAAAGTGGAAAAAGCTTAAGGATATGGGAACACTGTACGGCATTGTGGGAATTTTGTTTCTGCTTACGGTCTTTGTACCGGGACTTGGCTCTTCAAGATATGGCTCAAGAAACTGGATTCAAATAGGAGGCTTGTCGTTGCAGCCAATGGAATTTGTAAAAATTTTGTTTGTATTTTTTGTTGCCTGTATGCTTGTCAAGGCAAATACCTTTAAGGATTTGTTTGTTAATGCGCTGATATCCGCCGGTTTTATGGGCGTGCTTGTTCTGGAAAAGGATTTGGGTGCAGCAGTAATATTTTATATAACCTATGTTTTCCTTGTATATCTTGCAACCTCAAGACCAATCTTCCTTGTTGGCGGAATTTCTTTAGGAGTGGGTGCGGTTCTTGCGGCATATACACTTTTTAAGGACAGTCTGTTTGCTCACGTTATGGTCAGGGTAGAGGCATGGCGTGACCCGTTTGCACATATTGACACAGGAGGCTATCAGGTATCCCAGTCGCTTTTTGCCATAGGAACAGGAGGCTATACAGGCTCGGGTCTTACCATTGGAAAAGCAGGCACAATTCCCGTAAGTGAAAGTGATTTTATCTTTTCAGCAATATGCGAGGAGATGGGTGTCATATTCGGACTTTGCCTTATACTTGTTATAATCAGTATTTTTTTATCCTTTGTAAATGTTTCAATGAAGTGCAGAAAGCCGTTTTATAAATATGCGGCATTTGGTTTTGCAACAATATATATTATACAATCGTTTTTAAATTTGGGCGGCGTAACAAAATTTATCCCTTCAACAGGAGTTACGCTTCCACTTATAAGTTATGGTGTAAGCTCGGTTATAAGCACGCTTATTATATTCTCCATTGTTCAGGGAATATGCATAATAAATAATAAAGAGGCAGTAAAATATGAAAAAGAAAAAGCAAGAATCAGGGCAAATGCCGCTGAGCCCCGAAGAAGAATTCCTCAATAAGGAAAAGGAGAGGGCAAAAAACAATCGAATAAAAAACCGTCCTATACTTGTCATAACCTATATGATGGTTTTTATCTTTCTGCTTTTGTTTGGATATATTATATATTTCATGCAGTTTAAGGCGGAGAGCATAATTGCCAATTCAAGAAATATAAGACAGGATTCCTTTTCTGATGTTGTTGAACGAGGGGACATTATAACAAGCGACGGCGTTGTTATAGCCACAAGTACCACGGACGAGGAGGGCAACACCACAAGAAGCTATCCCTATTCAAATATGTTTGCACATCTTGTAGGATATGACAGCTACGGAAAATCAGGACTTGAATTACAGGGTAACTTCTATATGCTGCGCTCACACATAAATATATTTGAGCGTATTTATCGTCAGCTTAAGGAGGAAAAGAACAGGGGCGATAATCTTATTACAACCGTGGATTACAAGCTTCAAAGCACAGCCTACAATGCACTTGGAAACTGTAACGGAGCTGTTGTGGTTATTGAGCCTGATTCGGGAAAAATACTTGCAATGGTATCAAAGCCTGATTTTGACCCTAACAATATTGACTGGGTATGGGAATATTTAAAAACAGAGGAGGGAGCGGAAAGCACGATACTTTTAAATCGTGCAACCCAGGGACAGTATGCCCCGGGCTCAACCTTTAAGGTTGTCACCCTGCTTGAATATGTAAGGGAAAATCCTAACAGCTACCTGGATTATACTTATGACTGTTACGGAAGCGATATCTATACAGGTGTTAATATTTCCTGTATCGGAGGAAGTGTACATGGAAGCCAGACCCTTAAAGATTCCCTTGCTAATTCCTGTAACACGTCATTTGCAAATATTGGAAGCACACTTGATTTTGGTAAATTCAGGGAGACAGCCGAGGAGCTTTTGTTTAACAGCGAACTGCCCTTTGACGGAGAGTATGCAAGGTCTTCCTTTGTTATAAACGCCTCAAGCTCTGATGACCAAATGCCCCAGACTGCAATCGGTCAGGGTGATACAAAAATAACACCCCTTCATAACGCCATGCTTGCAGCCGCAATTGCAAACGGAGGCGTTCTCATGAAGCCATACCTGATACAGGCAATCGAGAATGATGATGGCGCAACCATTAAAAAATTTTCCAGCAAATCCTATGGCAGTCTTATGACAAGTGAGGAGGCAGATATTCTCATTGACAATATGAAAGCCGTGTGTGATTATGGTTCAGGCGCAAGATATTTTTCAGGGCTTAGCTATGATGTTGCAGGTAAAACCGGTACTGCGGAGTATGACGATGAGGGCAACTGTAACTCATGGTTCATCGGATTTTCNAATCCTGACAATCCTGATATTGTTGTGAGTGTAATTGTTGAGGATTATCAGATTTACGGAGTATCAGGCGCATGGGTTGCAAAACAGATTTTTGATGCATACTATCAGTAATATGAGGTAAACTCATTCTTGATATATAGATACCTTTTTGCTATAATAAGACTAATTTAGACACACTAATAGGCGAACAGGATGCAAAACGCATTTTGTTTGGTTGCAGGAGGAATTGCAATGATAGAAGCAACAAGCTGTGGTGGTGTGGTAATCTTTCGAGGAAAGGTATTGTTACTTTATAAGAATTACAAAAACAAGTATGAAGGATGGGTATTACCTAAAGGTACTGTAGAAAAGGACGAGCAGCATAATGAAACTGCACTTAGGGAGGTTCGTGAGGAGACGGGAGTTATTGCTCAGATTATTAAGTATATAGGAAAGAGCAATTATTCATTTAATACTTCATATGATGTAGTGAACAAGGATGTTCACTGGTATTTGATGATGGCTGACAGCTACTATAGTAAGCCTCAAAAGGAAGAATATTTTCTTGACTCGGGTTACTACAAATATCATGAGGCATATCATCTGCTTAAGTTTCCAAATGAGAAACAGATTCTTGAGCAGGCATATGCAGAGTACACTACTCTGAAGCAAAATAATTTATGGGGTAGTAAAAAATATTTTTAAAGAAAAANGGGCTGTCGCACTAAAATATTTATACTATAATAACAAAAACACGCTTTCGCTCGTNTCAGACGTAGCGGTNCTAAGGTGCCAAAATACGTCACCTAAGTACCGACGTCTTCAAACGGTTTTATTATATTATAGTATAAATATTCTTAGTGCGACAGTCTCTTTTTTAGCAGGAGATTTTATGGGAAAAGGGAAACAGACAAATAAAAAAAGAAAAAAGAACAGTGTGCTTTATTGGGTTTTGCTTGTGCTGTTGTTCGCTGTATTTGCAGGCTGCCTTATATACCTTGTAAAATATTTTTGGGAGAGCAAAAAAAGCGAGGATAAGGTTGATGAGCTTCGGGAGCTCATAATTATTGATGAGGACGGCGGCATGCACCAGCCATCCTTCGGTACTNCCTCAGATGCGCCAAAAGACACCTTTGAGGAGGTTGACGGGAAAAGGATATTAAGTAAATATGTTAATCTTTATAAGAGAAATAATGACTTTATAGGCTGGCTTATTATTGAGGGAACCGTTATTGATTATCCTGTCATGCAGTCGATGTATGACGAGGAATATTATCTGAGAAGGGATTTCGACAAGGAATACAGCTATGCGGGAACGCTGTTTATTGATACCTCCTGCAATGTGGAAAAGCCAAGCGATAACATTATAATATACGGTCATCATATGAATACCGGAAAAATGTTCCATGAGCTTGAGGAATATGATGATGAGGAATTTTACGAAAAGCACAAATTTATAAGCTTTGATACGATATANGGNTCAGGTAAGTATGAGGTAATAGCCGCCTTCAGGACAAAAATATATGATGAGGATTACACAGGCTTTAAATATTATGAATTTTTTGATGCGAGAGACAGTGTGGAGTTTGAAAATTATGTTTCAAACTGCAAAAGNCTTACGCCATACAATATTGAGGCTTCTGCCAAATANGGGGACAGTCTCATAACNCTGTCCACCTGTGCATATCATACGGAAAACGGAAGATTTGTAGTTGTTGCCCGAAAAATAAAATNATGTTTTNAGAAATTGTTGTAGCAACGCAGTAAAAAAGGAGNTAAAACAATATGGCATGGCAAATANNNAAAATAGCTAATGGACATAACAGTTTGGATAATTCTGAATTGGAGTCAGGTGATATGTTNCCAATTCTTAATCANCTAAAAAATCATTTTCAGGAACGGTTTGATAAGAGCGACAAATTTGGACTTAGTTTTGCCNCAGTTGGAGTTGATATTCTAATTGATGGAGCTCGGCTGACAGTCGGATGGGATAATTGGAGCGGNCTTTTTATTATGGCACGGGATGATGACGGAGATAAAATTGTTANGGAAATCGCTGAATTTTTCGATNCCGNTTCGTGACGTTGCATTGAGGTAGTAAAATCAGAAAGGGTGTTGTCTGACTCGGATATTCCCGAGCAGACAACACCCTTTTTCTTCCTTTTTCGTCATTTCCCATAGTCTTTTTTTGTTTTCTTTTTACGAAATTCTCATACAGTAAACGACGTTATTTTTATTTCCATAAGTATATAATTTTAAAAAATCCATTTGAAAAGGGGGTGTATATGACATATGTACTATATGCGGATGTTATGCTTATATGGAGCAGCATAATAAATGTAGTTGTCCTTGCTCTTGCGGCTGCCATTTTAAACATGCGCATAAAAAAAACAAGGGTGATTATCTGGGCGGTACTTACCGGTGCTGTCACCACGGCAGAATACATTTTGATGATGGGCGGTAACAAATTTATACATTATATATTATATGTTGCCATTTACATAATTATGACGACAGGTTTCTTTACCCTGAAATCCTTTTCAGGCAGTATAAGGCTTCTGCTTACAATACTTATTGCAATGATTGTTATTTATGGCATATGGGGAGCTGCCTCAAATAAAATCAAAAGCAGGGCTGTATATCCGGTGTTTTTATTATGTGTCTTTGTTCTGACACTGTTTTGCCGGAATATAAAAAAATACAG
>JAAVIA010000036.1:0-14741 GCA_014799405.1 Lachnospiraceae bacterium
CTCTTGCCATAATAAAAGGCCTCCTATGATTTTTATTTTATCATAGAAGACCAGTTATTTCTCTATTTACAGAAAAAGTTTCACAGATTCAAAAATTATTATATTATATGTCACTAATTTTATGTGTTCAATTATTTCGATAAATTTATTAAAAGATAAATTATTGATTTTTTTTAACATTACTTAAAAACCTTAACATTTTAAAATACAGATAATTAAATATTATCCATCCTTTTGCTTTAACCCAAAATTAAATCCATGTAAATCACAATTTAACGCAATGCCATTTAGTTTAACCAGTATAATCTATTTCATCAAATTATATTTCGATTATACTCTACATTTTTCGTGAAGTCACTAAGCTCATTGTCCTAGTCACCAATGACTTTGTCCTACCTTTCTCATCATCCCACCTTATATTTTTCCCTTCTCCCGTATCCCCACTTCCCTTGGACACTCCTTCTGCTATCACCATGACCCATACCACCTACCACAAAATAAGCGGACTACTCCTTTAATGGTATATGATAAATTTTTATTGGTTCAGTATGTATAGCAAACTACTCTGACCTCCCGTTCTTCGATATCTCTACTCAGTCTTTATCAGTCCCGCTTTGTGCAAATTCCTGATTGTTCTTCAAATAGAATACTCCGACAGTTTCCGTTCTCTAGCTATAGCCGAATTTACAAGTCAGCATTTTCCTTCTTTGTCTGTCCCATTAAAAAATAGACGTAGACTGACACTGTCCAATGCGGCAAGTCCATGAATTCCTTAGTTATTGCTAATATCCTCTACGTTACTCCTTCATCTATTTTTGTCAAAGAAAAAGCGGTAAAACAGATTTGTTTTACCACCCATTAACCATTATATTACTATTTCCTTCATTCAGATTGTTCTTACCACGTTATAATTATAGCACACCTAAAAGCTTTTCCAACATCGCTCCCTCATAAAGTTGCCAATTACCTCTATCGCTTCTCCTTCATAAAAGGCTACCAGCAGTTTTTTGAATTCTGAAACATCCTTTTCAGGAATGACAATAAATCCTTCTCCATGTGCAATCAGGTAGTGGTTTGCAAAAATTACGGATGCCCTTTTATTTCCATCTGTAAACACCTGCGTTTTCATGCAATACAGACACAGTTCAATCGCTATATCTACTGCATTCTTATCCTGAGAACGAATTTCATCAATTCGTTCCACAACAACTGATTCTATCGGAATCGGCGGAACATAAGTACTTCCTCCAATTGTTACCGGAATACCTCTGATACGTCCTCCGTCATAGAAAAAACCTTCATTTACCAATTTTGCAATATGACACAACATATAATAGTTTGTTTCACTTTGAATAACATCCCTATCCAATATAAATTCCCATGCATGCTTTAAATTTAATATCTTTTGCACATCTGTGGCTGAAACTCCATTTACTTTTCCATTTTCAATAATATCCTCTGTCTGTGGAAATGAAGTAGCCACCCCCTCCAAAACTGCCTGATCATAAATATTTGTTTTCATATTTGCTCTTGCAAAATCAAGGTTCTGCAGCACTCTTGCTGAAAGCTCTTTATCCTCATATCCCAATGCCGTCAGTTGTTTAGTGATTTTCCGAATTGCTTTATTTAATTCCCTTGCTTCTTTTGCATTGCGAAGGAGTAACTGATATAACTCATCCGAATATACGTCAACGTAAGTGGATTTCAGTTTTCCCGCTACTCTTTTCCGAATATATAAATATTTAGAATCTTTTTTTTCTTTTATCTCCGGATTGCCATCATAGGGTATAAGGTTTAATCTTGCCTGATAATCAGCTCTTTGCTGTAGCAGTTCCTGAATTTCCGAATAATTTGCACTCACTATGCTTCCTTCTTTCTTTAGGGAACTTTTTATTTGTATTATACCCTAAATGTTCCCTATATATCAACCAAATTTTTTGTAATTTCTAATACTCCTCCCTCAGCAAAAAATCCATCAAATACACAATCTTAACCCCATTAATGTTACCTGTAGCCAATTCATCAAGCGTTACCACATATTTAGGGTAGTGATCCTTAATTTCAAGTAGATTGGCAACCTCACGATCAGATTCCTCCGGCAGATTACGGCATACCTGCACATAAATACGCTCGTCACGCCGTACCGCAACAAAATCAATTTCTTTCGTTTCGTTTTTGCCAATATAGACCTCATAACCTTTTCTGCGCAGCTCAAAGTACACAATATTTTCAAGCATGGCAGCAACAGATTTCGGATTAAACCCCATCATGCAGTACTTAAGAGAAGGATCCGCAAGATAGAATTTCTCCTGCGTTTTCAACACAGATTTACCTTGCAGGTCATATCGCTGACAACGGTAAATCACAAAAGCTTTTTCCAGCCATTCCAGATAGTTATAGACAGATTCCACGGAGAGAGAACGCCCCTCACTTTTCAAAAACTTCACAATGGCATTAGCAGAAAAGGTCTTGCCCACATTCTCAACTACATACTTTACCACGCGGTTAAAAAGGTCAAAATTCTTAATGTTATGTCGTTTTGTAATATCATTGGTAACAACAGAATTATAGATTCCCTCAACAATCTGATAAGTTGCATCTTCATCAAAGTTGCTCAGTGCAACAATCGGGAAGCCACCCATCCGAATGTAGTCATTCAACAATTCTTTAGGCGTGTGGTCAGATTGATTTTTAAATTCCATATATTCAGCAAAGGACAGCGTAAACACAGGGATAGAAACATATCGACCTGTCAGGTACGTGGATATTTCGCTTGACATTAATTTAGAGTTAGAACCAGTGACATAAATATCAGTGTTGGAATTTTCAAGCAAGCTGTTGACGGCTTTTTCCCAACTGGTAATTTCCTGCACTTCATCCAAGAGAAGATAATATCGTTCACCATCTGTCATCTTTTCCTTAATACCATTGTACATATCTTTGTCGGTCATACCATCATCAAAATCTTCTGAGGTATAACACATACTGATAATGTGGTCGGCTTTAATGCCATCCCTTATTAAATCTTCCTGTAGCATATCTAAAATTGTAGATTTACCACAACGACGGATGCCCGCTAATATTTTCACTAGCGGCACATCACGGTATGTTTTTAGTATATTCAAATAGTAAGTTCTGACAATCATAACATCGCCTCCTCTTACCATTAGTATATCCAAAAATGTTTAATCATTCAATAAGTTTTTACTTATAACAAGTAAAAACTTTTCATATATAAATTATTTTTTGGTTGTATCTTTATCTAATTTAGTACGGCGGAGGGGAACGACCCCCTCTTTACAATCGCCCTGCACGGCTACAGGTTACGCCGTCTTTCAACCCTTACAGCTATAAAGCCGTGCACATACTGTAAGGGAGCGTGCCATTATGTACAGATTTTATCATTAGCTTTAAGTGCTTTGGTGTGTGATTCTTAATTAGATACCCTACGATTTCTTTTTTCCATAAAACAGGAGCTTTTTATTACTTCCAAATAAACTCTCCATTTGTTGAATCATCAATAATATGAATTCTTTGAGTATCTATTTTGTATTGTTTGCAGATGGCATTAAACTCATCATTATGATTACTAATAACCGAAGCTGAAATATAATAATCTCCCTTAAAGCCCTCTAAAATTTTATGTATTTCTTTTTTATTCCACACAAATCCATAATTGTATACAGTGGAAGAACCCTTTTTTAATATTTTATATAAATTTTCAGCATGGTAATATCCTATTTTCTCGCCAAGATAACATTTTATATTATCACTTGTTAATACATAATGTTTTTTGTCGTATAACAGGTACTGTAAAAACTCATCCTGATGTTCTCCAAACATACCAACCCACGGGGTTTTTGTTATTCTTAACCTAAATTTCGCATTGACAATAATGATGTATTTTATATTTTCAAATAAAAGTTTATTCTTTTTAAACTTACAATTAAATACAATGCCATCTTTCTCAAGCAGATATCCACAAGGCAATTTATCAATTATAAATAGCATAACCGGAATTAACCAGGCAGACAAACATAAGCCCAAAAACAAACCTGCTAAATCATTATTTTTAACTACAATCCAGCGGAAAGTCACACTCAAAGCAAAGAAAAATGTTCCTAAAATGCCTGATACATTTTCTATCATACGTCCCCCGAACCGGGGACTATACATTTTCATCGCCCTGAACATAATCATCCTCCGCTGTATGACTCATTCATTATTCTTAAATTTCCATCCCTGAATTTTTATTTTATGTTACACGATTTCTCTCTTATTTACAATGCTAATAAGTTCAAAAATAGTCTTATATTTAAACATATTGTTCCTACAAATATTCTTCACAGATGAAACATAATGAAACAATAGCAACAAATCAGCTCTGTTTCTTCCCTGTGAGATAATACACCGCTAATGCAGTACGATGTGACAGATTCTCTTTTGCCAGAATAGAGGTAATATAATTCTTTACAGTTCCTTCCGAGATAAAAAGACGGTTTGCAATCTCCCTGTTGGACAGTCCTTCCGCCACAGCCTTAATAATATCCATTTCCCGTGCAGTATACCCCTCTTCGCAAAAACCATTTGTCTTAGCCTCTGTATTTTTCGCAAGATTCTCTAAGATAGCTTCATCCATAACGCCGGTACCATTATGTACAGATTTTATCATTTGCTTTAAATGCTCCGGTGTGTGATTCTTAATCAGATACCCTTTTACACCATCAACAAAGAGTTGCAAAATTCAGGATTATGACCTATCGCACAGGCTATGTTTAATCTTCTTTTCATACCTCCAGAAAAGTTTTTGGCAAATTCCTGTTTTCGCTCTGACAGACCCACATACTCTAAGGAATCATTTACTGCATTTTTCAACTGTTCTCCCTTTATTCCATAAAGAGAGGTGAATAATTCTACATTCTCCCAAGCCTTAAGGTTTCCATGAATGGCAAGCTCTTGTGGAATATAACCTATTTTGTGAATAACATCTTTTTTCTGTTTCCACGGATTTTTTCCCAGTAATTCAATCCTGCCTGCCGTTGGACGCACAATCGAACAAATCATATTCATAGTGGTACTCTTGCCCGCCCCGTTGGGTTCCAATAATCCAAAAATTTCACCCTTTCGGATTTCAATATTCAAATTGTCAACAACCGCCTTATTGTTGTATTTCTTTGTTAAATCAACGGTTTTTAAAATAATATCTTCCATTTTCCTCTCCTTTACCGAACATTTCCTACTACAATGAATCTTATCAGGTTGAGAATGTTCGTTTATATGGTTTGTCATTGAATCTGAAATGTAACCTGCACGTCACCACTGCCAAGTGCTGTTGCAAGCCCATCCGTATTATCAACATATCCGATAGGAGTGTAGCTGTAACTCGTGGAAAAGCTATCATAAAACAAGACCAAACAGTTGTTACCATACAGCATTAAATCACCTGTTTTAATCCCTGATGGTCTGCTGGAATTGGTCGGCAGAGCGTCCGACAGATAATAATATTTTTCATTTCCATTCAGTTCACTCATATTTAATGTCAATGGAAGCTGTTCTTTTAAAGCCATTGCAGCTTCGTTATCATATAAGGTTGCGGAAAAAGTTTTATCTCCCACCACAATTTCAATATTCATCCTATTATTTTCCTCCTCAATTGATGTTTGTTCCGTAGCAGATTCCGATACAGGTTCCGGTTGCGTTGCAGACGTTTCTTCTGTATTGTCATTTGGTTCACCTATATTTTGTGATGATGTTATTGATTCTGTTGAAGAATTGCCGGATACCTGATTCTCCGATTTTTGTCTGTCACAGGCAGAAACAGAACAGGTGAGTACAATTGCTCCTATTACAAATAATAATTTCTTCATATTTCCCTCCTATATCTATCTTCGTGTACCATCCTCATGGAATGTCTTTTTCAAAGCTTTCTCTGTCGGAAAAATGGATGCTACAACCAAAACGATACACTGTACGTAACAAATAATGGCTTCGACAATTCCAATCACATGTTCAGAGCTATTATAAACCAGAATTTGCGCTAACACGGATAGAATCAGAATAATCCAGCCTAATTTCCACCAAAGACGTCCGCAGTGTTCATGGGCAAATTTCCATGTATCCATATTCTTCATGGAACGCTTTGTCCGATACCCTATTATACCATTGATATCCTTTGGACAATGTTTCCACATCATTCTTCCTATAACTATGAAGATTATAGGTACTACCAAATTAGAAAAAAACATAAACCACCAAACCCACATAACAGTTTCTCTTCCTACACAAATTACTATTAACCTTAACCACCCTTATGACATATAATATCAAAAACCTGATTATAAAGGTATTTATGTATTATATCACATCAAACGACGGAACAAAAATTGCCGTTTACGACTATAATCCACAGGGTTTGGAAACCCTTTTCCTCATTCACGGCTGGCCCCTTTCCCACCAAATCTTTGAATATCAAATCAACCTGCTTACCAATTGCGGATACCGTGTAGTTGCAGTGGACTTAAGAGGTTTTGGCAAGTCAGATACCCCGGCAGGCGGATATTGTTACAATCAAATGTCTGCTGATATATTTCAGGTAGTCCGGCAACTTTGTCTCAAAAGATTCATTTTGGTTGGTTTTTCCATGGGTGGAGCCATTGCCTTAAGATATATGAATCGTTACAACGGATTCGGTGTATCCAAACTAATTTTGCTTTCTGCTGCCGCCCCATGCTTTACACGGCATCCAGGCTTTCCATATGGAAAAACTGTGCAGGAAGTCAATGACCTGATAAGCCTTGCCGAAACCGACAGACCTCAACTTTGCCTGAATTTCAGCAAACAGCTTTTTGCATGTCCTCATTCGGATGCAGTTATTGACTGGTTCAGAGGTATCGCCTTGTCCGCTTCAGGAATCGGAACAATAAAGTGCGGTATTGCTCTGCGCGATGAAGACGGCAGAGATGATTTGAGTTACGTTCACGTTCCCACATATATTATTCATGGCGGTAAAGATATCATTGTCTCCAATGAACTTGTTGAGTTACAGCATGAAAATATCTGTGGTTCAAAGCTCATAAGCTTACCTTGGAGTGGTCACGGAATCATGTATGACCAGCTTGAAAAATTCAACTCAATCCTGATGCAGTCCATCATTGATTAAAGAATTACTATACAAGAGTTTTTTCAAGGAATAAATGACCACTATGTTCTATGGCATTGCCCACTTTCATAAAATCAGTTGCAACAACCTGAAAACCTAGCTTCCTGTAAAGTGACAATGCCGGAATATTTTGGCTTCCTGTATCAAGTCTTAATACTTTACAGGAATCATTCCTTGCCAGTTCCATAGCATACTTAACAAGAGCTGACCCAATCCCTTTCCCTGCCATACTTGGACGAACTAAAAGCAAGTGAATAACCTTTACTTCCTCATCCGCAACAGTTTGTCCCCAGACAATTCCTGCATATTCTGTCGGTTGAATATTATCCACAATGATACTTCCTGCAATATTGTTATTTTCTTCATACACATATAATGTTCCGTTATTTATAGCTTTTTCAGCATCTTTTCTCGTTGGATATATTTCTTTTTTAAATATCGTAAATGCCCCATATTCCATTTCGTGTTTGAAATGTTCATTATACGAAGCTTCGACCACCCCGATATCATCAGAAACCGCTTTTCTAATCATATACTATCCTCACCACATCTTTTTTAGCAAATTTATGAATATGGTATTCCATACCGCTATATCAATGCATTATACTTCCCATTTTGCTTCTCCCTGAATTTTACATTCCAGCATATATATTTTATGTTTATCATCAAAACTGGAAGTTGTTAATATCTGCCCGCATAAACTTTTTTTGCCTCTGATGTCCATTTTGTTATAAAATCGGACTTTGCTTCTGTATATCCATCTCTGTCATGTTCATATTGTTTCCATAAGTCCAATTTTAACTGTTCATACTGTTTTGCTATGTGTGGGTACTCATTCAGATAATCCCTGAAATACAATTCATTGTTATCGCCTTCCTGTCGAAGATGCAGGTGATAGACTTTTTCTTCAAATCCATTTTCCGTATATCCCCGGTTAAATGACACTCGATTTGTACTTGATGACATACGAATAAATCCATTGCTTTCAATTACTTTGGACACAGCTTCCATATTTTCATCAAGACCGATTTCAATAAGAATATCTATAATGTTTTTTGCCCATATACCTTTGATTGCCGTACTTCCAATATGGCTAATCCGCTGAATTTGATAATCAGAAAGAATGTGATACAAAAAATCTTTCATTTCTTCGTAATATTCAACCCATTGCTCATTATGTTGTACCAGAAAAATAGGAAACAATTCCCACAATTCTTCTAATGTCAGTTCCGATAATGCCTTGCCCATGTATCAATACCTCTACAATTCTCGATTTGCAAGTTGATTATACTACTTCTATTTCCGATTATCTACCAAAATCAAGTCACTTCTCCAACAATCGCTTATATAAATTATCTACACATATGGCTCCAATAGCTGCTTGGTCTGTGGCTTTCGAAGTGTAAGCCAACATGCAGAATAGTCTTTCTTTTTTTGATAAATCTGTTTTTACTAACGATAACGCCACACCACTCATTCTAAATAGTAATGCCCCAATAATAAGCAATACAGCAAATAAACCTGCTGATTTGACATATTTCAAGTCAACAGTTGTACCGACTAACACATATTTCAGCCATGGGGAAAGCTCGTTCGCAAAGCCCCGAAAATACTAGTCCAGCATACTGACCTGCCGCTTGTTCCGGTCAAAGCAGGCATAGATTGCCCTATACCGTTTTGTGTACTGGCCGGTATGGAAGCAGGCGTATTCATTCTCCACATGAAAATACCGCGTTGCATTCTTCGGGTTATAGACAGTACGCGGTGTCACCTCCAGCCTTTCAGATATTTCCCGGTCGGAAAGATTGCCCCAAAAGTCTAAGAGCAGGACGTTCCTCTGCTTTTCCGGCAGGGATAACAGTGCTTTATATAAAATTTCGCTCTCCACCGCACAGGAGTTTCCGCCCACATAAAGCACGAAATACCAGAACACATCTCGGCATGGCAAACCGGAAAGATTTTTGAAAATTTCTCAAAAAAATTTGCTTCCATTTATTTACAATTTTCGACAATGTAACTTAAAAAGGCCAATCTACACAAGGCAGATTGACCTTTCCGGGCAAGATATGCTTGCCTTGTCGTTAGAAATAGTTTATATTGTTTTTCTTTTCTGTACTATGTATCTCAGCCCCTTAGAAAAATAATGGCTTACCCACACAAACAAAGCCATGACTGCCACATAATCTGCCAGAAAGAAAATCAACGGTTCCTCAAAATCAAAAAATGCAAAGTGATTTTTCAAGAGCATATACCGTCCAAGCTCCCTCTGTATGAAAGCATACACGCCATACCCGGCGATAAAGGCGGCAATCCCACGAAGCAGCCATTTTCCTGCTGTTGGAAGTTCTTTTACAAACCGCTTTGCCATCCCCATCATTATGCTCCAATGTAATCCAAGATGAAGTGACATCAACACCAATCCCCAATAAGCGGAAAGCATGTGAACCTCTCTGGCAAAAGCCCGCCCACCCTTGATTGGCAGAAATGACAATGCGTGTTCGGAAAGAATCACTCCGCTATACATGGAACCGGCCATTGTGAGCAGGATTCCAATAACAAGAACGGTCTGCCAAATACGAAACAATGTATATTTCCCTTTGAAAACGCACCGGCTCCATTTTCGGTTCAAAATATGATGGATAAGAAAAAGACAAAACATCCCTATCCCGATCCACTCATGCGCCGCCTCGCCAATCAGCTCATAAGTCATCAGAAGCAGCAGCATGACCGTCATTCCAATATCGACCACGATTTTCAAAATTGTTTTCCGCTTCATGCTGCCGCCTCCTTTGCTTCTAACTGATAAATTTACTTTTTTCTACAATCCACTGTAAAATAGATTCATCTTCAAATAAAATATTCCCGCCGCCGTGATAATTGTAAATTCCACGGCTGTTAAAATATTCGTTATCCGGGATTTCCAGACATAGTACATCCTCTATCTGGCTTTCTGTTAAGCCTGTATCCAAATAGGCTTCATGCAAACCGTTATAAGCGTCCCTTGCTTTCCCCGAACCGTAATACTCGTCATTTTCTGCCATAAAGATATAAACAGCAACGCCATTTTCTGCAATAGGCTCAAAGGTTCCATCCCATTGTGAAGCACCATGTAAATAAGCTGCATATAAGTCCGGGCGCATGGATACGGCCTGCGACATAGTTTCTCCGCCAGCGGAATATCCGGCAGCATATACCCGGTTTACATCAACGAGAAAATTATCAAGAAAATACTCCGTCAATTCTATCGCCTGCCTTGCGGATTTCTCCCGCCAGTCGGTAAGCTGCGCCGAAACAACAATCATATCTTCGCCCAGCTCCGTCCATGCCAGAAAACCACTCCAATTCAGATTACTGCTGGAGGAATCCTCCCCAAACCACATCATGTCATATCCCGGCATGACTACCATCATAGGGTATTTTTTGCTCTCGTCAAAATCCTCCGGCAGATAATAGCTGTAATGAATATCCCCGTCCGTTCCGGTTAATATCTGCTCCGCAACAAGCGTACTTCTCACTGACAAATCATCCTTCTTTTCTGTGGCAGAGATTGTTGGAACAGTCTCATTTGCACTCCCGGAGGATTCTTCCGTAGAGCTATTTTCTATCTGCACAGCGTTTTCTGCCGATATATTATTATCAATATCTTCTTTTGCGCCACAGGCAGTAAACAGGAATAGCACAGCTAATATACCAAACAAGATTGTTCCGTTTTTCATTCTCAGCCACCTCGCCTCTGATTTACCTGTGAAGCCCCGTCAGCATTTCCACCGTTGCCGGGTCATAGTGGGAGAAGAACAGGCTTTCCTTTTCATCCAATGCCTGAATTGCCGCCATATCCTCGTCATTCAGCACAAAATCAAACACATCCATATTCTGAATCATGCGCTCCTTGTGCGTAGATTTCGGGATTACCACAACGCCGCTTTGAATCAGGAAGCGAAGAGCAGTCTGCGCCGCGCTCTTACTGTATTTCTCCCCGATCTTTGTCAAGACAGGATTGGTAAAGAAATCTTTGCGCCCCTCCGCAAAAGGCCCCCATGATTCATGCTGTACTCCATATTTCACCATATATTCATGCGCCTGTGCCTGTTGCTGGAACACATGGGTTTCCACCTGATTGATCGCCGGTTTCACTTCCACAAAATTACAAAGGTCAATCAGACGGTCAGGATAGAAGTTTGATACGCCAATAGCGCGAATCCAGCCCTCTTTATAGGCTTCCTCCATTGCCCGGTAGGTTCCATAATAGTCATTGAAAGGCTGATGGATAAGTACCAGATCAATGTACTCCGTCTGCAGCTTGCGCAGGGATTCTTTCAAAGAAGCCTTCGCTTTTTCATAGCCGCCGTTACTGATCCATACCTTTGTAGTGATAAATAATTCTTCACGGGAAACGCCGCATTTTTTGATTGCATTGCCCACAGCTTCTTCATTCCCGTATGCCTGCGCCGTATCAATGGAGCGGTAGCCGACACTGATCGCATCCAGCACACAGCGTTCACATTCCTCATTGCTTACCTGATACACGCCATATCCCAAAACGGGCATTTTAACTCCATTATTCAAAGTTACATATTCCATGATAAAATCCTCCATTTCTGCCTTAAAATTGTTCTGACAACTTATCTGCCTCTGCTTTGTTTGTTACCATGCCTGCATATTTCATGCCGTAAAGCCCCGCAAAGCGTTTCATTGTGTATTCTCCGGCTTCCAGCATCCATTTTTCCGGAGCCGCGCCCTGAAAAAGAAAATAGAGTGTCTTTCCCGATAAAGAGGCTTCTTCCACGAAACCATAGAAGCGATCCAGCATATTGCGAACAGAACCGCAGATATTGTGCCAATACAGCGGAGAGCCGATCACAATCACTTCTGCCTCTTTTATCTTCGTAATGACCTCGCCAAGCTGATCGTCCGGAAATTTCTGCCCATAGCTGCCAATCCTGTAATCTGTCAGATTCAATGTCTCATACGTTTTCTTTTTCAGAAGCCTTTCGGCGAGAACAGCAGTATTTCCGTTCCGATTCGGACTTCCATTGATAAATAAAATGCTCATTTTCGTTCCCTCCTGTAAACTTTATTTTGAAAAACGCTCTTTGTTTTTTATCCTGCTGCCACCAAACACAGCCGACATAGGAATCCTGTCAAGTTCCGTATCCAGCGCAGCTATCTCCACAGCAGACAGCTCTACTTCTGCGGCACCCGCATTTTCCCTTAACCGCTCATATTTGCGTGTCCCCGGAATCGGCACGATCCACGGCTTTTTGCAGAGCATCCATGCCAGTGAAATCTGCCCGGCGGTTGCACCCTTTTTATCCGCCATTTCCTGTAAGAGTGAAAGCAGCGCCCTGTTTTCCTCCATGCCTTCCGCTGTAAACTGCGGCATATTGCTNCGGTAATCATACTTCTTATCAAAGTTTTCATTTTTCCCATATTTCCCGGTCAAAAAGCCATTTGCCAGCGGGGAAAACGCCACATATCCAATTTTTAATTCTTCCAGCACCGGGAACAAGGCTTCATACCAACGGGCCATCATGGAATAGCGGTTCTGGATCGCCGTTACCGGACAGACTGCATGAGCGCGGCGTATTTGTTCCTCCGTAGCTTCCGAAAGTCCCCAATGGGTGATTTTTCCTTCTTTTATCAGATCAGCCATAACACCAGCAACTTCTTCAATGGGAACCGCCGGGTCATTTCTGTGTTGGTAATATAGGTCAATATGATCGGTGTCCAGCCTTTTCAGAGAAGCCTCCACCGAAGCACGGATCACAGCAAGCCGGGAATCCGGCACCAACGGTTTATTGACTTCCGTACTTCCCATATCAAAATAAATCCCGAATTTTGTTGCCAGCACAATTTTATCCCGATATGGCTTTAACGCTTTGCCAAGCAATTCCTCGTTATCATGGGGATTTTCTGCCGTACCGTATACCTCTGCCGTATCAAAAAAGGTATATCCAATATCCACCGCCTGCGCCAGCAACTCAGTCATTTCCTTTTTATCAGCAGGTGCGCCATAAGCGTGGCTCATACCCATGCACCCAAGTCCGATGGAAGATACTTTCAGGTCTTTTCCTAATGTTCTGTATTTCATACTCCCTCCCTGTTATCCGGCATATACCGCAGCCAAAGACTGCCGCCATCCATCTGCTTTATTTCCTTTAGCGTAAATCCAATCGGCCTGCCGCCCGNAAGGAAATCTGATTTTTCAAAAATGGAAACTGCCGTGTTGCTCCCATCTGCCACCGGAGCCATGACAAGGCTCAATTCGTCAATCATTCCCGCTTGCAAAAATGTCCAGTTTATCGCGCCGCCGCCTGCAATCATCAGCCGCTCAATAGAAAACTTCTGTTTCAGCTTGCAGAGAAGAAGTCCCGGATCAAGCTGCTCTTTTCCTGCAAAAATATAGGAAATGTCAAATCCNCTCAAATANGCAAGATAAGCCTCCGAAACCGCCTCCGTCAGCACTTCTATCACATACGCTTTGGGACGGCCCTTTTTTTCAATGTAATTCGCAGACCATCTTAAAACACCTTTGGGGTCAATGGATACAATATAGTTTTCTGCTTCNGAATGTACAATATAATCTTCTTTCCCATAATGGGCAGAAACATCAGGCAATTCCCCCACCATACCGTCTGCATAACTTCCTATCATGGTTATTGTGCCATACAAAGTCGCCTGACAGCCATAAAAGCCCCGGAGATTTCCGTATTCTGCAAGTGCCGGTCTGCACTCCGGCTCAGAGAAAAACTCCCCATCTATTTTTCCATCCAGTGAGGAAAGCATATGGCAGACTACAAATGGCCTATCCATTGTAAACCTCCTTCGCCATCCGCAGCGCCGCCCATGCTTTCGGCCACCCTGCATAAAAAGCGAGCTGTGTCAATGCCTCTGCCATTTCCTCCTGTGTAACACCGTTTGCCTTTGCCCGCTCAATATGATGCAGAAGCGAAGTATCCAAAATTCCNCTTGCCATCAACGCCGAAACCGTGATCAGNCTGCGATCTCTTGGNGANAGCTGTTCCTCCCTCGACCAAACTTCTCCAAACAGCACGTCATCATTTAATTGTGCAAACTTTGGNGCAAACTCATTCATGGCATCTCTGCCAGCAGTCACTTTTTCCATTTCATAAACCTACCTTTCGTTTTAATTATTNGCAAAAANATTTTCCAGCCACTTGGCATACTCCGGAATCCAATTTTCGGTATAGCCGTAACCATGCGGTCTGCCATCTAATACATTGACTTCCACNGAAACCTCTGCNTCCTGCAACGCCTCAATACACGCTTCAAATTCCCGTACAAAAGGATCACGAGTACCATAGCAAAAGTAAGTAGGCGGCAAATCCGAAGCNGCAAATTTCTCCACATCTTTAGAAGCCACACTGAGCCTGCCATAAAANGAGTAGATCATCCCATCCGCCGCCGCATCTGCTGAAACCCCATCCAGTTCATCCGGCACATAACCTGCGTCAAGAGCCGTTCCGTTTATGGTTCCGTCNAAATTCAAAAGCATTTCCCCNGCCAGAATACCGCCTGCNGAAAAGCCCATNACAGCAATATCTTTNTCGTCAATNCCATA
>JAAVIA010000037.1:0-39854 GCA_014799405.1 Lachnospiraceae bacterium
ATTTTATGCAATCTGTCAAACACATTACATCATCAAACTAACTGTTTTCCCTTGTTTTTGCCCTTATCAGACCGAAACAAGGGAAACTTTTTTAATTACCGCCCACAACCTTATCCAAAAGCCTTGCGGAAGTCCGTTTCGCCTCTCTTGTGGCATGGGCATAAACATTCATTGTGGTACTTACATCAGAGTGTCCCAGAAGTTCCTGCACATCTTTCGGGGCTGCCCCATTTGATAAAAGGTTGCTCGTATAAGTGTGCCTCAACTGGTGGAAGTGGAAGTTTTCAAGCCCCTCTATACGGTTTTGTATCAGATGGCATATATTAGAGAGGGTTGTGGTTGCCTCGTAGGAGCCGTCCTGCCGTAAACACACGAAAGAGATTTCTTCATAATCTTCCGGTATCTCCTCCGTACTTTGCAGGGAATAGAAGTCATAATGCGTTCTTCCCTTTTCCATTGTTTTCTGATAGTAGTTGCGGAAATACATTTCCCCACACTGGAAACGCTCCCTGTGCTGTTGTTTCCCTGCCTTTTTCAGTATCTCTGCCAGTGTGTCGCAGAAATCCACTGTACGGATTTTCTTCCGCTTGGTCGCACCGATTTCCATTTTGTGGCGGGTGGCATTGTAACGCATACTGCGGCGGACAGTCAAATATTGTTCCTCAAGGTTGATGTCCTGCCATGTCAATCCGCATACCTCGCCAATGCGCAACCCTGTATAATAGGCTATCTGTATCGGCAGGAGTGCCGGATTTTTCTTTTTACGGAGATAATCCGTTATCTGCGTATACTGCTCATGGGTAATGGTCTTGATGTCCGTTTCATTTACTGCACTGTCATCAAACAGTTCCACTTCCTCCTTTTTTACCCGCATACGCACATACTGCATGGGGTTGAAAGTAATATAGCGTTTCGGGAATACCGCAAACCGGAACGAACCACGCAGGACTGCCGAAAACTGGAGCATATAGTTTTTGCTGATTGGCAGAGCCTGTGTCCCATCTGGTTTTGTCCCGCCAAAAGACAGAAAATCAATATACCCCTGCAGATGGTCTGCGGTTATGCTTTTCAGCTTACGCTGTCCAATGGGGTGTTTCTTAATCTGTCTGGCGGTGGTGGTATAGGCGATCAGTGTCCCTGTGCTTAATGTGCCGGGCTTAACTTCTTCCTCCAGCCATATATCCAGCATTTCCCCCAGCGTGATATTTTCCGTCTTTGCCACAAACTTTTTTTGTTCGTAATCCTCCATTGCCTTTCGGAGAAGTTTCTCCGTTTCGCTCTTGCTTTCTGTTCCTGCATACTCCTTCTGCACTAGATTTCCGCTCTCATTTTCCACATAAAAGCGATAGTACCATTTCTTTCCTTTTTTTCTTACAGAACCTTTTGCCATAATAAAAATCTCCTTTCCTGACTGGCAATCGGAACTGATAAGATATGCTTGTTTGCGTGTAGGCATATCAAAACTCCGGTTGCCCCGTTACATGGAATGGTCACTCAGCAGATTTTTCAGCCTTGTTTTCGCAAGTTCCGGCTCTTTGGCATAAACCCTTACAATGTCGCTGATTTCGCTTGTACTGTTGATGAAACGCATAATCTCCCGCAGAAACATGACATTGTTAAATTCCTGCTCGGATTCAAAGCCCATGACCTTTGACATTGCCTCATTGAAATCCCCGCCTGTACCATACTCTTTGGATGCATGGGTAAGGGATTTGTTAAACATACGGTACTCATAAAGAAACAAAAGCAGCAAATCCTTTGAGAAATCACTTTCCCCTGCTGGCATGTCCAGAGGAAAGTCTGACATAATCCGGCTCATGGCAGATTCAATCTTAAAATCCCTGCTGTCCGACATGTCTGCTCCCATATCCTCCGTTTCACCCCGGAGCCATGCCGCAGATACATGAAGTGCGTCCGCTAATCCCTCAACAATAAGTTTCTTCGTGTTGTCAATGCTCCCGTTCTCATACCGCTGTACGGTGGTTTTGTTCACGTCCATCTGCTCGGCTACATACTGG
This sequence comes from Lachnospiraceae bacterium, assembly GCA_014799405.1. Classification (GTDB taxonomy): domain Bacteria; phylum Bacillota; class Clostridia; order Lachnospirales; family Lachnospiraceae; genus Coprococcus_C. The sequence goes on from JAAVIA010000037.1 coordinate 2,019, forward strand.
AGTGGGAGTTTCAGCGACTTGCGGCGTTGTTTCGCCCTTGCACCGATAGTCCTGCGAAGTTCTTTTTTCTCCATCGTGACCTCCTTGCACTGTGTCCCCTTTCCTGTTACTGGCTGTTAAAAGGGAACATATCTCTTTGTTACATGACCATGATAACACATAAAAACAAATATTGCAATATGCAAAATGAAAATGACCGCAAAAAGGCTTGACAAACAGAATAAGATTATTTATCATAGATTTTACAATGTTGCATAATGCAATATCATAAAAACAGCAAGAAAGGGAGGGTAAACGGATATGAGCAGTAATGAAACAGGAACAAAAACGGATTATCAAAAGAAATGGGGGATTTTATGGCAGAGGTTAAAATTGGAATGACGATAGAGGAAGCGTCCGAATATACAGGCATTGGCAGGAATACCCTGCGGAAACTGGTGGAGTGGGAGAAAATCCCGGTGCTGCGGATCGGACGAAAAGCAATCATACGCAGGGATGTACTGGAGAGGTTCATGGCAATGAATGAGGGAAAAGACCTGCGGAACCGCCCGGAAGTGAAAACTGTCCGGACATGATAAGAGGCAGCCATAACGGCTGCCCCCATTGGCAATCAGACCGAAGTCCTGATATACCTACACGCAAGATAAGTGTATCACAGACTCCGGTCTTTATCAATGGGGAACAGATTTTCGGCTGGGAACGACAATGGGGTAAAGAGGAAAAACGCCTGCTTGGACAGGTCTACATTCCGCTTCGGTCGGTGCATAACAGGATGTCTTGCACCCTCGGAGAGCCTCCGCGTTTTTGGCTTGACAAAAACGCTAGGGGGTTATCATTATCGGCAGAGCCGAAATGATAACCGCACCCCGCCACGTTCCCATCAGCCCAAAGGAAAATCTGAAACGTGAAACGATTGGTAAGGAAACCAGCCGGAAAGGAAATGACANATAAGANAAAGTTTCCCTCNGGCGGAAAGGAGAATGGGATGGATGATGTATCATACAGTGCCCATATCAGCAATGGGAAAAGTGCCATCAACAGCAAAAGCANNCTGTCCGGTGTGGCAAAACACAATCTGCGGAAATACCGTTCCAAAGAGTATGACAGGGATAACATTGTCNTGCTCCTTGGCAGTACAAACCTCCTGCNGGATGTNAAAANAGTCTATCGNGACACTTTTNCANANGCANTNNAACANTATAATNAAAAACAGACAAGGGCAGACCGCCGGATTGAGGATTATTTTGAGCATGTATCGGATAACCAAGATATGGCAGTGGAGATTATCTTCCAGTGCGGGGATAAGGACTTCTGGGACAACATCTTTATAGAAACCGATAACGAAAAAGAGAATAAAGAAAACATCTGCAAGGTATATGACACCCTGCTGGAACAGTTACAGCAGGAAATGCCGGATTTCAAGGTTGCAAATGCGGTGGTTCATTTCGATGAGGCAAGCCCGCACATGCATGTGGTGGGTGTCCCCGTAGGCAGGGGATTTAAGCGTGGGCTGGAAACAAAGGTTTCCAAACGCTCCGTTTTCACTCCCAAGACACTGGAGAACATCTTACAGAACCATTTAAGGGAAACAGCCAGTATGCAGATGTTGATCCATTATGGTGTGTTTGTGAAGGACAAGCAGAAAGGGAAAAACCATGACCTGACTGTTGCGGAATATAAGGTACAGCAGGAAACAAAACGTCTGGAAATGGTAACAGAGAACCTTGACGAAAAGCAGGATATGCTTTATGACACCAGCCTCCGTCTGGAACAGACAGAGAAAGAAGTTTCAGAGGCAGAAAGGCATTTGTCCGGCACAAAAATGGAGATTGCCGGGGCAAAAAAAGATTTGATACAGATAAAAACGGAAAGCAGGGAAACGAAACAGAAACTCATGGCAGAACAGGAAGAAATAAAGCAGGAAAATCTGTTGTTAAAACTGGATACGCTTACCCTCCATTCCGATAAAGAACATCTTCTATGCGATGTCCAGAAAGCAGAGAATGAAAAGGAGCAAATACTGGCAAGAAAAGACGGACTTTTAGAGGATATCGATGTACTGGATAAAGAGTTTGAAAAGCGTCTGGATTTCATCAATGTGCTGGATAAACTCAAAGCCCTATTTTATAAACTGTTTTCCATGATACCAGTGGTAAAGGAGTTTGTAAGGCTTGTGGAAGAAAAAAGGGATATACGGGCAGCCTCCCCTTACGGCTATACCCCTCTCGGCAGGCTGTTAAAGGAGTACCGCACCCCTCTCCCCCGTTATGACAGGCTTGTCATATTCCCGGAGATTGCCTCGTGGCAGACGTCAAAAGGGGAAGTAGTCCCAGTATATGAGGATTATAACGGGCGTGGAACGGATTACCAACTGGCGGGATTCTGGAATGTGCAGACGGAACAGGGGATAAAGGTTTCTGAAATAAGGGGCGAGATTACACCNGAGAACCGGATATGCACACTGGAACGGGCAGAGGTGTATATGAAAGCGGTGGAAAGTTTCATGGAAGAACTGAAACCAACAGAAAGTGCAAAGTATAACCGTCCTATGTATCGAACGCATAATATGGAACATGAAAGGGACAGATAAACAGATGGCTCTATCAGTAATGATTATTACCGATAGAATATGTGGAATGATGTGCGGAGCGATGGCTCCACATTCTAAATAAGATGTGCATTATACTGAATGACATGGTATACTGTTTATGTAACTTGAAACAACAAATCGGTATTTACGGAGGAGCTATATGAAAATTGTTGATGGGAAACCTTATATAGATCAGGTTAAAAACTTGATTATCGAGTATACAAAAAAGCTGGGAAGGGATTTGACTTTTCAAAATATTGATGATGAATTAGAAGATCTTGCTGGGAAATATACTAAGCCAGAAGGAGAACTTCTTGTTGCAATAGACATCAGAGGGAATGTAGGCGGTATGATTGCTTATCATCGACATTCGGAAGATCGTTGTGAAATGAAACGCTTATATGTGAAACCTGACTTTCGTGGTGCGAAATTAGGCGAGCAACTTATTAGGGAAATTTTGGAACGAGCAAAACAAGAAGGCTATAAAGAGATGGTATTAGATACCATTGTTCCCTTACAGTCCGCAATTCATTTGTATAGAAAGTTTGGATTTGTAGAGTGTGAACCGTATTATAATAATCCAATGAACGATGTGATTTATATGAAAAAGAAACTGTAAATTGGGCAGTTAGAAGTGTCAGATTTACTTGAAGAGGGAGAAAAGATAGCTCTCAAAGTATGGAGGGCAGAAAGCTTCCAGTTTGTTTTCCAGATTTTGTACTATTGTTTTGATATNTTGAAAGTGAATATCTAATAAAGAAAAATGCTTAAAATCATGTTATAAAAGATTCTAAGCATTTTTGAGCTCGCATTTTTTGTTTTGTCAAATATCCAGACTATCCTCAGCGTCTATAAATATCTGCATTTCGTTATTTAGATAAAGTCTTGCATATTCAAGTGGATTGTCTATTGCCATTGCATTTAGAACATGATTAGTCCATGCTGTAGTTTTCAATCCTTCCTCCGCCTTATTACAGTCAATCCGTAATATGTAGCCATCAAATGTAGTAATATCAATACTATTATGGTACATATTGTAATTTGCGGAAATAAAATTCATATCATCAACTCCTAGCATTCTAAAAATTAAGCATATCTTTCAGAGCGATTACCTTTTCATTATTTGTTATTTGATATTATANNTTTTCCTTTCCCTTATTTTTGCCCTTATCAGCATTTGTAATCATAAGGGAAATGATATGAAATGATGTAATAAATAAAATAAAGTTGACTTGCTTAAATTTAGAGTTTTCAAGGGTTGACGGCATTTTTTATGATAGTTTATAATAATTATTAAATATCCTCAAATGGAAGGATTATCAATTTGTATTAAAAATTAATCTCTCGAACACTTCTCTGCATCAATAGCAAGCACTACCATCAGCGCCATCAAACCATCCTCCGGCCTTACCACATCAATTACATAGGTATCCGTCATGCGGAACAGCTCCTTGCTGATGGTAGCGATATGGCAACCTGCACCATCGATAATCTCATAATCCCATTCCAAAAATTCACCATTGACCTGCCAGCCATTGCAGTCAAATTTATATCTCGGTTTAAAAAATGTAAACTCTTTGGCAATACACCCCACATACGAATCCTGAATATACAGTTCAAATTTGGGAAGGAAGGTCAGCACTACCTCCTGTACGGTGCCGATATGCTGTCCGGAAGCATCTAAAATATGCAGGCAATGCCCCCATGACAGCTTCCCCTCTACTGTGTATACGGTATTCCCATTCTCATCGTAAATATCATAGCTGTCCAGCCATGAAAAAAATCTTTGTTTAAATAGTAATCTCATGAATAGTTCTCCTCCAATAAAACGTAGTTCAAATTGCTTCTCCGATATTTTCAAGAGCTTTTCTCATTTGAGAATATTCCTGTTCGTTATTCGCAGCATAATTCATCTGAATATCGCCGCCGTTTTCCATCAGTGCAATCCGCCCGCCGTTTTTACCATACACTGTGATATCCCAATCGTACAACCAATTTTCAAAGTTGCCAAGTCTCGGGAACATTCCTTCTATCTTCTCCCTTTCTTCGGGAGTTATAAAATAAAATTCCTCGGGATTAAAAGCAAGACAAATGCTCGCCTGATAACCAAACATCGCACATAAAAACTCCGAAACATGCGGTGAACTCAATTTCCACTCGCCGTCATCAACGCTCGTATAAACGGGCGGGTCGGGGAGACTCACGTCCGATTTTTTCACGGCAGCTTGGCAAACGCCTTGATTTTCATTGAAGAAAACTATGTAGTCGGATTTTAAAAGCGACTTGTAGCGGTTCGGCAATATCAACTCGTCCTGCAAGCCATGAAGCTCTTTTGATGCACCGTATTTCAGGAAGAAGCTTTCCAACTCAAATGGCAAAGCACCGACCTCTGCTTTTGCGTCAGCGATTTCCTTCTCAGAATATCCAACAGGCGGCGATACTTTAAACAACTTTAATATATCCATATATCCTGTTTTAATTAGATTCATATTATCCCCTTTTTCAATCTGCAATAGGCATATGCATCTATTATACTACTTTTGTGTTTCTCACTCAACATTGCACTATTGGGGGTGGTCTTATAAGGAAATCATAAAGTACAATAGCCTCTAAAATATGGTATACTCAAAAAAATTTGAAATTGTCTATTGACTCTCACGGAACGTTATAGATTAAAGTAATTATATCAAGAACAGGAGGACATCAGCTATGAGGACAGTAAAGGAAATATCGGATTTAACAGGTATAAGCGTACGCACACTTCACTACTATGATGAAATCGGATTGTTGAAGCCGACAGAGAAAAGTGAATCAGGATACCGGCTTTATGACGATAAGGCATTGGAAACATTGCAACAGATTTTGTTTTTCCGTGAATTTGATATTCCTCTGAAAGAAATCAAGGCTGTTATGGAAATTCCTGCCCTTGAAAGGAACCAAATTTTAACAATGCAGCGGAAAATGCTGATTGCAAAAAAAGAGCGCATGGAGCGTCTGATTGCCAGCATTGATGACATTATGAAAGGAGAAAATAAAATGGATTTTGCAGTTTTCAGTAAAACAGAGATACAAGAAATGTTCCAGACTATGCTTGAGCATATGCCGGAGAATGTTAGAAACATTGCTATTAAAGAATTTGGAAGCATTGAACAGTGGAAAACGCATTATATGGAAGTCGTATCTTCAGAAAAAATGCAAAAAAGTTATGCAAAGGTAGTGGAATGGTATGGTGGAAAAGACAAATTTCTATCTGTCGCCCAAAATCCCATTAGCAAAGAAGTTGCAGAAAGTTATAACAAACGGCTGGAAGATATTTTGCAAAAACTAATTGCGAAACGGGATTGTGCCGTAGATTCTTTTGAAGTAAAAGAGATTGTCGGACAATACGGCTTTGTTATGAAACAGTTTTCACAGATAAACGAGGAAAAAGGACTTATGCTGGCACAGGCACAATATTACCGCAATGAAAAAGTCAAGCCCATGACAGATGAAAAATATGGTGAAGGGGCTTCCGATTTTTTCGCACAGGCGATTGAAGCCTTTTATGGGAAGGAGTAAACAGTACGGGGACACCATGTGTCCCCGCTTTACCTCACTACTTAAAATTAAATAATTCATAGTACTATCATCTGTAATTCTCTTTTACTCAAATTCAACAGTTTCAAGTCTCATTCGTTGCCTATAGGCAATTTTTCCAGTAATGAATCCTTATATCGTTCTAGCGTGCAGAAGATTTCCATTTTATCTTCCTTTGTATAGATAATCATGCCTGTATCTGATTTTTCTGCCCGCTCTATTTCACTTAAACTTCCCTCAACTCTTTTCTTAAAATCACAGTAATAGAATTTATTTTTCATGATAACAAACTGCTTCTGTCGCAGGAAAGACAGACAGAAAATTCCAACATAATTCACAAATAGTAATAGCCCCCAATACCAGTCCCATGAAGTTTTATAATGTCCCAATACGGCTATTATGAGTACTGCCACAAGTTGAATCATAAAGAGATATAAAACTTTCATAGCTTTAATAAATATATTATGGTAAGTATAGATGGCACAATCTTTATTAAACTCAAAAAAAGTTTTAATCTTAAAAACCCATAAATAATAAAGCGGAACCGATATCAGTAACAGCACAATTATTATTATGCCTACAGGCTTATTGTTATCGATGTAATATTTATAACTTTTTCCATTTATTTCTACACAGACCCCCATTTTGTAATGTTTTAAGTAAAGCATTTTGACAGAATCTCCTATGGACAAATCGGATGGCACACTTACATCTCTAAACCTATAAACTTTTCCTGTTTCACTATCTTTGACATCTATTGTCCCACCTATCAAATCTGCATGTCCTACCGTGCTCTTCCTTTCTTCTTTATAGTCGCACACGATTCCTTCCATTTCTTTATTCCTCATTGATAAAATACCGGGGATATCCATTTCCCTTGGAAATATTCTAAATGCAAATATTGCGATTATTGCAAAAAAAGTCAGAATAACAGCATCTACCTTTAGCTTTTTGTTTCTAATTGTTCCAAATGCCATATTGTAAGCAAGCAGCAGCATGTATATTGCCAAGTTTCCCCCAACAATCATAATCCAAAATCTGTAGCTTTGTAATAAATCGAACATAATTTTCTCCTTAGCCAATACTTCTATTACTATTTTACATTTTGTATCGGACTCTTCCTCAGTGTGTTGTATTTATAAGTATAATCACTGTTAGAATAATTCTGTTAATAGTACCTCCGATTTGGGTAACTGTCAAGGCAACATGCTACGTCATCATACCATTGAATTGACCTGCGAATCATGATACAATATCGCCGATTTGTATTGTTTATGGAATGGAGGGTCTGATAATGGAGCTTCTTCAAATAGCTATATGTGAGGATGACCTCGAAGATCAAGAGAACTTAATTAGGAATTTGAAAAACATTCTGGATGAACATAAAATAGCGCACTGCATTATCTGCTTTAACACTGGGGAAGCATTACTTGATTCTGATACGGAATTCCATCTTATTTTTATGGATATCGCCATGAACGGTAAAAATGGCATAGAAACAGGACGACAGATTTATAATAGAAACAAATCCTCTAAAATCATATATCAGACAAATTTCAGGAACTTCTGCGAAGAAGCAGTCAATACAGTACATGCATTTGCGTTTTTAACGAAACCATTGACTGAGGCGACTCTCCGTGAACAAATAAAAGAATTTTTAACGCAAACACCCCCGGAAGAACACCTTTTAGAATTTCATAAGGTATCTTACATGGAGAATGGTGTACTACAGCAAAAAGCAATCCTGCGGATTTCGTCGGAATCCATTTACTACTTTGAAGCATTAAAATCCAAAAAGAAAATAAGAATCGTGACAGCTGATAATATTTATGAATGTCCGGATACGATTAAAAATTTGGAAACTCGTTTGAGTTCCTTAGGATTTGAAACAAGTTGCAGGGGAATTTTAGTAAACTTACAGAATATAGCCCGAATCAAAAACTATAAAATCATTATTAAAAACGGAGAATGCATAGCTTTATCACAAAAACGTGCTGTAGAGTTTAAAAAGAAATTGAATGCATACATTCATAAAGGAGAATAATCGATGAATGAACAATTGGTCTATCTGTTCAGTTGCATTTTATCCTGTGCAATCAGCATAGGTTTGCTGCTTCAGTTTTTGGATGACCGCTTTAAGCGTACCTATACAAACAAATGGATTTATTGGGGTGTCGCTACTCTATCCATGCTGGTGCTGGCACTTATCAATCAAAAACAAAATCCCTTTTTAAATATGGGAGGATTTCTTTTATGTGCAGGACTTATCAGCAGTCTTTTGTATTCCGGAGGGAAACGTAAGGCTTTTGAACGGATAATGGAAGCCGCTATATGCATCATTCTCATGGCACTTTTTGAAGGATTCGGTGCCTTTTTGGGCGATGTTTTCATGCAATACATCAGAATACTTCCGGCAGACAAAATAATACAGGATAGTATTGAGGTGGTTCTTTCCAAAATAATATTGCTTTTTCTTTATTATGCTTTATTACGACGATTTTGGAAGAAAGAGTGGAAAATGACCAAAGAAGAATACCTTCGTTATTTGTTTGTGTTTATTATTTACGGCATAAATCTCACCGTCATTTTTATTGCACAAACCCAAATGACAAATTATCTTGTGCTCTGCGTGAACTGGTGCTGTCTTTTATTTGTAAACCTGTATGTCGTTTTTCATTATATGCAAGTATCGGAAGATAAAAAAGAGCTTGGATTCCGACTTGCCATGATGGAGCAGCAGGGGCAGATGCAATTTGAATATTATCAAATGGAAAAAGAAAAATATGAAAAATCCATTTCTATCCTTCATGATGTCAGCAAGCATATTCGCTCCATTGAAACATTATATCATGCCGGACAAACAGAGGAAGCCTTAGCCTACACAAGAGAAATCGATGGCATTTTAAAACCATTGCTACCAATACAGTATTCGGATAATCCCATATTTGATATTTTGTTGATGGACCAAAAACATAATGCAGAAAAACAGGGGATTTCCTTTAAATTTGAATTTAAAGGCATTGAACTCGGATTTATGGAACCGATAGATGTTACCACATTATTTGGTAATCTTCTGGAAAATGCAATAACAGCCTGCAGTAAATGTACAAATGAGCGATATATTTTGTTGGAAATAGAAAGTCGATATGACATGCTGGCTATTCGTGTTAAAAACACGGTTGAACATGAAGTACAGCTAATAGACGGAAATCCCGTACATCCTGGAGGGAATACCACAGGAATCGGAACATTAAATGTTATACACTGTGTAGAAAAATACGAAGGAAGCATTCTATATAAAAATGAAGAGGGGAGTTTTATCTGTGATATTCTTCTTAATAAATGATATGTGTACCGTGAAATATTTGATAAAAACTGTCTTTCAGGGAAAAAAGCTGTAACTCGGGTAACTTCTCTTCCATCTCAAATACAGAATGATATAATATGTTCAGTTTTTCAGAATGCTCACGATATCTTCAAAGGATAACATCGGCTGTAAATTTTGGAGGTGACAACATGGAAAAAGTGCCACAGGCACAATTAGGTGCTCAATTGACACAGGCAGTCCTCAACAAGCCTAAAATTATTTTGCACACGGTCTGCCGTACAGCAATACTTGTTATTCTGTCCATTGTCTGTCCGGGAGGTATTCACGGAATAGCAAAAATGTTTACTGATTTAAAGGGGATTATCATGGTGCTTGTTCTATGGACAATTTCTCTGGCAATCGGACTGTTCCCACTGATACATTTAAAAGATTCGTTGGCATTTTATGAAAATGGAATCTGCTATAATGGAATGAACTATCTTCATTCACAGCTTGGCCCCATCCGATTTCGGGATTTCCATTCAGGATATATGGTTCATAATATGATGGATACAGATTTACGGACATTTGATGTTACTTTTATAAAACGTCCAAAATATTATTATAACCAAGCTTACATGAATCAGGTGGTAGCCCAAAGCAGTCAGACATTTAATACAGGAGGATAAAAGGAATCTATGGAGACAAAGTATATTATTTATGGTATAATAGTTTTTGCTGTCTTATTTGTGATTTTATATATCAAGGCATGTTTTGATGAGAAAAAAGGTGAGGACAGTGAGGAAAAACGACAAATCAACGATATTGTCAGAAGGGCTGTTCCAAATGCCGAAAATTTCACATCTGCATATGCATGCTGGAAGACAACGCAATATACAGGTGGAGGAAGAACCAGCATTAACACTACCACCCGCTATTGGTACTTTGCCATTGCGTTCAAAACAGGTATGCTTTATGTCATCCCGCTTTCTTTTGATGGTGGTGATATCAGCTATGGAGAACCTGTATGTCTTACAAAGGAAAACCTTGGTATGATAGATGCGGATGGCTGGGCAACTTTTTATGATTTGGACAAAAAGGAACTGTTCACATTTGCTGTTTATCCAAGCAATTTAAAGGGTGACAAATATGAGCCGGTCAATATACAGCAAAAGGAAGCTGCTGATGCATTTCATATTTTTATAAAAGAGTTTATGACAGAGGTAAATACATACCACAATGTAGCAGTCAAAAACAATGGCAGACCAATAAAAAAATAATGGTGATTGAAAAAGGACGGCGCAATAGATGAAAAAGTTTTATTTATTTTTAACCATAATAGCAACATCTTTATGTCTGGTGGGTTGCGGAGATAAAGAAAAACCAGCTGACAAGTCTTCTGAATATATGGAAGAATCAAATGCCGAAGCTTCTGATACGACAGAAACTGTCAGTTCTGAAATTATGTATGGTAATATTTTGAGTTTATATAAAAAGGCACTGTCTGAAGAATGGGAATATGACGTATTGATCGAAAACAATCTTAATTATATGTGTTATTATCATAATCATAGGGGAACCGGACCAGAGGATATAGGATATACATTTTATGACATAAACTCAGATGGGATTGAGGAATTAATTGTCGGCGAAATTGAAGGTCTTATATTTGATGTTTATACATATCAAAATGAGCAGGCAATTCTTATTGCTCAAAGTGGGGAACGCGGTTGGTACAATATATGCGAAGACGGCAAACTATCACAGCAAGGTTCAAATGGCGCAGCAACTACATTTTATCTGTTTTATGTACTTGAAGCGGGTGCAAAAGAATTAAAACATATAGAGTGTGTTGCCTTCGATTCTAATTTAAACCCTGATAACCCTTACTTTTATACAACAAAGGGTCCAGGTGTAGATTATACACAAATAGATGAGGAAACAGCAGACAATATTATGGCGAAATATAAAGTCGTAAACATAGATAAGCTTACGCCGTTTGCTCAGTATAATTGATATATGTTATATGTTCAATAACAAATTCAGGTGTCCTTCCTTATGACAGCTTATTTTGCTTAGCGTCAAGAATTTCAAGCATTTTCTTGGCGTTTTGCTCCTGATTAGGAAACTTTGAACCTGCTACCTTAGGCGCAAACTGGAATTTTACTGTATGCTTTTTGCCGTCGTCAAAAACTATGGTAATTATTTTCTGTCCCAAAATCATAGGTTTGATTTTTATCTGAACAATATCCTCCATATTATAGGAGGTATTCTCGTCAGCTATAAGTCCGTATTTGCAGAGGACAAATCTCCCCATGTCGGTTATACCCACATAACCCGTTATGACATTCCGATTGCTCTCAAAAAAACCTGTTGCCTTGAAAAGACAGTACATAGCCGTTTCCAAGCGTTCGCCACCCATAAGAAGCGCGCCCAGCGCAGTGTTCATTTCTTCGTCATTATATTTCTTTGTAAAGCTGCTCATTTTTCTTTCTCCAATTATTTTGTAAAAATATTTTTCACATCATTAAAAGTAACAAATATTACCCATTTTAAACCCCACCGTGATATGTTAGTATGCATGAAGCTTGGACAATAAACAGACTGTCTCGACGTGATTTTCTTCGTCCCACCAAACTTTGTCAGTTTCCTTACCCTTGTAAATTACGGGGAATTTGAAGTGTACACTCTTTACAAGCCTTCCATCTTTCTGTCGTTCTTCAAATATCTCAACACGTTCAAGCAGCTCATTCATCAGCTTTTTCTTCTCGGTATCGGCAAGTTTATCATACTTCTCTTTTACAACCTGCAAGACCTGATATGCTGTCTCCATTGTTGCCTTTCCCTCAAATACAACCTGTAAATCCTGTTCGGCTTTATTAATTTCCCTGTCTAGTTCTGCAATCTCCCTGTACAGCTTATCAACTCTGGCTTGCATATCGGCATACTTATTATCATAAAACTCATCTGTAATATCAAGCCTGTCCATTTGCTCAAACAACTTACTCTTAGCACCGGCTACCTGTGAACGTGATTTTTCAAGTGCTTCTATACGCTCACAAATCATATCCTCATCCGTTTTTTGGTTGAGCTTATCCTTCATGGAATCTACAAACAAAGGATTATCTATGGCTTCAAGCACGATAGCTTCTACTTCTGCATTAATCTGGTCTTGTGGTGGCTGATGTTTATATGTACAAGCCTGACCGTCAATCAGTTTCCGATGTTTGCATACATAATAAAAACCATCCTTGTAGTGTGTACCATCCTTTTTCTTCTTACGGTTGATATTACCATACATAGACGAACCGCACACAGGACATTTCAATATGCCCGACAGGATATGTTCATGCTCCAAGGAATAAACCTTCTCATGCTTTACGGATGTCTCCTGTCTTTTCACACTTGCAGCAAGCCATAATTCCTCTGACACGATAGCTTCATGCTGTCCGTCAAATATTTCATAATCATCCTGTTTTACAACATGATATTCGTTACGCTTTCCATCTATCTTCTCATTTTTTCTGCGACCGTAAGCTATCTTACCAACATATACGGGATTATCAATCACGCCCTTTACAAAATGAGCAGAAAATAAATCCACGGTATTATTCTGCCTTTTGATTTTTTTGTATCCGTTATTATTGAGCCATCTTGCAATGCCATTCATCCCCATGGATGTATGCACATATTTATCATAGATAATCCGAATTATTTCAGCTTCTGCTTCCTCTATCTCAAGCATACCATTTATAAGCTTATATCCATATGGGGCAAAGCCACCATTCCACTTTCCCTCTTTTGCCTTCTGCCAACGTCCCGCCATTGTCTGAGCCTGTATATTCTCACGCTCTATCTCTGCAACTGCAGAAAGCACAGGAATCATAAGTTTACCTGATGCACCGGCACTATCAATACCATCATCCACGCATAATAAATTAACTCCGTAATCCTGCATAAACTGCAACGAATTGAGAACATCCGCTGTGTTCCGTCCAAAACGTGACAGCTTGAAAACTAGTACATAATCTATGCCATCTGCTTTCTGTTCTATGAGCTTTAACATACGCTGAAACTCTGGGCGACCTGCAACATTTTTTCCGGATTTTCCTTCGTCTGAAAACTCCCCGACCACTTTCATCTCTCTATGCTTTGCTTCTTTCAAGAGACGTTCTCTTTGCGCATCAAGAGAGTAACCATCTACCTGCATATTGGTTGATACTCTCGTATAAATATAACATTTTTGTTGTTTTGACTTCATTTTACCGTCCCTTTGCAAATTTGGCATTCGTGTTTAGTGCCACTTCTTTTATAATAGTTGATAATAGAGAATTTGACAATAAGAAAACTCCTACTTGTTCAGATTTACAAGACACGATTCATTAAATCCTCGTAAACCTCTACCCCTAGCCATTCCGCTATGGTGTCACGTTCAAACCAGAAGAAATCGTTTAAATCTGTCAGGCTCATACTGTCAGGAAATATATCCTCAAGCATACGTAATATTGTTTCTATTTCATCATTGGTAAGGTCTTGAATGGTATCTGCTCCGCCACTCCATAATCTCTCACGCAGAGCATCCGCATCCATTTCACATTTTACGGTCATAACATACACCTCTTTTTTGGTGATGCTGTCGGTTATGCGTCAGCATAAGTAAGAAACAAAACATAATCATTGATTTCCAAAATAAGTCTGGATAATTCAATTATTATATTTGACGCTTATTTTCAATTATGGTAAATTACTATCAGGTAGAAGAACGAAGACGGTGGACCTATTTAATACACCAACGAAAAAATAGAAAAAGCCAATGTGATTTTTTGTATTTTTTCGTGGTGAATTAGATAGGTCTTTTTTTGTTATCCAAAACAAATTTGAGGAATCATGAGCAAAAAATCGCTAAAAAAACCAGTGAGGTCAAGCTACAAGGTGTGGTGCTTTTTCCACACCGAGGCGACGTAGTGCAGGGCTTGACGGAACGGAAACCGCCAATAGCAAAATTGATAAAGGGACATGAGATGGCACAGATATCTCATGCCCTTAATGGTAATGTTACACTGGACTTTTAAGGACACTTAAAGGGACAGTCAAGGGGGAGCTTTCGGTGGGGGATACCCCCTTGAGAAGCACTCGACTTATCAAAGATAAGTCCGAGGGCAGTTACTCGGACTTATTGACATAAACGAGAGCAAAATTAATACCCTAATTTACAGGACACACGAACAGGAAAGGAAGAAAAATATTATGGGATATACAGTTGGAATGCCAGTCATGAAATTAGACAAATGCAATCATTTTGGAAAGAAAAGCGACCATTCAGGAAATGCCAAAGCAGTCACTTGTGAAGCCTTAGAAGAAAGATACTCCAGTGATGCTGACCTTGACAGAGAAATGACAGCAGAAAATCTTTACTACGGTTTTACATCAGGAAAAGCATTAACGGCTTATTGGGAACAGATGGCAGACGATTACAGAGTGATAGATAAAAATGGAAAGGGAAAAAAATTACGCTCAGATGCAGGAATTGGTTTTGCAGGTATTTGTAAGCCAGAAATGGATTTTATGGATAGCTTAGATGATGATGAAATTGAGAAATTCATGGTAGACAGCTCGGAAGTTATTAAAGAAATTTATGAAAAGCGTGGCTGCGTGATAGATTCCATAGTGATTCATTACGACGAGGGAAATCCGCATTTACATTATTTCGGGCATGACCCTGAATACAAGCTTGGAAGAAAACTCGGTCTAAAATTGTATACTGCATTAAATGACAAGGAATATCCGAAGCAGATGCGTCAGCGTGGATGGGATATAGACCCTCTTACTGGTTATCTGGAAACCACCAAAAACATGACCGAAGATGAAATCACGGAATATAAGAAAAAGCGTAAAGCAGACCGTAAAAAGAAGCATGGTCTTTCATCCGCAGAATATAAAGCCAATAAGAAATCAAATGACATCATTTCAGAAGCAAATGCCAAGGCAAGAATAATTAAGAAAAGGGCTAAGTTGGAAGCTCAATTAGAGAACGCCAAAGAATTGGCAGAATTGGAAAAACAGAAAACGCAATTAAAGGCTCAGGAAGCCATTTTGCAAGATAGGCTTATGGAGATTATGGAACGTGAGGAAAAATCGCTCAAATTAGCGTCTGAGGCTTCTGAGGTATACGAAAAAGCTCAACGCTTTTACTTGAATGAACAGAATTGGATGAATATCCAACAAAAGGAACATCTCAAAAAATACAATGCGGAAGCTGAATGTCAGAAGCATAAATCACGGCAGATTCCAGTGGAATTTGCAGAGCTTGAAACAGCTTATAAACAACAAGCAACCGATACAGATTATAATTATTAAAATAGATGTTTATTGACATAAAAACTGCCACTGTTGTCTACAGTGGCACATACTGTAGACAAAGTATCTGGAATCTAAGCGAAGATGTATGGTAATGATAATTCATGCATTTTTGCTTATTTTATGTTATAGTGTTTGCATAGATTAAATTACTATTTTATGGATTTGAAAAAACAGGAATTTGTTGTGGGATTAATGTTAATATTTTGAAATGTAAATTAAGTATGTAATTTTCAATACTTGGAGGATATGGTATGAATAAAAATAAAGTTAATCAATTATATGAAAATGCATGGCAATTTATGAGAACCAAAAACAGGACTGAGTTAGATATGAATGATCAAGTGTATATAAATCTAATATCTGCGTTATATGAGAATGTTAAGTACAATCCATTATTTTGTGAAGATATTATGATAAGTTGTACAGATAGATTTCTTAAGGCTGATTTTGGAAAAACTAATGTTGATAAAAATAGAGGGGAAAATCTTATTAAATACATTATAGAAGGACTTGAATTAAACAAAAAGGTGCATTATCTATTGATTCCTATAAATGGTGCAAGGTTAAGCGTTGATATACATTTTGCTTCCTTTCATTTTATTAATGGAGATGAAGAAGAAAAAGAAGAAAAGATACAGCATATAACAGAATTAGATAGGCACAAAATACATGATTTCATTAAACATACCCAGAAGAGTAGATCAAAAGACTTTATGATGTATCCTATTTTGGTATTGAAAATGGATAATGTGCATTCTAATATTTATAGAAGTGCATCTGTTATTGCACAAAGAATATTTCAAATTATAAAACTTATGGTTTACAAATTTGAAACAAAACAAGATATTTATGAATTAGTTACTAATCCATATGAGGCTAACTATCATGTTGCTATTATTGGGGAGGAAGATTGGCAGTTTGGACATAGAAATTGGTGGAATTTAATTCAATGTAAATATTCTTTAGACTTCTTATCTGAACTTAATAATCAGAATGAATTTGTTAATTTGGCTAATACATTTGTTTTTGAAAGTTATAGAGATGAGTTGCATTACAAATTTTCAAATGCTTTGGAACTATTTGAAAAATCTTTAGAACAATATGAGAATTACAATGATATCACATTATCCATGATGCTTCTGTTTTCCGCTGCTGAATCATTGCTTACAGAGGGAGACAACGAGAAAAAACTTCGTTTGTCTGTTATTTGGCCGAGGCTTGTTACCATAACTGATAAAGAACAAAAAGATTTATGCATTTTAATAAGAGATTCCTATGATAAAAGAAATAATTTTGTTCATGCTGGAAATCTTATGTATGATAGTGAAAGAAAAGAAATTCGCGTATTACATCAAATGCTAGCTAAACTTATCAGTAAATATTTATTACCCGATGTATGGAAAAATATGGAATACGGAACCGAAGACAAAGATATAACCAAGTGGACAAAATACGTAAAGAATATTTTTACAGAAGCAATATATAGTTAATGAGACAAATTCCAATTTGTCGAGATGTCGATAAATTATAAAATTGTTATTTAGAAATGAATGTGAAAAATAAGGAAGTTAGACCGTTTCAAGTTTATTATAAACTCAAAAAACTGATATAAGATAACTGAATAGTTTCTAAAGGGCAGAGCCGAAGATACGGTGTCTGCCCTTATATGTATTGTACAAGAGACTGTCCCAAAGTTTGTATATATTTATTTAAAGATATATATATTCAATTATTTAATAATATGAATTTGTCTACACTTTGTGCCACCGTTAATTTAGTGGCAGTCTTGATGTTGCGATTACTTGTGTGCTCCACATACAGAACAGTCTGTGTAATCAAGCACTCGTTCTGTATGTGTTACAGCATCATGATGAACAGTCTTATAGATTGGATTATCATAATCAGTAACAGTAACATAGTCACTCCATGTGCTGCCCATGTCATAACCCATACTTTTGAGATAGGCTCTTGCATCCGCAGTGTTCATACCTGTTACATCTATGTCACATACATAAGTGCTCATACCTGTTTCAGGATTTTTTGTATAGGCAGATGCATATATACGTTTTTCCAACTTGGTCTGATATTCACCTGTTGGAGTCTTTTCATCATATGCTTCTTGGTCTACAACTGTGATAGTCTTGTAATGGTCGTACCAATTGTGCTTACCTGTAGAAGACCTTGGACATTCTTTTTCCGGTTCTGTAGCAGGTGAAGCAGGAGCTTCCGTGGTTGTAGGCTGTTCTGTTGTAGCAGGAATTTCTGTAGTTGTCTGCGAATCCTGTCTTGGTGCTTCTGTTGTAGGTGTAGTGGATTCTGTACTGGTGTTTGTTTTAGAATCGCTGTTTGCAAATGAATTATTGTTAGTTGCCGGCTTATTTGTAGAAGCGGATGCATCATCTTTGTTATTCGCGGACAACGCAGAAGCAGTTTCAGTTGTTGCCTTTTCTGCTTCATCATCAGTTGCGATTTCTGCTGATTCAGTCATGTTTCCATCATCCGACATAACATTAGAATCAGCGTTGCTGCCACAAGCAGTTATGGATGTAATCATAGTTAAAATGATTGCTGTACAAATTAGTTTCTTTTTCATAATAATCTTCCTTTCTGCGATTAACATTTTTACAAACTTGCTTCATAGTGTACAATTGCCTGATTTACACTGTCTGCTTTTCCGGTTTCCAACTGCCGAATAATATAATCTACCGCCGAAACCGTAAAATAAATTTCAGGATACCATGAAACAGTATTTTTCATTTCTTGAACAAGCTGCTCTTGCCTCTGTTCACAGACTGCTATTTGTTCCATGATTCCACTGTTTCTGATATCAGCACTTGCATTATTTTGCATAATCTGCTCATTGATTTTTCTGTTATTTTGATTCTCTATGGAATTTTCCCGATTCTTCCTTTTGTCGATTTTTTTAATAACTGCTCGTACAATCACTGTAATAATAGGTGCTACAGGAATAGCAAGAGCCATTCCAATAATCGGATTGATATTTATATCTTCAGATGCTTTGAAAGCATCCGCAAACGAAAATCCACTGTCTGCCATAAGCATAATAATAGTAAATATTTTATTCAAAATACCTGTTGATAGTATGTATAGCACAACAAATACAATGATATATCCTGACTTTCCAAGCTTTGTCTTTTGATTTTCATCCTTCATTTCCTTTAAACTTTGCTTATTTTGAAGTTGTCTGCGAAGCTGGCTAATAATTCTTTCATTCTCATCCTTTCGTCGAGCAAGCTCTCTTATACTATATAGTTCTTGTAATGTTTTTTCCATCATTGGCAACTCCTATCGTTCTCTGGTATTCCATGCTATATCCCCTGCATATCTTGCTGTTCTACTAGTGTTAGATTCAATGTTACTTACACTGTTGGCAATACTCATTGTCTGCACCAAGGTAGCCGCCGCAATGACATTACCTAACATCTGCTGACGAATCATTTCATCCTGCTTGCTAATCATGATTTCCTGATTATTTATCATAATCTTCTGATTTTCTATCATTGTCTTTTGATTTTCTATCACTTCCCTGCGGAACAGTTCTTCTCGGTAAAGTTTAATCGCCTCCGGAAGCGTTGTTGCTGTTCCTAATTCTATTTCCCGAATAAAATAGTCCACTGCCTCCATATACGCATAATCCTCATGATACCACCTACAAAGATTCGTCAGATATTCCTTTGAAATCTGCTGTCTCCTCTGATTAAATGCTTCAATTTGTGCTTGTATCTTCTGATTATTTGCTATAATTTGATTATTCTGTTCCAAAGCTGCTTGATACTGCTCCGCCCTTCTTTTATTTTCCTTATCAATCATAATGTTTTTGTATTTCTGAATAGAGAAAATAACTGCTCCTGCAATTATCACTAACACTAGGGCTACAATTCCTGCTCTCGGCAATGCCCTAACATAAGCAGCTCCAAATGTAACCGGCTCTTCCACCGAACCATTATACCCCGGATAAACTGCTCCGTCTTCTATATGCTGCATCGACCAGTTAAACTCATCATCAACGAGTGCTTTCTCACAAGCATGTTTACTGTCAGATACCATTTTCGGTGCATATGTAACTGCAAAAAACAGGGTCATCAATACAAATGCTAAAGCCAAAAGCACTATCCATCCACCCTTTTTCGTTGATTTTTTGAGCTGATTATTTTGTGCCGGTATCGTCTGTCTTATTTGTTCCCTGACCTGTAGCTCCTTTTGATTTATATTATTCATGGCAATTAACAAATTTTTTACTTCGTACAATCCATGTACTAATTCTTCTCCCTCTAACTGCTGTTTCATATCTGAATCCTCCTGCTTGTATAATATTTAACTAATTTGAAAATATAGCAAACCGTCTTCTCCAGCTTATTCCCTCCATATATCAGGCATGGTTCGTTCTTCTCGTTCAATTGCATCAACTTCCTGTAACATATCCTGATGTCTTAATTTCGCACAATATTCTTCTTGTTCTTTATAGTCAGGGTCTATAGTGTCACCAAAAAACAGAAGTGATTTTTGAAATAGGTCATCTGGATTTGCAGTTGTCTCTATTGCATTCATGCAAAATGTATCAGTATACCCATTATCTTCAAACTTTTTTCTGTAGTTTTGCTGATTTGTCTTTTGTTCTTCTGGTATTTGTTTCCAATTATGATATACAAATGGAATATTTGATTTCTTCATTTCTCTTGTCATAAGACCACATAATAGACCGGGAATAAAAAACCATGTTGAAATATCTCTTATTCTCACATCATCAAAGGATATCATGTTATGTTACCTCCACATAAAATAAAACTTTTCTCTGTTATTATACTCAATATATTGGGCATAGTCAAATTGTAAAGTATGATATTTTCTTATTAAAATTTAAAAGGAGTAAACCCATGATTTCCTACAAACCCTTTTATGAAACGCTTTACAAAAAGAACATAACGGAATATGCCCTTATATTTAAGCATGGTATTCCTGCAAATACACTCCATAGAATGAAACACAATGAAGCTATCACTACAAAGACACTGGATATCTTATGTACAGTACTTGACTGTTCCGTATCCGAAATCCTTGAGTATGTGAAACCGGAAGATATTTAACCAGATTTACTCTCAAAGAACCTGACAATATCTTCTTCCTCTGTAGCAAGATATTCTTCTGTCCACTTTGTTATCAGGTCAATTATTTTCACATTTGACATGCGTGGTAATGGCTCTAAGGTCTCCTTTACGCCATACATCCTTGCTAGAATGACCGCTGTTTTCAGTTTTTCATGTTCTAAATTGTTATCACTCATAACATTCCTCCTCACTCGCCATATATTCATTCATAATGTTTTCCTTTATCGACATTGCACAGAAAGGCAACAAAAAAGGACGCTTGCAACAAGACAGTCTCTGCCTTTGTTACAAACATCCTTTTTGATTCAACTGCTATTCAGTTTAGCAGGATTTTGGTGCTTGTCAAGTGGTTTTTTGCATTTTATTGTCATTTTCTATTTTAGTTTTGATGAGAACTGTAATAATTATCTTTTCCAATAATGATAACATCAGGAAATTTTATTTTAATCAGCTTGGATGCTTCTAAAATTCTTTGAGTTATTAACAAATTCTCTTCCGATGCTTCAGATATCCCGATTATAAATGAGTTACTAAGGAGTGAATGTTATATCACGCTGCAAAGCATACCATATAGACCTCCCCAGTTAAGGTGCGTAATCTTTCCCACCACCTATCTGCCACATTTACCCAGCATATCTTCGGATAGTTATCGGGCTTCAACTTGTCTAGCAGTCTTACTCAATAACCAAGCCTTATATGTGATTTCTGTCCGTCAGACCAGAGGTTTACCATCCGACTTCCTTCAGATTCCATCTTACGATAGACACCCTTGTCATTGGCTATAAGTTTCCCACTATCAGAGCACTTTACAGACTTTCACTGATTAGATTACGCCCATGCTGGGCGAACTATAAAAAGCCCCAAATGGGGTCGACTCGCCGTTTAGGGCTTACATAAGATATGTCGCATTTATTGTTTTTCTGATAGAACTATGCTATACTATATAGCGATTTTGTTGATGGTAGGTGAAAGCATGAATGGCAAAAATGTTAAATTAAAGGAAAAACCTTTAGTTTTTGAAGGTGTCCTTGCAGAAAAGTATAAATCATCAAGAAATAAATGGATAAGATTGTCTATAGCAAGTGTTTTCTTACCACTCCTTTTTGCCTGCATTATTAGTTGGTATAATGGCAAATTTGAATTAATAAATCTATTTGGTCAAGGAGAAATTATATTGTCTCTATTTTCATTAACTGTTCCTCTAATGTTTGATTTATTTGATATAAAAAGAAACAATGACGAACGATTATCACGAGCCTTTTTTCTTTGCACAATTATAATCCTCCTTCAAACTATATTTTACTGTTTAATTAGAATTGACACATCAGCCAATCATCTAATTAAAGGATTTTTAACTTCTATTCCATTTATAATTGCTTCTTGGCTCTGTTGCCTTTACTCAATAAAAGTAATGGCTTTGTATTCCGAAGAGATTGGAGGACAAAAGTAATGGATTGGTCAAATATATTAATGATTTTAGTTTCCTCTATTAGTTTAATTATTACAATATGTAACATCATTTTTGAAAGATTTTTCAATAGCAAA
Organism: Lachnospiraceae bacterium; assembly: GCA_014799405.1. GTDB lineage: Bacteria > Bacillota > Clostridia > Lachnospirales > Lachnospiraceae > Coprococcus_C. The sequence continues at coordinate 24,523 of JAAVIA010000037.1, forward strand.
AACCAGTATATCAAAATGAAAATTGACAATAAAAATATTCAAATTGCTTTTAATACAAATAAAGATACTATTTTAGAAGAACTCAAAAACATTATTGAATCTAAAGAACTCAATAAAAATTTGGCAATAACAATAATCAATGAATATACCGTAAAATTATCAAATGCTTTGACAGATTTCTATCCTAAAAACACTTTTGATATTTCGGTAAAACGATTAGACGAAAAAAGCAATACATTATATTCAATAGGTGAAAATAACTCTTTGAAAAAAAGTACAGCTTATAAAGTGGAAGAAAACACCGAATTTAACGCTATTTTAAACGAACATTATCGTTATTTCTTCGTATCTGACATTGACAAATTTGACGAGTTAATCATGCCTTACAAAAATAGTAATGACAATTGGAACTCCCTATATAAATCATCTATAACTGTTCCAATTGCTAAAAAGCAAAACTCTATTTATCATATAATAGGATTTATATGTATAACTTCACCTCAATCTTTGAACAATACGAAGAAAAACAAAAAAATAATAAATTTGCTTGAATCTACATCAAATGAACTGTATGAAATACTATCGAAAATTTCCTAATTAAAATTATAAGGGCTTGTTATTTCAACAAGCCCTTATAATTTTTAGCCTGTGGTGCGGGTCAAAATCTCTTTTGCAAAGGTACTCATAACGCCGCCTGCAAGGGTAGAAAGCCGTTCACCCTCTGGGACGGGTCGTGGAATTTGATAATGAATAGTAAAGGGAACAAAGCATTACTCTATCTCCCTAACTTTGAATGATAGCATGACATATTATACCATCCTAAAATATCGAAAGGCTTCCATGATAGCATCCTCTTTCTCTTTCGGGCATATAGGCACTTTGCCATCTTCAATCTTAGGCTTATTATAATTCTCTCCTACCTCAAGACCACACTTGCGTTTTATCTGTGCGACATACAGACTGGACACCTTAAAACCATAATGCTGAAGAACCCATGCTTTAATCTCCGCATAGGTAGCTGAACCTTTGAAACACTTCAAATAATCAGCATTTTCCGGCTCAAAATCTACATGGATATAATTGTCGACCTCTTGGTGGTACAAGAGGACAACCGTCTCGACGGTATTCCCTTTTTCTCACAAAATTTAGAAAACCCTCTTACATTTTTAATTCTTTTAGAACTTTTGCATATTTTCTATAATTATCTATTGAATTTTTAAAATCTTCTTGAGCCTTCTCAGGCAAATACTGCATAATTTCAATTTCAACAAACTCTGCTACTTCACCCATCGCTGTATAAATCCAGAAATGGATCTAACTCCACATTTACCATCTCCATAGAATCATGTATATTGTTCAAAAAGAAAAGTTCATATTTCATAATCTACCTCGTATTTCATTCTATATTACAATTTTATCCGATTTATATCGCCTAAATCCTCTGTGTATCATTTTCGAATTTCGGCAAATTATTTAGGCTTACTTTCTCCAGTGTCTGCAACTGCTGTACCGCCAACTGCCGAAGTAATTCCATTCGTTCTTTTTGATTCTTCCCTTGTTTAATCAGAACTGCATTATAACTTTCCAAATTTGCAAGTACTAACAACTGATTTAATGTCGCTACATCTCGCATATTGCCTTTTTCAGTTGGATTCTCATCTTTCCACTGTTTCGCTGTCTTTCCAAACAAAACAACATTTAACATATCTGCTTCATTTGCGTATGTATAAGCAATCTGAACTGGGGTCAATTCTGGCGGAATTAAATTTGCCTCAATTGCATCCGTATGTATCCTATAATTTAACTTAGAAATTTCTCTATTCAAATTCCAGCTCAAAGATAATCGACTATTCTCATCCGTCTTTAATCGCCTGTAATCCTTCATAATATATAACTGAAATTCTGGAGAAATCCAAGTTGCAAAAGACATCGCAATATCACTATGAGCATATGTTCCGCCATAGCGTCCCGCTTTTGAAACAATACCAATGGCATTCATCTGGTCAATCCACTTAGTTGGTGTCATTACGAAACGATTTAACCCAGCTTCATTTTTAACCGCCTCGAATTGCACACGGTTAAAATCTGGATTATGCAATTCTTCCCACACACTCAAAAATTCGATAGTATTTCTATTACGCATCCAATTCTGAATTATAAACCTTGGATCATCTTCATTTCGATATTTCGCAATATCCGTCAAAGAAATAAATTCACTTTCAAAATTTGTTGTATATATGCCAATGTCAATACCTTTCGCATGAATAGTTTCCTTAATTATTTTTCCCATTGCTCCTCCTGTAATCATATCATGAACTTCCTTAACATCTTATCCACTACTTTCTTAATTAGTAGATTATACTGAATAATCACTCAGCTTCCTCTTCCCACATCTCCCAATATACATCAATATAAAACTTAACGCACCTCGGATAAACATACAAATACGTTCTGCACACCTTTTTATATAAATCTAGCATTTTTTCATCACAGGCGAAATCTAACAAATAATCAAGGAAATAGGATAATTCTTCTTCTGATACTTTCCTTCTACACACATCATCGACTAATGGCAGATAAATATCATAAGCTTTCTTATGCAGTTGATTTATCTGTTCTGCTATTTGAAATATACTTTCTTCCATCAAATCACCTCAAAATATTTAAGTGCAGCTTTTATAGCCTCTACTTTCTCTTTCGTGGATACTTTCTTGGTTGTTTCAATTCTTCTGCTGCATTAGGAGCATCATACATTGTTAATCCCAAAGGCACTTTTCCCTCGCCTTCTCCAAACTCTACCTTCACATTGATATGACTATCTGGTGATTTGTGGGACAAAAGTACAATAGATTCTACATGTCCACTCTGGCAAAAGGCATCAAATACCGCCACTTTCATCGGCTTATAACCCACTTCCGAAAGTATTTTCACATCCCTAGCAAGAGTTGCGGGGTCACAGCTTACATATACGAGGCGGTCAGGAGACATGGACACGATAGTATCTAAAAGAACTGCGTCACAGCCCTTTCTCGGTGGGTCAACCACAACAACGTCAGGATGAAAACCAGACTGCTCATAAAACCTCGGCACAACCTCCTCGGCTTTTCCACAAAAAAAATCAACATTATTTATACTATTTATCCTTGCATTTTCTTTCGCATCGCAGATAGCAGCCGGGACAATTTCCACACCATAAACTTTCTTTGCCTTTTTTGCAAGGGAAAGTGATATGGTTCCGATTCCGCAGTACATATCCCACACGGTTTCATCACCTTTAAGATTGGCGTACTCAATTGCCTTGTCGTATATTGCCTTTGTCTGAACGGGGTTTACCTGATAAAAGGAAAGGGGTGAAATCCTAAATAAAATATCATCGATATAATCCTCAATATAATCCCTTCCATAAAGTGTTATACATTTATTTCCTAAAATTTTGTTGGTCTTTTCTTTGTTGACATTGATGCATACGCTTGTAAGCTTGACTTTATTTCCCTGAGTATCATTGTACTCAGAAGCGGCTTCACAAACAGCATTCACAAATGACTTCTCATATTCATCCGGCATATTATCTCCATTGATTACAAGACATACCATAAGCTCGCCTGTTGCAAAGCCAACCCTTGTCAATATATGACGCACAAGACCTGTGTGATTTTCTTCGTTGTATACTATCTCAGCCCTTCCATCTGCATTTTCCAGCCATTTTCTCACATGCTTTATAATATAATCATTGACCTCATGCCCTATATAGCATTTTTCGAGATTTATTATGGAGTGGGTTCTGCCTGCATAAAAGCCTATGACAATATTTCCGTCTCTGTCTCGCCCTACAGGAAGCTGCATTTTGTTCCTGTAAAAATATGGAACTTCCATCCCACAGACAGGCTCCATAATCGTTCCTGCATCACTGATGCCCCCTATCCTTTCAAGACAGGACTTAACCTTGTTCCACTTGTATTCGAGCTGTTTTTCATAGGACATGTGCATAAGGCTGCACCCACCGCAGCTTCTCGCCTTGCCACAGACAGCTTCCGTTCTGTATGGCGACGGCTCCATAAGTTCCTCAAGTCTTCCGTATGCATATGTCTTTTTTGCCTTTACAATACGGATGCGCGCTCTATCTCCTATAACGGTGTCCTTAACAAAAACTGCAAAGCTATGTCCGTTCTGACGGTCAAGCACATGACCGATTCCCTCGCCGTCATTTCCAATATCATCAATTGTTATTTCGTAAATATCATTTTTTATCATCGATTCTACTCATCCGTCACTCTCACATTTGCTTCAAATATCTTATTGTATCCAAGCCATCCACTCTTATCTTTATTTGTTTGAAGCACCTCAATAAATGCCTCCAGCTTTGCGTCCATATTGTCAACAAATGAAAGTGCAAGTGCCTCAATAATCTCAGGTTTTTTCGGTGAACCATATTCAAGCTCACCCTGATGTGCAAGTATACAGTGCTTAAGCTCTCCTGCAAGAGTTTCCGGAAATCCCGGTATTTCCTTAATTTTATCGCCCGCCATAATTACACCTAAAACAATATGACCTATAAGCTGTCCTTCGTCCGTATAATCATTTTCAGGAAACGGCGAAATTTCCTCCAGCTTTCCTATGTCATGAAGGAGTGCTGCCGTCACAAGCAAATCCCTGTTTAAGACCGTATAATGCTCCGACAAAAACACACATATTTTTGCAACGGATAATGAATGCTCCAAAAGACCTCCCACAAAGCCGTGATGAATTGTCTTTGCCGCAGAATGCTTTTTGAATTTTTCAGCAAGCTCCTTATCCTCCACAAAAAACATGTAAAGCAGCTTCTTAAGATGAGGCTCCGTTACACTGTCAACAATTTTAAGCAGCTCACCGTACATTTCCTCAATATTTTTACTTGTACACGGCATATAATCGGCAGGATCATATTCGCCCTCATCAGCCACACGTACCCGCTTTACATTTAATTGCAGTGCACCATTAAAGGTCGTAACCTGCGCCTCAACCTTTATGTAGTCCATGACCTCAAAATGGGAAATGCCGTTATTAAGCTCCCATATTTTCGCATCAACCATCCCCGTCTGATCCTGCAATTTAAGGGAAAAATAGCTTTTTCCAGCCTTAGTTTTTAAATCCTGTTTTGATTTGCAAAGATATACTTCAGATATCATATCTCCATCACGAAGCTCGTTAATATAATTCATTTTTTTCTCCAACTTTCTAAAACTTTACATATTAAAAAAATACCATTATATTTCCATTAACGCAAGTTATTTCAAGTGAAATCACTTATAAACTTTTACTTTATATTTTCATTAATATACTATAAAATGTATATATAGAACAAAGTGCCTTTAAAGGAAATTATAACATGAATAAACGAAGCTTACGAATACTTGAATATAACAAAATACTTTCCATGCTCACGGAGCATGCAGCCTCGCCTATGGCAAAAAGACGCTGTGACCGAATGAAGCCTAGGAAGGATATAGATACCATAAGAGCCTTGCAGGCGGAAACAAGGGACGCCCTGCGCAGACTGCAAATGCACGGCAGCATATCATTTATCGGTCTTTGTGATATCGGCTCCTCCATAAAACGACTTGAAGTGAATGGCTTGCTTACAGCAAAGGAGCTTCTCGATGTTGCCGCCGTCCTTTCCGTAGCGGAAAATGTAAAAAAATATGGTGACGGCTCAGACCTTACCGCTGCACTAACCTCTAGGAACAAGGGGACTTCCCACGACAATGACGGTAGTGTATCTGCATCTGCTGATACAGGCGAGAAAAAGCTTTTTGACAGCCTTACGGAAAAATTCGACCAGCTTATCATACTCAGCCACATATCGTCAGAGATAAAAAGATGCATACTTTCCGAAAATGAATTCGCCGACGATGCATCACCTGCCTTGAAAAAAATCAGGCGAGACATACGTCTTACAAACGACAGGCTTCACCAGCAGCTTTCTAAGCTTATAAAGGATGATGCCACAAGGGACATGCTTCAGGACAGCCTTATAACAATGCGAAACGGAAGATATTGCATTCCTGTCAGACAGGAGCATCGGTCACATTTTCCGGGTATGATTCATGACAGGTCACAAACAGGCTCTACACTTTTTATAGAGCCTATGTCGATTGTCAATCTAAACAACGAAATAAAGGAGCTTGAGGGTGCAGAAATTGCCGAAATAGAAAATATACTGGAAGGTCTAAGCACTATGGCAGCATCTGCCGTAAGCGACATTTCCTTTGACACGGACATACTTACTGAGCTGGACTTTATATTTGCAAGGGCGAAGCTTGCCAAAACCATGAATGCCGTGGAGCCGATATTCAACAAAGACGGAATCATCCACATAAAGAGTGGCAGACATCCCCTTTTGGAAAAGCATACGGTTGTACCGGTTGATATAAAGCTGGGAGATGATTTTACCCTTTTGATTGTGACAGGTCCAAACACAGGCGGAAAAACCGTATCACTTAAAACACTTGGATTATTTACGCTTATGGGGCAGTCAGGGCTTCACATACCTGCACTGGAGGGCTCAACGCTTGCCGTATTTGACGATGTTTTTGCAGATATAGGTGATGAGCAGAGCATTGAGCAGAGCCTGTCAACATTTTCCTCACATATGAGCAATATTATTTATATAGTCAATCATTCAACGCCTGACTCTCTCTGCCTTTTTGATGAGCTGGGCGGCGGAACGGACCCTGTGGAGGGCGCAGCTCTTGCAATTGCAATTTTAAATCATCTTAAAAACATGGGTGCAAGATGCATGGCTACGACACATTACAGTGAGCTTAAAACCTTTGCGCTCTCAACCGATGGTGTGGAAAACGCATCCTGCGAGTTTGACGTGGCAACCCTTATGCCTACATACAAGCTTATGATAGGCGTTCCCGGCAAATCAAACGCATTTGCTATATCAAAAAAGCTGGGACTTTCTGACAATATAATTGAAGCCGCAAAAATGACGCTTGACAGTGACGCAATTGATATGGAAACATTAATTTCGGAGCTTGAAAAGGACAAAATAGCAATTTCCAATGACAAGGAACAAATTGAAAAGTACAAAAAGGAAATTGAGGATTTAAAACTAAGCCTTCAGACAAAAGAGGAAGCCTTGGAGACAAAAAAATCAGAAATTCTTGAGAAGGCACGTTCCGAGGCAAGAGACATAATCGACGAGGCAAAGGAAATTGCAGATAAAACAATAAGCGATTATAATAAATGGAGAAGCAATCCCGAAAAAGTAGACATGCAATCAATGGAAAATACAAGAAGCAAGCTCCGCAGCAAGATTAAAGACTATGATAACAAAAACAGTGAAGCACCAAAGCAGACAGGGGGACACAAACCAAAGGATTTTCATATCGGTGACATTGTTCACGTTTTAAGCATGGGTGCCAAGGGTACAATAAGCGAACTGCCTGACCAAAAAGGAAATGTTACCGTACAGATGGGCATTTTAAGATCCCGCATTCACATAAGCGACCTTCTTATAGTGAACGAGCCGACCTTTACTACTGATGCAACGGGATATAAGAATAAAAAGCCTGCTCTTGGCGGCAAAAACCACAGCACGGGACACACCTCCATAAACAAAGCCATGACATTTTCACCTGAGCTTAATGTCATGGGCATGACGGTTGACGAAGCTATTATGGAGATAGATAAATTTCTTGACGACGCATGTCTTACACATATTGAAAAGGTAACTATTATACACGGAAAAGGTACGGGTGCTCTAAGAGCCGGCATACATCAGTATCTAAAAAAGCTTAAATTCGTAAAATCCTTCCGTGCAGGCGAGTTCGGAGAGGGAGAACACGGCGTAACTATTGTCGAACTGTAGAATTTTATAATAGATATGAGCAAACCTCACTATTTTTGAAATGTAGTTGTACAATATAGGCAATATCACAAGCAAGACATTGGGGAGCCGTCAGTACTTAGGTGCCGTATTTTGGCACCTTATGTACTGCTACGAGCGACGCATAGCAAAAGCGTGCCTTGCGGTGATTTGTCTATATTGTACAACTGAGGTTTGCAAAATCAGAGGTTTGCTCATGACTACAATAAATAACAAAACGGAGGTTTTTATGGACAAACAAAGAATACTCATTGTTGATGATGATGAAAATATTGCGGAGCTTATATCTCTTTACCTTGTAAAGGAATGCTTTTCCACGGAGATAGCCTATACGGGGAGGGAGGCTCTTATGCTTGAGAAAACCTACAATCCCCATCTCATACTTTTGGACCTTATGCTACCTGACATAGACGGCTATGAGGTCTGCACCGAGATACGAAAAACAAAGCAGACTCCTATCATTATGCTCTCGGCAAAGGGTGAGGTTTTTGACAAGGTTCTTGGCCTTAAAATCGGTGCTGACGATTACATGATTAAGCCCTTCGATTCAAATGAGCTTGTTGCACGAGTAAAAGCAGTGCTCCGCCGTACATTTATTGCTCCTGAAAAGGCAAACCCCGTCATTGAAACGGACCATCAGGGAGATTATGTTGAATACGAGGACCTTCTTATCAACATTACAAATTATACGGTCATCTTTGAGGGACATCAGATTGAAATGCCACCTAAAGAATTAGAGCTGCTATATTTTTTAGCAAAGAAGCCAAATCAGGTTTTTACAAGAGACCAGCTTTTGGACAGGCTTTGGGGGTATGAATATATCGGCGACTCCCGTACCGTAGACGTTCACATTAAAAGATTGAGAGAGAAATTAAACGATAGCCACAATTGGTCCATAAGCACGGTTTGGGGCAAAGGATACAAGTTCGAGGTGAGATAAAATGAAGCATTCACTATTTGACAGAATATTTTTGGGTTTTCTTATAGTTTTTATAGCCGCCTTCACACTGCTTATGTTTTATTCAACATACACGACAAAGAAAGCATTGGTGGCAGAAAAATCAGAGGTGCTTACAAACGAGGCATATCTTATAGGAGAGCAGACTGTAACAAATTATATTCTTGGTCTATATACATTGGAAAATATGCAGAACAACCTGCAATACTACAGTGACAGATTAGACGCAAGTATATGGATTGCAGATGAAAAGGGCATAATAATAGCCTCAGCCAGCACAGACGTAAATCTCGAGGTTCCCACGAATATATTTCTTGTTGACCAGGATTTTGACATGACAACCAGTCAGACATTTACAGGTGATTTTTATGGTCTGTTTAAGGAGGAGGTTATTACCGTAACAATGCCTATAGAATCCTCGGGAAATACAAGCGGAATGATATTTATACATTCTACCGTTTCCCAAATCAACAGCGTTCAGACAGATTTATTTCAGGCTATATATGTCCCGTTTCTTGTTTTTGTCATAATAGCTTTTATTCTGCTTGCGCTCATATCCGGAAAAATCATGAGTCCTATTAAAAAGATAAACTCTGTTGCCGAGGAGTACTCCACAGGCAACTTTGAGACAAAAATGGACATTAAATCCAATGACGAAATCGGACAGCTTGCATCAACCCTTGAATATATGGCATCGGAGCTTTCCAAGCTTGATGAATACAGACGCGAATTTATATCAAATATATCCCACGATTTCCGCTCACCGCTCACTTCCATAAAGGGTTATATTGAAGCAATACAGGACGGAACAATCCCACCTGAAAAGCAGGAAAAATATCTTGACATAGTTTTAAAGGAGACACATCGTCTTACAAGACTTACAAGCAGTCTGCTTGAATTAAACAATTACGACTCCTACGGTCTTTGGCTTATTACCAAAGATTTTGATATTATCGATTTAATTAAAAGTGCCATGAATACATTTGAGGGAAAATGTATTGAAAAGAACATTTCGCTCATACTTAACAATCACTGCGAAAATACCTATGTAAATGCTGATAAAACAAAAATACAGCAGGTTATATACAACCTGGTGGATAATGCCATAAAATTTACTCCTTCGGGAAAAAATATCTACATTAACCTTGAAGAAAGAAGAGACAAAATTTTTGTCTCGGTTAAGGATGAAGGCTGCGGTATTCCTGCCGACTCACTGAACAAGGTTTGGGTTCGTTTTTACAAGGCAGACGCCTCCCGTGGGCGTGACAAGCAGGGAACAGGACTTGGACTTGCCATTACCCGTGAAATAATAAAAGCTCACAACGAAAATATAAACGTTGTCAGCACAGAAGGCGTAGGAAGCGAATTTACGTTTTCCCTTACAAAGGTAGCGCCTGAAAACTACAAGCCAGGAGAAACCGCAAACCTCACAAGCTACGATAAACCATAAAAGGAAGCTGCCGCACCACGGTGCGTGTTTCTGCGATAGGCTTATACCGGGATATACACCCAAAACCGTTTGAGGACGTCGGTACTTAAATTACCCTCTGACATGGCTGTATAGTAACTGAAAACCCGCTTTCACTCGATTCGGACGTAACGGTACTAAAAATTGCCGGTCTAAGATACTCCATAAAAAATATCTTGAACCGGCAATTTAAGTACCGACGTCCTCAGACGATTTTCAGTTACTATACAGCCATGTCAGACGGGCAATTTTTAGTACCGTTACGTCCGAATCGAGCGAAAGTGTGTTTTGGGTGTATATCCCCGTATAAGCCTATCACAAGAACACGCACCGTAGTATGACAGTCTCTCTCTATTAATTTTCTGGCTGCTGCGGCAGCTCTATCCCAAGCTCCTCAAGCTGCTTTGCATCCACTACATTCGGAGCCTCGCTCATAAGGCATGAAGCATCCTTAATCTTAGGGAATGCAATAACGTCACGTATGGAATCTTCCTTTGCCATAAGCATAATAAGACGGTCAAGTCCGTAGGCAAGTCCTGCATGAGGGGGAACACCGTACTTAAATGCATTTAACAGGAAGCCAAACTGCTCATAGGCAGCATCCATTGTAAAGCCAAGAGCCTCAAACATTTTCTCCTGTATGTCATTTTGGTGGATACGCACGCTTCCACCGCCTATCTCTGTCCCGTTTAACACTATGTCATATGCCTTTGCACGAACCCTGCCCGGGTCGCTGTCAATGTATGGAAGGTCCTCCTCCATAGGCATTGTAAACGGATGATGCATAGCCTGATACCTGTTCAAATCCTCGTTCCACTCAAGAAGCGGAAATTCAGTTATCCATACAAATTTATACTCGTTCTTATCCAACATTCCGAGATTTTCAGCTATCTCAAGGCGAAGGGCACCGAGAACGTCATAGACAAGTTTTGTCCTGTCCGCCGCAAAGAGAAGCAAATCGCCATTTTCTCCCTGCATCCTCTCTATAATTGCGTTCATCTCCTCGTCCTTCATAAACTTTGCAAAAGAGGATTTAATTGTTCCGTCCTCACCGATAGCAATATATGCAAGACCCTTTGCACCATAACCCTTTACAAAATCAACAAGTGCGTCAATCTTCTTTCTAGGCATGCCGCCCTGTCCCTTGGCATTTATACCTCGTACACTTCCTCCTGCATCTATCGCGCCCTTAAATACCACAAACTCACAATCCTTAACCACATCCGTTATATCCGTAAGCTCCATGCCAAATCTAAGGTCAGGCTTGTCCGAGCCGAAACGCTCCATTGCCTCCTTATAAGTCATACGCTGTATCGGAAGGGGTATGTCAACATTTATTGTATCCTTGAAAAGCTTTGCAAGAAGTCTCTCATTTACATCTATAACGTCATCCACATCAACAAATGAAAGCTCCATGTCTATCTGAGTAAATTCCGGCTGTCTGTCCGCACGAAGATCCTCATCACGGTAGCATCTGGCTATCTGAAAATATCTGTCGTAGCCTGAACACATAAGAAGCTGCTTATAAATCTGCGGTGACTGTGGAAGGGCATAAAAACTTCCCGGGTGCACACGGCTTGGAACAAGGTAATCCCTTGCTCCCTCAGGGGTTGACTTACAAAGTGTAGGTGTCTCTATCTCTATAAAGCCCTCTTCCACAAGAAATGCTCTTGTAAGAGTCGTAACCTTGCTCCTCATAATAAGGTTTTTCTGCAAATCAGGACGTCTTAAATCAAGGTACCTGTATTTAAGCCTAAGTTCCTCCTTTGTCTTACTGTTTTCCTCGATTGGGAAAGGAGGCGTGTCTGCCTCAGACAGTATTCTGATATCGGAGGCAACTATTTCTATATCACCTGTTACTATATTTTCATTTACAGCGCCTGCACGTTTTGTAACCTTACCCGTAACAGCAATTACAAATTCACTTCTGAGCTTTTCCGCCTTTGCATAGCTTTCTGCCCCTACGTTTGCCTCCTCAAAAATAATCTGTAGTATTCCGCTTCTATCTCTAAGGTCAACAAATATAATGCCGCCCTTGTTTCTGCTTTTCTGTACCCATCCCATAACGGTTACTTCATTTCCAATCATGGAATTATTTACTTCTGTACATCTGTGACTTCTTGAAAGTCCTTTCATGGATTCTGCCATTTTATTGCTCCTCCCTACTAAAAAATTCAACAATATTGTCGTAGCCTTCTGCCGCAAGCTGTTCCTTTTGGAATTTCTTGTTTTTCTTCATAATGACTACATTTATCTGTTCTCCTGCTTCCCTTGCAGCCTTTGCCTTTTCAAGTATGTCCGCAAGCTTGTCCTGCGGCATGTTTTTCTCAATGAGATATGCCGTCCTTCCTGCTTTATACGGCACCTTAAACTCTCTCTCCAAAAGAAGCATTATAATACGCTCAAAACCAATGGAAAATCCACATGCAGGCGTAGCATTTCCCGTAAACCGTCCTATCATTTCATCATATCGTCCGCCGCCGCCCACAGAACCTCCGAATTCGTCCATTGAAATCTCAAATATCGGTCCTGTATAATATGACATTCCCCTTACAAGGGTAGGGTCAAAGAACATTTTAAAATTTGCCGTCTTTGTCTTATCCACGCTCGTAATAATTGTCTCAAGGTTATCGGCAATCTCACTGTCAAGTACATCCTTTAGCGTTTCCTTTAAGAACTTTACGCCCTCTATATCATTTGTAACCTTATCAAACAAATCAAGATATGTGTCAACCGCCGATTTATCGTAACCCTCCTGGTTAAGCTCCTCCCTTACGCCGTCCATGCCTATCTTGTCCATTTTATCCAGTATGATAAACACGGTGTCGTAGTCAGCTTCCGAAAATCCACTATAGGCTGCCATCGCCTTTAAAATACGACGGTCATTTATTCTTATTGTAAAATTATTAAAATCAAGCCTTCCAAGCAATGTTGTGGTTGCAAGGATAAGTTCTATCTCCGCAATTATGTTAGGCTCGCCAAGTATGTCTATGTCACACTGCATAAACTGTCTGTAACGCCCACGCTGCGGTCTGTCTGCCCTCCATACATTTCCCATCTGCAAAGCCTTAAAGGGACTTGGAAGGTCATTTGCATTATTTGAATAATATCTTGAAAGAGGCACCGTAAGGTCGTATCTAAGCCCTCCATCCACAAGGTCATCCGTCTCCTTCGCCTCATCAAGTTTAAGCTTTTCCCCTCTTTTTAAAATCTTGAAAATAAGCTTTTCGTTTTCTCCTCCCTGCTTACTGCTCAAATTTTCTATATGCTCAACGCAAGGGGTTTCCACTGAACAAAAACCAAAGGACTTATAGGTTTCCTTTATAAGTCCTATACAGTAATCCCTTATTTCCATCTCCCTTGGAAGTATGTCCTTCATGCCTGTTACAGGCTTTTTCTTCATTGCCATTTATATATCCTCCCTCAAAAAGCTTCTTTTTCGCTCAAGCATCTCCTCAAGTCTTTCCATGTAGTCATCAACCGACTTACAGTTTTCCACTCTTTCAACTCTGTTTTCCTTATGAAATGTAAGCTTTGTGGATGCCCCTGCCCCCACCGAAATAATATCTGTAAGCTCCTCCATAATAAGAATGTTGTAAAGGCACTCGCAGCCTTCCTTTGCATAGCCCACATTTTCAAGGTTGCCCCCTATGTTTTTCTGTCTGTACAGATAGTAGGGCTCCATGCCCGCTTCACAGGCAGCCTCTGACACTGCATCGAGCATCCTGTCTGTGTCATGGTGTATGCTGTCGCCAAACTCACTTATCTGCTCGTTTAATCTTGCCGCCCTTTTTATGGCAAGGGAGTGTACGGTAATGCTTTCAGGTGCAAGCTTCTTTATTCTTCCTAACGTATATTCCATGCTGTCCAAGTTTTCATTTGGAAGCCCTGCAATTATATCCATGTTTATATTGTCAAATCCGCACTTTCTTGCAAGGAAAAAGGCTTCCTCAGCCTGTGCGGACGTGTGCGCCCTGCCTATTAGTTTTAATGTTTTATCATTCATGGTCTGCGGATTTATGCTTATTCTCGTAACACCATGCTTTTTCAAGACAACAAGCTTTTCCTCCGAAATGCTGTCAGGACGCCCTGCCTCAACAGTATATTCCTTAAGATGTGACAGGTCAAATGTATTTTCAATATGTAAAAGAAGCTCGTCCATAAGCTCATGGCTTATGGAGGTAGGCGTACCTCCGCCAATGTAAACGGACACAAGCCGTCTTCCATCTCCCAGCATATTTTTTACAGTACTTATTTCCTCTTTCAGCCTTTCGATATAAACCGAAGCCTTATCCCTATATGCTTCTATGGGATATGAGGTAAATGAACAATAAAGACACCTGCTTGGACAAAATGGTATTCCCACATACAGGCAATAATCCCTATCCAAGTCAAAGCCCTCCGTAAGTATAAGCTCCCTTCCCGCTACCTTTGCTGCAAGCTCTGCCTTACGCNGTGACACATCATATATGTCCATGTAATGCTTTACCNCCGCCTCATAGCCGTTACCATCCAGCAGCTGCTTCATTGCTATTTTTGTAGGTCTTACTCCCGTAAGGTCNCCCCACGGAAGTCTTTTGCCCGTATACTCTGATAATATATGATAGGAGGCAAGCTTAAGCTTATTTCTAAAGCCTTCTCTGTCCCGGTAATCACCGTCAATTTTTTTATGAATGCCTTTATCAGGCATATGATATAATTTTAATGTTGTACATATATCCTCATAACATGCCTCAAAAACAAATTCTATGTCCTCTGCCTTTTTNNCCAAATCGGCATTTTTTAATTCAACCTCATCCTTNGAGCATTCTGCTATTTTTACTCCCGGAAAAAAAGCCATTATCATGGCACGCAGGTCATTGTTGTAGTCCTGTTTATTCTGAATAAGACATATCATGGTAAACTCCTTATTTCGTGAATCCGGAGACGTGGCAGTCGTGATAATTATATGTTAATAGCGAAAACTCGCTTTCGCTCGTCTNATNNCNTNACGGTGTCTGCAAGNNNGANGNANCCTCGCTNAGNACCGACNT
>JAAVIA010000037.1:39859-62275 GCA_014799405.1 Lachnospiraceae bacterium
AACGNTTTTCTTANATTAACATATAATTATCACTGCTGCCACATTTCAAACTTCTCTTTAAAAAAACGGATTTGTCTCCTTTTCTCTTTTAACTGTGGTTCTGCCTCCATGTCCTGAATATACTGTGACATTTTCAGGCAGTGTAAGCAGCTTCTCCTTTATATTTTCCACAAGTGCCCTGCCGTCTCCTGTAGGAAAATCAGAGCGTCCTATGCTTCCCTCAAATAATGTGTCACCCGAAAAAACCATTTCTTCCTTTTCAAAGTAATAGCAGGTTCCACCCTTTGTATGTCCGGGTACGTGAAAGCATTTTATCTTAGTGCCGAGAAGCTCAATTACATCGCCATCTTCCACATATTTATCCGCTTTAAGGCTTACAGAGCTTCCAAACATGGCAGACAAATTAAGATTNGGGTCNGCGAGAAGCNCCTCCTCATCTCTGCCNGCATAAACAGGTATATCAGGAAACTCCTTTTTAATCCCAGGGAGTGCGCCTATATGGTCGGCATGTCCATGTGTAAGCAGAACTGCAACAGGCTTCAGGTTTTGATTCTTATACATATTTATAAGAAAATCAGGTCTGTCCGCAGGGTCAACTATAACAGCTTCCCTTGTGTCAGAATTTGCTATTGTGTAACANTTCGTTGCAAATGAGCTTAGCATGTTTGTTATGACAATAATATTACTCAATTGATATACCTCCTAATATTAACTACTTGTTCTTTCTATATCAATGACTCCTTCAATGTTTCTTATTTTTGATATAAGCTTTGTGAGCTGCTCCTTTGAGCGTATTTCAAATTTAACGGAAACAGTAGCCTTTCCCTGCTTGCTTGTCCTTACNTTCATGCCTGTAAGATTTATATTTTCCTCGTTAAATATTTTGGAAAGCTCAAATACAAGCCCGGTGCTCTCTGAGGCATAAATGATAATCTCCGTGCTGTACAGATTTGTTTCCTGTACAGGTCCCTCTGCCCANTCAGCCTCTATAAGCCGTTCACGGTCAAATTCATCCATGCAGAGCACGTTTATACAGTCAGTACGGTGTATGGACACCCCTCGTCCTCTTGTTATATATCCTACAATTTCATCTCCCGGAACAGGTGCGCAGCATTTAGAAAATCTTACTGCCACATCATCGATTCCTTTTACGATAATACCTCCCTTTGGCAGACCACTGCCCCTTCCCGGTGTATTTATCTTATCAACAATCTGTTCCTCAGTTACATTGCCCTCAAGNTCCTTGTTATGCTCCTCGATGAGCCTGTTTACAACCTGTCCTTCCTTTATTCCGCCATGTCCCACAGATGCAAGAAGTGCATCCCAATTCGTAAAGTTATACTTTTTAAGCACACTTTCCATATAAACAGGCTTTAAAATATTTGAAAGTTCTATACCCTTTGACTTACAGTAGGATGCAATTGATTCCTTACCCTTTTGTATGTTATCAACCTTATTTTCAAGCCTGAACCATTGGTTAATTTTCGTTTTAGCCTGTGAGCTTTTTACGATGGTAAGCCAGTCGCGGCTTGGTCCCTTACTGTTTTGTGATGTGATAATCTCTACCCGGTCACCATTATGAAGTTCTGTCTCAATAGGAACCTGACGTCCGTTTACACGGGCACCGATAAGCTTATTTCCCACGGCAGTATGAATACTGTAGGCAAAATCAATCGGTGTCGAACCCTTGGGCAGGTTCTTTACATCACCTGCCGGAGTAAAGCAGTAAACCTGATCTGAGAACAAATCAAGATCCGTCTTTACAAAGCTCATAAACTCCTTGTTATCTATTGTGTCTGTCTGCCACTCAAGTATCTGTCTAAGCCAGCTAAGCTTTTCCTCCTCACTCTGCTGCTGTCCCGAACTACCCTCCTTGTATTTCCAATGAGCTGCAATACCATATTCGGCAGTCTTGTGCATTTCATATGTCCTTATCTGAATTTCAAAGGGTTTTCCACCCGGTCCAATCAGCGTGGTATGAAGCGACTGATACATGTTTTGCTTCGGCATGGCAATGTAATCCTTAAATCTTCCCGGAATCGGCTTATACTTTTCATGTATTATACCAAGCGCCGCATAACAGTCACGAACTGTATCAACTTTTATACGAATGGCATAGATATCATAAATCTGATCCAATGCTTTGTTTTGTGTAATCATTTTTTTATAGACGCTGAAAAGGTGCTTTACTCTACCGTCAACCTCGCACTCTATATCAGCCTCTTTCATATATTTGCAGACCTCATTTATAATGCCATTTATAAAATCCTCTCCCGAGGAAAGTCTTGATTTTACCTCATCATCCAGTGATTTATATACATCAGCATAAAGGTAGCTCATGGATAAATCATCAAGCTCCACCTTTATCTTTGATATACCAAGTCTGTGAGCGATAGGCGCATATATGTCCATAGTCTCACGCGCTTTTTCAATCTGCTTTGCAGGTGACTGGTACTGCAAGGTTCTTAAATTGTGAAGACGGTCCGCAAGCTTTATAAGGATAACCCTTATATCCTTTGCCATAGCAAGAAACATTTTACGTAAATTTTCTGCCTGTATCTCAATTTTATCCTGAGATAAATCCAATTGGGTAAGCTTTGTTACACCATCCACAAGAAGCGCAACCTCATCAGAAAACTCTCTGGCAATTTCATCTATGGTCATAACCGTATCCTCAACCACATCATGAAGTATTCCGCCCACAATCGTTTCCTTGTCAAGCTCAAGCTCGGCTAGTATAAGTGCAACGCAAAGAGGGTGTATAATATACGGCTCGCCCGACTTGCGCTTTTGATCCTTATGTGCCTCATAAGCTATCTTATAAGCCTTTTCAATCATAGAAATATCCGAAGATGGATGATAGTTTCTCACCGTGCTGATAAGCTTTTCATAAAGCTCCTCCGGTGGTGTAAAATCATCAGGCTTACTTATTTGTTTGTGCAACGCATCATTTTTTTTGGTTTTTTCTACCATACCAATCACTTCTTTCCGCAGTAATATCTACGTCAATTTTTATCCAATGTTTCTGTTATCCTGACAGCAAATTAATCAATAAATATTATTCCCCGTCAAATGTTACTATAGTTGTAACATCATATTTCTCAAGCCGCTTTCTGCCGTCTAATGCAGGAAGCTCTATTAAAAATACTATTTTTACCACTTCCCCTCCAAGAAGCTCCACAAGCTTTGCCGCTGCCTCAGCAGTTCCGCCCGTAGCAAGAAGGTCATCAACAATAACAACCTTATCTCCCGGTTTTATGGCATCCTTATGTATCTCAATAACCGCCTGTCCGTATTCCAAATCATACCCCATCTCAACCGTTTCTCTTGGAAGCTTTCCCTTTTTCCTGACAGGAATAAATCCCTTTTTATTCATATATGCCAAGGTTGCCCCAAATATGAAGCCTCTTGACTCAATACCCGCTACGAAATCATAATCAATCCCCTTAAGCTCATTGTTCATGGTACTTATAGCAAGTTCGTATCCCTCCGGACTTTCCAAAACACTTGTCACATCCCTGAATATTACTCCCTCCTTTGGGAAATCAGGTATACTTTTAATATACTCCTCAACCTTTTTCATAGCGTCCTCCTTTTATTCACATTAATCCTTAAATAATTGCCAATCAGGCTTATTCCTCATGCTTTTTATACATAACCGGCTTTATCTGTATATCGTTTCTTCCCCCATACTCATTGATATCGGGATAATATGCTACATCCAAAATAATATTATTTGACAAACCTTTTAACATTTTATCACATTCTTGCTCACTAAACCACATTTTTATGCTTTTTAGAAAATCTATTCCGTTAAAATCTACAGCTTCAATGGTAAAACCATCTGCATCCATAAAGGTTATCCTTATGTACTGCCTTTCCTTGCCAAACGGCATGGCTTTTTTTACCCTAAGACCGGACTGTGCAAATAAGGGCTTTTCATTTCCCTTGCCAAAGGGTTCAAGCAGTGCAAGCTGTTTTATCAACGGCTTTGTAATATATGATATAGGCATGGGAACGTCTATTCTTACCACAGGCGTAAGCTCTTTTTCCGTAAGACTTTGATTTTCATTCAATCTCCGCCTCATATCACATAGACTTTCCTTTTTCAGTGTGAAGCCTGCCGCCAGCTCATGTCCTCCGTATCTTTCCAAAATGTCATGAATCTCCGTAAGGGCATCAAACATATGATACCCCACTATGGAACGTCCTGACCCCTTAAGCATTTCTCCCTCAGCATCCGTAACTACAAAAACAGGCTTATAGTATTTTTCCCTTATTCTGCCTGCTACTATACCTGCAAGACTCTCATGTAGCTTATCAAGATATATGACAAGAACAACATCATTTTTAAGGTTCTGTTCAACCTGCTTTACTGCGTCCTTTACTCCGTCCTCCGTCATATTTTTCCTGGATATGTTAAGCTCCTTCAAATACTCTGCAAGGTCATCAGCCTCCTTCTTATCCTCACACATCAGAAGCTTAAGTCCTTCCTTGGCGCTCTCCAGCCTTCCCGTGGCATTTATACACGGACCTATGACAAATCCGAGATGATAAGAATAAATAGGCTTTCCTGCAAGCCCATTTACCGAAAGAAGGCTTGAAAGTCCTATATTATTTGTTCTTTCAAGAATTTTAAGCCCTTCCTTCACATATATTCTGTTTTCATCCGTAAGCGCCATAACATCACACTGGGTGGCAATTGCAACCATTTCAATATACCGTTCGGGGTTGTCCCACCGTATATTCATCATATCGTAAAGACACCTGATAAATTTATATGCAACCCCAGCCCCGCAAAGTTCTTTATATGGATAATTACAGTCATGTCGTTTTATGTCTATAACCGCATCTGCATTTACAAGCATATAGCTTCGGTTTCCGTCACAATCTGTTTCATACGGCACCTCGTGGTGGTCCGTAACAATTACCGTCATGCCAAGCTCTTTGGCAAGCCGGATTGCAGAAAAAGCGGCAATCCCGTTATCACAGGTTATAATCGTATCAACACCCTCATCTGCCGCAGCCCTTATGAGGCGCTCATTTATACCATAACCGTCAGTTATTCTGTCGGGAATGTCATATGTAACGCAAGCCCCTGCATTTTTCAGACCGTCAAGCAAAATATAATTGGACATCACGCCGTCCACATCATAGTCCGATATAATGCGGATATGCTTTCCTTCATTTATCTTTTCGGCCATAATGCGGCAACCCTTTTCCATGTCTGCCATAAGCAGTGGGTCATAGGTCATGCTTAAATCGCCCTCAAGATATTTTTCTATATTTTCATCGCCTGTAACATCCCGGTTTCTTATGACGCGGGCAACAACCTGATCAATTCCAAAGCGTTCTCCAATCCCCTTGAAATCTGCCCGTTTTCCATATACAGTCCAAACCGATTCCATATTATGCTCCTTGTATAATATAAGAGGGCTGTCACACGACAGCCCCCTGTTTATTTATTCCTGCTCTTTAGCAAGCTTCTTTTTAAAGAAATACCACATTGGTCCTGTTATGCATACGGATGAGTAAGCACCACACACGATACCTGCCATAAGTGTAAGCGTAAATTCCTTAAGTGAAGGCACACCCATAATAAACAGTACAAGCACCATAACAAATGTAGTTAATGACGTATAAATTGTTCTTGTAAATGTCTGTGCAATACTTTCATTTACTATATCTGCAATGTCATCCTTCGGCATAAGCTTCATGTTTTCCCTTATTCTGTCAAATATAATGATTGTTGCATTTATAGAGTAACCTACTATTGTAAGCATACATGCAATAAATGTATTACCTACTGAAAGCTGCGCAATGGAGTAAATCGCAAAAACAACCAAAACGTCATGCAAAAGTGCAAGCACTGCACTGGCTCCAAACTTAACATCCGAAAATCTGATTGCAATGTAAATGAGCATCAATATGGAAGCGATAATAATTGCCACAACCGCATCCTTTCTCATCTCACCGCTTATTGTTGAACCGATGTTGCTTGTATCAACGGAAACCACGTCAAAATTATCTCTTATAACCTTTTCAAGCTCTCCCATTTCCGCCTCAAGCTCGGCATTTGTTTCAGTTGCACTTTTATCCCCGTCAACTGAAATATCTATCGTTTTAAATATAACCTGATTTGTTCCCTCAACCGTCTGTATCTGAATATCCCCTGCACTTAGGCTTGTCTTTTCTACAATGACAGGAACGATTTCACTCTCTGCCCGCTCAAGGTCATAGCTTTCAGTAAACTCAACCGTTGTTGCGGAACCGCCTGTAAATTCAAGGCTGTAATTCAATATGCTTCCTGTTCTTGATTTATTAATCGGGAGGAATACAAAACCTGCCACAATAACTGCCAAAGATATAACTACGCATACCCTTGATATCTTAACAAAATTTTTGACAGCAGGAGCTTTTGCCTTACCATAAAGCTTTGGATTTGTAACCCCCAAATCAACGACTGCATTTAAAAGTAATTTTGTAATTACAAGCGCCGTAAACATAGACAGGATAATACCTATAATAAGAGTATTTGCAAAGCCCTTGATGCTTCCCGTACCAAGCGCCATAAGAACAAACGCTGCAATAAGGGTTGTTATGTTACCATCAAGGATTGCCGAAAGAGCCTTTGAAAATCCTGCCGACACGGCATTCTTAACATTCTTATCAGTTGCAAGCTCCTCCTTGATACGTGTAAATATAATAACATTTGCGTCAACTGCCATACCGATTGAAAGTACAATACCCGCAAGTCCCGGAAGTGTAAGAACAACCGATCTGACACTTAAAACAAGCAGCATAAGAAGCACATATGCCGCAAGGGCAATTGCTGCAAGAAATCCCGGCAGATAATATATAACTATCATAATAAGACATACTATGCCAAGTCCGATAATACCTGCTTTTATACTTGTTGAAATTGCATCATTACCAAGCTTTGCGCCGACTATGTTATACTGAAGCTGTTCAAGCTCGAGAGGAAGTGCACCGATTGTTATTGTATCGGCAAGCCTCTCTGCAGCCTCATAGCTTTCCATATTGTTTATAACCGCATTACCATCTGTTATCTGTGTTTGAACGGTAGGGTAGCTTTGAAGCGCATTGTCATATATTATATAAATCGGTTTTCCTAAATTTGCCGCAGTTGCATCAGAAAACTTCTTGGCTCCCTCATCAGTAAATGTAAGCTTTACAAGGTAACCTCCATCCTGTGTATCAGAGCCGGCTGATGCAGCCTTTATGTCCGAACCATTTAAAACATAGGTATATTCCTGTCCTGATGCCCACAAATTATAATTTTCACTGTCAAGAAATTCAAGGGTTCCAGGCTTTCCCAATTCCTCAAGCAGCGCATATGCATCAAGCTCCTCACCGTTTGTAGGAACCTCAACCGTAAACCTGTTGTCTCCGTCAGGATAAACCTCTCCCTCATATTGGTCAACCCTTCGCTGAAGCTTGTCCCTTGTAGCATTTTTCTGAGCATTCGTAGGGTTTTCCGTCACAATCTCATAAGTAACGCTAAGTCCTCCCTGAAGGTCAAGTCCTAAAGGAATATTAGCCGCTTTTCCCACATGATTGTCATCCACGCCATTCACTGCCATATATACTCCACCCGCCATAAGCAGAATAAATATCAATATGAACAGTATGGCCTTTCTCCTTGCACTTTTCATTTTGTTACACTCCTTTTTCCATATCGGCAGCCGCCGCCTTGTCATAATTTACGCCATCAATTGTCTTCTCCCAACATTTGATGACATTTAATCATAATTGCACATTCTATGCGCTTTTGCTGTAATTTACAGCCTATATCATATGCATCCAATATATTTCCATGAAACTGAAATGAGTTTGCAGCACAGCCGCCGCTACAATAAAACCTTGCAAAGCAGTCACGGCATTTATCCTTAGCATACACATTACACAGCTTAAATTCATCTACAATATCCTGTTTTGTTATTCCGTTAAATACATCTCCAAGCTTGTACTCGTCATAGCTTACAAACTGATGGCACGGATAAAGTTCACCTGATGGCGTAACCGCAAGATATTCCGTTCCTGAACCGCATCCCGACAAACGCTTGTACACACAAGGTCCTCCGTTTAAGTCAATCATATAGTGGAAAAATGTTACCGGCTTACCCTCCTTTTGCCGCCTTATCAAATCCACGGCAAGCTTGTCATACTGCTCACATATAGCCGGAACGTCCTCCTCACGGATGGCATAGTCACAATCCTGTTTTGCCACCACAGGCTCTATGGAAATCTCCTTAAAGCCCAAATCAGCCATTTCCTTGAAGTCCTCGGCAAAGTCAAGGTTATGCCTTGTAAATGTACCCCGGACATAATAGCTCTTATTTCCTCTTTTTTCGACAAACTCCTTAAACTTAGGAACGATTATATCGTAGCTTCCCTTTCCGTTTCGCGATGGTCTCATCTTATCATTGACACTTTTTCGTCCATCTAAGCTTAAAACAACATTTGAAATTTCTCTGTTACAAAAATCTATAATTTCATCATTTAGAAGCACTCCATTTGTAGTAAGGGTAAACCTGAAATTTTTACCCGCTGATTTCTCAATACTTCTTCCGTAGGCGACAATTTCCTTTACAACCTCAAAATTCATAAGCGGCTCACCACCAAAGAAATCCACCTCAAGATTTACGCGGTTTTCAGAATTTGCAACCAAAAAATCCAAAGCAGCCTTTCCCACTTCAGCGCTCATAAGCTCTTTCGGTTTCCCATTGTAGGAGCCTTCATCTGCAAAACAGTATTTGCAGGCGAGATTACAGTCATGGGCTATGTGAAGGCATAAAGCCTTGACAACAGTTTTTCTCTTTTTAAAGTCTATGATTATATCCTTGTAAGCATCCTCAGTAAAAAGCTGTTCGTTTTCCTTAAGGGCAGTTATTTCATCATAAGCTTCCCCAATGTCCTCACTACTGTATGTATCGCCATATTTTTCCTTAATAGCAAAAGATATCTCATCCCTGCTTTTATCCTGATACATTTCAATCATGTCATACACAAGCTCATCAACAACGTGAACGGAACCGCTGGCTATATCAAGAACAATATTATATCCATTATTTTTATATTGGTGAATCATGTAATACTCCCTGAATTAACACAACTAAAGAGGACTATCCGCTGATGGTCCCCTTTAATAAAGGTATTTAATACATATGTATCCGTCTGCTCTTTACTTATTTTCGCAGCTCTGATTTCCAACCGTACATGAAGTCTTGCAAGCGGACTGACATGAAGTCTGACACTCTCCGCATCCACCCTTTACAACTGTACTATTTAAAGTCTTGTCAGTTAAAGTCTTTATTCTCTGCATGTTCTTGCCTCCTATGAATATTGCTTTATTTCTTCGTAACGCTCATTATATCATACCATGTCGATAAATAAAAGCTTTTTTTACTTGCCTTAGGGACTTATCATACCGCCTATGAGCCCACCGCAGATACACAGCATTGCAGTGCTCACTCCATCCTGTACCAGTTGGCTGTTTCCATCCTTAAGTAGTATGGAACAGACAAATATAATCGTTGCATATAAAAGTCCTATCAGTATTCCCCAAATAAATTTCTTGCGTTTAACCTTTCTTCCTATGTAGAGTCCCCCAAGCGCCGGTGCAAAAATATAAACAAAGGTAATTCCAAATCCTACAAGCTTGGTGCTTATACCTAGTTTAAACATGGCAAGTGCCAACAGCATAAGCAGTATCACCGTAGCCACATATGATAAAATCAAAGCTTTTGTAAGGCTAAGTGCAACATATTTTTTTGACAAAATGTGTTCCCCCACATCTGTACTTTTCCCTTGAAATATTTATATGAACTTTCACTAATATTTATTACTTTACGTTTTTATTCCAATCTGCTTTAATTTTTCTGATTTTAAGACTTCCTCTATACTTTTGCCGGATCAACAATTTCTCCTGCCTTCTTAAGGGCAAGCTTCGTTATAATCGGACCTATCAGCTCATATATTACAACTCCGCATAAAACGATTGTCTGTATGCGCTTTCCGTATTCAGGAAGTGTTGCCGCAGCAGATGTAGCAAGACCTATTGCAACTCCCTCCTGAGGCACAAGCGTAAAGCCAAGCCACTTTCTGACAACCTTTGGTGCCTTTGAAATATGTGCGCCGAGAGATGCACCAAGCACCTTGCCCACAACACGTCCGATTACATATACTGCCCCCACCAATCCTACGGAGGCTATTATTGTAACGTCAAGGGACGCTCCTGAAATGATAAAAAACATCATATAAATAGGCGGCGTTATCCTTTCAAGAGGCTCGTATATTTTATCCCTGAATTTTGAAAGGTTTACAAATACCATGCTGAGCATCATGCAGGCAAGCAGTGACGAAAAGCCCACCAAATCCGATATACCAACGCAAAGACAAATCATCATAATTGTAATTGCAAGCCTGTTGCCCCTGCCTGTATATATTTTTACAGCATAAACCATAACAATGCCCAAAATAATTCCAAATGCAAGCCCACCTATTATTTCTATACATGGGTCAATGATAAGCTTTCCAATGGGAGCCTCCCCGTGGGAGCTTATTACATTTGCCACAGCCATGGAAATTCCAAATGCCATAAGGGCAACAGCATCATCAAGCGCAACAACGGGAAGCAGTGTGCTTGTAACAGGTCCCTTTGCCTTGTACTGCTTTACAATCATAAGCGTTGATGCAGCAGCCGTAGCAGATGCAATGGCACCCATGGCAAGTGCAAACGTAACGTCATATCCAAGCAGCAGCAACGTAACATCCACCACAAAAACAGCGCCAAAGCCCTCAAGAATACCTATTATAATCGGAGCCTTTCCCACCTTTTTCAAAAAGCTTATTTTAAATTCCGCACCAATGGAAAAGGCTATGCAGCCAAGTGCTAGCTCCGTAACAAGGGACATGTTGACGAGAAGCTCCTCCGTGAGAAGTCCTATACAGTTTGGTCCTATTAAAAGCCCAATGACAAGATAACCCGTAACATTAGGCAGTTTCATCTTTTTAACAATTTTTCCGGCGACAAGTGCCGCAAAAAGCATGATTGCGATATATGTCAATGTATTTGCTTTCACCTTTACGCACCAAGTCCTTCCACAAATGATACAGGCACCGCAAACATAATTCCGGTATTTGGCTCGTCCAGACCTACAACCTTCTGAATTGTTTTTCTTGCTTCCTCAAGTTCCTCGTCATTCATGACAAACAGCATCACCTTTACAACTTCGTGGTCGTCATCATCAGAAAGAATAGACCTCAGCATGCCAAATATAGGCAGGTCGTCCATATTTTCGATAATGCTCGCCATTCCCTTTCCATCAATAATCGTTCCACCATGAACGCCCTCCTCGGCAAACTCCTTACAAATTTCCGTTACAAGGTCAGCTTTTTTTAAAATAACAACTAATAAATTCATTTCCCGTCACCTCTTTATTTTATTTAATGCCTCTATACAAGGTCCTTTAACTGTATTATGTTATTATACACTTTTTTTAAATATGGCTTAATCTCATCATTTGGCTGTATCAAATCAATAACCATAACCGGATACATGCCCGCCGCCCCCGCTGATTTTATCCCATTAAGGGAATCCTCCACGGCTATCGCCTCCTCAGGCAGAACCCTAAGCTCCTCACATGCCTTAAGATAAATATCAGGTGCAGGCTTACCATGCTCCAACATATCTCCGAAAATAAGCTTATCGAAATATACGTATATATTATGCGACTTTAAATACCCTGTTGCCCTCTCTTCTGCTGTTGAAGTGGCAAGTCCGATTTTTATACCTTTTTCTTTAAGATATGGCAGGATTTCTGCCACACCCTCCTTCATATCAACACCATACTGCCTGATATGTCTATCAAGGTTATCCATAACATGCTCTCTGAATTCAAAGTAATCGATACCCCGTCCCACTATATCCTCAAAGGGCTTTTTGTTTGTGAGCTTATTGCCTCCCGCAATCCTCTCACATGCCCTGTGCATTGTTTCGGCAGGTATTCCTCTTTTTTCTCCTTCTAAGAGCTGATATTTTCTATATAATTTTTCGGTGTCAAATATAACACCATCCATATCAAACACCACAGCTTTAAAATTCATTTCCATACCTCAGCTTACCCTTACGCATATGGCCGAATAATTATCGGTTCTTGTCATGTCTGCACGTTCCCTTACATAAAGCTCCATCCCTTTCAGCCATTCCTCACATGTAGCAGTCTCCTTTTGCAGCCTTAGCATTTCCTCCTCATATACATACTCCCAAAAACCGTCAGTCATCAGCGCAAATGCATGTGCCGAACCATTCCTTTCCAGAACACCGCTTTTGTCATAAGACTTTGTACTCCACTCTGCACCCATAACGCGCAGAACCTTATTTCTGTCCTCATGGGTTCTTATATCTGTTTCCTGTATCTCACCCATATCAACCAAAAGCTGCACCATGCTGTGGTCTCTTGTACGCTCATAGCTTTCACCATTATTGAATATATGGTACAATCTGCTGTCGCCTATATGCGCCCATTTAATATGTTCCTCTGTAACAACGAGAACAACCAATGTCGTTTTCATGGCATTTTGCATATGCCTTTCCTCCTGCAAGCTAAGAAGCATCTGCTGCGCACCATGAAAGGCATCATCCAAAAATTCAGGATAATCTCCTTTTTCACGAAACATTTTTGCTACATATTCAGCAACCTCGGACGAAGCAACCTCTCCGCACTCATGTCCGCCTAAACCGTCACATAATATGTAACACATATCATCTCCAAACGCAGCCTTCAAAACGTAATCCTCATTGTTGTCCCTGCCACCCGGATTTGTAAGTATTGCATTATCCGTCATATCTGTCCTCCTATATACCAAAGGCTAGCCTCACTACAAGTAGTAAAAAGGACCGCCGCAGGTCGGGCACAGGACCCGAAGTCTTAATGCGGCAGCCCTCATTATTTTACTGCTCGTCTTCCTTCTTTTTCTTTACAATAATTATAATTATCGTTCCCAGTAAAATGATTCCGCATGCAATTATAATCCATATCCACCAAAGAGATTTTTCCTCGCCATATGTAAAGGTTATGGTTTCCTCAGCTTCATTTCCTGCGGCATCATACGCTTTAAGTACAAGCGTGTATTCGCCCTTTTCCGTTACATTAATCGTAGCCGTATTATCACGGACTGATATATTGGTTCCGTTCAGTGTAACTGAGGAAAGCGTATCCTCGTCAAGCTGAAGGGATACAGTAATTATGTAATCCTCGTTCTTTATCTCCTTATTCTCAACACCGGTTACGATAAACACCGGAGCCTTAGTGTCAAGCTCGAACCGGACCTCCTTCTCCGTTCTATGTCCCATCTCATCCGTTGCAACAATGAGAAGCACATAAGAGCCGTCATCAATATCAGATGAGCCATCATATTCACTACCGTTTAGGAACATCTGTACATCACACACGGTAAGATCCGACACAAGCTCGTCAATATCCTCATCCCAGCTAAAGCTTTTAAATATCTTACCGTCATATTTTGACAAATCTCCGATAACCGGAGCGGCATTGTCAATGGTAAAATGAATATTTTCACTGTGCTCATTTCCTACTATATCTGAGGTAACAAGAGTTATATCGTAAACACCCGATTCACTAAAGGTCCGTGATATTGTTGTCGGGTTAGTAGACTGGAGGAAAGTTCCAAAATCAAGTTTATGTACCTTTCCATCCATGTCGGTCCTTGTTCCTGAAATACTTACTTTCTTTGAGCTGTAGAAATCATCTGTAATCTCAGCCGAAAATTGAACAGCACCGTCCGTCATATCGTAGTCATTTACACCCTTTAAAACTACAACCGGTGCATCAAGGTCAATCGTTAATGTCTGACTAAGCTGTGACCTGTGTCCCACATTATCCCTTGCCTCAAACTCAAATCTGTAAACACCTGTATCAGAAAGTAACTCTGACACGGAGGTCTGATATGCGGAAGGGTTAAAGGAAACTGTCTTATAAAGCTCCTCCCTTGCTCCGTCTCCTGCCTTTCTGTATATAGTTAATGATGCATTGGCATCCCACCAGAAGGCCTCACGCATTGTAAATGTGACGTTTGTTGCGCTTGCAGACGTTCCTCCTGCGCTTATACGAAGCTCAGGTGCCGTCCTATCCACCCTGAATCTTACTGTTTTTGTTGCGCTTGTATTATTTGCCCTGTCTATGGTATAAAAGTTTACAACATAATCCGCCTCATCATTAAAGGTCATATTTGTATTTGAGGTTTTAATATAAGCAGGATTTGGTGCAGGCTCATTCGGAACATTCTTCTGTATCTGAACGTAATTATCCTCAGCGTCACGGGTCATGTCGGAAACATCCATTAAAACGGTTGCAGTTCCCGTAAGCATAAGATTTCCCATGCTGTCATTGTAGACCGTCGTTCCATTTACATATGCCGTAATATTAGGTGATGTTTTATCCACCACAAAGGCTATCGTTTTCGGCTCCGCATTGTTTCCTGACATGTCCGTTGCATTTATGGTTATATTATGGCTTCCCTCTGCGGTAACAGCTATAACAGCCCTGTACTTACCAGGCACTCCGTCAACAGGTGTCCATGAAATGCCTCCAATCGCATTTCCATTGTCAGTCAGGCGAACACCTGATGATGACATATTATTATCCTGATATGTAAGCTCTACTGATACATTATCCTTATAATAGTACGGTGCAACCGTTTTAGGGCTTGCGGTTCCTGCAATAACCCTTGCCGTAACAACAGGCTTCGAGTTATCAATCCGGAATGTGGTATGCTGCGACATAGATTGTCTTCCTGCCTTATCTAAAGCATATGTGTTAACCGTATATTCACCGTCAAGAACCTTGCCGTCTACTTCTTCAATAGTGTAATTTGTAGTCTCTGTAATACCTTCTGAACCATTTGCATCTTTATTTATGGTATTTGTTATTCCTCTTGTTGTACCGTTAGGATAAACCACCTCAACAACAACCTTATCTAAGGTAAGATTGTCGTTTGCCACTGCCTTAATAACCGGCTGTCCGCCGTAAGGCACCTGATGATTAACACTGTCATTTACGGAAAGATTTGTAATTCTCGGAGCCGTTTTATCAACCTTGACAACAACCCTATTGGCATTTGCAGTATCATAAATACTGTTTCCTGCTCTATCCTTTGCATTAAATGTAATTATAGTACCATAAGGTGTAAGACTTTCAGGAACATCATCAATTCGAGCCGTAATGTCGTTTGCACCTGCCAATCCGCCTTCGATATACGAAGATACCATATCAGCCTTCGAATTTGTAATTTCATAATTTTGCCATGATAAGCCTGATTCAACGTCAGGAAGACCTGCCTCCACCATATACGCATCCGAAGCTATTTTATATGTAAGCAGTTCAAATTTCTGATGCCATTCATCATCATTATCAGCGTTTGTGCTTTCAAGCCTTGGACGGGATATATCATACAATATCTGTCCGATTGTTTTTTCGGCAGACTGTGGAGGAGTACAATTATCGCTTACCGTCAACGTAATACCTTTTATCAATTCATTTTTTTTATTTAATATTGTATCACCGGGAACCACAAAGGTTACAACGGATTTGTTTTTTCCTTCTTCAATATCAAATTTATTTTCACCACAGATTCCGGGAATACTTAAATCAGTTATATCATCTGACAACATTGCACTAAGGGATGCGGTATCTATCTCATAACCCGAAACAACCTCAACAGATATTGTATAGCTTTTATTAATTGCAGCGTTGATATCAATATCACCGCTTGTAAGATCGCCAAGGTCTAAGGTATTTTCCGGTTTGCCCGTTTCATAGATTTTAAGCGTACCTGACAGAATTTCTATATCCGTTCCCGCAGTTTCAGTTTTGCTTTTTGTTAATACATAGTTATTATTATCTGCTGTAGCCGTTTTATTACCTGCATTATCCTCAAAATTGATTTCAACAAGCGTATTATTGCTTAAATCATTTTTGTTAAATGTATATCTAACTTCGGAACCATCTGTTGCCAAATTATCCATACTACCGGTTCCTGTTCCAAGACTAGATTCTTTCATTCCTGAAAAATCATCCGTTGCTGTTACAACTACACTGTACTCTATCTTACCGGCATCCATAAGTGCCTCATTAAATACATAATGACCACGGGAATTGGTTTTCCATTCCTTCCACTCTCCCCAGTTGCTTCCGTCACTCTCACGATAATAATATGAAGCCGTACCAACTGTAGGTGGATTTTTGTCTACCAAAAAGGATTTTACACTTGATGTTTCTATATTTCCAGCCTTATCTAAAGCTTCAAAATAAAACGTATACTCGCCCTTATCAAGATTAGTTGCATCATAAGAATATACGCCACTTGCATTGCTTGCTGTAACGTCCTCTTTTTTATAGGTTGCATCATTCTTCTTTTTATAATATAGATACACCTTATCAAGTGCTGTATCTGTCACAGTTGCCTTAAGAGTTAAGTTGCTGCAATCCTTGTTGTAATATGAAGTTGTATCTTCAATATTGCTGTTGCCTCCACCTTTGGTTACAGTTGCATGTATATCTGCATCATTCATCGTCGGCGGAGTATTATCAACATTAATTGTCAGAATTCCGTTTTTACTATTTCCCGCCAAATCGGAAATTTCATAATTATATGTTGCCGTTGCGTTTACCTCGCTTATCTCAAATATGACCTTTTTACCTTCTGTAGTTTTTTTAACTACGGGCGGATCCATATTTTCACTAAATCTTTTCAATATGCTTGCATTATCCGCATCTATCCCACTTCCGTCAGTGCCATCATCCGCTACAATTTTTATGAAGTAGGAATATCCCTTATTTGTATTTATATATTCAGTGTTACCAGCTTCCCTGTTAATCACTTCTTTTCCGCTTGCATCCCTTCCAATGAGAGATACGGAAATATTAGGTGTCTCTGCATCTATATTTACAGTTGTCCCCTTTCGGTACTTTATTACATCATTTTCACCATTTTCAGAAAATCCATACCGTATACATGGTGTATATGTTCCTGTTTCATTGACAATTGTTGTATTATTTAATGCAACTGTAAAAGAACCGTCAGCCTCATTGATGTAACCAAAATATACATTGCCTATATAATTGTCACCCACACTGACAAGCGTATTGTTTCTAAACTTTACGGAATTATAATACTTATTCGTATCTATATTATTATTGTCATATTGAAAAGTAGGAATAGTCAAATTATCTATATCTCTTTCGGAAAATTCTAAGTCAAATACCTCTTCGTATGTAGTATCATACACGTTGGAATCCTCATCTATAACAACAGGCTTAAGCCAAAAATAGATATGAGTGCCACTGTTTGTAATAGTAATTTTATTTTCCCCTTGCAACTCTTGTATATTATCTCTATCAAATCCAACCGAGTAATATATTTTACCATCAAAGTGTGCTGAAAGCTGCTTTCCAGAAACCAAATTATCATTATCTACTACATCACCAAAGTCTATTTGGTTTGTAACGCTACTACTATCAATTGTTACTGATACATAATCCGAATCAAAATAATATGCTTTGCGTAAATCAGGGAGCGTATCCATAGTAAGTGAGTCACTAGCAGCATAACCAATCGCATATTTCCCATTACTATCTCGTGTAATTCTCGCTTTATCAGCTGTTACACTAGTTGTCAATTTTATACCTTCCATGGTATAAAGCTTCTTTGGCGCTGCTTCCTCCGCCTTACTATCACCCTTTAAGCCTGCATGTGCAAAAAAAGGAGCTGACATCATAATCATAGCAAGTATTAATGCTATAATTCTTGTACACTTGTTTCTCTTAAAAAGCCATCCTTTCATTTATTCCCCTCCTACAATTTTTCATCGGTGTTTACCACTACTACATTGTATAACACCTTTACCCTTGAAACGAGCTTGTCTGTCCTTCCCTTTTCCACAAGCACTGAAGTTTGATCTTCACCCCTTAGTACATCTGTTGCCTCTTCATCCTGCAATACGGCTGTTGCTTCTTCATTCTGCAATACGGCTGTTGCTTCTTCATTCTGCAATACGGCTGTTGCTTCTTCATCCTGCAATACATCTGTTGCTTCTTCGTCGTCCCTCAGTAAATCCGTTACTTCATCGCCTATATCAGCATCTTTTCTTTCAAGCACATCCGTTGGTTTGTCATTCTCCACTTTTTTCTTGTTGTCCCGTAAATCTGCCGTAGTATCATCATTATTTTTCTTTCGGGTTTCAGTTGACACTGCCTCCCTTATCTTAATTTTGCCTGAATTCTGATTATAGTATTTTGCCTGCTCCTTCTTAGATACAGCACTGGTTTCCTTCGCACCACCCTTTAGCTCCTCAATACCCTTTCTGGCTGTTCTTCCCGAAAGCTCTCCTATAACTCTCGGTATTTTAAGAACCACAAACAAAATGACAGAGGTTATAAGCAGGAGAATGGCAAGAACAAGACCGCCATAAAAGCATATATTGTAAATGTCCGTCATCTTTTCACTCTCCTATTCCACAGCCTCATCATTGCCGCTGTCTGCCGCATCGTCTGCGTTATCATCACTCTCCGTAGCTTCGTTGCTCTCTTCCTCAAAATATCCACTCTCGGCAAGCATCTCAACATTTTCTTTTCGTTTTTTCCATGTCTTGTTTTTATCTATATCCAGAACATCCTGCCCATCAGCATATACCAAAAGCAAATCCTTCAATTCGTTTTTCAATTTGTCGTTCCATTTTTTTGGACTTTGCTCTCTTGCCTCACAATAAGAGTAAATAAAATCTAAATGCTCTGCATAAATTTTATTGCTCATTATATTTTGCTTACCAAGCTTTTCTTCTGCCCTGACATATGCATCCATCGCATCATCATATCGGTCCATAATGGCATAACAGCTTGCTATCTTTGACATTTTATTATAATAAGCAGTATTATATATATTGTCATTTTTACCGCCTATTCCTATCTGTGAAGCTTCGCTTATAAGGCTCATTTCCCCTACAAGAATATCATTTATTGTGATAAATTCCTCGCAATAAGTTATGACATTATTGTAACTTTCATATGCATCGTCATCATCCTCTGCTTTTTTAGCCAAATTTTCGTATATGACGGTAAGATTATCGTAATATGCATAAAAATATTCGTTTACGTCTATTTCCGTTCCTGCATATTCCTCAAGGTCATCCACAGCCTGATTCATAATAATTTCCGCCTGTTCAGCAACTCCCTCGTAGGTTATGTAGGTCGTATATATTCGTCCAATCGTCTTATAATTTATAAATTTATCTATCTGCTGATTCGTATACTCACTTTGATTATACGCCGCAAAACTGTCAATTTTTTCCATCAGCTCCTGCTTATCGGGGTCGGTGCTTGAAAGTATAAGCGAGACTGAACCATAATAGCTTGCAAGTTCTCCGTAAGCATCATTATCAGAGTCAATCATGTCAAAATACTTCGCTGCCGTCTTGTAATCGCCAAGCTCATCAAAGTATGTAATTGCAAGCTTATACAGCACTTCATCATTTTTATCAACGTTGTCATAGCCAGCTTTAATTCTGTTTGATACAACATTAAGTCCTATTTCCAAATCTAGTATCGGCTGTCCGTTATCTGTAATTATCTTTGATGCATCTATGTATGTCTGTATATATTTGTCATATGCCTCAGCATCCGTTCCGTCAAGCTCAAATGCAAGCTTGTATTGCTCTACTGCCGCCGCATAATCTTCTTCCATTTTATAATTGTTGCCCGTTTCTATGTAGGTGTTGTAATTGTCAAGTTTTATTTTCTGAAGTCCTGAATATCCTATAACAGAGGTTATGCCTGCTGCTATTGTAAGTACAGAAGTTGTTATGAATACCGCAAGCTTACGTTTATTCTTCTTTTTATATTCATCATCAAGCTCATTGTAATGATTAAGTGCATACATTAACTCAGTACAATTCTGATATCTGTCATTTGGGTCTGCCTGTGTACATTTTAATATTATTTTTTCAAGTCCCGATGAAAGAGCAGGATTCCACTCTCTTATCGGACGTATCTCGTATGGCGGCTCACATGGATTCATGCCCGTTACTATATGATACAACGTGGCACCAAGGTTATATATATCCGTTCTTGCATCCGTATTATATATTCCCCTGCCCTGCTTGTCACCAAACTGCTCCGGTGCAGCATATCCTCTCGTTCCGAGTGCTGTTGTGTCTGCGTTGTTTTCTACTATGTATTCCTTTGCAGTACCAAAGTCAATAAGCTTTACTCCGCCCTCTGGCTTTATCATAACATTTGAAGGCTTCATATCCCTGTATATTACAGGTGGGTTCATGTTGTGAAGGTAATCAAGGGCACTTGCAAGCTGGAGTCCCCACTCAATTACCGTTTCCTGAGGCTGGGCACCCTCTTTTTTCAGCCTGTCACTTATGGTCATTCCCTCTATAAAGTCCATAACGACGTATATTGTTCCGTCCTGATTTATAATGTCCACTATTCTTGGAAGCACCGGATGGTCAACATTTTTAAGGATATTCGCCTCACGCTCCAATCCTTTTAAGAGGGTTCTGGTAGATTTTGAGCCGTCATTTTTAATTTCCTTTACAGCCCACTGCTTATTCAAGCGATTATCTCTGGCAAGATAAACGATGGACATTCCCCCACGCCCAACTTCCTTCCAAATCTCATATTTTCCGTCTAATATGATACCTTCCTTAGTCATTATGCTTCCCTTCTAAAATAATATTGTGATTATATTCCTATATATAATCCCTTTTTTAGCTACATTGTTCTAATAAGTGCTACCGTAATATTGTCGGTTTCCTTTCTGCTCTTGACAAGTTCCGTCAGATACATGCATCCAAATTTCATTTTTTCTTCGTCTGCCTCTTGAGACGGTCCTATTTTGCCAAGCATTTCTTCTTCGGTAATCTGATGTCTGAATCCATCTGAGCACAGCATATACACTGCATTTTTCTGAATGTTTCCGCTTAAAAATTCCGGTTCAACAACAGGAGATGCGCCCACGCACTGAAGAAGCACACTTCTCCTTGAATCCGTCTTCGCCTGCTCCTTTGTCATTCTTCCTGCTGCAATCTCCCTTGCAACAAAGGTCTGGTCATGGGTAAGCAGATTTACCTTGTCATTCATAAGGTAAATGCGGCTGTCACCTACATGTATTATATGATATTCATTTTCATACATAAGTATTGCTGACAATGTTGTACCAAGCTGGATATTATTAAGCTCGCCATACTCTCCAAGCCTTTTATTTTGTCCCTGCGCTATCTCATTCCACTGCTCCATAAGTCTTTGACCCGAAAACGAACCGGCTTCTATATCATCTATAAGAGTCGTGTCAAACCAATCGCAGTATGCTGTGACAACCTCCTTGCTGGCAAGCTCTCCCTTTGAAAGCCCTCCCATTCCGTCACACACTATGCAAAATGCCACTGTGCCCCTTTGGGTATCAACTATTTTAAGTGCCAACGAGTCCTGATTTGTTTCCTTTGAAATACCAACATCAGTGTGATATGTGGCAATATATCTCATATCATTTTTCCTTTCTGCAATGTATCTATCGTTTTAAAATTTGTATTTTACTCACTTTTCCGAAGGAAAAATGTAAATTCCTCATCACCCATTTGAATAAGCGTCTTATTTTTAAGCAGATGTTCCTTACCTGGTGCCAGCTCAACTCCGTTCAAATATGTATGATTCGTAGAATTATTATCCTTTATATAATTTACTCCATCCTTCTGAACAATAATACAATGCACTCTACTTATGGCTGAATTATCTTCTATTGCATAATCTGCCTTTGTTTTTGACTTTCCTATTAAAAATTCAGGTTTTGTAATGTTGATTACCTCTCCTGTTTTCTTTCTGACAATATGAGGGATAGGCTTGCTTCCCATCTGCCCTACAAGATTACCATGTGTAGTCTCCATCGGCTGTGGCATTGACTGCGGCTGCCCTGTCGGTGGTGTTGGTTGTCCCATCGGTGGCATTCCCGGTTTCGGCATCGGTTGTGGTTGCCCCATCGGCGGCATTCCCGGTTTCGGCATCGGCTGTGGCTGTCCCACTGGTGGTTGTCCCATCGGCGGTTGTCCTGCCTGCGGCATTGGCTGTCCCATCGGTGGCATTCCCGGTTTCGGCATCGGCTGTGGCTGTCCCACTGGTGGTTGCCCCATCGGCGGTTGTCCTGCCTGCGGCATCGGCTGTCCCATCGGTGGCATTCCCGGTTTCGGCATCGGCTGTGGCTGTCCCATCGGCGGTTGTCCTGCCTGTGGTGTTGGCTGTCCCATCGGCGGCATTCCCGGTTTTGGCATCGGTTGTGGCTGTCCCATCGGTGGCATATTCTGCATCTGTACCTGCC
>JAAVIA010000038.1 GCA_014799405.1 Lachnospiraceae bacterium
TAAAAGACTTCATTTCCACTGTAGCCTACCATTGCATTCATTCCGTCCATTCTATCATTTTTTTCCGTTCCGTACATTATTCCCATATGGTCTGCTATGTCATCCGGTCCCCATACCGTTCCGTCTGAAAACTCTATGTATTCCACAAAGTTTCTTCCGTCTGCATACCTATATGCCTCATCTATTGTGATTTTATCTCCATCACCATAATAAATGACAAGCTTGACATTTGCACGCTCCAGACGAATGCTGTCAGGGGTTATTCCATACCCGAATACTATTTTATCCTCCTCATCCTTTGTCTGTCCGTCTTCCGTTTCATATATCTTGTCCTCTCCGTCTCCAACATTGAAAATATATGTATCATTACCTGTTCCGCCATTTAATATGTCATTGCCTTTTCCACCTACAATAATGTCACTACCGGCACCGGTACTTATGTTATCATTTCCATCCTCTCCAAATATAATGTCACTACCATCGTTACCATAGCAATATTCATTGTCCGTGTCTCCCACATAGGAACCGCTTGTCTTTGTCATGGCAACAATATCAGCATAATGTGATGATATGGATGAATAATGGCTTTGATACTCATCATAGTAATTTGTCCCATGACTTTCATCATAAATCTTAAGATATAAGCCTAAATCGTATACTAAGTAATCGATATCTTCTCCCTCAGAAATTTTAGTATCAAAAAATTGATTAATAAATGATAGTTCAAGCACATTATCCCCATTGTCATCTTCATATTCATATGTCAACTTGAGGTATCCGCCAAGCCCGGCATACATATTCAGCATAGTGTAATAGTGTTCTTCTATGTCATTATACAATTCCTTTAATATGACTGCTGCATTTGCATTCGGATTTTCTCCTCCTACTCCCTCAAACTTTCTTCCCATAAACTGCTCAACAACCTTCAGTTCCTTTGCATTTATATTTCCTCCACGTGACCCCTTATCTATGTCTTTGGCACCTGAAATAAAATACATAATCTGTCTTGCAAGATAACGTTTGTAGGCTATATCTTTTGACTCGCAGAACATGAAGAAAAGTTCTTCCAATTCACCTGTATCGTCACTTGCTATTGCCCTGTTTATTTCCGGTATATTTCCAGCAGCTGCTATACCTCCATGAGTTGTATCTCCTACATTTACAGGAAACCAGAACTCACTTATCGATGTTTTAACAACTATTGCTCCTATCTCAATTTCAACCTCTGCCGTTTCAGCTATACGTGCTCCTGTTTCTTCGTCTGTGAAGCTTGTCTTTTCATGCTCTAGACTTATTGATTTAATGCCAAGTGATGCCAGATTTTTCAATTCTCCTGACTCTGAAATACCATTATAGTTTGCATCTGTCCACACAAGAAGTTGAGGAAAAATCTCGTCACTACTATCTATTTTTCCGTCATTATTGTCATCTAGTTCTGTAAGTACCTCAAAGCCTGACGTAGATTTCTTACCATTAAATAAAATAATCTGGTCACCAAACAGTTCCCCACCATTTTCAATCTTTCCATTTCCGTCACGGTCTAATGCCAGAAATCCATCCTCCGTGCCAATCCATGCTGTTTTTTCTGCAAAACCGTTGTTGTCAAGGTCGAAATATACCC
Source organism: Lachnospiraceae bacterium (assembly GCA_014799405.1). GTDB lineage: Bacteria > Bacillota > Clostridia > Lachnospirales > Lachnospiraceae > Coprococcus_C. The sequence continues at coordinate 1,622 of JAAVIA010000038.1, forward strand.
CGTTTTCCATCGAATGAAGCTCAATCCCCGAAGTTCCTAAATCGATTACAAGTGGGTCTATCGGTGGCTGCGCATCACATGCCTCATAATATTTTGAGGAAAGGGCACGTATTGATTTAATAATGTCAGATATTTTTTCAGAATCGTCTGCTTCAAACCATTTTTCTGCTCCATCAAAGAAATCAACACCTAAACATACTTCCATTACAGTAACAAAATCATCGACGGCAGCATTGATTTCTCTGATATCATCTTCCGTATAACTGGTTTTTCCAGTCAATCTTGAAATTTTATTCAAAAAATTCATACATTCATCAACTATAGTCACTGCCACACTATTTCCTGCTGCTGGATTTTTAGCCTCCGCTTGGTATAAAGCATAAAGTGTTGTAGCAGTTGCCACCAAAAAGAATATCTTTTGCCAGTCAATATCCTGCAGGAGATTGGGAACTTTTTGATTGGTTCCTAAAATATCCTCGATTACATATCTCTTTGCTCTTGCAGGTTCCTTTTGTTCCACATACACTTTTTCTATTGCATATTCAGGAACCTCTTCTCCTATACCATATCGTTTAAATTTGTAAAAAATCAATCCCGTACTATCTTCAACAATATATTCAACATCATAAGTAACAAATTCAACGGATAACCCTCTCAATACAGGGATATGCATCCTGTACTTCCCACTTTTCAGTCCGGCTCCACCCGCAACATTATTTTTGGGATCACAATTAACATATGCCGTCAACTGCTCTATCGCCTTATTCTTTTTTTCAGTTTCCGTGTAAGAATATGGCTTAACTTCATAAATATGCTTTTTATTGTTTTTTTCTATAATTATATCCGCGCTTCCATATTTTCCCCACAGTTCCTTCTTATTCTCCTGTCCATAATACATTCTACGTTCCGTCTCAACAGATCCTTTCGTTATTACTCGTATGTGCGTTTGAACGGAATTATGTATTTTATTCCACGCAAGTCCATCTGCTCTTACCTGCCACCAAAGACCTGCACTTGCTCCTTGAGAGTTGCTGTCAATAATTGCATCATTTTTTGATTGCTCATAATTAACTGCCAGTTGCTCAATCATGTCAACAAAACTCAGAGTATCAGTATCTTCCGCATAAGTTGGTGATACCCTTAACATTGATATCGTCATTGCCACTACCAAAAGAAGTGCAATTGTTTTTATTCTCATTCTTCTCATAAGCATCCTCCTAATCCTATATTTCAAGTCCATAGCATCTCAGCTTTTCTATATTTTCCGCTTTTCTTGTCTCCATTTCATCCAACAGCTTTTTGTATAATACAGGGTCCTTCGTCCATTTTTCAAAGCCTGTCAAATCTTCATCAAGTCTGTTATTATACCATTCTATATCCCTTTTATCTGTATCTGTAAGTTCATTATTTTTGATTTTTTCTTTATATTCTTCCATATAACCATCATATATGGACTGTTGCAAGTCCCTAAATTCATCAAATCCAAAAACTTTTATATAAGACATCCAGTCACTGTTATCTCCACCCATAGTTCCTACTCCAAAGCCATCTTCAAAATAGCATGTTATTTCTGCCGGACAAAATTTATGATAAAAATCAATACAGCTTCTTAAATCCGTCACCTTATCAAGCACAGGCAAGAGATATTCCTTTGTCTGTTCCACAGATTCCCACATTGACTTTAATAATCTTTTCTCATCATTTTGGGGGTATGCAGATATAAATTCCTTGCAAAGCTCCACCGAATATTTTCTATTCGTTGTTTCTAAACATATATCAAGATTGTTCGTAAGCCAATGATGGAATGCCGGATGACAGCTGAAATCCATTCGCTTTCTATAAACTGTTGCGGCGCCTCCACAAATCATGTATTCCTTATTAGAGCCATATGGTGGACATGGTACACACGATATTACATGAATTATCTCATCACTTACCACTCGCACAAGATAGGGCTTTCCTCCCTTTACTTTTTTATACCCATATGGCGCAAGAACTTCTCCGTATACCTTTTTAAATGCCGTTCCAAGTCCCATCATAGTTTTTTACCTGTAATCCTTTTGGATTTCCTTTCTCCCCATTTTTCTTTTTACTATTTTTCTTTTTCTTATATTTCATTTTCTTTCAAACAAATCATTACATACTGGAACGGATATTGTATTTGTTATATATATGATTAAATTCCAGTTCCTGTTTTTCGTATGTATTATTACATCCGCTTTCTATATTTCAAGTCCATAGCATCTCAGTTTTTCTATATTTCCCGCTTTTCTTATCTCCATTTCATCCAATAGCTTTTTATATAATAGGGGGTCTTTTGTCCATTTTTCAAAGCCTGTCAGCTCCCTATTCAATGTAGTTGTAAGCCATTCTATATCAGATTTATCTGAATTTAAAAGAATATTACTTTTAATTTTTTCTTTATATTTTTCCATATCACTGTTATATATTGATTGTTTCATTTTTTTAAATTCTTCAAATGTGAAGAGTTTAATAAATGATAGCCAATCACTAGCTCGTCCTCCCATTGTACCAACTTCAAATCCATCTGCAAAATAGCATAGTATATCGGCAAAAGCGAATTTATGATAATAATCGATACAGCTTCTTAAATCCGTCACCTTTTCAAGCACAGGCAGGAGATACTGCTTTGTTTTCTCTACTGTATTCCACATTGAGGTAAGGAGACTTTCCTCGTTATCTTTTTCATATTTAGCTATAAATTCATTACAAAGACTTGGAGAATATTCCATATCTGTTGTTCTTTGACATATCTGAAGATTATCCAAAAGCCAATGATTAAATGATGCCGGACAGCTAAAGTTTATTTCTTTTCTATAGACTGTTACCACTCCTCCGCAAATCATATATTCCCCCATACCATAAGATGCTGCATCACAATTTACACATGACACTACATGAATTATCTCATCACTTACTACTCGCACAAGGTAGGGCTTTCCTCCCTTTACTTTTTTATAACCATATGGCGCAAGAACCTCTCCGTATACCTTTTTAAACGCTGTATCCCGTCCCATCATAGTTTTTCACCTGTAATCCTTTTAGATTTCCTTTCTCCCCATTTTTATTTACATTCCACTTTCTATATTTCAATCCCATAGCTTCTCAGCTTTTCTATATTTTCCGCTTTTCTTGTGTCCATTTCATCCAATAGCTTTTTGTATAATACAGGGTCCTTCGTCCATTTTTCAAAACCTGTCAGCTCTCTATTCAGTTTGTTGTTATACCATTCTATATTTCTTTTATCTGTATCTGTTAGTTCATTATTTTTGATTTTTTCTTTATATTCTTCCATGTATCCATCATATATTGCCTGCTTAATCTCCCTAAATTCCTCAAATGTAAAAATTTTTACAAATGAAAGCCAGTCACTGCTTGCACCTCCCATATCTCTCACGACCAAGTTATCTTCAAAATAGCATGGTATATCTGCTGGACGAATTTTATGATAATAATCAATACAGCTTCTTAAATCCGTCACCTTTTCAAGCACAGGCAGGAGATATTCCTTTGTCTGTTCCACAGATTCCCACATTGACTTTAATAACCTCTCCTCGTCATTTGGGGGGTATGCAGATATAAATTCCTTGCAAAGCTCCACTGAATATTTTCTATCCGTTGTTTTTAAGCAAATATCAAGATTGTTCGTAAGCCAGTCATGACATGCCGGATGACAGCTGAAATCCATTTGCTTTCTATAAACTGTTGCGGCACCTCCGCAAATCATGTATTCCTTATTAGAGCCATATGGTGGACATGGTACACACGATATTACATGAATTATCTCATCACTTACCACTCGCACAAGGTAGGGCTTTCCTTCCTTTACTTTTTTATACCCATATGGCGCAAGCACCTCTCCGTATACCTTTTTAAATGCCGTTCCAAGTCCCATCATAGTTTTTTACCTGTAATCCTTTTGGATTTCCTTTCTCCCCATTTTTATCCCTACAAAAACATTTAATATTACAACAAATTTTTTAATTTATTTATTAACCTGCGAAACACTATAATTGTTTTTTATTTTATCATACAAAACTGTATAACAAAAATATATAATAGTAATATCCTTTATAACTTGAAGTTATGTCATGTATATGATATTATTTTGAAAAGCTTACTTTATAAAATTTTCTATAAGAGGTACAGACAATCATGTACGAAAACTTAAATAATTACAGAGTTTTTTATACCGTTGCAAAAAAGGGAAATATAAGCCATGCAGCTGAAGCCCTTTTCATAAGCCAGCCTGCCATCAGCAAGGCAATTTCAAATTTAGAAAACGGACTTGGCACAAAGCTTTTTGACAGGACCTCAAAAGGTGTTAAGCTTACTGCCGAGGGTGAAATTTTATACAATCACATTTCCAAAGCTTTTGACAGCATCACACAAGGTGAGGAGGAAATTAAAAGAATAAATGAGCTTGGAATCGGTGAACTTAGAATTGGTGTAAGCACATCACTTTGTAAATTTGTGCTTCTCGATTATCTTCAGAATTTTATAGTCGCAAATCCTCACGTCAAAATGTTTATAGACTGCCATTCCACAGTAGATACCGTAAAGCTTTTGCAGGACAATAAAATTGATATAGGTCTCATATGTGAGACAAACATTCCAAACGGATTTCATTTTCAGCCCATTGCAGAAATACACGATATTTTTGTGGCAAGCAGAGCCTATTTGGACAACCTTAACCTCAGGGAGCAGGAGGAGGACACATTATCAAATAATCCTTGGATTTTTATGGGAAACTATACAAACCTTATGTCAACTGAAATACAGAATACACAAACCGACAATGCTTTTGAGGGAACTGCATCCACCGGTATATTCTCCATGCCAACGAAAGAAATTTTGGAAAAGTCCAACCTTATGCTTCTTGAAAAAAACAACATTACAAGAACCCATATTGACGCTTATCTTTCTGAGAATGGCATATACCCAAATCAAGTACTTGAAATAAACAATATGGATTTGCTTATTGATTTTGCATCTATTGGTATGGGTGTTGCAAGCGTTGTGAGAGAATTTGCAGCTGAGCAGTTAAATTCAGGTGTTATTGTAGAGCTTCCATTAGAGAATGAAATTAAAAAAAGAGCCGTAGGCTTTATTTACTCAGAAAATAAACAAAGACCTGCTGCTCTTAGCTGGTTTATTGAATTTTGCAGGGCTGAATGATTTAAGGTTTTGCCACTACCGAAACCCAGTCGTTCATACGAACAACATCAATAATTTCAAATCCGTTTGCAACAAGCGCCTCCTTCACCGCATTTTCCTTCTCCTTTATAATTCCTGATGTGATATAGTATCCATTATCCTTTATATATGGTTTTATAACCGCTGACAACGGAATAATTACATCCGCAAGTATATTTGCCACCACAATATCATATTTTCTGTTCAAATATGGATTGCCAGAAATATCCGGCAGTTTCCCATAGGCACCTGTAAGACTGTAGGAATCATCCCTGCCTATCACATTTTCACCTAAAAGGTTTCCGCACGTAAACACAAGACTATCTTCACCTATACCATTTTGGTCTGCATTTTCCTTGGCAGCTTTTACTGCAACCTCATCTATATCCATTCCGTGCACGAAGCCTGCCCCCAAAAGCGAACTTATAATTGAAAGAATTCCGCTTCCCGAGCCCACATCAAACACGGTGTCATCGGCTTTCAAATATTTCTTTATCTGTCCTATGCAAAGCTTTGTCGTCTCATGGGTGCCTGTACCAAATGCCATTCCCGGGTCCACTTCCACTACTATGTCCCCGTCTCTTTTATCCTCAAGCTCCTCCCATGTAGGCTTTATCACTATGTTGTCATACAGTCTGAATGGCTTGAAAAACTTTTTCCAGTTATTCATCCAGTCTGTATCCTCGGTGATTGAAGTTTCAATGCTCATTGAACCTACCGGTATAAACTCTTTAAGGCGGATAAGCTCTGCCGCTATATCCGCCTTTAAAAGTTCAATATCAAGGCTTATAGTTTCCATATCCGACACGTCACCCTTTTGCTCCATAGGAACAAAGCATGATACCCGTGCCGTACCGTCATCCTCTCCTGTCATAAGCGGAATGTCTACATACATAGCCTTTTTATCTTCATCGGTAAGTGGAACATTATCCTCAATCATAATTCCCTCAACGCCCTTCTCATCAAGAAAGGCGCTAAGTAAATCTACAGCCTCACAGCTTGTATTGATTGTTATTTGTGTCCACATCATAATTTTTTAAATCCCTTTTTCTTCTTATGGTCACCAAAGCTGAAGCCTCCTGCTGAATCCGTTGATGACCTTGCATTTACGGTTGTCGTATTTGCATACTGGTTAAGTATTGACTTCTGTTCCTCCGTAAGCTTATCAGGTACCTGTACCACAAGAGTAACATAATGGTCGCCTCTTACCGTCTTGTTTCGGAGAGTAGGTACACCCTTGCCCTTAAGCTTAACCTTTGTGTCAGTCTGAGTTCCAGGCTTTATGTCTATCTCGTAAGGTCCGTCAATTGTAGTTATTGTAATTCTTCCACCCAATGCAGCCTGTGTAAAGCTTATAGGCTCAGAGGAATATATGTCATACTCCTGTCTTTGGAATACGGGATGTCTGTCAACTAAAACCGTAACAAGAAGATCACCACGTCCTCCGCCGTTTATACCAGGCTCACCCTTTTCCCTTATACGGATGCTCTGACCATTGTCAATACCAGCAGGAACGGCAACCTGAATTTTTTTCTTGCTCTTAACAAAGCCAGTACCGGCACAGTTACTGCACTTATATTTGATAATTTTTCCTGAACCACTACAATCAGGACATGTCTGCACAGTCCTTGTCATACCAAAAAGTGACTGCTGTGTAAATACAACCTGCCCCTTTCCTGCACATTTTGAACAGGTTTCCGGCTCGTGTCCCGGCTGAGAACCGCTTCCCTTACATACGTCACACTCATCCTTAAGAGGAAGCTCAAGCTCCTCCTGTGTACCGAAAACAGCCTCCTCAAAGGAAACACGAACTGTTGTCTTTATATTGGCGCCCTTAACAGGTCCGTTTGACTGGCGGTGTCTTGAACCGCCGCCGAACATATCACCGAAAATATCTCCAAAGATATCTCCCATATCTGCGAAATCAAATCCGCCAAATCCGCCCGGACCGCCATTTTGATCAAAGGCAGCATGACCATACTGATCATACTTAGACCTTTTTTCCGGATCAGAAAGTATGGCATAAGCCTCAGCAGCCTCCTTGAACTTTTCTTCGGCTTCCAAATCGCCCGGATTCGTGTCGGGATGATATTTCTTAGCTACCTTACGGTATGCTTTTTTCAATTCAGCATCAGTGGCGCCTTTTGTAACGCCAAGCACTTCATAATAATCTCTTTTATCAGCCATCTGAATTCACCCATAATTTCTTTCTTAGAAATATTAATAGTTTAAGGTTAAAATTATATCTCTTTGTAATCAGCATCCACAACATCATCATCAGAGAAGTCAGGAGTTCCGGTTCCGGTTCCTGCATTTGCACCCGGACCATTCTGCTCATAAAGCTTTGAGAACAGATTTTGTGCACTGTTCATAAGCGTTTCCTTACCAGCCTTAATCTTCTCAACATCATACTCTGTCATTGCATCAGGGTCTGTTCCCTCTATAATTTCCTTAAGAGCCTTTAAGTCTTCCTCAACCTTGCTCTTGTCTGCTGCTGAAAGCTTATCTCCAACATCGGAAAGAGCTCTCTCTGTCTGGAATACCATAGCATCGGCATCATTTCTAACCTCAATGGCTTCCTTACGCTTCTTATCCTGTGCCTCATACTCAGCTGCTTCCTTAACTGCTCTTTCGATATCCTCGTCAGAAAGTGAAGTGCCTGAAGTAATTGTAATATGCTGCTCTCTTCCTGTTCCAAGGTCCTTAGCAGAAACATTTACGATACCATTTGCATCGATATCAAATGTAACCTCAATCTGAGGTACACCACGTCTTGCCGGAGCAATACCGTCAAGTCTGAATCTTCCTAAGCTCTTGTTGTCTCTTGCAAATTCTCTTTCACCCTGTACAATATTGATATCAACTGCATCCTGATTATCCTGTGCTGTTGAGAATATCTGGCTCTTGTTTGTAGGAATTGTTGTATTTCTCTCAATAAGGTGAGTTGCAATACCTCCCATAGTTTCAATTGAAAGTGTAAGCGGAGTAACATCAAGGAGAAGAATTTCACCTGCTCCTGCATCACCTGCAAGCTTACCACCCTGAATGGATGCACCGATTGCAACACACTCGTCAGGATTGATACCCTTGAATGGCTCCTTACCTGTTATCTTCTTAACCATATCCTGAACAGCTATGATACGTGTTGAACCACCAACGAGAAGCACCTTATCTATCTCTGAAGCAGTGAGACCGGCATCCTTAAGAGCTGAGTGTACAGGCTCTCTTGTCTTCTCAACAAGATGTGCAGTAAGCTCATCAAACTTAGCACGTGTGAGATCCATATCAAAATGCTTTGGTCCTTCATTTGTTGCAGTAATGAAAGGAAGGTTGATGTTTGTAGTAGTTGATGATGAAAGCTCCTTCTTAGCCTTCTCTGCTGCTTCCTTTAATCTCTGCATAGCCATCTTGTCGCCTGAAAGGTCAACACCCTCATTCTTCTTGAATTCAGCAAGCATGTAATCTGTTATAGCATTATCAAAGTCATCACCACCGAGCATGTTATCACCAGCAGTTGCAAGAACCTCTATAACACCGTCACCAATTTCGATAATAGATACATCAAATGTACCACCACCAAGGTCATATACCATTATCTTCTGCTCTTCCTCATTATCAAGACCATATGAAAGTGCTGCTGCTGTAGGCTCGTTTATAATACGCTTAACATCAAGACCTGCAATCTTACCTGCGTCCTTTGTAGCCTGTCTCTGTGAATCTGTAAAGTATGCAGGAACAGTAATAACTGCCTCTGTAACCTTCTCACCGATATAGCTTTCTGCGTCAGCCTTGAGCTTCTGCAGGGTCATAGCTGAAATCTCCTGTGGTGAGTACTTTTTATCATCTATATTTACCTTGTAATCGGAACCCATGTGTCTCTTGATGGAAGCAATTGTTTTATCTGCATTTGTAACAGCCTGACGCTTAGCTGCATCACCGACAACTCTCTCTCCGTTCTTTAAAAATGCAACTACTGAAGGTGTTGTTCTTGAGCCTTCTGCATTTGTGATAACAACAGGCTTACCACCTTCCATAACTGCTACACATGAATTTGTTGTTCCTAAGTCAATACCAATAATCTTTCCCATTTTATTTTCCTCCATTTTATATTTTGTTATAAGTTATTGTTTAAATGTATTGTCATTTTAGTTTGCAACCTTAACCATACTATGTCTTAAAACCTGATCCTTATACATATAACCCTTCTGCATCTCCTCAACAATAATGTTTTCCTCATACTGTTCATCTTCTATATGCATAACCGCATTATGAAAATCAGGATTAAAGTTTGTTCCCTCTGCATTCATAGGTACTACTCCCACAGACTCAAGAGATACCATAAGCTGTCTGTATATCTTGTCAACGCCCTGCTCAAATGCCCTGTCCACATCCTCCTCAGGAATACTTTCAAGAGCTCTCTCAAAATTGTCTACAACAGGTAAAAGCTTTTCCAGAACCTCCTTTGCACCTATGTCATACATTTTCTTGGATTCTTTTTCATTTCTCTGCCTTGCATTATCAAACTCTGCAAGAAGTCTCTTATATTTATCCTCATTTCCCTGGGCAAGCTCCTTGGCTTTTTCAAGCTCTATCATAAGTGACTTACTGCCCCTTCTGCTTCCCTTAGGAACCGGCTTTGGCTTTGCCTCCATAGCTTTTTCAGGATCATCGGCAGATACCTCCTCCACCTCGTCAATCTGTACATCCGTACCTTCCTCGACAGGTGTCTCGTCAGTTACCTCAACATCCTCTGTGGCCACATCTTTAACCTCAGGATTCGCTGCAACCTTTTTACCAGCCTCTCCATTCTTTGAGCTATTACTCTTAGCCATCATTATTCACCCCTTTGCTTTTCTTAAATATCTCATCTAATTCTATAGTCAGATTTTTTAATGTGCTGACTACTTTTTTATAATCCATTCTCTTTGGTCCCAAAATACCTATGGTTCCTTCTGCTCCTTCAGGCATCTTGTAGGTTGCCGTCACAATTGAGCAATCCTTCATATCCTGATCCGGGGCTTCCTCTCCAATATACACCTGAATACCTGTACCGTCCGCCTTGTTTGTTGTTTCTTCGATAAGATGTGACAGCTCGCTCTTATCCTCAAATTTTTCAAGCAGCTCACTTGTCTTACTTATATCACCAAGTTCAGGATACTTAAGTATGTTTGTGGCTCCGCTTGTGTATATCTCAAGCTCATTTGCATCATGTATCGCATCAACAATACCTGAAAAAATATCCTCAAGAATAGGAGCATACTCACCGGACTGTGTCTTCATCGCCTGAATCATCTCAAGGTTAATATCCTCCAATGACGCCCCCTGAAGAAATGTATTAAGCAGAATGTTAAATTTTAAAACATCCTCGTTATCAAGCTCAACATTTACCCCAATCATCTTATTTTTGATGATGTTTCCATCTACAACGATAACTGCTAAAAGGTTATCCGCATCGACCTTGGAAAGCTGTATAAATTTAACGGTTTTCCTGTACTTTGGAGCAGTAACCATGGTTGCATAATTTGTATTGTAGGCAAGCACCTTTGCAACCTGCTTAAGTAAAAGCTCCATTCTGTCAACACGCTCAAGCAGTGAGCTTTTTTCCTCCTCAACATCAACCTTCTCCTCCATAAGGCTATCTACATAAAATCTGTAGCCCTTGTCTGTCGGAATCCTTCCCGCTGATGTATGCGGCTGGACAATATAGCCCATCTCCTCTAAGTCAGCCATCTCATTTCTGATTGTGGCCGAGCTGAGTGATAAATCCGTATCCGTGTATTTTGAAATTGTACGCGAGCCTACAGGCTCACCGGTTTCAAGGTAATTGGCTATAATGGCTTTAAGAATTTTCTTCTTACGCTCATCCAGCTCCATCTCATCACCCTTTCATTTATTATTAGCACTCATTAAATACGAGTGCTAATCCATATAGATAATCTATCACTACATATAGTGATTGTCAAGCATAAAAACACACTTTTTACAAAAGCTTTTAAAAAACTATTCGAATAAAAAAGCTGTCTGTCCCATATATTCCGGACAGACAGCATAAATATCACATTTAATTATCTCCATACAGGATAAAATCCATCTTAGAACCATAATAATCCCTCAACGAATCTAATACCTGCATAGATGCCCCCTTCTTCCCCTGCTCCAATTTACGAATTGTTTCAATCGATATTCCGATTTCCTTTGATACTTCCCTTTGTGTTTTCCCTGTCATATGTCGAAGGCATTTCAGTCTCCTTCCAACGGCAATTTTGTCATACATTCCCCAATCTCCCCTCATTTATCTTTTGACTTTTCTGACAAAATAAATTATATACGCATTCTTTTATTTTGTCACTATACAATTGACAAAAAGTTTACCTTATATCTCTGAACCCGTCATGTTCTTCCACCCTAATCTTCGAAATGTACCCATGTAAGCTTTGCTATATCATCATGATTAACAGAAGCTTTATCAATAAAATAATTTGACATGAATACATCAAAATCAGCAACCGCCTGATTTTTTGGATCTTCATAAAAAATCGTTCCGGGAAGTATGCCCGTATAATCTGTTGCATCTATATAGATGGCATTATTTTCTTCATCAATATCAAGTATGTCGGAGATATACTTTTCTCCTTCAAAACATGTTGTTGCAAAATACATGTTCATTGAATCACAATCCAACATAATCTTGTTATAATCCGAATTCACAAATAATATGTATCCATCATTCATAGCAATGTCATGTGCATCATCTATCGTAAACATCAACTTTTTAGTTTGGAAGCAGTCATTGCTGCTGCTGACAGCCAATACATCGTTTGCTTCACCAAGCAGGGTCTGTATTATCTCAAGCTGCTCCGATTCATTTATAACAAAATCTATATATTCCTTTGAATCATTGAAATCAGCAATATAATATTCTTTTATAACCGTCATCTTATTATCATCATACTTAAGCAATTGTGTCCTTTGGCTTCCATCCTTGTTATACACATCATACATCACATACACATCCTGTACATTTCCTTTTACAATATCAAGTCTGGATATCTCATGGTTCTCATCTGCAGGATACTCCAAAACCGTTTTCAGCTTATTCCACCTAAGGTCATACTCATATAATGTTTGAGTACTTACAAATGAATTTAACACGTACTCGCTAGGGTCCGGGTAAGCCCAAGTCGTAAAATATAGTTTATCTCCTATTGCTTTCATCGATGTAACCGCACCGCTATCTGCGGAATATATGGTTCTTCTGCTTGAACCATCACATTTTATACAATCCAATTTTACAAGACCGGTATATGATGCTTCCCCATCATTAAAGCTTATATTCGATTTAGACAACGACACATACAAATAGTCACCATAACAAATAATAGTCGGTGCCTGAAAATCTTCCATGTACGCATTACAGGACACTGTATTATGAGTACAGTTAGCCTTATTGCATACAACCGTGTTTATCTGATTCTTGGAATCCAAAAAATAAATACATTTATTTTTAATATAATACATTCCTCCATCAGCACAGTATGCAGCATCCGTTCCATTGCCATATGTTACTTTGTCAGGAAATTTCATATTAAGCTTCGTTACGAAAAAGCCTCCTGTGATTAGCATAATAATTATAATGAATATAATGCTTATTTTTAATATGCTTTTTTTCATACAACCTCCATATTATAATCCAACAGGGATGAACAAAATGCTGCTTTTTCGAACACCCATTGTGCGTTTTGCTCATCCCAATCATTCAAATTAATAGGTCACCGAACATTTTCCGTACACTATTGTCGGTTTATCTACCGATTTAGTAACAGTAAAAGAATACTTAGCACTTATTTTACTCACGGTAAAATCTTTAAAGCCTGAATTTGTACCAGACACATATGCGGTAACACTTTCGCAATACTTTGAGGCTGTAAATGTGTTGTATACGTTCTTGCTATCCTTTGTTAAATACATCGTTCCAAGTTCAGTCGTGGAACCGGATTCTCTAATATGGAATGTATATCCGGCGGTTGAGGTGTAATGCACATCCGTTATTATCGTAGTTGCATCCGCTTGAATACTTACCATACCGACTGACATCATTAAGGTTAATATACCTACCAATAATTTTTTATTTACCATCTTCATAATCAAACCCTCCATTTGTTTTATCATACTTTTTTACGCATTTACTTCTCCTTAGGTTTTGACATTTTACTATATATTATAAAGTATTTTCTACAAAAAGCACCTATGATTTTAGTACCATTAATGGTACTAAAAGTACTTACTGTTTAGGGCAAATATACAAATATAAAAAATCGACAGTATACTACTCATAGCATATACTGCCGATTTTTTAAATTATATCACTTTGTGCATTTTTCCATGTTTCTGTTTATTTAATAATACAGCTTCTTCTCAAAATAAGCCTTTAAATCCTCTATCTTTATTCTCTCCTGCTCCATTGTGTCTCTGTCTCTTACGGTTACTGCACCGTCATTTTCAGAGTCGAAATCGTAGGTTACACAGAACGGAGTTCCAATCTCATCCTGTCTTCTATATCTCTTTCCGATATTACCTCTGTCGTCAAACTCACAGTTATAATATTTTGAAAGCTCAGCATATATCTTCTCCGCACCCTCATTCAGCTTCTTAGATAACGGAAGCACACCTATCTTTACAGGTGCAAGTGCCGGATGAAAATGGAGTACGGTTCTTGTATCACCGCCCTCAAGCTCCTCCTCATCGTATGCAGAGCACAAAAATGCAAGGGTTACACGGTCAGCTCCAAGTGACGGCTCAATTACATATGGAACATACTTTATCTTCTTCTCATCATCAAAGTACTCCATAGGCTCCTTTGAAGTATTCTGATGCTGTGTAAGGTCGTAATCGGTTCTGTCAGCAATTCCCCAAAGCTCACCCCAGCCAAATGGGAATAAAAATTCAATATCCGTTGTCGCCTTGCTGTAGAAGGAAAGCTCCTCCTTATCGTGGTCACGGTATCTCATCTCGTCTTCCTTCATGCCAAGCTCTTTAAGCCAGTTGATACAGAAATCCTTCCAGTATTTAAACCACTCAAGGTCAGTGTCAGGCTCACAGAAAAACTCAAGCTCCATCTGCTCAAACTCTCTTGTACGGAATGTAAAGTTTCCAGGTGTAATTTCATTTCTGAATGATTTACCTATCTGTCCAATACCAAATGGAATCTTCTTTCTTGATGTTCTCTGAACATTTTTAAAGTTTACAAAAATACCCTGCGCCGTTTCAGGCCTGAGATAAAGGGTAGCAGACGAATCCTCAGTAACACCCTGAAATGTTTTAAACATGAGGTTAAATTCTCTTATATCAGTGAAATTATGCTTGCCACAGCTTGGACAGCACACATTCTTTTCCTCAATAAACTTTACCATATCATCCTTGGACCATGCATCAACGCTGCCCTCTAAGGCAATACCATTTTCCTGCATAAAGTCCTCTATAATTTTATCCGCCCTGAATCTCTCATGGCACTCCTTACAGTCAATAAGCGGGTCAGAAAAGCTTCCAACATGTCCTGATGCAACCCATGTCTGAGGGTTCATAAGTATAGCACAGTCAACACCTACGTTATATGGATTTTCCTGTATAAACTTTTTCCACCAAGCCTTTTTCACGTTGTTCTTAAATTCAACGCCGAGATTTCCATAATCCCATGTATTGGCAAGTCCGCCGTATATCTCTGAGCCCGGATATATAAATCCTCTTGACTTAGCAAGCGCTACTATTTTGTCCATTGTTTTTTCCATTATCCAAATCACACCTCTCGTATTTATTTATAGGAAAATTTTACAATCCTATCCTTGGGCAGGATGCTAACGTATCCTGCTGGCACATGCCACTTATTTTACATATAATATTCAAATATTGCAAGTAATAATATAATAATTTACTGTGGTGATACTTCCAACACTCTTGCAAGTTTCTCAATACCACCCTGCACAGTCTCCAAAGATTTTAAAATACTATCCACCCCGGAAACCTGTTCTTCCGTTGCCATGCTAATCTCATTTGTCACTTCTGCAGATTTCTCTGAAATCTCCTCCAAGCTGTTCATAGAACTCATCAAGGAATCCTTAATATCTACAATGTTTGCAAGCTCCTTCTTTAAGGTTTCAATCACAGCTAGAACTTCATCAGAGGATGCTATCATAGCCTCAAAAATCTTTATGGTACCATCCAGCTGTTCAGAAGATTCCTTTACAATTACAGCATTTTTATCCATAATCTGATTTGTTTTTTCCACGGTTGTTATAATATCTTTCAAAATTGCATCAATTTCTTTTGTCGCATTCGAAGATTCCGTAGACAAAGAATTAATCTCATCTGCAACTACCGCAAAACCCCTTCCGGCCTCTCCTGCTCTGGCAGCCTCTATCGCTGCATTTAACGCAAGCAGATTTGTCTGTCCCGCAATCTGATTAATGCTTTCTACAATCCCAGCAATGGAGGCAGATTTATGAGACAAGGCAGTAACCCCCTCTGTAGCTTCCTGTGTTGCCCTGATATTCTCATCGAATTTTTTAGAGAGCTCTGATATCGAAGCAATTCCCTCATCGTTCCGTTCTTTTAGTTGTGTCACATGCTCCATAGTTACCATAATCTGTTTTTCGGAAACACGTATTTTGTCATTTAGGGTGTTAAAAATATCAATGCTTCCATTAACTTCCTTAATCTGTTTTTCTGCGCTGCTAGAAATCTCTTCTGTAGAAGCCGCGATATCCCGTGTGCTCTGATGAAAACTGCTTAATGACATATGAATATTGTCCGCCGATTCATCCAATCCCGTAAATGCCTGTCTAACATTGCCCAACAGCCCCTCTACTTCCTTCTCTCCCTCTGCCACATCAGAAATAAGCTTAAAAGTTCTTCCGGCTATGACATAGGAAACAACGACTTCCAAAGAATATACTATAAGTATAAATAACCACACAATCGGTTTATGTAATTTAAAATAGGCTCCTGGAAATATTATCAAAGCCAAAACATTCACCGCTATGGTCACGATTGCATTCACCTTTACCACTGACACATCATAATAAGCAATAATCATTACCGTCGCAAGAAAATATGCCTGAGTCATTGCTCCGAATTTCCCATCATTTCCTACAACTATCGTAACAGCTCCAAAAACCGGCATAAGACTGGCATATAAATACTTTGCCTTAGCACCCAGACTTTTTTCAAATATTCTGATCAATACCCCAAATACCACCATCAATAATGCCACTGTATCCTTCGCAGTGCCATCTAAAAAAAGCATAACAAACATAACGGCTGCAATTGGAATCAGAAATCCCCATGCCAAAAACATAATAAAATTCATCTGTCTTTCTTCGTTCTTTAATAATTCAAGTTGCAATTTCCGTCTCTCCTTTTAATATTGATTGATATAATAAACATACATATGTAGTGCCAACTCCAGACAAACTGGAATAGAAAATACTTTTTGATATTTTAGCATACTAGAACGCTTCAATCAATCCAAAATTATCCCATGTTTTTTCCTGTCCATAATATCATCTTCAACTTTATATTTTTACGTCAGGCAAGTGACGACAATATCTCCAGCGACTTAAATTTTTTATCTACATGCTCATTTAAAAAGCTGTCAGTTACATTTATTAGCTCCTTCATGGCATCGTCTGAAAGTGAAAAGCCATAAAGCTGTCCAATGGACACCGACTGTATAAACTGAAGCGTATAAACAATTGTGGGACTTATCCCTTGGGTAACATTTAACTCCTTTGCACATCTGTCACATAAAAGTCCACCTCGCTTACTGCTTATGTAAGTAATTTCCTTTGATGAGCATTTAACGCAGGAATAGCAGTGTATCCCTTCTCCCTCTATATCCATAAGTCTTGTTTCATATATTGCTTTTATAAGGGTGTTAGGCATACTTCCCTTTATTAATGCCTTAAAGGTGACATAAAGAAGATTTAAGTTGTTTACACAGGAATCGCCCTCTCTTGTATAATAGGACATAAGCTCACAAAAATATGAGGCATAGCACATTTTTTCCATATCAAGTGGCAGCTCACTGAAATATTCCCTGACCTCAACCTTATGGAGATTGTAGTAATCTCTCCCTGCCGTGATGGTAAACGCTCCCATGACAAAGCTTTGGCTTGCCGCACGGAACTGACTCCCTGGACGTCTTGCGCCATTGGCAAATATCGTTATTTTGCCCTTTTCCTTTGTAAGCACAACCAGACGCTTATCGTACTCTCCCACAAGAGTTGCATATAAAACGATTCCGTTTACAATAAGTTCTTCCTTCATGATTTATCTCCGCACATGACCTATCTCCGCATGGCCACGCAGCCATGCAATTAATCCCTGCCCTGTACATATCCGTAATTTTTGAGCAGTATGTCGCTGTCTCTCCAATCCTTTTTTACCTTCACCCAAAGCTTTAGGTTTACCTTAGCATCAAGGAGGTTTTCCATGCTTATTCTCGCCTTCGTGCCTATGCTCTTAAGCATTGCCCCCTGCTTACCAATTATAATGCCCTTATGGGAGTCACGCTCACATATGATGGTTGCATCTATATCTATAATAATTTTGCTGCCATTAGCTCCATCATTACCGCCATTTCTNCCGCTTATCCGTTCCTTCATGCTGTCAATGACTACCGCTATTCCATGCGGTATTTCCTTGTCNAGCTGTCTTAATGCCTGCTCCCTTATAAGNTCAGCAACAATCTGCCTTTCCGGCTGGTCTGTTATGGTGTCCTCATCATAAAACTGCGGTCCGTATGGCAGTAAGACTTTTAGAGCTTTTAAAAGTTCCTCCGTATTTTTCCCCCTCAAGGCGGAAACNGGCACGATAGCCTCAAATGTACATACATCCTTATAACTCTCAATGGCATCAAATATCTTCTTTTCCTCTACCGTGTCCGTCTTATTAATTACAAGTATTTTAGGGGTTTTCACCTTTCCAAGCGTCTCTATAATCTGCCGTTCTCCCGCACCGATAAATGTTGTAGGCTCCACAAGCCACATAATTATGTCAACCTCTGTAAGTGTGCCATATGCCACATTCATCATGTATTCTCCCAGCTTGTTTTTCGCCCTGTTTATACCGGGTGTATCAAGAAAAACAATCTGGNCCTCATCATCCGTATATACGGTCTGTATTCTGTTTCTCGTCGTCTGAGCCTTGCTGCTTGTTATGGCAATTTTTTGTCCGATAAGGCGGTTCATAAGTGTTGATTTACCAACGTTCGGTCTGCCTATAATAGCAACAAAGCCCGATTTGTAATTGTTTGTCATACTTAAAATACACTCTCCACAACCTTAAAATTATCTTTTGCAGCAGAAATCTTATCCTCATTTCCGATTGCACAAATAAGACCTCCGTCCACAGCCGCCTCAACATACGGCGCAAGGTCTCTTATGCTTGCAACATTTGCCGCAAGCACCTCGTCACGCTCCCTCTGCAAATCCTCATTTGTTATTCCCATAAGATATGCCGCAAAGGAAAATGCTCCCTCCGCAGACGGAGAAAGTGGCGCGTCCANCCTGCTTATTGCNCCGATAACATATTTTGTCATGTCTCGTTCCTCTGCATCAAAGGTTCTCACATACTCAGGAGCTTTTTTAAATATATTGTAAGTCTCCATCAGATTTGGGTCCCGGTAGGAGGCAAAATATGCATTTCCGCTTCTNGCAAACGCACACATACATCCATATGCACCGCCCTTTACCCTGACGTTAAGCCACAGATACTCATATGAGAATATTGACTGAAGCACATACAAATCACCCTTAAATTCAAGTCCGCGCTCCTTGTAGTTTCCTGCGGTTGCTACATACTGTACCTGACTTGCGGTTTTAAAGCCCTCATTTAAAATCTGNGGCTTTATAACCTTCGGATTATCAAACCTTGCCCTTGTNGAAAGCTTTTTTGAAAGCTCCGTAACGGATGTGCCCATAATATCCTTTGGATTTTTGTCACCCGTATAGGATATTGTAAGTCCGCCCCGTCTTAAAACNTCNCCNAAAATTGACTTTAAGTCTGNNGNAAGTTNCTCATATCTTGCGTCAAAATCCTTTTCAAGTGCTTCTAANAATTTGTAATAATCAACGCCCTCTGTAAGCTCTTTCACAACGCCTAATGGAGATACATAGGAAAGCGCCCTTCCTGCGGCTGTCGTATGTCCCGTGGCCACAAGTTCATTTTTAAGATTTACCCTTGTCTCACATATAATCTCCTGCAAACGTTTTTTGTCATCAAGCTTAGATGTAAACAAAATCTCATTTATAAGCTCCATTGCCCTGTCAAGCTTATCGTCAAGCATTTTTGCATTCACAATAAAATGGACATTTATTTTGTCAATGACCTCAGTGTTTGAAACCGTAACGTCAAAGCCTATGCCTCCCGTNTGGAGATTAATTTCATTGGCAAGCTCATTGTATGTGTAATTTTCAGTNTCAACATATTTGAAAATCTCTGCCAAAAGTGAAATATAGGGATATTTGTCGTANTCNATATCTCCAATGTCAAAGTTTAAGTTTACATAACTTATTCCGTTTGTAAAAATATCATGGCTTACAATNTTAACCATCTCAATCTCAGAAAATTGATTATTTATTGTNCTTGCCTTTTTGTCAATATCCGAAATCTCAAGCATAGGTATTGTTTTAAGCTCCTCCTGACTGCTTGGCTCGCTCTGATATTTTTTAAGGGCCTCCATGTTTTTCTTTATGTCGGAAAGATCGGACTCCGTAAGGGTTTTCTTATATTTATCAAGCTTCTCCCTCTCACGCTCCTCAAGTTCCCTGCCAAGTCCCTTTTTAGGTGCAAGCACAACATAGGTTTTATTTTTGTTCTCAAGAATGTAATTTCTTATAAGCTCCTCAAAATATCCTTTTTCCACATCGCTTTTAAGCTCGTCAAAAATCTCATTCAGTGAAAAATTTGTCAGTGCCATATTATCATCATAAAGCCATGTATTAAATGCATTCAGTCCAAGCATAAGCCCCTTTGGATATCTGCCAAAATTGCTCTCCTTGTGCTTAAATTCAAAATAGTTTATCGAGGCAAGAAATGAACGCTTATTGATTCCGTCCTTTACTATACCCTCAAGTGTTTTATCAATAATGCTTATGAATTTGCCCCGGTCATCTTCATTTGCATTTTTTGCAACAATTGAAAATGTGGGCTGCTTTATTCCGTCATCATAGGAAGAAAAAACGTCCATTCCGATACCCGCATCAATAAGTGCAGTTTTTAGGGGTGCTCCGGGTGCCTCCAAAAGCGCATGCTCGATTACCGCAAACGCCATACAAAGCTTCTTGTCCGTACTCTTTCCCACGGATACATTATAGGTAAGATATGTGTTATCACGTTCCTCCTCCGCATCCGAAAGACTGTACTCCTCCCTTATCTCCTTTGCCCCCGCAAAATCAGGCTCATCCGTAAGCTCAGAAGCTATTTCCAGATAATCATATGAGGAAAGGTATTCCCTGTCGATAAAATCAAGCTCTGCCGCCGCATCCATATCCCCGTAAAGATAAATGTAGCTGTTGCTCGGATGATAATATCTCCTGTGGAAATCAAGAAATGTCTCCCTATCAAGGTCAGTTATATATGCAGGGTCGCCGCCTGACTCATAGCTGTATGCAGTATGCTCGTGAAGGGATTTCTCAACAGCCCTGAAAAGCTGCTGTTCAGGTGATGAAAATACACCCTTCATCTCATTGAAAACAACACCGTTATATTTTAAATCACCGGTTTCCTCATCCACCTCGTAGTGCCAGCCCTCCTGCATAAGTATCTCATCATGCTCATATATATTCGGATAAAAAACTGCATCAAGATAAACATGCATAAGGTTATGAAAATCCTTTTTGTTAAGACTTGCCACCGGATATACCGTCTTGTCCGAATATGTCATCGCATTTAAAAATGTATTGAGCGAGCCCTTGCAAAGCTCAACAAATGGGTCCTTTACAGGGAAATTCTTTGAGCCGCACAAAACCGAATGCTCCATAATATGGGGTATTCCCATATCATCCTCAGGCGGCGTCCGAAATCCTATTGTAAAAACCTTGTTGTTGTCCTCATTGCTTACAACACATACCCTTGCTTTCGTTTTCTTATGTCTAAAAACATATCCCGTTCCCTTAACCTCCGGTAAATCCTGTTTTTCAATCACCTCGTAAGCTTTCAATTCCTCTAAATTCAAAATAAATACCTCCTACTACATGTAAAATATATAACCTGATATTCCATTGAAATATCCTCCAAAAACTTCTTTGCACAGGCAGCCTTATCATCATCCAGATAAACAAAGGGGTCATCAAAGACAACAAAAGGCTTTTCCTCTTTATACATTGCCTCCACAAGAGCCATTCTCATACATACTCCTATAAGGCTTCTGTATCCGCTGCTTAAAAGCTTTATGTCCCTATAATTTCCAAGTTCCTCCTTGGATACCTCCAAATTGGCGTTTATACTGTAATCCTTGGCGTCTCCGCCTGTAAGCATGTTGTAATACTTTTCAAAGCCCTTCATAACAGGCTGCATGTACCTTGCAGTAAAGCTTTCCTTGGCTCTGTCAAGATACTCTTTAGTCCTTGTTATAACCTCAAGTCTTTTTTCATCGGCAGCTATCTCCTCACTTAAAGCTGCAAGCTCTGCCTCATCCTCTGAAATAAGCTCTCTCTCCTCCAGATTCTTATCTATCTGACGGTTATATTGGGAAATACTTTCTATTGCCGCTTCAAGCTCCCCGGCTGTACTTTTTAGCTCGCTGTTGTATTTGTCAAGAGAACCTTTTTCCTCACTTATATCCTTAAACATTTTAACATCATGATTTGCCTCAAAAAGATTTTTTTCCTTTTCAGCTCTCTCACACCATTTTCCTGCCTCAGAAATCTCCTTCATCATGTCCTTAAAATTTAAAAGCTGTCCATGCACATCCTTGCTGACATCAAAGCCAAGTCCCTTTATATAGGTGCTTATTTCCTCGAATAACCTGTCATGCTCTAGCCTGTCGCTTTCATACCTTTTAAAATCATTTACATCGGACTTAAGCCTGTATAAATATGATGCGTCATCTTCTCTCATGGTCAGTTTGTATTTGGCTGCAAAATCCCCAAGCCTTTTATCTGCATTTTGTATGTACTCCTCATCCGCTTCTATTTCATGTAATAAGCCTAAAAGTCCCTCATTATCAGCATTTTTATTTTTACATTTTTTTGAAGTTATTATTCCCACGGCAAGTATTACCACTCCCAAGGCAAGAGCCACAATTCCAAGCATGGACGAAACAGTCCAAAACATACCTGCAATAATGAATACAATTGAAACCGCCATTAAAATATTCCCGGCATTACTTTCCTTCTTATTGGAGACAATTTCAAAGGTCAAAAGAGATGCTTTCTTTGTACCAAGTAAATTTTTCCGCTCCCTTGCCATATTATAAAGGCTTATATGCTCATCGATTTCCTGTTCACTGGGGTAACCGTTTTGAAAGCTGTCAAATACAAAATCCGCTGTTTCTTTATTTTCATTTTTTCTGCTAATAGATGTAAGATTATTTTTATATCCCTCAAGTTTGACACTTTTACTTATATATTCCCCAAGCTCCTCATCATTTGGAATGCCATTTTTAAAATAATCACAGCTTTCCGCATATTTTTCCTTTGCCGCATTTACTCTTTTTATTATATCCTCATAGCTTCTTTTACTGTTTATCAAACCCGTATCTGCCAGCTCCTTATCAAGCTGCTCCTGAAGCTTTTCCTGCTTTTTCTTAAGCGTGTCTCTTCTAAGCCCTGCCTCATCCCTTTTTATTGTAAGCTCTGATATTGTCCTGTCTACTGCCTCTCCCCTTCTTACATTTTCCTTAAGCTCTCCAAGCCTGTCCTTTTTCTTATATATGGAGCCTGTCCTTCTTTTGGGAGACATTGCATTTATTATATCGCCAAGCCTTTTGCTTACGGTTTCATAATTATTTATATCATCTGTATTATCTGCAAGATTTCCAAGCTTTGCACTTATCTTGTCCGTGCCCTCCGTCTCACAATCTCCTGCTGCAATATAAACCGTCCTGCAAAAGGAGCTCTCGTCTATCATGAGCAGCTCCTCACCTATACAGTTGGAAAATTCATTTGTTTCCATATTTGTCTTATTATCATAAAGTGCAAATGTATCATCAATTTCCTTTGTTCCAAAGGTTCGCACAAGCTTATATGCCTTTCCCTGATACTCAAATGTAAGATATCCTCCATAGATGCCGCCCTGCCAAGGCTTAAATCTTTTTCTTTCATTTTCAAGGTCACTTCTTTTTTTCTCCCCTGAAAAACCGAAAAGCATAACCTTAATGAAAGCGGCAAGGGTGCTTTTTCCTGTGCCGTTAGGCTCGCATATAACATTTAAGCCTGCATCAAAGTTATAGGAGACATCGCTTAATTTACCAAAGTTTTCTATATGACAATCCACAATCCTCATGTTAAACTATCTCCTCCCCTGAAAGTGCAAAAACACCACACCTTATAATTTCGGCTTTCATTTCTTCTGTCAAACCATCGTCATCCATAACGATTCTCACAAATTCACCTTTCAGGGACTCGTCATGTCTAAACTCATTAAAATCGACCGCAAGGTTTGTCTCATCATATATTTTAAGGAAATAATAATCCCCCTGAAACTGGCTTAACAAAACGCTTATATCTTTCTCGCACAGTGCGTCAACCTTCCCTGTAAGCACAAGCTTAACCATATCCGTTTCCGGTATATTCTCCCTGCCAAGAACGCCCTTTATCACCTCAGAAATATCAGGTGTAGTCATGCAGTCCGTAACATCTGCATATACAGTGTGCAATCTCCTCTTTGCAAAGGGAACAAAGCTTCTTTGTATGTTTCCTTTCTCCTCATCTATATCAAGAAGTACAAAGCCGTGTTCTCCACATTCATCAAATCCCCTTCCCTCAAGGCATCCCGGATAACAATATACCCCTCTTGTATCAAGAATTTCCTCCTTATAAGAATGAATATGCCCAAGGGCCAAATAATCGATTCCCTTGTTTTTAAGGTCACCGATGCTTATATTTTCCACTTTATTTTTTGCTGTATAATTACTCTCCTGACCATGTAACACAACAATGTTTATTTTATCATTGTCTAGTACAAGTGCGCTGTATATATAACTGCTGTTATCCTTGTTAAGCTCAACGCCTGTTATCGTTACCTTACATCTGTTTACATGGGTGTTATCCTTGGAAGGGCTCATCTGCATGGCTTTATCATCACCGCATATTTCATAAGACGTCCATGTATCAGCAAAAAGCTTTAAATTATCAGGTATAACCTCAAGCTGATTTAAGAAGCCATCTGCGTCATGGTTTCCCTTAAGATAATAAAAGGTTATATCAGGATTACTTATTATAGCCTGACTTACAGTATTCCTTGCCGTAACGGAAACATTCTTCGTGTCAAACATATCACCTGCTATTATAACTGCTCTCACGTCATTTTCCACGGCATAGTCAATCATACGTGTAAATGTATTTAAAAGCTCCGCTTTTCTCTCACGTTTTTTTGCCCCATCCAGATTTGTATTTAATTTTGAATCAAGGTGCAAATCGGCACAATGAATAATTTTCATGGTATTCTCCCCCTGTAACTTCTACAATAAGTACTCAACCACAGCCTTAATATCCTTTGCTTCGTTTCCGGATATTTTAACCACTACCCTCTGTCCCTCATCAATGCTTTCGGCTGCCGTAGCGAGCAGAAGCTTTTCTCCGTATTTTGACTGATTTTTATATTCAACCCTTATACGCTTAACAACAGCTCCCTGCGGAATGTACTCGTCTGCAAGCTGAATGTACTTCGCATTTCCCATATGTCCGTTAAAGTCTATATAGGATTTTCTGACCTTTACCGTCTCCTCCTCAGAAAAATTATCGGGAAGCTTAATTTTTCTTCCGAGGCTTGCCATTGGATACTGTTCCTCAAGGTCGTACCCCTCCGTATCGCTTTCCTCAATTTTTACTGGTCTTCCTGTAGCGATATCCACCATACTCCAAAAGGAATCGGCACATATAATGTCCTCACCCTTTGCATCCGTAATCACCACATTTCTATAACCCATTGACGTAGTGAAGGCATAGGGCCATGTCTTAACCTCAAGCTCCTCAAACAGCTTAGGAAATCTTTTAACCTCAATATTCCAGCTTATGGCAAACCAAGCCTTTTTCGTGCTGTGCATGTAGGCTATGCCCTTGCCAATTGCTTCCGAATTAATGTTAATGCAATCCTGAATGGCATCCATAATGCCTTCAATCGACATATTAGAATTTGCGTCGATGTCCGAATAAAGAATTTTTTTCTTGTATATATACATTTTTCCACCTGCTTTTTTAATATGATTTTGAGATGAGCAAAACATATTATTTCTGAAATATAGTTGTACAATATAGACAATATCGCAAGCAAGGCATTGGGGAGCCGTCGGTACTTAAAAAGCTTCGCTTTTTAATCATCATTTTGCTCCGCAAAATAACGATATAGACCGTTACGAGCGACGCATAGCAAAAGCGTGCCTTGCGGTGATTTGTCTATATTGTGCAACGGATGTCTGTGAAAGTTGAGTTTTGCTCATTTCTTAAAATGATTTCTAAAAGTACGGCTCATATTCAATCTTGTATTGACTGTCAGGGAAAAGATATTCATGCAGTGAAATAAAATAATCATCCGTCATACTTGCTATGTAATCGACCACAATCTGATTATTTTCCTCCTCCAGATAGTCAATGTCCTGATATTTCTTTAATGAGCTGCCAATCGGATTTATGTGATGCTTATATATTATGGATTTCTCATCCTTTTTTTCCATATCCGAAAGAAGCTTATAATATAACTCCTCAAACATCGGCTTAATGATATCGTTATATTGTGCATTAATTTTATTGTTCTTATATATAACTTTATTGTTTTCTTCCTTTGCCTTGCTTAAATCACGGAAGGCTTCCTTGCTTAGCAGTATATAATCCTTTCCGTAACTGTTTTCAATAATGTCAACCGTAAGATTATTTATTATCATGGCATTTTCTTTCCCGATTGATTCCGTTGTAAACGGATAATCCTTCTCAATCATTCCTGCCAATTCAGCATCCTGCCTGTCCTTTCCCAAATATGCAATCATATCGCATATCCTTACAACGCATCCCTCAAGGGTTGCGGGAACAAGTCTGTCAATTGCAGGCTTGCCTTCTGTATAACATGCCTCAATTTCCTCATCATAATCTTCAAAAGATTTATCGTACCTTGGTTTATATTCCTGCTGCTCAAATTCACCGTTGTGACATAAAACCCCGTCCAGTGTCTGCATTGTAAAATTTCTTGCAAATATAGTGTCTAAAACCCTTGCGCTATGGACGTTATGATTGAAATATCTATTTGTCTCATTATGATACAGTTCATTTAAAAACCGTTCACCTGCATGTCCAAAAGGAGTATGACCGATATCGTGTCCCAAAGCGGCAGCCTCAATCAAATCTAAGTTTAGTCCCAACACCGCACCGATATTTCTTGCAATTCTTGAAACAATCTGAACATGCTGCGCTCTTCTTGTAATATCATCATTATATTTGAAGGAAAAAACCTGCGTTTTGTCAGCATATCTGTTGTAATATGACAAGTGCATAATCTTTTCAACATCCCTCACAAAAACAGGACGCCACAAATTAGCCTTATCTTTTTTCTTATTTCTTCTTATTGCATTTTCATCTTTAAAGGCATAAGGATTTACCTTATGGTTTTCCCTGTCGCTTTTTATCTGACTTTGCAAATCTTCATTTATTTTTTTATATTTAATATCGTCTGCCATGAATAAAACTCCTTTTTCGAACATCACAAGCCTATAATAGCAAATAAACACATGCTTACATTTTATGCCATTTTCCTTAATAAATCAATGGAAACACAAAATCACTTTTTCCTATAAAATAAAAAATAGCATTTAATCTTTGTGCCTATAAGAAATTCGGAGAAATTTCCCATAAAGTCAAGAATAAATGCCACTTTTTAAATTTTTATTATATTATTTTGTCATAAGCTCCTCATATATCTTTTCTACATCATATTCAGGTGCTAACCCATCAGCTATGTCATATATCCGTATTACCTGTTCCAAATTCTCCTCCAACTCCTCAGCTATGACCTCAGGAGTTTTTGATTTTCGTTTTTTTCGGCAAATTTGTGTTATCAGTTTTTTCATTTCTCCCTGCTCTATTCCTTGCTCCAGCAATTCCCTATAACGCATCTCT
This sequence comes from Lachnospiraceae bacterium, assembly GCA_014799405.1. Taxonomy (GTDB): domain Bacteria; phylum Bacillota; class Clostridia; order Lachnospirales; family Lachnospiraceae; genus Coprococcus_C. The sequence continues at coordinate 29,161 of JAAVIA010000038.1, forward strand.
AAAGTCATATATTCCACCCTCCATTTTTCTTTATTCTTTACGTCCCTTACCGCTGTTTCCAGTTCCTTCGTAAAGTCATCAGATGATTCCTGCCCATCTATGTAGTCCAATAAGTTTTTCATTTCATCACTTACATCATTCATTATTCCCTTTGTGTTTAATATTATTTTTGTTGTTTCATCTCCCAAAACTAAGCTTGTATTTTGAATGCAACGATTTTCAAAGGTATAAATATGTCGTCCTTCGCCAAATAAATCAAAGTGCAGATAAATATAACATAGCTCCGCTTCAGATTTTTGTAATCTTCGCCTTTCTCCAATATGTTCAGGTCTATCATTCCCTGATAATACCGCGAGCGTTTTGGAAGATTTTTATTTAATGCCACCTGCATTTCAATGTTATAAACTGTATCTTTCTCATCCTCCACATATACATCCAGCCTTACACCTTTTGCATTTACCGAAATGTCTATACTTTCCTGTGTTTTTGGATATTTTATATCTGATATTTTTATACCAAGTATCGTCTCTAGAAAAGGCTTGCAGTATTTAGGATTTCTCATTATAACCCCAAACATAAAATCGTCCTTAAATTCCAGTTCCTCAAAGCCTTTGACAACAGACTTCAATTCCGTAACTGCTACGTTTTTGTTCTTTTTGTTCATAAATTCTCCTCCTTGTAATTACGGCAGAGAAGTTTTATTTTGTCATAAGGCCTTTTCCTTAAAACATTACATTGAACAAAAAACAACAGTATATACAACCACTTACATATCCTTCTGTTCAAACAGCTACTCCGCTGCCTATTTGTTTGTGTGAAATAAAGCATCGAAGTTTTATCTGATTACAGATTAGTCAAGATATAAATTAAATTAGAATACAATGCCTTGTAGTCATACTACTACATGCGTACAACAAAAGCAAGATATTTTTTATGATGGTACAACATAAGATTTGCTACATCTTTTCCACTTAAATAAAAAACGTTTGAGGACGTCGGTACTTAAATTTAGTGCCACTACGTCCTCAAACGTTTTTGTTTTATATACTCCTAAAAGCACCGGGGATGGGGAATTTTAATATCCCATTCCGCCCATTCCACCCATTCCGCCGGCTGGCATTGGTGGAACATCTTCCTTAATATCAGCTACTACTGACTCAGTAGTCAGGAGTGTTGAAGCTACTGATGTAGCATTTTGAAGTGCTGTTCTTGTAACCTTAACAGGGTCGATAATTCCTGCCTCAATCATATTTACATATTCTTCCTTATATGCATCAAAGCCGACTCCTGCCTCAGACTCCTTAACCTTATTTACAATAACTGCACCTTCAAGTCCTGCATTTTCAGCAATGTGCATGAGAGGTGACTCCATTGCCTTGCAAACAATCATTGCACCTGTCTTCTCATCACCCTCAAGTGTATCTGCAAGAGCTTTAAGCTTACCGATTGCATGAATGTATGCAGAACCGCCGCCTGCAATAATTCCTTCCTCAACAGCAGCTCTTGTAGCATTAAGAGCATCCTCAAGACGAAGCTTAGCCTCTTTCATCTCTGTCTCAGTTGCAGCGCCGACTCTTATAACGGCTACGCCGCCTGCAAGCTTTGCAAGTCTCTCCTGAAGCTTCTCCTTATCAAACTCAGAGGTAGTCTCAGTAAGTTGATTCTTAATAAGATTAACTCTCGCCTCAATATCCTCCTTGTTGCCACAGCCGCCTACAATTACGGTATTCTCCTTTGCAACCTTTACGCTCTTTGCACGACCGAGCATCTCCATTGTAGTTTCCTTAAGGTCATATCCAAGCTCCTCAGAAATAACCTCACCGCCTGTAAGGATGGCAATATCCTTGAGCATGTCCTTTCTTCTGTCACCATAACCAGGTGCCTTAACGCCGACTACTGAGAAGGTTCCACGAAGCTTGTTTACGATAAGGGTTGTAAGTGCCTCGCCCTCAATATCCTCAGCAATAATAAGAAGCTTCTGTCCTCCCTGAACAATCTGCTCAAGAAGTGGAAGAATATCCTGGATATTTGAAATTTTCTTATCTGTAATAAGCACGTATGGGTCATCAAGCTCTGCAACCATTTTCTCCATATCAGTTGCCATGTAAGCTGAAACGTATCCTCTGTCAAACTGCATACCTTCCACAAGGTCAAGCTCGGTTTTCATTGTCTTTGATTCCTCAACAGTGATAACTCCGTCCTTTGATACCTTTTCCATAGCGTCTGCAACAAGCTCGCCAACACCATCATCACCTGCTGAAATAGATGCAACCCTTGCAATCTGTTCCTTGCCGTTTATGCTCTGGCTCATCTCTGAAATAGCCTCAACAGCTGCATCGCATGCCTTCTTCATACCCTTTCTTAAAACGATTGGGTTTGCGCCTGCCGCAAGATTTTTCATACCCTCGTTAATCATAGACTGTGCAAGAACCGTTGCTGTAGTAGTACCGTCACCTGCAACATCATTTGTCTTTGTTGCAACTTCCTTTACGATCTGTGCACCCATATCCTCAAATGCATCTTCAAATGTAATCTCCTTTGCAATTGTCACACCATCATTTGTAATAAGTGGTGTTCCAAATGATTTTGCAAGCACTACGTTTCTACCCTTAGGTCCAAGTGTAACGCTCACTGTATCTGCTAATTTATTTACGCCTTCCTCAAGAGACTTTCTAGCCTCTGCTCCAAACTTAATTTCCTTTGCCATTTTAATTTATGCCTCCTATAAAAATTATATTGTATATGCTGTTTTATAACAGCGGAAGTTATTGCAATTTATATGCTGTTTTTTTATTCAACAACGGCAAGAATGTCTGACTGCTTAACTATAATATACTCATCATCACCAAGCTTAACCTCTGTTCCTGCATATCTTGAATAGATAACCTTGTCGCCTGCCTTAACCTCCATAGGTATCTTCTCCCCATCGACTACTGCTCCCGGACCTACTTCAACAACCTCTGCATATTGTGGTTTCTCCTTAGCTTGTGACGGAAGCACAATTCCTGACTTTGTAGTTTCCTCAGCTACCGACTGCTTTAAAACAACTCTGTCTCCAAGTGGTAATAACTTCATTTTATATTCCTCCTAAAAATTATATTCTATTTTTAGCACTCACTTCTTTTGAGTGCTAACATAAGTATTATTTTAAACAATTTATGGAAAAAATCAACCCCTAATTTAAAATTTTACAAATTATACACAAAGTTAATATGATTTGTCCCGTATAAATAAAAATACTTTAATAATATTCCTATTTTCCTATTCCCATATCACGCCCATATGTAAATAAATATTGCTGTGCATATCCTGCATATTTACCGAAAAGCTCGACTGCAAACGTTTCTATTACGTCCTTTTTTGTGTCCTTATGGAAATACATTTCCTCCATAATTCGTTTCATCCATACATCTACAGGAAAAGCAGAGGTAAAAGACAGTCCGAAAAGCAGAACGCAATTTACAACCTTCTCTCCCACTCCTTTTATTGACATAAGGCGCTCTCTCGCCTCATAAAATGACATATTCTTAAGCATATCACCTTCAATTTCCCTTTCATGCACCTTACATACAGCTTGTCTTATGTACGGCGCACGAAAACCAACCTTACACTCACGAAGCTCCTCCTCACTTACATCAAAAAGCTCCTCCACAGTGGGGAAAGCATATGCAGTCCTTCCGCTCTTTGTGAGAATCTGCTGACCGTATTTCTCGGATATCATGTGCACAATCTGCTTTATATGGCTAATCTGCTTATTTTGGGATATGATAAAGGATATAAGCGTCTCAAAAAAATCCTGCCTTAATATCCGTATTCCCGAATGCTTTAAAATAACATCCGCCAGTCTTTCATCTGCCTTAATTATACTCTCTTTTATAATTCCATAATCCGTATCAAGGTCAAAATAGCTTTTCCATATCTCATTAAAATCCTTCATGGATGTATCATATAAAATAAAGCTGTTTTCCCTTGAGGTTTCACCCTCCCTACACTGTCTTATGTGCAAGTATTTTCCAAATGCCACAAGGCCGTACTCCTTTTCGGCAAGCCTTGCAAAATGAAAGCACTGCCCGCATTCCAATGTATCCTCTATATCAAAATCCAAAACACCCTCAAGTATCAGGTCATTATCTCTGCAATATATATTCATATTCATCAACCTTTCAAAATATTACTTAATTTTCATAAAATATATAAAGGAATTTTAACACAAGTAGTCGAAATTTTAAAGAAATGCTGCCTGAGAGCAGGCATATAATTTGCATATTTTTCTCATGTATTGTATTATTATAATATATTTTTGTAAAGGAGAATACATATGGCTGAACAGCTTTATACAATACCCGTAAACGATGCATTTGATTCGGACTGCGAATGTCCTATATGTGCCATGCGCAGACAGCTTGAACAAAACGCAATTGAATATACAATGGGACCAAGCTACATGGAGGATGATAACCGTGCCATGACAGACAAGCTGGGATTTTGTACACACCACATCAAAATTCTGAATGCCGATAAAAACAAGCTTGGACTTGCCCTCATGCTTAAAACTCACACGGATAAAACCATTAAAGATTTAAAGGCACTCAGCGAGGGAAACACGCCTGCATCCACAGGCTTTTTCAAAAAGGCCTCTGCCTCCTCAGTGGGCGAATATATTAAAAAGCTTGACAATAGCTGCTTTATATGCGACAGAATAAACGGAACTTTCGACAGATACATAGATACCATTTTTCATTTATGGAAAAAGGAAAGCTCCTTCAAAGAAAAATTTAAAGCGTCAAAGGGATTTTGCGTAAATCATTACGGTATTTTATATGATTATGCACCAACAAAGCTTTCGAAGGATGCCCTCACAGATTTTATAAACACATTAAACATGGTTTTCTTTGAAAATATGGAGCGTGTAAATGGTGACGTAGGCTGGTTTATTGATAAATTCGACTACAGGTACAAGGATGAGCCATGGAAAAATGCAAAGGACTCTATTCCACGCTGCATCACAAAAACGAACTCGGCAATTGTTGAATAAAAAAGAGGTTGCCGCTACAGGAAAGCCCGTTTCCTCACTGCGACAGCCTCATTTTTTATACTACCGCTGTTACCGCTACCTGCTTACTGGCAGCTTCCACAGTCCCATCCTTTGTTTCTTTTTTCTTAAGTCCTTTCATCATTAAAAATTCCCTGTATTTGTTAAGCTTTCCCTCATATATAACTTCAAGCTCATTCCACGTTCTAAAATCCTCAGGTCTTACAAGTCCGGGTTTTTTATTAAACATTTTTACACCAGATTTTTGCAGTATATAAAATACAAACTGGGAACAGAAATAATTGTATTTACGCTCAACCGCTTTATTGAACATGACTCCGAAAATACCAAGGTAATTATATTTATATGCTGCCTTATTTGCCTTGAATTTATCAAGGTTTTTAATAAGCTTTTTATACTGCATTGTTGTTATAGGCAGTCTGCATACCCTGCATACCGTATCTACATCCCTTCCAAAAACACCCGTTGTAATATCCTCGGATATAAATCCGCAGTCAAAAGGATTGTGTAGCTTTTTACGTGCAAAGCTGTACATCTCATTAAGCTCTATGTCAAGGGCAAGAGATGTATGTGCATAGGGCTCCTTTGTCCACATTTTTATTACGTTTGAAGGCAAGGTTGATGTTTTTGAAATAACAATGTATACGCTTCTCGTTTTTTCTGTCTTGTTTTTCTTGTTGACCTTTTTTATGTTTTTTTTGGAAACTTTGGTTTTCCCCATTAAAACCACCCCTAAATTATTGTTGATATTAAGGCATTTCAGCCTTCATTTCTTCCTTAATCTGGTCCTTTAACGTAAGGGCCTGATCCTTAAGTCTATCACCTGTGGAACGGTTTGTTATTACACTTCCTATCATTCGTGCAGCCTCATCATATTTTTTCAGTTTTCTTGCAAGCTCCGCAAGCAGATATTTCAAGGTATTTTCGTCCATGCCGGCTATAGGCAATGGCTCTGTTGAAAGAGCTTTACTGAATGTTTCATATGCATTTTCCACACATTCAAGCTCATCACGATAAAGCGCATCTGCCTTATCCTTTTCCTCCTCAGGAAGCGACTCTCTCATTCCTCTGTATATCCATGATGTTTTAAGGCATATGTATCCAAGTTCACTGTTTTTTGCTTTCTTTACCATCGCACATATAAGTGCTAGCTTATGTCTTTCCAAAGCATCTTCATATGAATATACACTCATGCTATTATCAATTCCTGAAAAGTTGTTGCCTACTTGATCACGTATGTCACGCATCTGCCTTGTGGAAAGCTTTCCAAAATATTTTATGAGTGAGGAATAACCACATTTATCACATGTAATTATATCATATTTTAATGGATCCATAACCTCATATATCGGTCTCATATCTGTGTCTTTGCTTGAAAGCTTAAGCTTGCCTGCCCTGACAAATTTTGTGGAAAACGGATAGTCACAAACAGGACATGTAAAATGCTTATCAAATAAACAGTCCTCCTCCGTAAGCTTCGGTTTTGCAACATTTGCCTTATCATCGGCATCACTTTTTTCCTCCTCAATAATGTGTGCATCATTATATTTGCCAAGACCAAATTTTTCCATACCTGAAAAAAGTCCCATAAATTATCCTCCTAATCTTAAAAAATATTAACTTGTCGTTATGCAGGCTTGTATGAGCTTTTCAGCGAAACAATCCTGTTAAACACAATTTTACCATCTTTCGTGTCCTTTGTATCAACACAGAAATATCCGTGCCTTAAAAATTGGAATGCATCTCCCGGTCCTGCATCTCCCAAAGCTGCTTCAAGCTTACAGTTTGAACGAATCTGCAACGAGTTAGGATTATAATTTAAGGTTCCGTCGTCGTTAAGCTTACCCTTTTCCTCATCAACTATATTCTCATAAAGCCTGACCTCTGCATCCACAGCATCTGCAGCATTTACCCAGTGAATGGTTCCCTTAACCTTGCGCCCTTCAAAGCCCGAACCGCTCCTTGTCTCAGGGTCGTAGGTACAGTGAACAACTGTTATATTGCCGTCCGAATCCTTTTCAAAATCCACACACTTTACAAAATACGCCCCCTTTAATCTTACTTCATTTCCAGGGAACAGCCTGAAATATTTTTTGGGAGGCACTTCCATAAAATCCTCTCTGTCAATGTAAAGCTCACGGCTAAATGCAACCTTTCGCATTCCTGCCTCAGGATTATCCTGATTATTGTCTATATCAAAATATTCCACCTTATCCTCAGGGTAATTGTCTATTATGAGCTTAACAGGGTCAAGAACCGCCATCATACGGTTTACCTTTTGCTTTAAATCCTCCCTGATACAATACTCAAGCATTGCATAATCTGATTCGCTTTGGGATTTTGCAACTCCTGAAAGCTCCATGAACAGTTTTAGTGAAGATGGCGTAAAGCCCCTTCTCCTAAGGGCTGCAATCGTTACAAGCCTCGGGTCATCCCAGCCATCAACAATTCCGTCCTCAACAAGCTTCTTTATATATCTTTTTCCCGTAACAACATTTTTGAGATATAGCTTTGCAAATTCTATCTGCCTTGGAGGGTATTCATATTCCAGTTCATTTACAACCCACTCATAAAGAGGTCTGTGGTCTTCAAACTCTAATGTACATATGGAATGAGAAATCCCTTCGATTGCATCCTCAATTGGATGAGCGAAATCATACATTGGATAAATACACCACTTATCTCCCGTGTTATGATGCGTCATCCTTGCAATTCTGTATATGACAGGGTCACGCATATTCATGTTTGGCGATGCCATGTCAATTTTAGCTCTGAGCACCTTTGAACCGTCTTCGTATTTGCCATCCCTCATATCCTGAAACAGCTTTAAATTTTCTTCCACCGTCCTATCTCTGTAAGGACTGTTTTTCCCCGGCTCAGTAAGAGTTCCCCTATACTCCCTGATTTGCTCTGCGGTAAGGTCGCACACATATGCCTTTCCTTTCTTAATAAGCTTAATTGCAGCTTCATACATCTGTTCAAAATAATCGGATGCGAAAAAAACCTTATCTCCAAAATCCGCTCCAAGCCACTTTACGTCATCAATAATCGACTGTACAAACTCTGTTTTTTCCTTTGTTGGATTTGTGTCATCAAATCTGAAATTAAATGTCCCTCCATACTGCTTTGCAAGCCCGTAATTTAAAAGTATGGACTTTGCATGCCCAATGTGAAGATATCCGTTAGGCTCAGGAGGAAATCTCGTTACAATATTTGTATATTTGCCTTCCTTAAGGTCCTTATCTATCTCCTGTTCTATAAAATTTCTAGAAACAACTTCGCTTTCCATATATGCCTCCACTTCTAAATTGACTAAACCTATACTATCAAATAACTTGCTGTACGTCAAATCTTTGTTTACTCATCAATATCAAATGCACTGTCCATGTTTGCATTATAGCTTACTTTAATTTTGTTTCTTATTTCCTGTGACTGTTTTTCATATTCAGCATAGTTTTCAGCCTGATTATCAGGATTTATTACATGTTCGGCATTTATTTCCATACTTTTGTTTAAATCAATTTTTTCTTTTTTTATTTCATTTTTTTCCTCTTTTTTCTCATCAACTTCCACTTTCTTCTCATAAATTTCTTCTTTTTTCTCAGATATTTCTTCTGTCGTTTTCTCCTCATTAATTTCAGGTTTTTTCTCTATGATTTCATTTTCTTCCTCTGTTTTATCAACGGAATTTACTTCTTTTTCATTTTTATCTTCTTTATTTGCAGCCTCCTGCACTGATTCCTCCTGTATCATTTCCTCTTGTGCTGTTTCCTGCAACACAATACTTGGAAGCTTATCCGGTTCATCCACATTTTTAATCTCCGGAATTTTTGTCTCCGAATTTTCCGCCTCCGAATTTTCAGGCGAAGCATCCTCTAACGCTTTTAGTTTCTTAAGCCTCCTGTTTTTTGCTAAAAGGCAGAGTATCGTTATAAGGAAAATCAAAATAAGCCCGGCAGCACCCATAAGATAATAAATAAGCATCTGCCTTGTAAAAAATCCCGCATTCTCCGTTTTCTCATCTGTAGCATCACCTGCGGTGGCATCAGCAGGAGTTGCCTCCGTCTCGGTTGCAGTTTCCTGCTTCTCGGTAATCTGCATATATCTCATAAAGGTTTTTTCTTTATAATCATACAAATATATACCCTCGTCACCTTCTATATTCATGGCATATAAAAGATAAAAATCACCATCAAGTCTATAGCCTTGTATAAGCTCACCGTCAATTCTAAGCTGTGCCTCCTCACAGCCCTCAGGAATGGCTATATCCTCTCTCCACGCAAGAATAACATATCGGTTTTCCCCCGCAAAATGCTCCTTGTAAAGGGTAAATATATTTTTTTCCTTATCATATATATATAGGCTTCTTTTTTCATTTTCATCCACAAGACACACAAGCAACAGCTTTTTATTTGGTGACATAAATGCAACAATATCCCAATCCTCATATGTCTCATCAACTGCCTTAAACCCTTCCGGTATATCTTCTATATCCTTGTCCAAAACAAAATCCAGTTTTTTCCCGTTTATTGTGACAGCAGGGTCACCCTTTTCCTTACCTGCCATAACCCGTATATAATAATTCTTTGTTGCGCCGTTTTCAGAGGTAACGGTAATGGTAATATAATTTTCGCCCTGCGATATGCTGCTTGCACCGCTCACATTTACCCTGCTTGAGCTGTACTCCGCAATTGCATTTACATCTATTGCTGTAACATCCTCCTCAACCTGTACAAAATATGAGGTTGTACGAGGTGAAAATGCAGGCTCAAGGGTTCCGGGAGAAATACTTAAGGACTTTAAATAGCACTTTCCGTCATCTTCCTCCTCAGTTGTAGCTTCCGTAGTGTTTTCCGTTGTCGCCTCAGTTGTGTTTCCAGGTGTTTCTGTTGCCTGTGGTGCCTCCGTCGAGCTTGGTGATACAACCGTAACATTTACACCGGCATGAGAGATAGAAAGCGAAGCCGCATCAAGGCTCCATGCATCATCTCCATAGGTTGATATACTTGCCGTACCACTGCTTATTGCAGTAAAGGTAATGCTAACGGAGCCTGCTCCCGTTCCACTTATGATTGCAGTACCTCCTCCTCCGCTTACCATGCCGCTTCCGGAACTGTAGCTTAAAATTCCTGATGAATAGGACACATATATTGTGTATGCAGATATATTTGACCCGCTTACGCTTATGGTTGCGGTAACCGTATCACCCACATTTACTGTAGATGCCGAAAGCGCAATTGTAACATTTACATCTGCTGCTTTTGAATTAAAAACAGGCACATTAATACACAATAACAAAATAATAATCAATGATATAATTTTTTTCGCAATCTTTTTCATTACAATTTTCCCCATCCTTGAACATCGTCGCATTTAAAGATTTGTTTCGCAATACATTCTGATGCTATAACATCTATGTACGTTGTAGCGGTGGCATAGTTTTAATTAATTAACTGTAATCCTACAATATGTCTCTGTATCATAACAATATCCAGAGCCGTTATCTTCCCGTCTCCGTTTATGTCCGCGATTGCCTTTCTGCCCTCATCTGCACTGTCAATTCCTACAATTATTCTTTGAACAAACACAATATCCAGAGCCGTTATCTTTCCGTCTCCGTTCAAATCACCTTTTCCTGCTCCCATTTGATTTCCACGATTAACGGTAATCGTATAATTTCTCACACTACCATTCTGCGCCTTCACGGAAACCGTAAACACATTTGAGCCGGAGCTTAGCTGCTTACTGCCTGTTCCGCTTATGGATGCATTTGCATTTACTGCTGTGGCTGATATATTTATATTTGCCACGTTGCTTGGCACCGTTACCGAATAGCTGCTTGTCTCATTTACTGAAAACCCAGGTGTAAGAGGATATCCGCTTACACTAAGGGACGAAAGCCAATTATTCGGATTGCCTGAATCCGCCGGTTTTGTGACAGCAGTCTGAGGCATATCGGTATAAACAGGAATTTTAAAAACCATGCTTGTATTTAAAAGGTTATTGTTTTTATATGCATTGTAGCTTGTAAGACACTCTGTTGAAGGTGCCTGAACATTTGTCATGTATTGATGGCTGAACAGGCAGCTCTTATTTGTCACATTAAATTTTTGAGTGTAAAGAGTGTCCTGTCCCACATTTATGTAAGCAGTTCCAAGGAACTGTGCTCCTCCCACAATTGATTTTTTAACCGTGTTCCAAGGCCTTCCGTAAGTTCCTGATGTTGATGCCCACTTAAGCCCATTTTCTAATGCATTGCTGCCATCAGTGGCACCTATATTGTAGAAATTATAAATACCGGGATATTTGGAGCTGTTGCCCTTTGCTGCCGTTCCTGCAGTTGTTCCCATTTCAAGCCTTATTCTTGAAGCAATATGATACGGGCTTACTCCGCTTGCAGCGGCCGCCTCCATAATAATCTCAGAATATTTTTGTGTCTCGTTTGGAGGTATGGTATCATACATAAATGTACCTTTCAGAATTGCTTCAACACCTTCCTTTGTCTGTACGCCATTTTGATAGGAAAGACTTTCAAAAAGAAAAATATAATTTTCATAAAGATATGTTCTTGGGTCAAGATAATAGCTTACAAGCTCATCCGAGGCAGCAAACCATATGCTTCCGTCATAAGGGGTCCATTTGTCGGTTGCCCAATTATAGCCTACCTGTGTCGAACGCCAATTATAGTGGGGATTGGAATTTGACGTCCATACAAGATTCTTTATCTGTCCATTGCGATTAACCTCTTTTTCAACAAGAGTACTCCATTTTATACCGGTCTGTATTGCCTCAAACCTCCATGCCGGATACTTCTCATGCAGCGTTCTCAGCATAACCTTATAGCTTTCAGGAAAGCCCTGACTGGTTAAATATGCCTCAAAATCTGTATCAGGAGAAGGCGCATCTCCTCCCGATGACCCGTTTAAAGTAACATAATCTGCACATACATATCCTGTATAAACCGTACCGTTATATGTAACATTCACCTTATACCAAGTGTAATCTGAACCTTTTTCAGTAGCAAGTATCTCAAGGGGTGTGCCGCCATCCAAAAGAATATTGCTTCCATTTTTGTCTTTCTTTATGCTATAGCCTGTTCCCGGTCCCTCTCTAAAGTTTACATAACTCCCATATTCAATCATGCCTGTAACGGCAGCATCTGAAGTCATATCATAATGCCACGGAATAATATTAATAAGCATTGATATTACTAGGATAATCACAATATTTATTCTTTTTCCCACACGAAATTTATCCATAAAATGCTCCTTGGAAATCTTGTTTATCCTCTGTTACGTCAATTTATGTAAACCAAACAAATGCTATACGCAAGTAAATTGTACCACAATATTTCGTACAATGCACTACTTTTATACAAAATACACACTTTTTTTACATTTTTTTCTTATAATATTGGAATAAAAAAAACATTAGCGTTTTATATGCACTATTCCAATTGAATAAATAATTGTTTTATACGGAAATATAATGTATAATTTTTAATGTATGCTAATATAAATGTTGAATTTTTCCATATTTTCAATATTTATCCGGAGGATTATATGAACAAAAGAGCATTGCTGGTTGCAAATTCCGCATCCATGATTGACCATTTCAACAGAGACAACATTGCCATTTTAAAATCGTTAAATTACGAAATTACCGTTGCCGCTGACTTTGATCATGGAAACTCAAGTACAAAAGAACGTATAAATGAATTTAAGGCTGAGCTTCTGGAACAGGGAATAGAGCTACTGCCCCTTTCGATTCCAAGAAGTCTTACGCATATTCCCGAAATGTTCAAATCCATTTCAAGGTTAAAGAAACATATTGCAGAGCATCCGTATGAAATTATCCATACGCAGACACCCTTTGGCGGCGTTGTGGGAAGACTTGCATCAAAGAAAGCCCGAAAACAGAACAAAACCAAAGTCATCTATTTTGTTCACGGCTTTCATTTTTTTAAGGGTGCTTCCGCAACAAACCATATTATATCTTACAATATTGAAAAATACCTTTCACATTATACAGACTGCTTAATCACATTAAATCATGAGGATTATGCTGCCGCATGTAATAAATTTAAGCATCCCAATGCCAGGTACGTTCCGGGAATCGGTGTTGATACGGATATGATTAATAACATGCAGGTGGACAAGACTGAAAAATGCTTAAGCCTCGGGATACCCACCGATAAAAAAATTATTTTAACAACTGCCGAACTTATCCCCCGCAAAAATGTAGAAGGAACCATACGTGCATTTGCAGGAATTAAAAATCCTGACAGCGTATTGGTTATATGCGGCAAGGGTCATCTTGCAGAGCAATTAAAGAAATTAGCGAAGGACCTTAATATAGCTGACAGGGTGTTTTTCCTCGGCTACAGAACGGATATACTTGACATATATCATATTGCGGACATTTTTTTATTTACAAGCTATCAGGAGGGGCTTCCTGTGAGTGTTATGCAGGCAATGGCGGCGGGACTTCCCATAATTGCCTCTGACATACGTGGAAACCGTGATTTGCTCGGTGCAGGCGAAGGCACATTATCATCTGATTATCTCATTGATGTAAATGATATAAACGCATTTACAGAAAAGCTTGATTATCTGCTTACAAAGCCTGACATAAGAAATTCCCTCGGCAGTGAAAACGTAAAACGGTGCAGGGATAATTTTGATATTTCAATTGTTCACAAGGATATGCTTGCTATTTATGAGGAGCTTGCTTCCGAACGGGAGGATTCGTTATGAAACCTAAAGTTTATGTCATGATGTCAACCTATAATGGTGAAAAATATATAAGCGAACAGCTTGACAGCATACTGGCTCAAAAGCATGTTGATGTATGTCTTGCAATTCGTGATGACGGCTCACATGACAATACATTGAAAATTATTAATGCATACGAAAATAAATACAAAAATATAAATGTATACCACGGCAAAAATATCGGATATGCCGCCAGCTTTTGGACCTTGCTTTTATCGTCCCCTGATGATTATGACTACTATGCCTTTGCTGACCAGGACGACATTTGGGAAAATAATAAGCTTGCTGCCGGAATACAGGCATTAAAATCCAATGAAAATGATGCGCTTAAGCTTTATGCCTCCGCCTTAAATGTCATGGACGAAGACATGAATTTTCAATATACTAATGTATTTAAAAGACTCAGGGCAAAATTTGGCAGTGCCGTAACACGTCCAAGATTATCAGGCTGTACAATGATATTTAACTCCTCTCTCCTATCAATTTGTAAAAAAATGGATTTGGTGGAAAAGAGCGAAAACTGTATAAGTCATGACGCTTTAGTTTACATAAGTTTTCTTGCATGTGGCGGAAGGTTGACCTTTTCCCGAAAAAGCTATATTAATTTAAGACGCCACCCCGAAACGGTAACCGGCCACGGAAAAGGCATTTTAAAAAGAGTGTCAAGCGTTCTCAACATTTTTACATCAAGAAAAAACGAAGCACTAAAGCAGGTCACATTTATTTATGAAAGCATTAACGACTGCCTGACTGATGAAAACAGAGGGCTGTGCATGGACATTATAAATTATAGAAGTTCTTTAAGCTCTACACTTCGGCTGTGTTTTGACAAACGCATAAAATGCGGACTTTTAAGTGTGGATTTAACAAACTTTTTTGCTATTTTATTTCACTGCTATTAAAACATTACTATTAGGAGCAAAAAATGAAAGATTTAACTGCCGCCGGTATCGTGCTGTATAATCCGGACATTAACAGAATGAAGGAAAACATTAATGCCATAATCAATCAGGTTGATTATGTTATTCTTGTTGACAATGGCTCTAAAAATAAATCAGACATAGAAGCTTCCATTGAGCATAGCTTCCATAACTCTGATAAGCTTATTATAAATTTCAGTCAAAAAAATAATGGTATCGCATGGGCGCTTAATCAAATTTTTAAAATTGCAGAGGAACAAAGTGTTAAATGGGTTCTGACATTAGATCAGGACTCGGTCTGCCCATCAGATATTATTGAGAGCTACATAAAATACTCCTCTTCCATAAGCAAAAACAAAATCGGCATACTCTGTCCTACAATTGTGGACAAAAATGCGGGCATCCTTGAGGGAGATGTTCATAAAACTGAAGAAATAAAACGCTGTATAACCTCCGGCTCCTTCACATCCCTTGCGGCTTGGGCTCAGCTTGACGGCTTTGATGAAAAAATGTTTATTGACGGTGTGGATTTTGATTTCTGTGACCGTCTGAGAATGAATGGCTATAAGATTATCCGAATAGGCTCAATTTCCCTTACCCATGAGCTTGGCAAAATTACGACCCATCGTTTTCTTTTTAAAACGGTAAAGGTACAGAACCATTCCGCCCTGCGCAAATATTATATTGTGCGCAACCGTTTTTATCTTTCAAGAAAAGAAAAAAATGCTTTCGCTATACTAACATCCTTTTTCTTTGTAATAAAATTTTCAGCTACAATTGTTTTGTTTGAGAAAAACAGACGTAAGAAGCTTAAAGCTGTGTTTAAGGGAATGTGTGATGGGCTTAAATTATAAAATAATTTCTTGACATAGCAATACAAATAAAGTATTATCATGTCTGTAATTAAATTAATTACGTTGCTGTTGTGGCACAGTCGGTAGCGCACATCATTGGTAGTGATGAGGTCACGGGTTCGATTCCCGTCAACAGCTTTTTCTTATAAATCGGATTTGTTGTATTTTTATTAAAATTCCTTTATTTACTAGATTTTCAGGAGTTTGCTTTATTTATACATAAGCATATTTATTATATAATTTGCCACTTTTTTGCTACCTCGTTTCTTCTTAATACAAGTAGCTTTATTGTATGAAAATAGCGGTTGTTTTTGTTCATTTTTAAATTGATGATATCATAATAACACTGAATGTTGTCCCCCCCCCGAGTACCTAACTTTTAAATTTTTATATTTTTTGATGGGACTCATATTTTCTTAATAATGGCAAAAAATAGAGCCAAGCAGAAAGGAGTTGTTCCTGTTTGCTTGACTCTGATAGTATGTTTTAATTTGATTAACAAATCACAAATATAATATATTTATTTGACATATTCATCATTTAACCATTCGCCTTCATATTTCAAATTCCCCGACCCATCATAAAATGTTCCTGTGCCATGACGTTTTCCATTTATAAACGCTCCTTCATACTTCTTATTTCCCGATTCATAATAAAGCGTCCCCTCACCATAATATTTCCCATTTTGGAACTCTCCTTCATACTTCAAATTCCCCGATTCATAATAAAGCGTCCCCTTACCACAATATTTCCCATTTTGGAACTCTCCTTCATACTTCGTATCCCCCGATTCATAATAATACGTTCCTGTGCCATGACGTTTCCAATTTTTAAACTCCCCATCATATACCAAATTCCCCAATTTATCATAATACTTTCCCTCACCATAATATTTCCCATTTTGGAACTCTCCTTCATACTGTTTTGTTCCTGTTTCTTCATAATACTGCACACCATTTCCATGTGGTGCATTGTTTTTAAATTCACCTTGATATTTTTTACCACCATGTTCATAATATACAGTCACATTTCCTGTAAAAGCATCTAGCACATAGTCTCCTTTTATTCTTACATTTCCATTATCATAATATTCAATATTATATTTCACTATATCAGTATATTCGCCTTCGTTAATCAATTTTCCGTCTTTATATTTTTCGTAATGACCATATATCCCATTGGCATAAAACACTCCTATGATCTTTATATCTTCTTGTTCATTCATATCATACTCATACTCTTTGCCAAATCCACACTTTTCTCCAAACGCAAATCCACCCTCATATAATAGTTTACCATATTCATTATATAATTTGCCTTGCCCACTCCTTAATCCCAAATAGAACTCACCCTCATATTCTAAAAAAGTTTTTTCCATTCCAGTAGTACCATCTACATAATATGTATATTCTTTTCCTTCTCCATGATATTGTTCTTGTTTAAACCCACCCTCATATATCTTATTGCCATTTTCATCAAAAATTCTGCCATTACCGTTTGCTTTTCCATCTTTTTCTTGACCATAATAATAATAATCAGGATTTTTTTCTAACTCTACCGTATTATAAGTCCCTTTTATTTGCAAAAAAACGATGCCGCATAACAAAATTGTTGCCGCAATACTTATAATTTTAAAAATTATATTCTCTTTTTTCTTGTTTATGAGAACACCTAAGATTCCAAAGAAAATAGTTGCTAACATCGACTGTACGCTAATTATTTTTGACATAATAAAACTAAACTTAAATCCCAATAAAAAATTCATCATATAACAATCTCCCCTTTTCTTTATTAATATTGAGAAAAGCCACAACTTTCTTAATATTATAGTCCCAACCCCGACTTTTTTCAACATTTTTTGCCAAATTCAAAATTATCCAAATTTCTTCAAAAAAGGAGCTTACCATAATAAACTCCTCGTATTATATAGTAGTGTTTATAGTCCCTCTCCAAGGACTGTATGCTATACTATTTGGAAATGCTGTGGATTGGTAAATCACTCCTACCACTCGATGGTTTCTGAAAGGCTCCAACCACAGTCTCTTTGTATATTTGTTAATCAGTTAGATACCGCATGACGGTTTATTTAGAACGAGGTTACAATCACAAGGAGTACCTGTGGATTCCAAACAGTATCAAAATACTTTTCAAAGGAGATTTGTTATGATTTATGTAGGAATTGACATTGCAAAGGATAAGCACGACTGCTTTATTACCAATTCGGACGGTGAGGTTTTGCACAACCCGTTTTCCATATCAAACAACAGGGAAGGATTTAATGACCTCTACAACAGAATTTGCTCAACCACGGAAGATTTAACCAATGTAAAAATAGGACTCGAAGCCATCGGACACTACAGCTACAATCTTCTGGGTTTCCTCATTGATAAAGGTCTAGCCACCTTTGTTATCAACCCGTTACATACTGATCTGTACAGAAAAAGTCTAAGCCTTAGACAGACCAAAACGGATAAGGTTGATGCCCGCATGATTGCTTCCATGCTTATGTCTGACGTGAACTTGAAGTCCTACTCAGACACATCATACCACAATGAGGAATTAAACTCACTAACACGTTACCGTTTTGATAAGGTTAAGGAACGGTCAAAGCTCAAAACCTCCGTTTCCCGTCTTGTTCTTATTCTCTTTCCGGAATTAGAAAAGTTAGTACCAACACTTCATATGACATCCGTATATGCTTTATTATCCGAATTTCCCTGTGCATCCAAAGTTGCATCAGCTCATCTTACAAGACTTTCCAACCTTCTGAAAACAGCCTCTAAAGGGCATTATTCCAAAGATACCGCTATCCTGTTCCGTGAAGCTGCAAGAACTTCCATCGGCTCAAATATGCCTGCTAAATCATTAGAGCTAAAACACACCATTAAGCTAATTCAGGAATTGGATACCGAAATTAAGGAAATTGAAGCTGAAATCAAAACCATAATGGATGAAATCAATTCCCCAATCCTGTCCATCCCCGAAATCAACTATCGAATGGGTGCAATGATTATTGCAGAGATTGGCGACTTCAGCCGTTTCGATTCTCCTGACAAGATACTCGCTTATGCAGGATTATCTCCATCCACTTATCAATCAGGGCAGCTTGACAACTGTTATTCCCACATGGAAAAACAGGGTTCTCGTTATCTTCGCTATGCCCTATTCAATGCTACAAAATATGTCTGCATATGGGACTCTTCATTCAACACCTATCTTGCCAAAAAGAGGTCGGAGGGAAAGCATTATAATGTTGCCGTATCACATGCAGCCAAAAAGCTTGTGAGGGTTATTTACCAACTAGAAAAAACAGGTCAGACATACATTAAAGATGCCTAGCATAAACAAATTTCATATTTCTTTTTTGAGCACCTGCAAAGATGCTCTGTTCGTCATGCAGTTTTCAAAGTACAAATTCATCTGAAATACATTTCTGTAATTCATTCAAAGAGTTTCATTTTAGACTTGACTTTTAATAGTTAGTCTTTCATACTTCATACCTCCTTTTATCAAATTTTCTTGGAAAGCACATAATAAAACTTCCTTCTGAGTTTGTAATACAAACTACGACCATAAGGCATCCCCTTAACAGTTGATAGAAAGTTATATGCATACCCCTCATTAGTAACTGCTGCCAATATGTAATCTTTAAGAATTTTGTCTGTTTCCTCAGCAGTCTGCTCAATCAGCTTACACTTTTCGGCAAGCTCTGCCCTTTTAATTACAGTAATGATGTTTTATCCATTTTGATGTTGGCTGCTGCCTGTTCCACAGACGGAGAACGGAACGTAGTCCATCCTCCTATGTATATGCAAGCATTTCCTTCCACTCATTGTACTGCATGCAGTAATGATACAGCTCCATATACCTATGTTTGCTTATATTATAAGTTTTTAATTGATTTCTTTGTCATGGCATTCTCAGCCCTCCTTTACAACAAAAAAAGATACTGACCAAATATTGACCAGTACCTTTAAACTTTTTATTTACTTGTTTTGTTCAATAAATTCCTACATCATTTTGCTAAGCTGTCCTGCTTGGTCCACTCCGACCTTGTCGGATGTCTTGGCAAATTCCTTTACAAGCGTTTCCTTGAGTTTGTATAATTTCGACATCAAACCTGCCTTTTTGTTCTACCTGTCTTGAGCTCTGATCTTCTTTTCTTCCGCCATTCGACACCTCACAATAAATATTGAGTGCTGTTGATATCACACTTATTATCAATGCTATCACAATATCCAAGCTCTTTTTCACAGCATAATATGCAAGTACAGAGACTGTCAGAAAGCAAACACAGGTTCAAAATACCACAACAGAAGTTCTTGCAACAACATGAATAATCCAACACAAGTTATTCGTGAAGCCACAGAATCAATGGGTTACACTCCATGTAAACGTTGTTATTAATAAAGTTGCACCAGTGCAACTTTCATAAATATATAAAAACGCCCTCTATTCTAACAGAGGACGGTAATGCAACTATACATAACCAAGGGTATAGACCGCAAGCCTTTCCGTGCCGACTTAAAGACAATCTATCAGATGCCGACAGAGGAAAACGCATTGGATGCATTGGAACGAGTAACAGAGAAATGAAGCGAAATATACTCTAATTCCATGAAAAGCTGGAAGCAGAACTGGGATGCGATTTCTCCGATTTTTAAGTTTTCTGCTTCTGTATTGTATTTACAGACTTTTATTAATACACTCGTTTTATACCACTTTTCAAGGGTTTTATTTTGTATATACAAAGCCCCGTCAACAGCTTTTTTATTAAATTGAGATTTAAATTCATCATATTTCTTTCCTATCTACTGAGCTTGCCCCTTATTCTCCGAAGTGCATTATCCACAGATTTTTCTGTCTTTGAAAGAGAGGCGGCTATGTCTGCATAGGAAAGTCCCTCCAAATATAAATGAAGCACCTTCTTTTCAAAGCTGCTAAGCTCGCGTTCAATTTTTTTATTCAAATCACTTTTCTGCTCTCTTGCAAGCACAAGATTTTCAGGATTTGCAGCCTCCTTTGTATCCTCTATGTCCTCTCCAAGCTGCGTTCCGCTTTCATCCTGCTCAGTATAAATGGATATATACGTGTTTAAGGGCTTGTGCTTTTGTCTGTTGGATGCTGTTATTGCAGTTCTTATCTGCCTTCTCACACATAATGTTGCAAAGGTAGAAAAGCTTGCACCCTTATCAGGCTCAAAAGCCTTTATTGCTTTAAAAAGCCCAATCATACCCTCCTGCGTCAAATCCTCAGTCTCAGCACCGATTATATACATGGTTCTAATTTCCTTTTTAACAAGACCACCATATTTTTTCAAAAGATATTCCATTGCCCCGTCATCACCCAAGGAAATTCTTTTTATTATTTCATTGTCGCCCAAATCAATATAATCCATTTTTACCTCATAAAAAGCCGAAAATACTCTGCCCTGCCACTAACCCTTTACCATTCTCTGCCTTACAACCTCATATGCAAGCACACCTGCCGCAACAGATGCATTGAGAGAATCAATATCCCCCTTCATGGGAATTGAAACAACATAGTCACATTTTTCCTTTACAAGCCTACTGACACCGCTTCCCTCGTTACCGATAACAATTCCTAAGGCTCCTGTCAGGTTACAGCCGTACATAAGCTCTCCCTCCATATCGGCACAGGCAAACCACATGCCCCTTCCTTTAAGCTCCTCGATTGTCTTTGCTATGTTTGTAACCTTTACGACAGGCGTATAGTTTATTGCTCCTGCCGACGCCTTAACGACAGTAGCCGTAAGTCCTGCTGCCCTTCTCTTTGGAATAATAACACCGTGCGCCCCACAGAGATTAGCTGTTCTTATAATTGCACCTAAATTGTGAGGGTCCTCTATCTCATCAAGAATAAATAGAAAGGGCGGTTCATTTTTCTCCTCTGCCCTTTTAAATATATCTTCCATATCTGAATACTCGTATGCCGCACATATTGCAATAACTCCCTGATGCTTTTTTGTTTTTGACATTAAATCCAGCTTTTCCTTTGACACAAAGCTGACAATAACATCACGCTTTTTTGCATCACGAAGTATTGTGTTTGAAGCGCCGTCCCTTAAGCCATCCTGCATATAGAGCTTGTCTATTGTCCTTCCTGACCTCATTGCCTCAAGGACTGCATTTCTTCCCTCTATAAAATGTGAGGTGACTTCTTCATCCTGATTTGATATATTTTTATCTGAAAAATTGTCTTTCATTTTAATTCCCTTCCGTATAATCCTCTATCATCCTGTCAACAAAATATTTCAATCTTTCGTCATTACCCATTAAATATAAATATCCAAACAAAGCCTCAAGTCCCGTTGCCTTTTTGTACTCGGAAAGGCTGGCGTTTTTTGCCCTTGAATGAGTATTGGTATTTCTGCCACGCATGTATATATCATGCTCCTCCTCCTCAAGCTCCCCAATTATTTCATCAGCAAATTTTGCCTGATTCACAGCCCTTACTATATTTGTAACGTCCCTGTGATACTTGTAAGTCTGCTTATTTGAATTTAATACAAAATACTTTTTAACAAGCAAATCAAGAATGCTGTCGCCTATATACGCCAGGGCAAGAGGAGAATATTGATATGGATTTACGCTCTTTTCCATCTTACTCCCTCTCTCGTATCCTCAAGAATAATTCCCTTTTCCGTAAGCAGATTTCTTATCTCGTCCGCACGGGCAAAATTCTTTGCCTTTCTTGCCTCCTGCCTCTCATTAATCAGGCTTTCGATTTCCTCATCCAAAAGTATGACTTCCTCTTTTACATTTATTCCTAAAATATCGCAAAGCTGCTTTAATGTATCGTACGCCTTATCTGCATAAGCCTTTGTGGAAGTACCTTTTTCCACCGTTGTGTTTATGTGCTTTACAAGCTCAAATATAACAGAAATGGCATCGGCGGTATTAAGGTCATCCTCCATAGCCTCCTCATATTTTGAGACAAATTCATCTATTGTAGCCGCATTTTCCTTTTCAGTATTTGTCATATCTCCCAAAGCACCTGAGGAAACAGCCTCCTCAAGCCTTGCCGCCGCAGTTTTTATTCTTTCAAGTCCGTTTTTTGAAGCCTCCACAAGCTCCTGTGAGAAATTCAGAGGGCTTCTGTAATGTGCTGACAGCATGAAAAACCTTATAACCTGAAGGTCATACTTTTCTCCTATTTCCCTTACTGTAAAGAAATTTCCAAGTGACTTAGACATTTTCTCATTATTAATCCTAAGGAAGCCGTTATGCATCCAATATCTTGCAAACTCAGTTCCGTTTGCGGCCTCGCTCTGTGCGATTTCATTTTCATGATGTGGAAATATAAGGTCCTCGCCGCCTGCGTGAATATCGATTACATCCCCAATATACTTTTTAGACATAACTGAACACTCAAGATGCCAGCCCGGTCTTCCCTCGCCCCAAGGAGACTGCCATGAAGGTTCACCCTCCTTCTTTGGCTTCCAGAGAACAAAATCAAGGGAGTCCTCCTTCTCATCCTCTCCCGATATGAGAAGCTCCCGGTTTCCTCCCCGCAAATCGTCAAGATTTTTCTTGGAAAGCTTGCCGTAATCAGAAAATCTTCTCGTCCTGAAATATACCGTTCCATTTACCTCGTAGGCATATCCCTTTTCTATAAGCGTTTCCACCATGGCAATCATATCGTCTATCTCCTCTGTTGCCTTAGGGTGTGTTGTCGCCTCACGGACATTTAAGGCTGCCATATCATTCTTACACTCCTCGATAAATCTCTCGGAAACGACATTTGCATCCACGCCTTCCTCTATTGCCTTCTTTATTATCTTGTCATCCACATCCGTAAAGTTTGAAACGTAGTTTACCTCATAGCCCTTGTANTCAAAATATCTTCTGAGGGTATCNAAAACAATCATAGGTCTGGCATTNCCTATGTGAATGTAATCATAAACNGTAGGACCNCACACATATATGCCTACCTTTCCCTCATTTATGGGCNTAAAATCGTCTTTTCTTCTTGTCAATGTATTAAAAATTTTCATTNTATTTTACCCTCCCTTGAACGTCAGCAAATGGGCTGACGCTACAGTCAAAGCAGCCCTTTCTAATACCTCAAAAATAATGTATATTTTATTATTTGTCAACTAAATCATGGAAAGCTGTATACGTTTCTTATCCAAATCAACNGCTAACACAGTCACGTCAACAACGTCTCCCACAGATACAACCTCAAGAGGATGCTTAATAAATTTNTTTGACATTTTTGAAATATGGACAAGCCCGTCCTGATGTACGCCAATATCAATAAATGCACCGAAGTCTATAACATTTCGCACTGTTCCCTTAAGCTGCATTCCCTCTTGAAGGTCCTTCATCTCAAGCACATCACTTCTGAGTATAGGCTTATCAAGTTCCTCTCTNGGGTCACGTCCCGGCTTTTCAAGCTCGCTCACTATATCCCTGAGGGTAGGCTCGCCTATTCCAAGCTCGGCAGCNANCCTTGCACTGTCATCTATCATTTTTCCCACATTTTTTTTGCCACCGCATTTAATGTCCTCGTCAGTAAGACCTATTTTTGACATAAGCGCCTTTGCCGCCTCATAGCTTTCAGGATGCACGCTTGTATTGTCAAGTATTTCGTCACCGCCGTGTATGCGCAAAAANCCCGCGCACTGCTCATATGCCTTTGGNCCCAGCTTAGGAACCTTAAGAAGCTCCTTCCTGCTCTTAAANCTTCCGTTTTCCTCCCTGTAAGCAACTATATTTTTTGCAAGGGTTTTATTTATACCGGAAATNTACTCAAGTAATGANGCNGANGCTGTATTTAAATCAACTCCCACGCTGTTTACACAGTCCTCCACTACTGCCGAAAGTGCATTGCCTAAGTTTTTTTGGTTCATGTCATGCTGATACTGACCGACTCCTATNGACTTAGGGTCAATCTTAACAAGCTCTGCAAGAGGGTCCTGCAATCTTCTTGCAATTGAGGCAGCGCTTCTTTGACCCACGTCGAATTTAGGAAANTCCTCCGTTGCAAGCTTACTTGCGGAATATACGGAGGCTCCCGCCTCATTGACTATNGCGTACTTAACATCCGCTTTTATCTCTTTCAGGAACTCCACAATAACCATCTCCGACTCACGGCTTGCAGTTCCGTTTCCAAGNGATATAAGGTTAATATTGTATTTATCNATAAGCTTTTTAAGCACCTGCTTTGCCTCTGCAACCTTATTCTGCGGTGCCGTAGGGTAAATGACAACCGTGTCAAGAACCTTTCCCGTNGGNTCAACGACTGCAAGCTTACAGCCTGTCCGAAAGGCAGGGTCCCANCCGAGAACNGTNTGACCCGCTACAGGTGGCTGCATAAGGAGCTGATGAAGATTTTTGCCGAATACGGATATTGCTCCCTCCTCTGCATTTTGCGTAAGCTCATTTCTTATCTCACGCTCAACGGAAGGCGCTATAAGTCTTTCGTAGCTGTCAACNATTGCCTCCGATATATATTTTGCGCTGTCATGGTCCTGTTTACTTATTATCCTTTTATTTAAGTATGTTATTATATCCGGGGTAGGCGCCTCAATCTTTACTGTAAGAACCTTTTCNGCCTCNCCTCTGTTTATGGCAAGTACACGATANCCTACNGCCTTTTTTACATCCTCCTCAAAGTCATAGTACATTTCGTATACGGACTTTGCCTCCTTGTCCTTTGCCTGGGAAATAAGCTTACCCTTATTTCTTGTAAGCTCCCTGATNCTCGTCCTNTATTCTGCNTCNTCAGCNTAGTTTTCCGCAAGAATATCCTTTGCCCCTTCAATTGCTTCCTCGGCAGAAGCAACCTCCTTTTCCTCTGATATATAGGCCTCAGCTTCCTCAAGTATTGTCTTTTTCGTCATTTGAAGCGCAATAATATTTGCAAGTCCCTCAAGACCTTTTTCCTTTGCAATCGTAGCCTTAGTCCTTCTCTTAGGTCTGTAAGGTCTGTATAAATCCTCAACNGCAACAAGGGTCATTGCCTCCTCAATCTGTTTTTTAAGCTCATCGGTAAGCTTGCCCTGCTCCTCTATGGTTGCCATTACCTGTGTTTTCTTTTCATCAAGATTTCTAAGATATGTAAGTCTCTCGTCAAGGCTTCTTAGCTGCTCGTCATTTAACGAGCCTGTGGCCTCCTTCCTGTATCTTGATATAAATGGTATGGTGTTTCCCTCGTCAATAAGGGCGATTGTTTTTTCCACCTGCCATTCCTTTACGTTTAGTTCCTCTGCGATTATCTTAACTATGTTCATTTCTCTCTCCTTAACTACAGTATATCCATACCCGTATCTTCCTCTTTATCAAAGTTTGATGCATAATTTGGATCCTGCCTCATCATAACGAGTTTTTTAAAAGCATGAAGCACAAGCCTGTCTTTGTTACACTCCCCTGAATTTTTCCCTAAATCATTATATAGGTTATATTTACACATTTGGTTAAAATATATGTCCAGCAACGTATACTCACCACACCTTGCCTCGCCCTTTATGCTGTGATTTGCAACAAAGAAATTAAACTCATCTATAAGCTGGTCATCAAAAACCATGTATTTCCACAAATCCTCTGCAAATTCCTCCGTCTCACCAACCATAAGGGCAAGAGCCTTGAGATTTTCGTAGGTCTTTATCTTCCCTGCACTATAAATAATCATTCCATATCACGCTCCAAACATTATCTGCAAAATACAATCTGCACCTCATCCACAGCCTTCTTATATAATTCCTCTATCTTACCCTCAAGCTTTTTCTCAGACTCCATAATCTGCTCCTCCTTAGGTTTTGTGACGGGATGCTTTGCAACAAAGGTCGTACAGCAATCCTCATATGGCAGTATCGAAGTCTCATATGTTCCTATCTTCTCTGATATATCAATAATTTCCTGCTTGTCAAGTCCGATACATGGTCTGAAAACCGGGAGTATGTCAGCAGCTTGATTTATGACGTATAGGCTCTGTGTTGTCTGGCTTGAAACCTGACCGATGCTCTCTCCGGTTATAATACACTGACATTCCTCCTTCAGTGCAATTTCCTGTGCCATTTTGTACATGATTCTTTTCATTATGATTGTAAGCTCATCATGGGGACAGTTGTCATATATACAAAGCTGCACATCCGTAAAATTCACTATATGAAGCTTTATTGGGCCTGCATACCGTGACACAAGTTTTCCCAAATCAACAACCTTCTGCTTTGCCCTCTCGCTTGTATATGGAGGTGCGTGGAAATATACAGCCTCAAGCTCAACTCCACGCTTTGCTATCATGTATGCCGCAACAGGACTGTCAATTCCTCCCGATAAAAGAACCATTCCCTTTCCGTTTGTTCCCACGGGAAGTCCCCCCGGTCCCTGAATAATCCTTGAATATATATATGCAACATTTCTAACTTCAATGTTAAGCATAATGTCAGGGTTATGCACATCTACCCTCATATCAGGAAATGCGTCGAGTATTGTAGCGCCTATGTCACAGTTTATTTCCATTGAGGATTTTGGATAAGTCTTGTCATTTCTTCTTGCATTAACCTTAAAGGTCTTACAGCTTTGTCCATATTCCTCCTGCATATAGGCAACCGCCTCTTTTGCAAGATTATCAAAATCCGTGTTTTCCACAACCCTTACGGGACATATGCCTACAATTCCAAACACGCAGCCAAGTGCCTCCATAACGTCATCATAGTCGTAATCAGAAAACGCCTCCACGTATATTCGCCCATATTCACGCCTTACCTCAAATTTTCCATGGGGCTTAAGGAGCGCTCTCATACGCCTGCACATGATATCCTCAAAAACATATCTGTTTTTTCCTTTTGTTCCAATCTCCGCATATTTTATAAGAAACATTTTATAATTCATATTACTTCCTCACATATTTTGTATCCTACACTTTTTTATTTCCTTACATATCTTCTCAGTGTTCCAAGCAATTCTTCAAATATTTTAACCGTATAGTCAACCTCCTCCATGGTGTTAAACTCAGAAAAACTGAACCTAAGCGTGGATTCAAGGTATTCCTTTGGAAGCTCCATGGCAGAAAGCACATTGCTTACATGGGGCTTATTGGATGAGCATGCCGAGCCTGCGGACACATATATCCCCTTTTCCTCAAGCGCATGGAGAAAAACCTCCGCCCTTATGCCTACAATGCTTATGCTTGCAATATGAGGTGCCTCTCCGCTGTTTGAAAAAACATTTTCCAGCTTTGTAACCTTATCTATAAAGCTCTCCTTCAGCTCTCTCACATGCCTTATCTTTTCGTCAAAAGATTGATATACCAGCCTTGCCGCAAGACCAAGTCCTGCAATGGCAGGAACATTTTCCGTTCCCGAACGCATGCCCTTTTGCTGTCCTCCGCCGTATATAATCGGTCTTATAAGTACCCCGTCCCTTATATATAACATGCCTGACCCTTTGGGACCGTGAATTTTATGCCCGCTTATTGAAAATAAATCCACACCAAGCTGCTTAGGTGAAATTTTATATTTGCCGAAAGCCTGCACTCCGTCCACATGAAAAAGTATATCCTTATTGTATTCCTTTATAAGCTTCGAAATCTCATCAATATGCTGGACAGCACCGGTTTCATTATTTACATACATAACCGACACAAGGATTGTGTCCTCCCTGAGCAAGGCTTTAAGCTCCTCCCGGTCAACTTTCCCCGACTTATCAACTCCCACATAGCTTATGTCAAAGCCCTCTTTTCCGAGAAATTCCACAGTTGAAAGAACTGACGCATGCTCAACCTTAGTTGTAATTATATGTTTCCCTGCACGTCTTTTCGCCATTGCTGCCCCTATGAGAGCCATGTTGTTGCTTTCCGTTCCCCCTGATGTGAAAACAATTTCCTTTTCCTGACATTTAAGTAATTTTGCAAGCTCTGCCCTTGCCTCTTTTATGTAATTTTCCGCCGCAATACCCTTCATGTGAAGTGAGGAGGGATTGCCGTATTCCTCCTCCATAAGCTTAACCATAAGCTCCTTAACCTCGCCATAAACGGATGTTGTCGCCGCATTGTCAAAATATATTTCCATTTTTGTACTCCTTGGAATAATCTTCTAACTATCTATCTCAAACATAATGATGGAAAGTGCCGCAAGTCCTGCCGTTTCGGTCCGAAGTATCCTTCCGCCAAGGGAGATGCATTTTGCTCCCACTTTAACAGCAGCATCTACCTCCTCCTGGGCAAAGCCCCCTTCCGGTCCTATAAATATGCCAAGTGTTTTCTTACCCTTTATGTCCTTAATAACGCTCCTTGAATATTCCATGCCCTCTGCATTTTCATAAGGTATGATGCTCATATCAAGACTCTTTGCATACGAAAGTGCCTCCTTAAAGGACATAAACGGCATAACCTTTGGAATTACACCTCTCCCGGACTGCTTTGCCGCTGAAGCCGCAATTGCATTATATCGTTCAAGCTTTTTTTCCTCTTTGTTTTTTTCAATTTTAACAACCGTACGCTTTGTAATTACAGGTACAATTTCATATACGCCAAGTTCCACCGTCTTTTGTATTATAAGCTCAAGCTTATCTGATTTGGGCATTCCCTGAAATAAAATAATTTTTGTTTCAAGCTCTGCGGCATTTCTTGTGATATCGCATATAACCGCAGTTACCCTGTCTTTTTCCATACTTTCTATACTGCATGTATAGTCATTTCCCAAGCCGTCGCCTACAATTATCTCATCACCGGTCTTAAGCCGTAAAACATTTTTTATATGATTTACATCACTGCCTGTTATATCAATCGTATTTCCGATTCCATTAAAATTTTCCACATAAAACCTGTGCATTATGTATCTCCCAAAACAAAATTTTACGCATTATCTCACATTAGAAATCAGCCTACAATACCATTTATGTTGCCGCATATTTTTCTAAATACTTCCTTCATTGTCTCTAATTCTTGCTCCGTGACACCGTCAAATACACTTTTTTCAAGTGCCTCCTTAATTGCAGATACCTCATTAATTATTGCTTTTGTACTTTCCGAAACCTCAAGAATCTGCATTCTCATATCATTTTCATCCTGAGAAACAGTAATGTACCCTCTCTCCCTAAGCCTTTTTATGGATTGTGATATATGTCCCTTTGTAAACACTTCCATGGAGGCTATATCCTTTGCCGTCCTCATATCCTTATATGTAGCAAGACATATTATAATATCCATGTCTATTTTTCTTAAATCATACTTTTTCATCACATTTTCAAGCTTGCGCTCATTCAGCTTTCTGAACTTATTTAAATTAATCATCATAAGTGATTCTATTTCCTGCATATTCATCCCGCCCTTTAAAATTGTTTAAATTTAAACCGTGAATATTCTATACTTAAAAAAATGAGAAGTCAAGCACTTCCGCATTACTTAATTAAGCCCAATGAATATTTCCATTTTAATATTCTTTTTACAGACTGGTCAATACGTTCCTCCGTTATCTCGCCGTTTTTTACGGCAGAAAGCACTGCATTATACTGAAGCTGATAATGTGTTGAAAGCAGCATATCGTTACCTGCAAGAATGGCCACAATTGCAGATTCTTCCTCGCCGACAAAATTCGAAACGCCGCCCATCATAAGGTCATCCGTTATAATAACACCGTCAAACGCAAATTCATTTCTGAGCAATTCATGTATATACGGAGATATGGAAGCAGGATTTTCTGCATCCATGCATTCAATAATATTGTGGCTCACCAAAATACATTCCGCACCGGAATCAATACCGGAAATAAACGGAAGAAAATCCTCATCTACAAAGGTTTCATAAGCTCTCGTGTCGTGTACAACGCTTTTGTGCGTATCAGCATTATTCCCATATCCCGGAAAATGCTTTAAAACACTTCCCATTCCACAGGAATTCATAACCTCAACTACTATGCTTACATACTTTGCAGTTTCCTCAGGAGAAACACCAAAGCTTCGGAGGTACATAAATTCACCCCTGTTTAAAGAAATATCACAGACAGGTGCAAAATTAACATTTACTCCGTAGGATAAAAGCAGTTCCGACTTTTCTCTTGTATCCTCACGTATGGCATCATAGCCACCTGAATTATATAAGTCCCTCGGTGACAAAAAAGCATGGTCGGAAAGTGCCGAATACTTACTGAGACGTATTACGGAGCCCCCCTCCTCATCAACGCCTATCAAGAGTGGTATCTTTGATTTTTCCTGAAAGGCGGCAAGCTCCTGTGTCAGGCTGTCAGGGCTTTCACCATTAAAATCACTGGCAAATAAAATAATTCCGCCCACAGGATAATCCTCAAGAATGCTCTCATTAAATCTGTTATCATTTTTTATAAAGAAAAGCTGCCCTACCTTTTCCTCTATTGTCATGGCCTGCATCATTTCATCAATTTTTTTATCGTATACTCCGGTAATAAATGCATCTGTACCTATAAAGGGTACCTTAATGTCGTACTCCTTTACACTATCTGTTGCCGTAGCAGCTCCTATGACAGGTTCTGCAATGTCATTTGCAGGCGGCTCTTTTTCCTCAAGCTCTATAATTGATTCAAAAAAACCTGCTATGACGCCGACAACAAGCATAATTACGCATATTATGATTTTTTTGCCTTTATCTATCATAGCAGGCCTCCTGAAAACATGTTTTAATTGTTATGAATAGTAAGAAACTCCTGATTCAAATATCTGCTGATCCTTCTCACCAAATATATTGATTGATACGGCTTCACCCTTTCTTTCAGAGTGTGCCATTTTACCATATACCCTTCCATCAGGACTTGTTATTCCCTCTATAGCATAGTATGAGCCATTTATGTTATAATACTCATCCATTGTAGGATTTCCGTCGGCGTCTACATATTGTGTGGCAACCTGTCCATTCTCAAACAGCTTCTTTATCCACTCATCGTCCGCAACAAAACGTCCCTCACCATGGGATATAGGTACGGAGTAAACACCTCCAAGCTTTGCCTTTGAAAGCCACGGGCTTTTATTTGATACAACTTTTGTGTAAACCATTTTGGACTGATGGCGACCTATGCTGTTCATGGCAAGCGTAGGGGAATTTTCAGCCTGTGGCATTATTTTACCATAAGGGACAAGTCCAAGCTTAATAAGCGCCTGAAAACCGTTACATATTCCAAGTGCAAGTCCATCTCTTTCATTTAAAAGCTTCATAACCTCATCTGAAATTTTTGCATTCCTAAATGCTGCCGCAATAAATTTAGCCGAGCCCTCCGGCTCATCACCTGCGGAAAAGCCTCCCGGGAACATAATTATCTGACTGTCTGCAATGGCTTTTGTAAAGGCGTCTACCGAATCCCTAATATCCTGTGCATTCTGGTTTTTAAATACAATAGTCTGAACCTCCGCCCCTGCATTTTCAAATGCCTTTTGGGAATCATACTCACAGTTTGTGCCAGGGAATACAGGTATAAATACCCTTGGCTTTGCAACCTTATTTTTAGCAACAAGAATGCTTCCCGCATCAAAAACACCTGTTTTAACAATTCCGTTTTCTATTTTAAGGCTTTCGTCAATTGCATCATTTTGACAAACGCCGGATTCAGTAGGGAATACCTTTTCCAATGTGCGTGTCCATGCGGCTAAAGCCTCATCACCCGATATGGCAACAGCTCCGTAAACAAATTTATCATCATCGGTTATCGTTCCTACTTTCTTAACATCAAGTCCAAGAGCCGCAATGTCAGAAGCTTTTACCTCAAGTATGATTGAGCCATAGGATTTTTCATAGAGCTCATCTGCCGAAACAGCCTCATCTATCCTGACTCCAAGCCTGTTTCCAAACGCCATTTTGCTTACTGCCTCTATTATTCCGCCAAAGCCTACTGCATATGCGGATTTCACAAGTCCTGATTTTACCGCATTATAAAGTCTGCCGTATTTGTCAAGTGCATCTTTATAATCAGGCATATCATATTCGTCTTTGTTAATATCAAGCTTAACGAGAACATTTCCTGCCTGTTTAAGCTCTGTTGTAACAACATTTTTATGGCTGTCCACGTCCACCGCAAATGATACAAGCGTTGGCGGTACGTCTATGTCATTAAAGGAGCCTGACATGGAATCCTTTCCACCGATTGAAGGAAGTCCAAGTCCAAGCTGAGCTGAATATGCCCCAAGCAACGCTGAAAGAGGCTGTCCCCACCTGTAAGGGTCCTCGCCAAGTCTCTTAAAATATTCCTGAAACGTAAGTCTTATTTTACTAACATCACCACCTGATGCAGCTATCTTTGCAACAGAGGTAAGAACTGCATATACTGCGCCGTGATATGGACTCCATGTGGAAAGATACGGGTCAAAGCCATAGCTCATCATTGTTACTGTATCTGTTTTTCCCTTAAGCACAGGAAGCTTTGCAACCATTGTCTGTGTAGGGGAAAGCTGATATTTACCGCCATAAGGCATTGTAACCGTTCCGGCTCCTATGGAGGAATCAAACATCTCCACAAGTCCCTTTTGCGAGCACACATTTAAGTCTGCTAATGTATCAAGCCAAAGCTTCTTTATGTCGGTGGTGTCCTTCTTTTCCTCAAAATATTTATTTTTATCATCCGGAATGTGAACCTTTACGTCCGTCTCCTGATGTGCTCCGTTTGTATTAAGAAATGCCCTTGAGAGATTTACGATTTCCTTTCCTCTCCAGCAAAGCACAAGTCTCGGCTCCTCAGTTACAACCGCAACCTCAACGGCCTCAAGGTTTTCCTCGTTTGCATATTTCATCATTGCAGCAACGTCAACAGGGTCTACCACGATTGCCATACGCTCCTGTGATTCGGATATTGCAAGCTCCGTTCCGTCAAGACCTGCGTACTTTTTAGGCACTTTATCAAGGTCAACCCGAAGTCCGTCAGCAAGCTCTCCGATTGCAACGGACACGCCGCCTGCTCCGAAATCATTACATTTCTTTATAAGAGCGGCAACCTCCTCACGTCTGAAAAGTCTTTGAATTTTACGCTCTGTAGGTGCATTTCCCTTCTGAACCTCAGCACCGCATGTGTCGATGGAGCTTTCCGTATGTGCTTTTGAGGAGCCCGTAGCGCCTCCGCATCCATCACGTCCCGTACGGCCTCCGAGAAGAATAATAATATCTCCAGGGTCAGAGTTAAGTCTCTTTACGCACCTTCTCGGCGCTGCTCCCATAACTGCTCCTATCTCCATTCTCTTTGCCACATAGTCAGGGTGATACACCTCATTTACATGCCCAGTTGCAAGACCAATCTGATTTCCATAGGAAGAATATCCCTGGGCAGCAACAGTAACTATTTTTCTTTGCGGAAGCTTGCCCTTTATTGTATCCTTAAGGGATACCGTAGGGTCTGCTGCACCGGTAACACGCATAGCTTGATAAACATACGCACGTCCTGAAAGCGGGTCCCTTATGGCACCGCCCAAGCATGTGGCAGCCCCACCAAAAGGCTCTATTTCTGTAGGGTGATTGTGTGTTTCATTTTTAAAGCTCACAAGCCATTCCTCAGTTTTACCGTCAATCTCAACAGGAACGACTATTGAGCATGCATTTATCTCATCTGATACCTCCATGTCCTCAAGCTTGCCTGCGGCGCGAAGCTCCTTCATCGCCATAAGCGCAATATCCATAAGACATACAAACTTATCGTCACGACCCTTGTACATTTCGGAAGACGCACTGACATACCTGTCATAGGTATTGCTTAAAAGTTCATTGTAATAGCCCTCATCAAAGCTTACATTTTTAAGCTCCGTTGAAAATGTCGTATGACGGCAATGGTCAGACCAATATGTGTCAAGTACCCTTATCTCAGTCATGGAAGGGTCCCGTTTTTCCTCATTTTTAAAATAGTTTTGTATATGGAGAAAGTCCTTAAAGGTCATAGCAAGACCAAGTGAATTATAAAGCTCCTTAAGCTTATCCTCCGCCATATCCTTAAAGCCGTCAAATATAATAACGTCCGCCGGCTCCTCAAATTCTGTAACAAGAGTATCCGGCTTATCATCACCTGTTATTCTCGAATCAACGGGATTTACAACATACTCTTTTATTGCATCAAGCTGCTCCTCTGAAATACCATTCATATCAGCTATTATAATGTATGTGGTTGCCGACCTGATAATCGGTTCTGACTCCTCATCCAAAAGCTTTATACACTGCTCGGCAGAGTCTGCTCTCTGGTCAAATTGTCCCGGAAGATATTCCTGTGAAAAAGTATAAAAACCCTGTGACACAGGAAAATGCTCCTCATATATATCATCAAGGGGCGGCTCTGAAAAAACGGTAACCTTTGCTTTTTCATATGTTTCATCAGATACGCCTTCCATGTCGTATCTCACAAGAATTCTTACACCGTCAACCTTTATACCGAGATAATCCTTTATCTCCTGCTTAAGCTCACCTGCTTTTACGGCATAATCCCCCTTCTTCTCAACATAAATTCTTCTAACCTTGCTCATGGCTGTCCTCCTTATTTAAACATCATCGCACAAGTATTTCACTTATGGCTATTGATGCAGTCTTCTTATTATCTTATATATAACGACATTTTGAAACACCATCGGTGCATCCTGGGCAAAAAATATTATTCCGTCTGTCGGGGCTATAATCTCAGATTTTATCGTTCCATCCATAGGATTTACAATTTCAGCAAGAATCTGTCCCCGCTTAACCTCCTGATTGATTCCTACAAGCTTTCTGAAAAAGCCCGCCTCATCAGCCTTTACCGATACAAGCTCACTTTCCTTAAGTGTTGTGGAAATAAATCCGCCGTGACAGTCATATTTTATTATTCCCATCCTTGTCAGGAACCTTAAAACTGAGGAAACTGCCATATGCGCACTCTCATCATCTATTGTATCAGTAGTTGATGAATATACCGAAAATGCCTGCGCACCCTTCTTTTGCCAATTATAGTTGAGGGTCACTGTATCAAATGCCCTGTTCATGCCTGTAATAACATATGGCATTCCAAACAGATTAGCAAGGCTTGTACTCTCATTGCCAGTAACCATCATCCTTACATGGGGTATCGACCTGCCCTCAAGATAAAAGCTGGCAAACTGTATGCCATAGGAATAATTTTTAACTCTGTTTAAAAGTGCGGCCGCAATCCTGCTTGTGGCAGGTCCCTTTGGATTTCCGGGAAATGACCTGTTTATATCTGAATCATCTGATATCCATTTTGTTTTTTTTGCATTCATGGAGCCGTAATTTAATGTGGGAATAAGAAGTATCTCTTTTCCCGATGCAATGTCACCCTGTGCCTCAAGCTCACCAAGCTTTTTTGCAAGCAGAGAGCATATATAAAGCTGCTGGTACTCATTACCCCTCATTGCACCCACAATACAGGCTGCCTTTTCTCCTTTTCCATATGAATATCCATGTATAACATACTCCCCACGAAAAGCTGTGTTCATGGAGAAAATAACTTCCTTATTCATCAGCTTCACCACCTAATATACGGGCAATCAAAGAGCCCTCCTCTATAACCGGATAATCACGCAGTGAGCATATTATTCCGTCATTGCCTGCCGTTATAATTTCCTCCACTGAGCCTGTAATTACATTTACAATTGTACCTATTGTATCACTCTTACTAACCCTGTCAAATATTGAAACCTCAGGAATGAAAATGCCACTGCTTTCCGCATTTATATAACTTACGTCCTTATCATAAACAATTCTTGAAGGATTTATCTTTGATACCTTGCCACGCCATATACCCATCTCCTTCATAACTGCAAACAATCCATCAACTATTTTATTGCAATATTTTTGGTCAATCCGATATGCAACACCCGATTCCACAACCATAGCCTTTACACCCACGTTGTTAAGTGCATATGCCAGACTTCCGTTTAAAACGGAGGTACTCGGATGTATCCATACCATGTCAAGTCCGATTTTTTCAGCGTAATCAAGAAGCTCGTCAGCACCATTTGAATTTATTCTTACCTGTGGTATTTCATGAATGTAAAGATTACTTGAATGCACATCAACGCAAAGATCAGCACCCTTTATATCATCAAATACACAGGATGCAGTATATTCCCCTAAGGCGCCTGACCTGGAACCGGGGAAAATCACATTCATATCCATTCCTGAGCCGGGAATTTCCCTTGTTCTGGAATCCAGTCCCATAGGGTTGAGGCTTGGATATACATCTACAATTCCATTAAGCTTATCAAAATCAGATTTTATTCTTTTTATAACCTGATAGCATATGTACTGTCCCTGCAACTCGTCACCGTACATACCTGACACTATACAGATTCTCTTTTCATCTCCGTGAAGGAAATCCGGTGCAAGGCGGTTCTTTTTTATCTTTATTTCCTCCTCCACCATAAGGTCAACGGAAACAACTGTCTCTATCATATCTAACTCCTATGAAAGGGCTGTGGCACAAGTCCTGCTACCACAGCCCCATCTAAATTTTTTTAGTTATACGTCTAAAATTTTAGTAATTGTACTTTTTATCTGCTCCACATCAAAAGGCTTAGGAATAAAGTCTGCCGCTCCACTCTGTACAGCCTCTATCAGATTGTGTTTTTGTCCGGCAGCAGTAACCATAATAACCTTTGCATCAGGGAATTCAGTTTTTATCTTCTTTAATGCCTGTATTCCGTCCATAACCGGCATTGTAATATCCATTGTAATTAAATCAGGCTTATACTGAACGTACATATCATAACCTTCCTGTCCGTTTGCTGCCTCGCCTACTATCTCGTAACCTTCCCCTTCAAGTACACCACGCAATATTCTTCTTGATGTTCTTGAATCATCTACAATTAATATTTTTGCCATATTTCTTCATCCTTTCACAACCTTAGTCTATTTTCCATTTGGCTTCCATACACATTATTATATCAGCACGCACACCATTTATAAAACATGGCATAACAAACATCTGTCCCTCTGAGCTGATTGTCGTCACATCAGTATACATGGCAGGAGGAAGCATGTCTATTGTTGTATCCTCCTCGCTGAGCTTTGATGCATAAAGTCCGTTACATACATTTATAAATTCACATACAGCATCAAGACAATCCTCGTCAATGCTGTCAAATTTTTCCCTTGCGTATGCCTCCCCGATTGGTTTATTGCCATCTCCACCCACTCCGATAAACAAATCATAATCTCCCTCAAAGCTCTGACTTGCTATAAATTTTGAAGTGTACGTAGTTACTTTTTCAAGCTTCTCAAATCTAATTTTATTATCTACAAATCTTACAATATTTCTTGCCATTAGCGCAATATAGTCCTTGACAACCGCCGGTGCGGAAGCTCCCTTTGTAAACAAAGGAATAATTTTGTCAATATCCGAGCTTTTCAGCGCATCCAAATCAAGAGCCGTAAGACGTCGGGTCTTTTTATAGTTATTTTGGTGTTTTTGTATCTCCTCAAGTGTAAACAGATTGCGTTCCACAAGAGCCTGTACAAAAAGTAAATAAGAATCTCCCTGTTTTTTCAGAAGCTCCATAACCTGTTCCTCGGTAAGATAACCCTTCTCAATTGCAATGTCACCAAAACGTGCATCCTTCATGGCCTGAAGCTGGTTTACCTCATCTGCCTGTGCCTCCGACATATATCCTGCACTTACGGCAAGAAGTCCCATTTTGACCCTTGCGTGTCTGCTGGCTTCAATTATTTCACTATATTGCTCGTCGGAAAGAACTCCTATATCCTGCAAGTATTTACCAAAATATACACCAAACATGTCAATCCTCCTTTTTTCTCGTAACTCATATTTTAAATTATACACAAAAGCAGGCGGAAAATCAACTTGATTATTTAGTCTTTACGACTCTAAATATTTATTGATAAATAATTCATTATTTTATATAATATATATGATTCATTATCTCACAAACGGAGTGGTATTATGTCTATTAAGAAAACATTGAAGCTGTCACTTCTTCTTTTGGCAACACTACCATTAATAGTCGTAACAGCTATTACATATTGCGTTTCATACTCTAAATACCTTGATATTGCCAAAATTTCCGCTGAGGATTTGGCAAAAAAATATGCTTCGGGCTTCAATGTACAGCTAAATATGCAGATTGCCATGATTGAGGGTCTTTCCAATTCTATAAATGTCCAGTACCTTACTCTCCAAAATTACAATGGCATTTCCTTAGGCAAGGACTCTGACTATTATCAGAGTGTTTTGGATGAATTTAAGGCTAACACTGACTATTCATATGGAACAATCGATATATATTTATATGACATAAACGGATATTACATTGCAGGAACTGACGAGAACATGACCGGCGATTGGGAGGAATATATGGACATACCGGTCAGCAGCATTACAAAAACAAACGTAATGCAGGTTTCAAACATTAACAAAAACTCGGACAGCATAGAGATTATTACTCCTGTTATTGCGAAAAAGACAATCATAGGTCTCTTACGTGCGAATGTTTCCGCAGATTATTTCGGTTCATTTATGCCTGAAAACGGAACCGTTTCCATTTTGACCGGAAAGGACAGTTTTCTATTCCCTGATTACTCATTCAGTAAGGATTCCAAAATATATGATGAGGTTTTTGCCCTTTGGGATACCCATGAAAGCAGCGGCTACATTACTGACAAACGCTCAAGTATAAACCACCTTTACGGCTACTCCCTACTACCTGATTTTGATTGGATTTACATTATAAAGCTTGATAATTCTTCTTATAGCAGTGTTTTTTCAACAATGCCGGCAATTCTTCTGCTTATGCTTTTCATATTATTTATCATAACCTTCCGAATAAGCCGTAATCTTGTTCAAAAGTATACTACTCCTATACTTGCCTTAAAGGATAATATGACCGAGGCTGCGGCAGGACATTTGGACGTAAAATGTGACATAGAATCAGAGGACGAGTTTGGTGAACTTTCCAAAAGTTTTAACACGATGATGAACATAATATCAACCAACTACAATCAGCTCAACGAATCACACAAGCTGCTGGAAGCAAATGAGGCGCTTCTAAAAAAGAACTATACACATATAGAGCAGCTTGCTTACCATGACGGACTTACAGGGCTTTACAACAGAGTTGCCTTTATGAAATATGCCCACGAAATTTTTTCAGAAGCAAGCAAGCATTTCCACAAAAATGCCATTTTCTTTATCGACCTTGATAATTTTAAAAATGTAAATGATACACTTGGACATGACTATGGTGACATGCTTCTTAAGCAGGTTGCCAAACAGCTTACCTCATACATATCCAATAAGGATATTCTTGCCAGAACAGGCGGCGATGAATTTCTTATACTGAAAAGCAACTATACAACCAACGAGGAGCTTAAGGAATTTGCAAATGTTCTTATAAGCATTGTTCAGCATCCGTTTGACCTTGACGGAGAGCCTGCACATGTATCCATGAGCGTTGGTATAGCATGCTTTCCAAATGACGGACTTACCATAAGCGAGCTTATCAAAAATGCCGATATTGCAATGTACTGTGCAAAGACGGCAGGCAAAAACAGTTTCCGATTCTTCAACAGTTACATGGAGGATGCGGTAAACAGAAAGACCAATTTAGTTGAAATTCTTTCTACCGTCATTGAGAAAAATGAGATCTACTTAAACTATCAGCCTCGGGTAAATGTAATCACAAATAAAATCATCGGTTTTGAAGCTCTCATGCGTATCGAATCGGAGCTTGCAGGCTTTATTTCTCCTACGGAATTTATACCTGTTGCAGAGGATAATGGACTGATATATAAGCTGGGCGAATGGGCTCTCATCGAGGCATGCAGCTTTAACCAGTCTCTCGTTGAAAGCGGATATGAACCTCTCAGGGTATCCGTAAACGTATCTACTGCACAGCTCAAGGATGAACGCCTTATAGATATAATAAGATCCATACCGGAAAAGACCGGCATGGACCTGAAATATTTAGAAATTGAAATTACAGAAAGCATCCTTATGGATTCTTTTGAGCATAACCTCAACCTTATAAAGGAGATGAAAGCTCTCGGTGTTACTATTACCCTTGACGATTTTGGAACAGGCTACTCCTCCTTTAATTACCTTACAAAAATACCGATAGACATCCTTAAAATTGACAAATCATTTATTCAGGAAATATGCAGCAATGAAAAGGACCGTTTTATAGCGGATTCCATAATTTCCCTTGCGCACAAGATGAACATATCGGTTGTTGCAGAGGGTGTTGAAAATTCCGAACAGCTTGAAATTCTTCAGGGACAGTTCTGTGACACCCTTCAGGGTTTCCTTTTCTCCAAGCCTGTAACCGGAGCAGAATTTATCGAGCTCTTAAAAGAGAACGCAAAATTATAATTATAAGAGCGGATACACCAATCAACACCACATATATGAGCGGATTAAATCCGTCTCCTGTTTGGGGTGTTGTTTTTTCAAAGGTTCCATTTTCACCAAGCACGATTTTCTCTCTCTCGTTATATATTGTGATTTCCTGATTGTTCTCCTCAAATATAAATTCTATTTCTTCTGCCTTTGAATATCCTTTCGGTGCTTCCTCCTCTGCAAGAATATAGGTTCTTCCAAATTCGAGCCCTTTTGTAATATGCTCCTCGCCATCAGTAACCCATTTATCAACAAGTTGTCCGTCCTCATCATAAATACAAAGGGTTGCACCTTTCATATTATTTTCCGTCTCTTTATCCTTCTTGAAAATTTTTGTTGTTGTGAGGTTGTTTTCCACCTCCACGCTTACCTCTACATATTCCGTCTTTTCATCTGCATAAGCAATTTCTGCCTCAATCGGCTTATCCAAACATACATATCCGGAAAGCGTCTTATCCTCAACAATATAATATTTTCCTATAGGGAGATTATCTATGGTACAGTATGGCGTTTCCATATTCACCGTCATTTCATCTACCCTTTCATCCTTGGAATATAGCTTTATCCTATTGCCATTTTCATCAACATTATAGTCGTATGTATATATATCCTCCGCCGCATATAAAGAAAATATTGTTGATGCTTCCTTCTTATCATCAGATGTAATATTTACGTCAATTGTAGTATTTCCCTCAGCTATTATATTGTCTCTATCTTTTAATTCATAAGATTTTCTTATTGTTATGCTTCCATACACGGGATAATTGGGAAATTCCACATTGATTACAAGCTCTCCCTCCTGCATCTCATACGGCATGTCAGAGGCTATTTTTATCGTTATAGGTTTCTTAGATAAGAAGTATCCCTCCTTTGGACAACCTATTTCCTCTATCCTGTATTCCCCCGCTTTAAGGGGCTTAGGCAACATTAAATATCCCTCATCGTTTGTTTCAAACACGCTTATACGTGTCTTTTTCGGATAGTTTATCTCCTGTTCAACATAACAGTCGTTATTTACATCATACACCTTAAATTTATAGCCGGACCTAAGTATTGTTTTTCCCGTACTTCCGTCCACCTTTTTGATAACAAGCCTTGCCATAAATTCATCATCATTAAATATTCTCCAAACCTTAGGCTCCTCACTGTCTTCATCAATAGTCACAATAAAATCCTTAATGGGCTTATATCCTGACGGTATTGTTGTTTCTTTTACGATATATGTACCATAAGGAAGCCGCCCGCTGCATGCATAGCCTCTTTCATCGGTAAATATTTCGTAACCACCTTCAGATGAAGCAGGATAAGGCTTGGCCTGGCTAAAATCGTATTCTCCGTTTTCCTTCACCTTAAGATCAGACAAAAGCCATACTGTAAAGCCTGCATGTTCTATGAGAAGCTGTTCATCTCCCTTATCTCCTCCTACCTTTACAAGCTGAAATGCCTGACTTTTAACCCTGTCCGACACTACCTGTTCTGCCTTAATGACTTCACTTGTACCATCGCTTAAGGAGCAGTCTATGTCATATTCATTTTCATCAAGAACATATCCCAAAGGAGCGTTAATTTCCTTCACATAATATTTTCCAAGATATAAATTATCAAGCTTTCCTTTACAGTCATCACCGATTGTTATTTTACCTACAAGCTCACCAGACCTATATTTTACCTCCGCATTTTTATCAGGATAAATGATGTCCTCCCTTGCATAAATACCATATACGGCTCCTCTTAAGGATGCATCTCCCTGAGGTACTATCCCCTGCGTATCAGTGTCCCGTTTTTCAATCTCTATTTCCGCCTTAACTCTCTTATCCTTACGCAGGATACTTGTTTTTTCTCCGTTTGATACATTTACCGTGCAAACGCTTTCATCCGTTACATATCCGTAAGGTGCATTCATCTCTTTTATATAATATTCACCGGAAGGAATATCCTTTAAATATGCCCTTCCCTCATAATCCGTTGTGACCTCATACAGCTTATTTGTACATTCCTTATCTGCATAAATTCCATAAACGGCATTTGGGAGCACCACATTTGTCTCATCATCCGTTTTTATAAGCTCCAAATCACCGCCCGGGTAATCATCGGATATATTTGCAGAAATTTCCTTACCATAAGAAACAATCATAAAATCCTGATAGGAGCTGTGTCCTAATACAAGCGCCTCCTCTGTTTCAGGAACGGTTGATGTGCAGATAATTCCTATTTTTTTATTATTTACATTCTGTTTTGGCACCTTCAGATGAATATATCTTTCAAAGGCGCTAACATACCATATGTTCTCAATAAAACAGCCCGCTATATATTCCTCCCCTTCTGTAGGAGCAATACTGCTTATATAACAGTTCTTTGAGCTTGCCTTTATGTAATAATTAAAATAACCATCACTCTGTATAGCCTCGGGCTTCTCAACAACACGAAAAGTTCCATTTTCATTTTTGACGACCCATTCTAATGTTACGGCATGCTCATTATCCGTATTTGAATATAATACATTCTGTATGGCAACAACATCATGTACGGCCTTTTTTCCATTTGCTATATCGGTTATGGTAACGTCATTTCCAGATGCTGCATTATCATCAATTCCTCTATAGGCTATTATTCTTCTGTGGATTGCAAATGCCGTGGCAGCCCTTGCCTCCTCACCGGTACACTCATAAATTGTTTTTCCAATGATAAGACCTGTTTTGTATTCGGGATTTTTCATATCACCACCCACAATATAGGTCCCGTATTTTAACGGATAACCGTTTGACGCAATAGCCGTAACCGCCCTATGCAGATAATTTGAATTGCATATTGCCCCACTATTAGGAGTATATACATTATCAACTCCCACGGCAGGCGTTTGGTCAGATTGGGTACAGTAAGCAACCTGTCCGTTTCCGTTTACATAAAATACCCTTATCCAATCAAAATATGTACCTGTTCCCGTTATATATTCTCTGAAATCTCCTCCCTCCGAATAAATAATACAGCTTTCCGATGCTGCCGTATTTTTCATGTTACATAATCCTGCGACAACGAAAATTAAAATTCCGCATAAGAAAAATAACACTTTGCATAATTTATTTTTATACATAAATATCCTCCATAAATTTTGCAAAGGCTTATGTTTTTAGGGAAAATCCAAATAGCTGATTTTGAAATATAGAAACTTGTTTTAGAGTGGTTTTATACTACATCATTTATGCGTGTGTGTCAATATAGAAATTGAATATTTATATATTTTTATCCTATTACACACACGCTTTAATTATAATTCATGTAAAGTATATATGCAAAATATGCTGCATAAACAACAAGCATTAATATACCGCCCTTTTTATCCAGCTTTTTATTTTTCATAACACAGAGGAACAAAAGAACTGCCGCAATAATTGCCACAACAGCATCCTTGATAAATGCCGTTGCAAATGCAACAGGAAGACCTGCCGCAATATTTGACACGATTGTTGAAACACCTACAACAAACAATATGTTAAATATGTTACTGCCGACTATATTTCCTATGGCAATGTCCACCTTACCCTGTTTTGCCGCTGTTGCTGAGGTCACAAGCTCAGGGAGAGATGTTCCGAAAGCCACTACCGTAAGACCGATAAGTCTGTCATCCATGCCAAGTTTTCCAGCCACATATGTTGCAGCATCCACAGTTACGTTACTTCCAATAACGATACATACACCGCCAAGCACAACAAAAAATATAAGCTTCAG
The DNA here is from genome assembly GCA_014799405.1 of Lachnospiraceae bacterium. Lineage (GTDB taxonomy): Bacteria > Bacillota > Clostridia > Lachnospirales > Lachnospiraceae > Coprococcus_C. The sequence goes on from JAAVIA010000038.1 coordinate 73,785, forward strand.
CATCGTATCCTTTTCAGTAACAACTGTTGTATCATCATCCGCCTCTCCATTCTTAGCGGATTTTATAAGATATACCATAAATATCGCCATAAGCACTATCAGTATAACACCATCAAGAAGCGAAAGCTCTCCACCTAAAATACCAAGCACAAGCAACACAACGGTTATGAAAATAACAAATGGTATCTCTATTCTAAATGTATTTTTCTTTATGGGAAGCGCAGCTATACATGAGGCAACACCAAGTATAAGAAGAATGTTCATTATATTGCTGCCAACAACATTTCCAACCGTAATTCCGGCATTTTTATTTACAGCCGCCTTTATGCTTATTGCAGCCTCAGGCAGTGAGGTTCCAAACGCCACAATCGTAAGTCCTATTACCATCTGAGGTATATTGAACTTTGTAGCAATTTTTGACGCTCCGTCCACAAATATATCTGCGCCCTTTATAAGAAGCACAAAGCCCGCAACAATAAGTGCAATATTAAAAACCATTTGGATTGCCGTAGTATCAGGCAGTACATTAAGATATGACAGTACCACCAATCCGACAACCAATATTCCTATAGCTATGCTTTTTTTATTCATATTTTCCTCCAATAAGATACCCATTATCATTTATAGTAGTATAATATTTTAGCTATCACTTATTTTTAATCCGCTCTTTGGAACCCACTTTATCGTTTCCTTAACATCAGACACAGCATTTAAATCTATGGAATGAAATACATCCAAATACTCCTGCTCTACCTGCTTCATCGTACCCCTGTAAAAATCAGGTGTTGCCGCAACATAAGGCGGTTCGTCTGCAAGCTTCACTGCTCCAAACTCAAGGAACTCATAGTAAAGCATCGCATCGTCAATGATACTTACCATCTTTTCTTCATATTCCGTAAGGGGACTTCCCAAAAATTTTTCGTATATAATATTTGAAAGTCTTTCCTCTATTTTCTGATATTCCTCAAGATACTTTTTCACAGGTCTTGTCACGTCTGATATGTAGCTTTCCACTGCATCATGCAGCAGACAGGCAAGCTTGGTTCGTGGTGTTTCACGTCTTGCGCATGCCTCCTCATAACAGTTAAGGCAGTGGGCGGCAACGGAATAAAATGTTGAATAGTGTCCGTTTGCCCGACACAAAAGAGAAAGAGAATGTGCAATATCCTCTATCTTAATGTCGTCCGCCACAGGCTCCAAGGGTCTGAAATTTATCTTACTGTAGGTTGTTATATAATCTGTCATCTTTTATCTCTTTCTTTGGTTACACACCATCACTGTTAAAAGGTTATGTCTTTCTTAGATGCAAGAAGTCTTGCTCCATTTACAATCATAAGAACGCCCGCTCCAATTCCCACTGCTACGGTAACAATTCCCATAACAATACTGTTTATCCCAATTGAATTCATTTTTTGGTATAACTTTTCCATCATAATTTGCTTCCTTTCTCAATATATTTAATTTATAGAAAATTCCTCTGAATTTCCTATGGACACGCTCCCAAAGAGCCTGATGAGATTATTGCCACTTTCATTTCACGCCATACTGCTCATAGTAATTATCGATTGCAGTCTTCAGTGTATCGTCAATGATTATCTCTCCCTTATAAGGCTTGTTGTAAAGATGCTCCACAACCTCTGCCATAGTAACAATTGCAGTAGTTTTAAGACCATACTGCTCCTCTATCTCCATAAGTGCGCTCTTTTCTCCCTGTCCGCGTTCCATACGGTCAACGGAAACAACAAGCCCAAGCACATCTACCTCTCCCTGAGCCTTAACGATTGGAAGTGTTTCCTGAATGGATGTACCGGCTGTTGTAACGTCCTCAATAATTACAATTTTGTCACCGTCGCAAATAGGGCTTCCAAGAAGTATTCCCTTGTCTCCGTGATCCTTAATTTCCTTGCGGTTAGAGCAATATTTAATATCGGCATCATACTTATCCGCGATAGCCATTGTTGTTGCAACAGAAAGAGGTATACCCTTGTATGCAGGTCCGAAAAGCACGTCAAAGTCAAATCCAAACTTGTCTTTTATAGCTGCCGCATAATACTCACCCAGCCTTTTAAGCTGTTTCCCCGTTCTGTAAAATCCTGTATTCACAAAAAACGGTGTCTTTCTTCCGCTTTTTGTGGTAAAATCACCAAATTTAAGCACCTTGCAGTCAATCATAAACTCTATAAATTCTTTCTTATACTGTTCCATATCTTTAAAAACTCCTTTTAAAATCAAGTCTCATAACGAACACCAAATACATTTCCTAGATTTTACCACATCAGTTGTGTTTATTCAAATAAAAAAGCAGAATCTTACCCAATAAGATTTAGCTGCTAAGTTAGGGGTAGCTAGTGTAGCTGTTTCAAAAGGGGAAATAACTTGGATGAATACTTTTACGATTCCCTGATTTCATATTCAAAGCTTGCATTATCACTTTCAAATTCAAGTAAATCTCTGTTTTTATAAGAAAATTTATAATATGCCCTACAGGAAATGCTTTCGTGTATCGTCCGTATCATTTCGCCGTTTACAGGTGCATTTAAATCTTGGTGTTTTTCCTCAAGCAGTTTGGCATAAAGCCTATATTTTCCCTGTCTTATAATGACAGTATTATTTCCAATATGGGAAATTCTTGCACCCAGATAAGTTGCAATACGGTATTCCTTTCCATCAATAACAACAGCACCGATAATCCCTTTAAATGAAAATCCCATTAATGGTATATCAGCAACAGCCAGCATAAGCGAACCATTCTTAAAATGGCACTGTGTCCAAATATACTCTCTGGGAAAAGAACGACCTCTATCCCCTTCTATATATCCCACACCATTGTTAAAATTATAATTTGTGTCATTAATCATTATCTGCCCCTTAACAAGATGTCTCATGCTTACTACACTGTGCCTGCATTGTAAAAAAGGGATGTATTTAAAGGGTCCCATAATGTCATATCTTAATTTTTTAAGCTTTTTAAAGTATAGCTTACCATTTACTTTGCATCCATCGTAATCAACTTTCAGGAACATCCCCTTTTCAGAAAACAAATTTCTTCCCAACCTGATTATCCCTTTTTTAAATCTAATATCGGAATACGGAACAATATATACCTGTTCTTCTGTTATTATCTGCAGTGAGGCATTTCGCCTTTTACCATCATGGTGAAGCGCAGGTATCATTGCAAAAGACTTATCATTTTCACTGCATTTAAAATAATATCCCTTAAAATACTGCATACAATATCAACTCCTCATGAAATGATATTGTCCGCAATATTTTAAGGGATATTCAAAACAAACCAATCTCCTTACTGTATTGTATGATGTAAATACTAAAACTCATTCCTCAAGTTCTTCACCTGTTCAATCGTAAGACTAGAATATATAGAGATTTCTTCAATAGATAGTTTACCTGCTTCAAGCATTCTTAATGCGGTTTGCTCTTTTTCCTGTTCCATTCCACGTTCCAATCCTTGTTCCATTCCCTGCTCAAATGCATCTTCAGACAGCTCCCTGTAACGCATCTCTAAAGTCATATACTCTAGTCTCCACTTCTCGTTATACCTTATAGTTCTTACTTCTGTCTCAAGTTCCCTTGTAAATTCGTCTGACGCTTCCTGTCCGTCTATGTAATCTAACAGCCGTTTCATTTCCGGACTTACATCATCCATCGTTCCCTTTGTGTTTAATATGATTTTTGTTGTTTCATCACCTAATGTAATCCCATAATCCTGTAAGCACCTGTTTTCAAATGTGTATATATGTCTGCCCTTGCCAAACAGGTCAAAGGTACAGATAAAAATAATATAGCTTCGTTTCAGGTTTTTGTAATCTTCTCCCTTTTCCAAGATATTTAGGTCTATCATTCCCTAATTCAAACAGCAACTTCGCTGCCTATTTTTTTGTGAAATAAAGCATCGAAGTAACTTGTTTACCAGACTCGAATTACAGCGCCAGATGCGCCCTTTTCTTTGAATGTCTGAAATAGGTGTTACCTATAAAGAAATACTGTAATAATGCTTCAAAAGAATAGTACCATATGCGTATTTGAAATACAAGATTTTTTTGCTTAACCTTTTCAGAAAAATATTTAATAAAAACTTTTTTCCATTTTAAAATTTTATCCACAACATCAAAAAGCCACGGTCAAAAGCTGTACCTTCTTTTTTCCTTTGTATGTAAGGAAAAGGCCATGCACCCCGTCAGGTACGTTTACGATACCACTGGAGACAGTCCACTCCTCACAATCCGAAAGCTCTATCTCTCCCACAATCGGTCCATCCTCCGTAAGCCTCACCTCAAAAAATAATTTATCTTCCAATATATTATTTTCCGTATCAGACCTTTTTTCCGTGTTTCCTGAGCCAGACCTCTCATCCACACGCACAGGGCCTTCATACAAAACCCTATTTTTGTCGCTCTCAATTCTTGCTGTAAGCTTAATGGACTTTACGCCTTCAAAAGCAAAGTACTTATATCCAATCAATGTATTGTTCTCAATCTCTGCAATAAACCTGTCATCGCCCTTATGGGTTACATTTGGAAACGCATCCTTGTAAATACTGTTGCAGCCATGAGGCATATGACCGTTTGTGACAATACATGCAATTGTTGACGGATATTCATATCCCGCCTTTGCGATTAACGGTCCGTCATTTAATCCGCAGCTTGTAAGTTCAACCTGTCTTATACTTCCGTCGCTGAGAATACTAATCTTCTCCGCACATGCCTGCCTTGAATAATCGGACTTATGGGTAAGCCTGTGATAGAATACATACCACTGATTATTGATTTCAATAATGCTACCGTGTGTTGTTCCCGTCATATTATGCTTAATGGTTCTGCCCTCGTAGCCTATATCTCCATTTGACACAATTGTGCCTCCAAAGGTAAAATCCCTGTCAGGATAATCACTTGTTGCATAACAAAGCTCATGGTTTTGGAAGGAGGAATACACAAAATAATACTTAACCCCTACCTTGCGCATGGATGCAGCTTCAAAAAACGGATGTGCCTCAAAGCTCGTGTTTTTCACCCTATAAGGGATAATGTGCTTAGGAGCCTCCTTCACGGTGAGCATATCATCACAAAGCACAAGGGCAGCCGCACCCATAATGCTGTCGCTGTCTCCCTTTTTACCGTTTACGCAACTTTCTTCATCCTGTCTGTAGGCTAAAATCTCCTCCTTAGTCCTGCCAAACATTTCCATTTCCTGTAAAATATAATCAGTATTTTCTTCAAAATCCTCCCTCTCCTCAAAATCATATTGGGTTCCATAATATAATCGAATGACTCCGTTGTCATTTATAACGGCAGGGTCAAAGCATACATATTTTTTCATGGGAGTGCCGTCAGGATATTGAACAGTTCCTAAAAATTGAAACTCGCCGCAGGGACTGTCGCATACTGCCACTTTAATGGCACCTGTATAGCCGCCGAATCCGTAATCACCGGACATACAATAATAAAGGTAGTATCTGCCATCATTTCCGCGCACAACATCAGGGGCATACATATATTTCTTAGTGGGATATTCAGGGTCATTACATGCCTTGTAAATCACACCCTCATATCTCCAGTCGGTCAAATCGCAGGCAGGAGCAGAATATGTCACATAATCCTCCATGCAAAATGTGTAGCCGCCCTCCCTGTCATGAGAGCCGTATAGATAGACTCTTCCATCAAAAATGTGCGGTTCTCCGTCAGGAATATACTCATCAATCGGCAAAAATGGGTTGTATGCCTGTCTTTTTTCGTTCATAAAAGCTCTCCTTTCAATATTTTATTTTTTGTCCTTGTTTTTTAAGGAATCACTTTGAAGCTTGCGTTTACATATCATAATACAAATAGTAATAAAGAATGTAATGGAATAAATAATAGCCATACCAAAGCTGAATAAAATTTCTCCAAAATATGTAAAACCAGGCATAAAACCATATCCTGGTAAGCCTTCATAATAATTATATAAAACTACAGAAATAACAACAGAAAAAATTTCTAATATAATAAGAGTTCCCCAAAGCTTCTTATTTTGATTCTTTATAGATTTTACTAACAAAATTATTTCAACTACAAATATAGTTAAATAGAATAATGATAAAAATTCGCCTTCCATTTTACCTCCAAAAATTAATTTTCTCCTGTTGTTTCAATAATCTCCATCATTTCCGCAGGAGTAACAATAAAATCTCTAAATGCATACTTTTTATCTCATTTCTGCACAAACCATTTTACCTTTTGAATTCACATCAACATCAATTTCATGGCCTCCAAAAACATATCCATCATCATACCCGATAGTATATGAACCATTTTGATTAACAAATATATATTTCATTCTACCACTTAATGCATTTGCAAATTCCTCCGGTGTTGAAAAGTTAATCTCACAATCATCTTCCAAACACTCTAATGCAGCATCAAATAATTCATTATCTGATGCAATATATTCTCTGGCTTCCTTATCCTTTTCTGCAATTTGCTCCACAAAATCTCTAGCCACAGACAAAGGCTTTTTCCATGTTGCCTTACTGCTCCATTCCACCTCAATATAAATCGTAATATCGTTACCTGCAAAATTATATTTTCCTTCAAATAATCCCTCAGATTTTTCTAATACTAATTCGCCTAACACATCATCTTCTAAATTAATAGGAGCCAAATATTTTTCCTGTTTTTTATCAAGCTTTGTTCCAGATACATTTTCTTCCAAAACTTCTTTAATATACAAAAATGCCACCTCACCAAAGTAATTATATTGTAATTTTCCTACAACCTTATAAATTGCACCATTGGTAAATGTCTTAAAATAATCGCTATTTTCTTCTTGCTCTTTATATTCATCTAAGGATATAGGCCACGTTATAACCTTTATCTTCTTTACCATACTATCTGCGTCTATATCGTATATTGATTCCTTTCTTATTATCCCAATCCAGCTACATAGACACATTTTTTATATCAATACGCTGTATCTGTACACTTATAACATATTATAAGGTTAAAATTTAAAACCGCTGTCAAAAATCTCATCAAGTAGTCTGTCGGCAGCCTGCTCCTTGCTCATCATAGGAAGCTCAAGCTTACTGTCTTTCGTTATAAGCGTAAGTACATTTGTATCGCCGGCAAAGCCTGCTCCCTCAACTTTAAGATTGTTTGCCGCTATCATATCAAGATTTTTCTTTTCAAGCTTTACCCTTGAATTTTCAATCATATTTTCCGTTTCCATTGAAAAACCACACAGGAACTGTCCTGCCTTTTTGTGTTCTCCAAGTGCCTTTAATATATCATCCGTTTTTTCAAGCTCTATACTCATAGCACTGTCATTTTTCTTTATTTTTTCGGAAGCCACATGGCATGGTCTGTAATCTGCAACAGCCGCCGCCTTAATAATAATATCCTGATCACCGCTCAAGCCTATTACCGCATCATACATATCCTTTGCAGTTTTCACATTTACTACATTTACAAACATCGGCTTATCAATACTTGTCTCACCGGAAACAAGGGTAACGTCTGCTCCGCGAAGCATTGCCATTCTTGCAATGGCATATCCCATTTTTCCTGTTGAGTGGTTGGTTATATATCTTACAGGGTCTATAGACTCCTTTGTTGCCCCTGCCGTAACAAGCACTTTTTTTCCTGCAAAATCCTTCTTCTTTGCACATGCCCTTAAAATATATTCAACTAGTACATTTTCGGCAGGGAGCTTTCCCTTTCCCGTATCACGGCATGCGAGGAATCCCTCGTCGGCCTCAATTATCTCATATCCATATGAGGCAAGCTTCCTCATATTATCCTGAACTATTGGATTTTCGTACATATGTACATTCATGGAAGGAGCTATTAATACAGGGCATCTTGCAGGAAGCACGGTCGTTGTCAGCATATCATCTGCAATTCCGTTAGCTATCTTTCCAAGCACATCTGCACTTGCAGGCGCAATAAGAAAAGCATCCGCTGTCGTTCCAAGAGTAACATGAGGCACATGCATCTCCATTCCTCTGTCAAATGTATCAGTGTAGCACCTGTTATTTGTAAGCACCTCAAAGGTTTCAGGTGTTATAAAATGTGTGGCATTTTCAGTCATTACAACGTGAACATCAGCGCCAAGCTTTACTAACATGCTTGCCACATTTGCCATTTTGTACGCTGCAATTCCACCGCTTATTCCAAGTACAATCCTTTTTCCCGTAAGCATATAAAACCTCCCATATCACGTTAATAATCGCGATTACTTAGCAGTGCACCTCGCCTGACGGCTCGGTCACAGGCATTATCCCATGTCCTCCAACAAGCCATGCTTTTCATATCTTGTAAGCCTGTTTATCTTATTATTATCATCTACAAATACCACCTTAGGAGGATTATCCTTAAACTCCTCGGCAGTCATCTGCGCATAGCACATTATAATAACCTTGTCGCCTACTTCTACAAGCTTTGCGGCAGCGCCATTTAAGCAAATCATTCCACTGCCCCTCTCACCTGCTATAACATAGGTTTCAAGTCTGTTTCCATTATTTACATCCACAACCTGAACACGCTCATATTCAAGTATTCCGGCTGCCTCCATAAGCGCCTCGTCTATGGTTATACTTCCTACATAATCTATTTCTGCCTGTACTACCGTTGCTCTGTGAATTTTCCCCTTAAGCATATTTAAAAACATGTGATTCTCCTTTCGCTTTTCGCATTGCTCTATGCAAGCATACTTGCCCTCGCATTGCTCTTGAGCATTCGATTTTTCGCAATGCAACCTCCTCTTCGCTTCGCTTCGAGTCGGTTTCGTGCTTCGCACTATATAATCAAGAGCAATCTACTCTATGCAAGCATGCCTGCCCTCGCATTGCTCTTGATTATGCATTGCTCAGTGATAACATAAAGTTATCAATCAATCTTGCCTCTCCACCAATATTTACGGCTATGGCACAGAGTATGTTTCCCTCTATTTTGTCTATATTTTTCATTGTGTTTACGTCAACTATCTCCACATAATCTATATCAGCCAAAGGCATTGTATTTATCATGTCAACCATTGCCTTTTTAACCTTTGCCGCATCTCTTTCCCCATCAAGCACCATCTGCTTTGCCATAAAAATTGACTTGCTTAAAATGACTGCCTGCTTTCTTGACTCAGGAGAAAGATAAGTATTTCTTGAGCTTTTGGCAAGTCCATCAGCCTCCCTTATAATCGGACATCCGACTATTTCTATATCCATATTAAGGTCCTTTACCATTCTCTTTACAACTGCTAGCTGCTGTGCATCCTTTTCTCCAAAGTAAGCCTTGTCAGGCATTACAATGTTAAACAGCTTATTTACCACAGTGCATACACCTCTGAAATGTACCGGTCTTGAAAGTCCGCAAAGGGCATTTGTAAGACCCGTCATATCCACAAACGAGCAAAAACCTTCCTCATACATTTCCTCAGGTTCAGGATGAAATATAAGGCTTGCCCCTGCCGCCTCGCAAAGCCTGCTGTCCGCATCAATATCCCTTGGATAGCTTGCCAAATCCTCCGTTGGTCCAAACTGCATCGGGTTTACAAAAACACTTACAACAACCCTGTCATTTTCTGCAACAGCCCTCTTTATGAGACTCTCATGTCCTTCATGGAGATAACCCATTGTTGGTACGAGTCCTACGGAAAGACCTTCCTTTCTCCACTGCTTGACATTTTCTCTTACTTCCTTAATTGTTTTTACTATGTTCATATTTTATATCCTCCGTTCTCCGAGCCTTACCAGCCCTGATTCCAAATCATCTTACTGTCCTCATACTTACTCTAATACAGCTTTTCAATCACATCATCATCTATCTTATAGGTGTGCTTCTCCTCAGGATAAGAACCATCCTTTACAGCTGCTATATATGCCTTAAATGCATCTGTCATAACCTGTCCCGTCTCGGCAAAACGTCTCACAAACTTCGGGGTGAAATCAGAAAACATGCCAAGCATGTCAGCATATACAAGCACCTGTCCGTCACATCCGTTTCCCGCACCTATTCCTATGGTAGGTATATCAAGCTTATTTGTTATAAGTCTGGCAAGCTTATCGGGAACACATTCAAGTGTCAGTGCAAATGCACCTGCCTCCTGAACTGCCAAAGCGTCCTCTATAAGCTTCTTTGCAGCAGCCTCCGTTTTTCCCTGCACCTTAAATCCGCCAAAGGCATTTATTGACTGCGGTGTTAGTCCAAGATGTGCCATAACCGGTATTCCCGCATCGGTTATTGCCTTTATCTGAGGGCAAACCTCTTTTCCTCCCTCAAGTTTAATTGCTCCTGCCCTTCCTTCCTTCATAAGACGTCCCGCATTTACAACGGCATCATATACCGAGGTCTGATATGACATGAATGGCATATCTATAACAACAAGGGCTTCACTTGTTCCCCGGGAAACTGCCGCCCCGTGATGTATCATATCTTCAACTGTAACAGAAAGGGTATCCTCATAGCCAAGCATCACATTTCCAAGTGAGTCTCCCACAAGTATCGCATCAATCCCTGCTCCGTCTATAAGCTTTGCAGTTGAATAGTCATACGCCGTAAGCATAGTAAGCTTTTCTCCCTTTTCCTTGGCCTCCGCAAATGTTAAAACTGTTTTTTTCATGTTTTTATCCTCCTATCTCAATATTTGAAATTTGTCAATATATCTCTCTGCCATATTTTAGTCTTTTCATTCATTAGGAATTATAGCCTTTACGGCTTTAACATATCATCAAGTTCATCATATTTATCATTCATCCCTTCGCCAGCCTTTTTCCTTGCTATATCTACAAGCTGCCTTGACAACAGCCTGTAAGCTTCAAGCGAATCACCCTCAAGCACTGACATATGCTTTGAAATTGTTTTTATATCACATCTTTCAACAGGACCCGTAAGCGCTTCCTCACAGCCGTATTCTGCAAGCTTTTCGGCATTACCCTTAAACAAAGGCTTAAGTGCACGGTCTGCCTCCTCAGATGTAAAACCGCATTTAGAAAGTTCCTCCTGTGCCATATGATATAAGCCTATAACCAAATTACTTGCCATAACTGCGGCACCGTGATATCTTATTTTATCCTCTTTTTCAATTATTTTAACCTCATGTCCCAATGAGACAAACAAATGTACAAAAAACTCCAAATATCTTTCGTGACCTTCAATTGTAATAAAACATTTGCTGAAATTAATGTGCGACTTGGTCTTTGAGCTGACCGCACACATAGGATGTATCGAATAGCCGTAAATTGGGCTATGCATACCAGAAAAAACCTGTGAGGAAAGTGCCCCACTCGTATGACATAAAATCTTCCCCTCCATGACAGTTCCAAGTCCATCAAGCAATTCTGCAATGACAGCTATCTGCCCGTCAGGTACCGTAATAAACAAAGCGTCACATAAATCTGCAAGTTCATTCAAATCCTTATAGTATTTGGTATCAGTAAATTTTGCGGCTTCCCTTGCACTTTCGGGATTTTGACTAAAATACCCTACAAGCAAGGCATCAGTACTTTCTTTCAGGTGTTTCCCCAAAGTAAAGCCCATCTTTCCGGCGCCAATAAATCCAATCCTCATACTATCACCTTCCTTCTTGTTTTATAGGCAAACTACATGCTGCAATAACAAACATTTGCATCACCCTTGCTCATACTACAAAGACGGAACATAAAGCATAATCTGACACTTTTTAATTTTCCGGTATGGCTTCTTTCGAATACCATCCATGGAAAAATATATCATTCAACTTTTTTTTTGTAAATATTTTTCTGTCAAAAAAATGTATTTTATTTCATACAATAAGGGCTGTCGCACTAACAAATAATATTGTTAGCACGACAGCCCTATTAGCCTACTATTCTACACTGTAATTTGGTGCTTCCTTAGTAATCTGTATATCATGCGGATGACTTTCCTTAAGGGAGGCCGCAGAAATCTTAACAAACTCAGCCGTTTCATGAAGCTCACCTATATTGTGTGCTCCGCAATATCCCATACCGGAACGAAGACCACCTATAAGCTGGAATACAGTATCCTCCACGGTACCCTTGTAGGCAACACGTCCCTCAACACCCTCAGGCACAAGCTTCTTGGCATTTAACTGGAAATATCTGTCCTTGCTTCCGCACTCCATGGCAGCTATGGAACCCATACCTCTGTATACCTTATATTTTCTTCCCTGATATAATTCAAACTCTCCGGGACTTTCATCGGTTCCTGCGAAAAGGCTTCCCATCATACATACATTTGCACCTGCTGCAAGAGCCTTTGTAATATCTCCCGAATATTTTATACCACCATCGGCGATAACAGGAATACCTGCAACACTTGCCGCCTCATAAGCATCCATAATTGCAGTTATCTGTGGAACACCGATACCTGCAACAACTCTCGTCGTACAGATTGAACCCGGACCAATACCAATCTTAACTGCATCCACACCCATGTCAATCATTGCCTGAGTGCCCTTCTTTGTTGCAACATTACCTGCAATAACATCAAGGTCCGGATACTTCTCCTTAATCATCTTAAACGTCTTTAATACATTTTCCGAATGTCCGTGAGCCGTGTCAATAACAATCGCATCAACCTTTGATTTAACAAGCTCATCAACCCTGTCGCATATATCCGGAGTAACTCCCACCGCTGCGGCACAAAGAAGTCTTCCCTGTGAATCCTTTGCCGCCATAGGATATTTAATCTGCTTCTCAATATCCTTTATGGTTATAAGCCCCTTAAGCATCATATTATCATCAACAATAGGAAGCTTTTCCTTGCGTGCCTTTGCAAGAATAGCCTTTGCCTCCTCAAGAGTTATGCCCTCCTTTGCAAGCACAAGATTTTCCGTTGTCATGGACTCCTTAATCTTCTTCGTGTAATCCGTCTCAAACTTAAGGTCACGATTTGTTATGATACCTACAAGCTTTCCGTTTTCTGTGATAGGAACGCCTGAAATCCTATACTTTGCCATAAGCTTGTCTGCATCATCAAGTGTATGCTCAGGTGACAAATAAAATGGGTCGGATATAACTCCGTTCTCTGAACGTTTAACCATATCAACCTCTTCCGCCTGCTGCTGTATAGACATATTCTTATGTATAACTCCTATACCGCCCTGCCTTGCCATGGCTATGGCCATTCTGTGTTCGGTAACAGTATCCATGCCGGCACTCATAAGAGGAATATTTAACCTTATCTTCTTGGTTAAATTTGTACTTAAGTCAACGTCATTTGGTATTACACTTGAAAACTGCGGAACTAAAAGAACATCATCAAATGTAATGCCTTCTCCAATAATCTTTCCCATCTTATTTTCTCCCTTCTTTTTGTTATTAATATATAAGTAATTGCGAAACTCTCATTTTTTGAAAAAGGCGAGTTTCACAATCGCCTAAATTTTATTAATAAAAAATGCTGTATAGAATACAACATTTTTTATTACCTTCATATAAAATTATACATACATCTCAATAAAAAGATTTAAGCTATACTAGCACGGCAAGATGCACATGTCAATGATTAATTATCCCTATATACACAAATATATAAGCCTATGTACTCTCTGCCTTCATGCAGCAAAGGAACCTTTATTCCCTCTATATCTGTTTTAAGTTTAAGGTTTTCCCCATGCAATGCAAGTGGTGGTGTAATATCTATCAATATTCCAAGAGTTGAAAAAATGGTTGCCGTATTACCCATAATCATATTACTGAGCTCATTTAACGCAGATGATGACATCTCATCCAATTCATTTACAGGCATTCCAAACATCATCTTAGAAGCTATATCCCTTGCATTTTCGTCCTTCATTGCAAGAATAACCTGCCCCTTCATCTCGCCAACTACTCCAAGCTGTATTGCATATGTGAGTTCTTTAAAAGAAAAATCCGTTTTCTCAGGCTTCCCTACCGTAAGCTTAACACTGGTGACACTTTCCATAATGGAAATACTTGACTGAAGAAATGGATTAATATGTTTAACATCAATTGCTGGAATCATAGTACTTCCGTCTCCTTAACATAATTATCAAAAAACAACTGCAAATATTGTACAACAAAATTTGTCAGTATTCAATCATATATTAATTTATTTTTACAAAAATTTCAATGCTTCTGTTTTAATAAATATAACTTTGGGAACTGCTTAGCTCATGATGCGATTTATCTATCTGTTTTACTACTGCCACATCGCCCTTTTCAAGCAATATATCCTCAACCATAAGCGTTTTTCTGTCAATATAGCGGGTCTCTAAATTATCATCATTTATGCTTACAACTGAATACTGATTAAAATTATCACCATGAATCACTATATGGTCATCTACATTTTCCACATTAGTAATTGTAATCTCATCAACACCCATACGCATATCAGACTCAGGTACAATCACGCTGTCAGTAAAAAGATAGTTATCTCCGTACAGCATATCATAAGCAATATTTACTAAAACCTTATCAAGCATATCTCCCTCATAAAGCTTGTGTGCCTTTTGGGCATAGCCCAAAGGCATATTGAGCGCACTAAGCAGCTTAAGTGAAATGTCACTGGCATATATATCCTCATCCGCTATATTCAGGTTAATATTATTTACAATAATATATTCCGTCTGAAATAACGTACTGTTAGGGAACTGCTCCTCTGTAAGCTCAAGTGAAGGAAGATGATCTCCGTATAATATTAGTACATAATCCTCCCCATATTTGTCAAGCTCTTTTATTAAATTGTCAATCATAACATCCATTTCATATATTTGATTTACATAATAATGAAACGGCTTTTCCATTTTTTCATTTTCATAATGTACCTGTATATGATCCTCACAGGTATCATCATCGTCAGGATATCTTCCATGTCCCTGTACACTTATAGTATATACAAAATCCTGTGTATCGGTATCCTTAAGACATTTCATAATATCGTCAACAAGCGTTGCATCCTTTGCCCAACCTGTTGACGTATACTCAACATCATACATATATTCAAGTGATATAAATGCATCGAAGCCCATCATATTATATACATTTTTTCTGTCATAAAATGAAGACTTATTATTATGAATCGCGTATGTCCCATATCCCTGTTTCTTTAAAATAGAAGCCAATCCCTCAACCGGAACCTCATTTACTGTAGTTTTATACGGATACTCTCCTGCACCAAAATAGCTTGACTTAATTCCGGTAAGCACCTCAAATTCCGTATTTGCCGTACCAGCACCCAAGGCAGGAACCGTAAAATATCCGGAAGGAAACTGCTCCTTCAGTTTAGTAAATGTAGGAACAGGATTATCACTCATAGTAAGCCCCACAACATCATTCGGATCAAAAAATGATTCAAGCTGAATTATAATTATGTTAGGCTTCTTCGCTTGTCCACTTGTTTTTTCCTTGTCAAGCGTCTGCTTTATCTCCTGCATATACTCCTCAGAATAATCGTCAGGCTTAGAAATTCCATTATCAATTATACTGTTTGTAAAACAATATGCAAATCCATAATCCTTATATGCCGTTCCTAAATTTGCAAAGTCATCAGAAATAATATTATGATTTACTGCATAATTGGTAAGCAGCATAACAAGAAGCCACGCAATCACACATGTAAGCATTGTTCCTTTAACCCTTCTGTCACCTTCGAACTTCGGCGTCTTCCTAAATAAAAGAACAATAACTGTAATAACCGCTACGATACCTATAACAATAAACACCTGCTGAAGCTTAGTGAAATATACATCAATCATGCTGAAGGTATCCTTAACCATAAGAAAATCTATGGCCGCAAAAGGTGTGACCCTAAATCCCAGTACAACAAAATTAATAATACCACACACAATCCACGCTGTGCTTATAAGTATAATTCCAAACACTCTTTTCCTTAAAAAAAGAGCAAACAACAACGTAAAAAAAACAATGGATACATTATATATAAATACTATCGGTGAATTGACAAGGAAAGAAAAACCGCCGTATATGGAACGTCTGCCGAGGATTTCCAATAAAAGCTCAAGAACAAACGCAACAACAAAACATTTGAAAATCCATGTATGAATGGAAGCACCTACAAGTTTCTTAAATCTCTGCTTAAAACCAGGCTTTTCCTCCAAAGCAATCTCCTGTTCGGTTTTCTGTTCCGGTTCCGACTTGCTCTCCAAAGCAGTCTGCTGTCCTGCTTCCTGCTTAACATCTTCTGTTACAGCTTTCTCAACTTTTTTTTCAACATTTTGTTCACCTGTATTCTTTATAACATTTTCTGCTTTTTTATTTTTTTCTTTTGTATTTTTTTTCTTATTACTCATATCATTCTCCTGCTCCTGCAAAATAAATAATATAACTTTATATAACGGTACAACTTTATTGTTCATTATACCAAAGCAACTTTATTTTACAATTGTTTTTTCATTGATTTTTTACTAAAATTAACAAAAAAAATTATTAATTTTTTCATTTTAATTTTTTAATGTTTTTTATTGACATATATTTTTTCTTATGATAATATATCACTTGTCGTCAGAAATGCGATAGCAAATCATGATGTATGCGCGAGTGGCTCAGCGGTGGAGCACTTCCTTGCCAAGGAAGGGGTCGCGGGTTCGATCCCCGTCTCGCGCTCTTTTTTATTTTTAGTTTTCCTGAATTTTGCTTTATCGTTTTTTCTCCACTTACATAATTTCCCCTGTAACTGTATTTCCATACAAACATATAATATAAGAAGTATCTTATTTATCCGGAGACCAAAATATTATGAATAGCACAGACAATTCTGCCGACATCACCATATCCCAGTTGGCAGAAACATTTGTTGACAACAATTTTGTAATTAATGTATTTAACGCAAGTATAGATGATATATTTTCTGACCAGTGGAATCGCTTTGTTACAATCTCCTATAATGAATGTGTAAGATGTGTGAATAATGTCAATCGTGTAACCTTAATCGTAGATAATAACACATTGATTATCGACCAATGGGGAAATACCGTAACCGCAAACAGGCTACGCCGCGGCATGACCATAAACGCCTCATTTTCCGCTGCTATGACCAGAAGTATCCCACCACAAGCCTTGGCTTATACAATCCAACTGCTAAACAGCACTCCTTCCTACAATACAACCGAAGGCAGAATAATAAATGTAAACCATGCAAACCGTTATATAACCGTACTCGCAAATTCCAACATGTCACCTATAATAAGGTTCAATATCGCTCCTGATGTCATTATCATGACTCCCTTTAGCAGAACGGCAAATATTTCCTCCCTTATGCCAGGTATGCGGGTGAGAATCACTCATGCCACATTTATGACAGCAAGCATTCCACCTCAAACTACGGCATACCGAATACAGATAATGCGATAACACATGATTATCATAAACTCAATAAAAAACTCCCTATTAGAATCTTAAAATATTCTAATAGGGAGTTTTTTTACTATTCTATGGCTACATAGCCTTAAATATCAGCCGACACATCCACAGAAGCTGCACCCTCAACAGATGCTAACGTATCCTCAACAGATACCTCTGCCGGTCCGTTTGCAAATGCCTCCGTTCCTTCAGCCTCCTCAAAAGCATCTACCTGCTCCTTCTTTTCCTCATCATCCCAAAGGGAATCATATTCCTTTCTCTTTCTAAGCTTTACCATATTACCAATGTTTTTAGCTGCCTGATAAAGCTTATCATCAAATTCCATAAGCTTTTTCTCATCCTGTGGTGGAACCTTATGTCCCTTCATGATACGGCGGGCAACCTCCATAATCTTGCCAATATTTTTACCGTATTCCTCCATTGCTTCGCCTTGCTGCTGGGCAGCAATCTTATCGATTATGGAATTTTCCTGCTCTAAAAGCTTATCCATGTACGCCTGATATTCACTCTGTTTTTCATCAAGTGCATCATACGAAAGCTGTAATATAACAGACTGCTCCTTGTACATGTCATTTTCAGGCTCCTTCTTCATCTTCTCCTGCAAATCCATTTGCTGTTGATGAATATCCCACTTTTTCATATTGTAGGATTTAAGCAACACATTGTAATTTTGTCTTGCCTCTCCAATTTTCATACCGCCACCTCCTTGTTGTTGTATGAAAAATCAAAAATTTAATTGTAAGTATCTATAGCTTATATAATACACTATACTTATAATATCGTCAAATATAAATAAAATAATTAAGCTTTCTTATCTCCCTATGCTCTAAACTTCACACAAATTTTGATTTAATGTTTAACTTTCATCACATCAACAAAGTTTTTAATAATGTTCTTTCTGAGCATAAGTATTACACCTAACACGATCAGCACAACAGCACCCACTATAACCAGAACAGGACTATATTTTACCGAAAAAATATCTAAAAATTTGGCACAATCATCATCGCTTGATGTATGACCCTTGAGGATAAAGATTGGAATAAACACCCACGCAAAAAGACTGAATAACGGAAGAATACCAACAAAGTAGGATAATATCCGATATAGACTGTTTGCACATTCCTTTTGATAAAAAATCATATATACATAAGAAATAATCAAGGGGAAAAGAATGCCGTTAGCATGAAACCACATTGCTTCCAAATCAGTAAAGTTTCCGCCAATATATGTCATATGTGCAGTTAAAATACTGAACTCCGTTATTTTAGCACCGCAAGCTACGGCAACAATGCAATGACCCAATTCGTGCAAAATAATGTACAAAATCAATGTGAATATCCCCAGAAGACTTACAAGCCCAAGTAATTTAAGTTTATGTTGCATAATACCCTCCAAATTGTAATTTGTAATCAACTCTACACCTTATGTTTCCAATCATTTCACAACGACTGATATATTTAATTGTCCGCCCTCATAGTCCGAAAAATATATACGATAATTGCCCTTATCCATGTGCAGTTTCATTTTTTTGATGCTAATAGAGGATTCTGTCACTGTATAAACAGCTTTGTTAGAATCATCGATTATTGAAAAACAAATAGGTGAATCGGCTTTAATATCAATATCCAAATAGTAGTTATCACTGTATGGAAAATCTAAGTCAACCCATTCCAACGCATAATCTAATTCCGCTGGAATTGGAGACACTCCTCCATCCGCAAAATATGTTGCGCCAAAATTTGGACGAATAAGATCCAGATAAGTTGGGAAAACAACAAGCACCACCGCTAAAGCAAAAACAGTAGTGAAAATCACTTTTTCCAAAGGGAGAGAACTCCTCTCTTTTTGACTTTTCATAAGGAATATGCCACGAACCAATATCAAAGCAAAAAACAAGCAGATGGCAAATCGTATGATTGTCGGCAGTGTCGGTGTCCTTACGACATGCATACCAAAATAAAATAATAAGATTGTTTCGAGGATTGCTAAAATAGCGGTAATCTTCATCCAACGTCCAGTCATTTCCTGCAGGGACGATTTGTCGGTAAATATTTCATACTGTTCTTCCGGAAGATTTGCGTCCCACAATTTGCGGAAATAACTCCAACCGTTGGCTGTAGTATTGATATACTCCCATCCCTGTTCTCTAAATGTTTCAATATAACGACCCAAATCTTCCACCTTGCCAGAGTAGTCAAGCTGATAACGATAACGAACCTCAGGGTTCTTGTTATACTTTTTTAATAAAACTCCGCCCTTGATAAGATGCCATCCTTGTTCTGATTTTTTGTTTAGTTCTTCAATTTCCTGCTTATAGCAATATGCGGGATAAGCGCAAATTGATCTTTTATACTGACGTGCCATAGTTTATACCTCCTCTACATTGGCGAGCATTTTTTTCAGTCTTACAACTTCGTCATGAAATGCCTGTTGTCCTGCTTCGGTCAAGCAATACAATCTCTTACGCATCATTCCAGGTTCGCTTGACATGATTTCTTTAATCCAACCTTTTTTCATCATGTTACTTGTTGCGCCATACATTGTGCCAGATCCGATGATTACCTCTCCATCTGACATTTTTTCTGTCATTTGCATAATGCCATAGCCATGATTGGCCCCCTTGGACAGGCAGAGCAAGATATAAAAATAGCTTTCAGACATAGGTTCTGTTTTTTTCATTAGTCCACCTTCCCTTCATTCTCTACTATGTCGTCTTGCGATATATCGTAACATGATATATGTCGCTTGTCAACATAGTTATCTAATTTTTTAAATGAAACCTTACTTAGGGCTGTTATCCTTCACGAAGTGCATCATAAAAAGAATAATCAACCAAACCGCTCATTCTATCTAACGCTCCCTTTTCCAGTTCCTTAATCATCAGACAATCCGGATGTGGCAGCTTTATATTTGGTCCTGCTTCTATTCCAAATTTATAGCTTGATTGAAAGCCACGATTATTATAATTGCGTGGGTTGCCCTCAACAAGAATTGCTTTAAATCCCAATCTCCTGGCAGCGTCAAAGCCATATTCTAATATATCTTTTGAAATGTGCTGTCTTTGCAGTTCCGTTTTTACAGCAACAGGCGTCAGTATTAATAATTCGTTTTCATACCTTCCCTCAATATGAAAACGAGAAAACATCGCATATCCAATAATCTCGTCTTTCTCATTTACCATAATAAATTCTAATTCAGGTATATAATATTTTTTTGCACGAATTTCTTCTACCAACTGTCGTACAACTTTTCCTTCTTCCGGACTATCATATTTTGTAAAAACACCTTCCACCAATTCAAGTGACGGAATAAGATATTTATTTTCCATTGATTTTATAATACGTTCCATTTTTCATTTACCTCCTCTATGAACATCATCCTATTTATAATTTGCTTTCAGCATATGTTCCGATTTACTTTGTAAATCGAGAACTCTACAGACTGATACCGTGTCTCGGCGGCTTTTCCACCATGCATACTACATGTCTATGATTCTGACTCTATCACAGCATCCGTATATTTTCTTTGCATGTCATGCCTCTTTTTTCGATTTTCAACTGTTTCAAATACAATTGAAAAATCATAATCCTCTGGATAAAGCTCTGCTGCCGCCACATGAAGTTTTACCCGTTTATGATTAATCCAGATTTTTTTATTTGGCAGTTGTACCCTCAACACACCTTTTTCGTTGATTGGAACACACACGATACCTATCTTTTTCTCAGGGTAGACCATTACACTATCACCAATTTTATACTTGGTGCTAAGCTCCACATTATTCTTTCCCTTTTTAGCCTTGGAAATCTTATTGATATTTTTCTTAGTGATATTACTTTCAGGCTTTTGAAACTTATAAGACTCCACTGCATCTTTTCCATATGCAGCACAAATTGCCACCCGTAACATTTCATTTGGCATTCCCAGTCTGTCTGCAATATAAAATGCACAGCTTTCGCCTGCTTCTCCAATCACCATTTGATAAGTAGGACTTAATGTTTCCTTATCAAATGCCATTCTTGCATTGACTATATCCGTTGCTTTCGCTGCATATTCTTTTACTTCCGGATAATGTGTTGTCACTAAGAAAATGGCACCACTTTTTCTAAGTTCTTCTAATATCGCAATTGCAATCCCCATGCCTTCTGTAGGATCTGTGCCGGAGCCTAATTCATCCATAATAACAAAGCTATCCTTATCCGCTTCGCTTAAAACTTCCAGCACGTTGGTTATGTGTGCAGAAAATGTAGACAGATTTTCGGACAGATTCTGACCATCACCAATATCACATAGATAAGAACCATTCATACAAATATCTGCCTGTTTACATGTCACATGCAACCCACATTGTGCCATAATACAATTCAGCATAACCGTTTTAATTGCTACTGTTTTTCCACCCGTGTTTGGACCTGTTATAACAATACCACGTACATTTTCATCTATATCAAACTGTAATGGTACAGCAATCGTTTTATCCATCAACGGATGCCGTGCACTCGTTAGTTTAATTCTTCGTTCTGTATTTATCATCGGTTCTATTGCATCCATGTCAATGCTTAATTTTCCTTTAGAGAAAATAAAATCTAGTTTTTCAATCATTGCCAGATTTTCATTCAACACAGGAGCTGATTCCAATACGATTGCTGACAAAGTATATAAAATGCGATACACTTCATTTTCTTCACCTATTTTTAGCAATTCCAATTCTTCATAATATTTTGCAACACTTGTCGGTTCAATAAAAAGAGTGCTGCCTGTAGAAGACTTGTCAATGACGCTGCCGGATATCTTAAGTTTATATTCCTTTTTGACAGGAAGGCATATTCGTCCATTTCGAAACGTACAGTAGTTATCTGCCATACAATCCTTATGAGAACGCATGATTTGTTCTGCCTTTTGTTTCATCTGTTCTTCACATTTTATGATTTGATTTCGTATCTGTCCTAATTCTTTTGATGCGTAATCATCCACAATGCCATTCCTGATTTTGCTACATATTTCTTCCCGTAATTCCGAAATGGAATCCAGATTTTCATCATAATAAGCCAAGGAATTATTAAACTGTTTCCCTCTTGCCAAATAGTCCTTCAGCCGTTTTACCGCAACCAAAACTTTTTCTACCCGCTCTAACTGATACGGTGTTAAGCAATCTCCCTTTTCTGCAATCAATAGAATATCTTTTATTTCAGAGATATTTTGCAATGGCGGTGTTCCTAATTTTTCAATCAAGCTCCTGGCATCTGTTGTATCCCTTAACTGTTTTCTCAACTCATTTTCAGAAAAGTACAAGGAAACCTCTCTGATTTTTTCTTTTGCCCAGTCAGTAATGGCTAAATCAGCCCATATCTTTTTAACCTTATCAAATTCAATTTGTCTCTCAATATTCATTTTTCTAATCCTTTCAATTTAAACTATTGGTTCGCCTTAAACGCAAAAAGACCATAGATACCCTAAGTGCATTAAGATACTATGGTCTTTCAATCTCTATATGATTATTCTATATATTTCAAAATTAAAATAGCATGACCATACAGCCATGCTAATATCATTTAGAAAATATATTTACCACAATATTAAGCAATTGTAAGGCGAAAACGCTGACAACACATGTTGCCAACAAATAGGTAGACTTCTAGCGTAAACTAAAAATCAACCTTGCAATATTTATTTTGCAATTTTCTCCATTACAATAACACTTAACATGCAAAATCCTCCTAAAACTTTTTGTTAATTTTACATCATATCATATTGTTGGTCAAGTATTAATTATAGTTTCAAATATTTCAAAACTCACTTACCATATAATGGCAAAATCATCAAACAATCTCATCCAAATTATATTCAAATACGAGTGGCTGGATTGTTTTTGTATAGGCGTTTTTTCTTGGTTTCACAGTCACTTTTTTGTTGCTTACCTGAATATTACCTAAATAATTTAAATCCGGTGTTTCGGGCAAATCGGTCTCAAAGAGTATTTTATCTTCCATGTCCAATACTCTTAAAAGCGGCAGGTATTGACACTTGTTAAGAAATCTTAAATATATAATGACTTTACGTTTTTCTGTTACTTTTTCTTTGAATTTCATCAGCATATTTTCGCCCTGTTCCAATGCTTGGGTAAAACATAAACAAATCTGTTTTTCGTCAAAGCTACCTGTGGCGAAATTTTGAATAAGCACCTTTCTTATCAGGTTTACAACTTCGTTTCTAAGCTCAGGATTTCCAAGCTCAGAAAACATATTATCACTTATATTTACATCATAATATCTGTACCATGAATAGTACCTATCTACACTTCTTTTGGACAATGCTATTTCACCATTAACCGTACAAGTAGTAAAATTGATATACAAATGGTCAAATTCACCTAAAGAAAAATTATTTTCTCTAAGTTTCATCACAATTCTTCTTATTATTGCAATAAGTTCTTTGTCTTCAAAACTTATTGGCAGAGAATTGCCGTCAATATTTTCAACATCACTTTTGTATATGCGAATATCCTTAATGACTTTCAAATTATCACCTCGTAGTCTCTGATAAATCCTAATCCTTGCTCTTTATGATAGAACATTCGGATACTTTGATAAACCCTAGTTTTTCTGCGATTTTTTCAGACGCAACATTTTTATAATGACATGCCCACACAGGAGTTTTTGCTTGCTCCATGGTATATTGTATCATCTTATTTGCAACAATCATCCCGAATCCTTTCTGTTTATATTCAGGCTTCGTTTCTATTCCGATATCTATTTCTTTCGTACTTACTGCAGCAGAAAATGCCCATGAAGCAATATCATTATTACAAGTTATACAATACCCTTTTCCTTTTACCAAAAAATCATTGACATCCTTCCAAAAAAGAGACGGTACAATTTTTCCTGAAAGTTGCTTTAATAACCGTTTATCTATTTCTTTCAGTTCATAGCCGTCAGGTAAAGAAGATTCAATATATCCTTTAGCTCCTGAATACTGAAACAAATATCTTTTTTCTTCAACAATATCATCTTTTGATTCAAAATATTTTTGTATATACCTATCTCTTGTCATTAAAAGAAATCGTTTTGTATTCGATTTATTTCTATCCAACATTAACTCATATATGTCTTCCAGAAAATACTCATCGATATTTCCCGAACAATAAGCAAAACCACTATGTACCCAAAATAGAACTTTCTCACAGTCCTTCACTGAATTTGTGAAAATGTCCCCTTTTTGAATACCCTCAGCAACAGAAAGCGGATATACAGAACCACAATCATGAGTATTTGCAATATCAATTAAATTTGAATACTCCAGTGAATTAAGCTTATGCAACATTCTATACGCTTCCTTTCAAATCTCTATTTTCAATTTATCATATAATACTTTTGTTTACAATCAAATTCTAACTGCGACTGTATTCCTGAATAAAAGATAGAATCTCTGTTTTAGAAAATCCTAATTCTCTCACCGCTCTTATATAGTTGTGGCAAAGCAATTGCACCTCTTGAATGCGTTTCTGATTAACAAGAACGCTATCCAATGTAACAATATATTTTTTATTCCGGTTGGCAAAAATCAAACCCTCTTGATTTATAAGGCTATATGATTTTGCAACAGTATTGACATTCAGGTGTAATATAGCCGCCATACTGTTAATGGACAGGATATTTTCTCCGGGCGTCAACCTGCCGCTTAGAATGCTGTATCGTAGTTTATGAGCTAATTGTGTGTAAATTGGAGATTTTTCATTGAAAGTCCATTCTGTATAATTCATTTCTTGTTTCCTTAGCACTCCTTTTCTTAAAAACAGTTCACCTTATCCCATAAATTTCGGTATAATCATCATTCCTAATAATGCGGCTCCTGTAACGGCATAAAGACTGTTTACAATCAAACAGAATTTCATAATATTGTTTTGAGCCTTTGCCTTAACATACGAAATAATAGTGAACACTCCGCTGAAAATCATAAACGCAGCATAGCAGGAAATCATAATTTCAGCGACAGGCGATTCTAATGCCCAATCAAACGTTCTAAGAGGAAGGATCGTCCACGGAACAAAAAGCATGATGGTGCTGACAGCGGTTAAAATTTTGTTTTTCATAATAATTATCTCCTTTCAGCCTGCCCGAAACAAAGGCAGGAAATGCCTAAAGCTATGATTGTAATAACAATGGCAACAGGTATCCACGGTATTAGTTCAACCTGTGCTGTATCAAGATTTGTTGCAAGTTTTCCATATTCCGATGTGATAACGAAAAATGGATATGACATTGGATAGGTAAACCACACCTTTGTATTAATTATCAATACTGATGGTACAATTGAAGCCAGACCGATACCGATAGAAAAAATCGGTGTCTGAATACAAACTGATAACATCCAAAAAAAAGCAATCATCGGTATTGCAGACAGAAATATTAAACCAATCTCTTTTAGCACAAACAATGTTGGCAAGATAAAGCTATAATCCTGCGTCCTCGAACTGATGACGGCACTGATGTAGTACATACCTGTCATCATTAAAATTTGTGTTGCCGCCAGCGTAAGCAATACAACAAACTTCGCCATACAGAGTTTTGCTGTGCTGATCGGCAATGCAAGCATTTTCAAAATCCCCTTATTTGCCTTTTCGGTTTGGCTTAAAAGAACCGTTCCGACCACCATACTTGCAGGGAACATAAACCATGACATTCCCAAAAAGCCTTGAATAAAGAAATTGTTTTCCGGCGAAATTCCTTCCGCCTGCATACCGAAATTCATCTTTGCATTTAAGATGGAAGGTACCCAAAGAATAACGGCAGCTACTGCTAAAATCAAAAGGATTTTAGAACGGCGGATTTTTTTAAACTCTATTCCAATAAGTGTTAAAAAGCTCATTCAAATGCCCTCCTTATCTTTACAAACGATAACTGTGCTAAACAGAGAACCACAAGCTCAGAGATTATGGCATAGATATAGTGCATTGCCTGTGTTACATCAGACCCCGCAAACACCTGAAAAGGCATTGCAAAGGGAAAGAGTGAAAGAACAAAATCATTTGTCGGCAGCATAGTTGCAGTAAACATGCATACTACACCAATGCCAAGTGATATCCACATATTCTTACACGCCTCTGAAATAAGAAGTGACAAAATAATGCAGGGTAACATCAACAAAAATGAATACCCAAAGTATTTGCACAGTTCACCCAAAAAACCATTTCCGATTTCAAACCAATGATAAGAGCAAAATGCGACTGCTCCCGCTTCTATTACAAGCACGAAAAGGCTCATAAAAATTGTTAAAACCGTTTTCCCCAAGAAAATAGAGCTTTCCCGAATGGGTAAAGCTTTCATTTTCTGCATAGCATTGTCTGCATATTCGGTATGATATAAAAGGCAGGTTCCGGCTACAACAAGCAGCACATTCAGCATTGCCATTATCTGCCAATTTGCACCAAACAGAATTTGTATTGGAGTATCCGGCAGATTAAGATACTGTTCCGAACGGACAACCATATTGACAACAGGAAAAGCCGCCGCCAAAATACCGCCACCTAAAAATGCCGGTAAAAACCCAGTCCGTTTTACCTTCTTACATTCCAAAGAAACGCTCATAACACTGCACCTCCTTGTCTGTTGTCAGCGTCAATCAAGGCAAGAAATGTATCTTCCAGATTATCCGTAGGATAGCCCTGTGAAATTGCACTAGCTTTAAGCTGGTCCAGTGTTCCCTCAAACAGCAAATGACCGTGATTCAGGATATCGATGGTATCGGCCATTAGCTCTATTTCGGACAGCAAATGCGACGATACCAAAACAGTACAATTAAACTTCTCCGGTAAAGAACGGATCAGTGTTCTGATTTCGTGGATACCGACAGGATCAAGTCCATTTGTCGGCTCGTCTAAAATCAAGATTGGCGGCTTTCCAATTAAAGCACTTGCAAGACCTAACCTTTGCTTCATTCCAAGAGAATATTTCTTGGCAAGCCGTTTCTTAAACTGCGTCAGCCCCACGATTTCAAGAGCTTCCGCTACGGAGGATTTAGGAAGTCCCAATATTTTACGTATAATTTCGAGATTTTCTTCTCCACTCAAATTCCCATAAAAAGCGGGTGCTTCAATAAAGGAGCCAATTTCTTTTAATATTTGCACTCTGTTTTCGGGGTACATCTTCCCATCAATCGTAAATGAGCCGGCAGTGGGCTTGGTAAGCCCCAAAAACATTTTCATTGTAGTGGATTTCCCAGCGCCATTCGGACCAAGAAAGCCATAAACAGTTCCTTTCGGGATATGCAGATTGATATCCGAAACCGCTGTAAAATCAGCATATGATTTTGTTAAATTTTTTGTTTCAATGATATTCATTGTATTTTACCCTCTTTCTTATCATCGTAAGTATATTGTAACTTATCAACCTTGTGCTAACCTTCTCTCATCCTTACATTTACCTTACATTTCATTGCACAACAGAAAATGACACATCTCTATGCTATAATAGGATATATGTAGGAGGTAACTATATGAGCCTTGATTATTTAAAACAAAAACGTATTTTGCTTGTGGATGATGCCCAGGAAATTTTAGATATGGTCGTCTCTATCTTGAATGAGGATGGATTTCAAAATATAAGGACGGCAAAAACGGTGAATGAAGCGATTACTGTTTCTGAAGCCTATCAACCTGAATTCGCAATTCTTGATGTAATGCTTCCTGATGGGAATGGGTTTGATTTGATGGAACAGATAAAAAAAACAGCTGACTATCCTGTTCTGTTTTTAACTGCCCGTGGCGAGGACGATGATAAGTTCCGTGGCTTCGGTCTTGGTGCGGATGATTACATGGTAAAGCCGTTTTTGCCAAAAGAGCTTTTATTCCGTGTAAATGCCATTCTTCGAAGAAGCTATAAAACCGAAAATCCTCTCGTAAAACTACATGACAGCGAAATTGATTTTGCCCGTGCAGAGGTCATAAAAAACGGAGAGCATATTTCACTTACAGCAAAGGAACACGATATTTTGACAATCTTATATCGGAATGCAGGACGAATCGTTACAATTGACGCTCTATGTGAAGCCGCTTGGGGTGACAATCCTTTCGGTTATGAAAATTCGCTGATGGCACATATTCGCCGCATAAGAGAAAAGATTGAAGCCAATCCATCACAGCCTGTTTCTTTGATAACGATTAAAGGGCTTGGATATAAGCTTATCATGGAGGACAAATGATATGAAAAGTGTGTCTAAACTGATATGGCATTTCGTGGGTATCATGCTACTATCTTCTGTTTTGCTTATTATTTTGAATATTATATTGTTAGCCATATATACAGAAAGTCAAGCACCTAATGCTCAACCTTGGAAAACTGCTGAGAAAGTTGCTGCTAATTTGTTTCAAGATGAAAACGGATATTTTTTGGCCGAAGATACAGCCCTTGAACTTCAAAAAACAAATGTGTGGGCAATCTTTATTGACAATGCAACAATGAAAGTTGTATGGCAAACGGATAATCTTCCTGACACTATACCTATGTCATATTCTGTTTCGGATATAGCAAACCTGACCCGTGGCTATATAGATGGGTATCCGACATTTACGGGAGAAGTGGAAAACGGACTTGTTGTACTAGGTTATCCGAAAGACAGTTTTTGGAAACACATGTGGCCAAGTTGGGATTATAATTTAATCGCCAACTTGCCCAAAACGTTTCTTTCTGTTTTTGCAATCAATGTAGCCTTCATTTTTATAATTTATGTAATTGCTAATTCCAAACTGTTAAAATCCGTAAAACCAATTGTGGGCGGAATACAGGCTTTATCTACCAACGAAGAAGTCCATATCAGAGAAAAAGGGCTTTTATCGGAGTTGGCGGTAAATATTAACAAAACCTCAGATATTTTGCAAACGCAAAGCAGGCAGCTCCGTAAAAGAGAAACCGCAAGAGCAAATTGGATTGCGGGGGTATCCCACGACATACGAACACCACTGTCAATGGTCNTGGGGTATGCCGGACAATTAGAAAGTGATATGCAGCTATCAGAAGATAACCGCAAAAGAGCTGCAGTTATTGTAAAACAAAGTAATCGAATGAGAAACTTAATTAATGACCTGAACCTTGCATCCAAGCTGGAATATAATATGCAGCCGATTAATCCCGAAAAACAAAATCTGATTGCCGTTGTCCGTCAGGTTGTGGTCGATTTCATCAATATGAATATTGATGAAAAGTACACGATTGAATGGGAAACGGACGAAACTTTAACCTCTTGTCCCGTATGTATTGACAAAGATTTAATCAAACGAGCAGTAAGCAATCTGATTCAGAACAGTATGAACCATAACGAGCAGGGCTGCCATATCTTCATTCGTGTTGTAGCTGAAGATAATGTTTATACGGTTGTTGTTGCCGATGACGGTATGGGTGCTACGGATGAACAGATTAAAAAACTCAATCATTCTCCACATTATATGGTTTGCGACGAAAACACATCTGAGCAGCGCCATGGTTTAGGTTTGCTCATTGTCAAGCAAATCATATTTGCACACAAAGGAAAAATGCTAATAAAACATAGTGAATATGGCGGCTTTGAAGTTGAGCTAAGTTTGCCAATGACTATGTAAGGTAAAAGAAAAAAGNAGGACCAAGTTAGTTTTGACAATATGGCACTTGTCCAAAGCTAATTTAGTCCTACCTAAATATTTTCTATTCAGTTATCACTTCTTAATTACGACATCTTGAGAACAACCTCAGCCTTTTCCCCAAGCAGACTTGCAGGAATATAACTTCCCTCCATCTTCTCGCCGTTTACGGTAAGCTCCACACAGCCTGACTGTACGTGTCCCGGGTTCTTTACGATNATATGCATGTGGCAGCCTCTGAAATCCTTNTCAATCTCAAATTCCTCCCACNCTTCCGGTATGGATGGTGAAATGTTTATGCCTCCCATNTCAGGTCTCATTCCAAGAATACCCTCAACACAGCCTACCATAATTGTTGATGCAGTTCCCGTAAGCCAATGCACATGTGACCTTCCAAAATGAGGNCTTGCNCTTCCCTCCGTGAACTGTCCGTAGCAGTAAGGCTCAAGCTTGCGAACCTCTGCACGGTCATTTTGTGCTGCCGGAGCATTTTCCATAAAATACTCAAAGGCACGGTTTCCNTGTCCTCTCAAAGCCTCCGCCAAAATAATCCAGCCCTGTGACTGTGAAAATATACCNGAATTTTCCTTTACNCCTGCATTGTATATAACTGCAAGAGCACCGTCAAAGGCATTAAGATGATATGGAGGGTCCATTAACACAAGACCATACTCCGTGTTAAGTCTCTTATTTACCATGTCAAGTGCTGCGTCAGCCTGCTCATCAGTTGCAAGTCCGCTTATTACAGCCCAGCTTTGCGGATTAAGCCACATATTTGCTTCAGGGTCATTTCGNTTTCCTATAACCTCGCCCTTCTCGGTAAATCCACGGATAAANCTATCCTCATTCCAGCAAAGCTCATTAATGATTTCACCAAGCTTTTTCTGGCTTTCATCNAGATATTTAATATATTCATCATCCTTTTTGTACTCAGCAAATTTTCTTANAATTGTCATTCCGAGGTAAAATTGAAGGGCAACAAATGTTGACTCTCCATTTGCCCCAAGCCTTAAGCAGTCGTTCCAATCTGCATACAGTCCCGCAGGCATTCCGTGAATACCAAGGTGATTCATTGAAAACGAAATCGCACGCTTTAAATGCTCATATACGCTGCCCTCGTCCTTGTTGGCAAATGGAATAACCTCATCGATAAATGCCATATNNCCNGTCTCGGATATATACTTATAAACNGTAGGGAACAGCCACAATGCATCGTCAGCACGNTAAGCAGGATGCCCCGTTTCCTTAACATAGGAGGCATCGTCAGGCGTATCCTCATGNCCNGGATTATGCGTGAATTTTACAAGAGGAAGTCCACCGCCNTTATCAACCTGTGCTGACAGCATAAACCTGATTTTATCTACTGCCATTTCAGGTGCAAGGTGAATAATTCCCTGTATGTCCTGAACNGTGTCCCTATATCCGTATCCGTTTCTGAGACCGCAGTATATAAATGAAGCCGCACGGGACCATATAAATGTCATAAAGCAGTTATATGCATTCCATGTGTTTATCATTGAGTTAAATTCAGGGCTTGGAGTTTTAACCTGAAAATGTGCAAATCTTCCATGCCAGTTTTCCGTAAGCTCCTTACATTCCTTCTCACATACTAACGATGGGCTTTCGTAGCCTTGCATTATGGCGGCAGCCTCATCATTTTCCTTCATTCCAAGAATAAATGCAATCTCCTTTGTNTCACCNGGATTAAGTGAAACTGTGGNAGAGAGTGCACCNCATGAATTTTCATTGTAGCTTAAGTGNTTTCCAAGATTTCCCTCCNTAACTCCCACAGGGTCCTTGTAGCTTCTGTACTCTCCTATAAACTGCTCCTTGTCTCCGCAGTATGATGAAACNGGTGCACCTGCNAGNCCAAAAAANCTNTCGGTNGGNCGTTTNTNATCAACGTATTCTCCNTCGCCAAGTCCGTCAAGATTTCCGTGTATTGTCTGACGGATTCTGTTACCCTCAAAGCCTGTNCTGCTTATAAATAAGGANTACTGAAGATTAACCTGATCCTGTTCATAGTTACTGTTATTTGTAAATTCNGCATATCCCGTAAGNGTAAGNTTNCTTACAGTATCAGAAGTATTTGTAACCTTTAAATTCCAAACCTCATGTGACTTGTCAAGAGGNACATAGTAAAGCGCCTCAGACTTAATTCCGGCATATTCAGCAAGCATCCTTGTATATCCTGTACCGTGATGACATTCGCTCTTATAGCTTTCTAAATCCTTTCCTACAGGCTGCCATGATGCTGACCAGTAATCCTTACTGTCATTGTCACGTATATAAATATAACGTCCGGGCTGGTCAAAGTTATTAAACACATATCTTAATATTCTTCCGTTTGCACCTGACTTTGCAAAGCTGTAGCCCCCTGCATTGTTGGAAATAATTGCTCCGTAAAGAGGTGAACCGAGATAATTTACCCAAGGTCTTGGTGTTTTTGGGTTTGTTATGACATACTCTCTTTTTTCATCATCAAAATATCCATACTGCATTTTTTTGTTCCTCCTCGTCTTTTATTTTCCTAAAATAACNNTNATTTCATGNACNGCNTCATNCATACCNTCAATTACGGCTCTGTCCAAAGCAGCCTTNTCTCCATTTACCTTAAGAGTAACTCCGCCGTCACACACCGCCTGCTTTACGGTGTACTCGCCATACTCGAGCAAATCAGCATTTTGGACTGTAATGTCAAATTTCTTTCCTGCAAAGCAAAGCTTAAGCTTAGCATTTCCATTTTCATCAAACTGTGACTTCATAAGCTTTGGACATATTATCATGTCGCCCATCTGTCCCTTTACTCCAAATACCTCTGTTACCAGCGTCATAAGATACCAGCTTGCAGCACCTGTAAGATAATGGTAAAGTCCTCTGCCTGACGCATCAAAATATTCAGGAATACCCGGATATATTTTGCTTACGTTAAAGTCAAGGGCATGGTCTGAAAGTGTGGAAAGCGCCTTGTGTCCTTCCTTTACAAAACCTCTTTTATAGAGGGCATTGGCATACATAACGGTCATATGTGAAAATACTGCACCATTTTCCTTTTCTCCGTAAGCAAATCCGAACATTCTTCCAAGGTCGTATTTTTCCTCATGGAAATCAGTGTTAAGGCGGTATCCTCCTATTTCCTTTTTGTATAAATATTTATCTGCACTCTTACATATGGATTCCACCTGAGAGGAATTTGCCGTCTCGCTCATTATTGCAAAAACCTGACCTGTAAGCATCATTCTTACGCCGTTTTCAAAGCATCCCTCAACAGCCTGCTCGTGGTTATCATAGTAGCTGTTAAACCAGCCGCAGTCGCCGTCTGAAATCCACTCGGTTTTTCTAACATGCTCCCTGATCCATTCTGCCTTTTCACAAAGATTTTCCACAAGTCTTCTGACAGGTATGTTAATTTTTGTTCCACTTACATTGTGCTTGCAGGCGGTAAGATATTTGTTAAGCACGTCTTTTTTTGCAACTATGTCATCATAGCAGGAAGCGTCAGCCTCAAGAAGCACGTTAATCTCCTGAAGAAGCTCTATATCCTCCCAGCCGTATTTTTCTTCAAGCTCCGACAGCATATCTGCAAGCTGTGAAAGATTTCCTGCATAGGCACATGTAAATGCAACACTCTCTCCGTTTTCCCATGCCATGTCAAGGGCATCATTCCAGTCAGCTCCGCGAAGCCTTATATGATTGTGGGCTCCAACCTCATAAAATGCACCCAAATGCTCAAGTAAAATATGCTCAAGCACTGTACCCTTATATATTTCTCCTGAATTATCCCTCTGACAAACCCCGTATTCCTCGTTCCAGTCAGTGTCGAGCATACATCCTCTCATGCACTGCTCGTCCTTAAAATATGCCACCTTTTCTTTCAGAACGTCTACGTCTCCGCTTTGATCTATATAGAGCTTGGTTGTCATAAACGGCCACATTCCATGATCCATCCAAACTCTTGCGATACCATTTCTGTCAGCAATAAATTCGCCTTTTTTCTCTCCGATTATCGTTGCGTTTGTTCCGTCGATACGAACGCCTCCGTAGTTGTCAACTACCATTTCCCTTACGCCTTCAGGATTCATAATAAGAAGTGAAAGACAATCCTGCCACAAATCTCTCCATCCTCTGCCGCCTCTGCCATAATCATGGTGCGGAAGGAAGGAGCATCCGTAAATCCTTCTTAAAAACGGCTGAAAGCTCACCCACCTCATAAACACGTCAAAATCCTTATTTCCCGTGTCACATATAACATTTACCTTTTCTGCCCAATATTCCTTAAGCTTATCAAGGGCATCACAAGCCTTTTTATCCGAATCGTAGGACTTTACAATATCCTCAGCTCTGTCACCGTTATCAGTAACGCCCATAACAACAGTGTATGTAACACTTTCCCCAGGATTTACACTTACCGTTGCAAAATGAAGTCCGCCAAGTGCCTCTTTACCTTCAAGACTGCTTCCCGACGGCATTCCCGCTTTGTTAAGTACAACTGCCTCCGGTCTTGTAAGCGTACCACCCTCACCTATAAATGCGTCTATTGCAGGATAAAAGTCTGACGGTTTTTCCCCTGTTCCCGATACACCGCACACAAAATATGTAAGTGTGTTTTTCTTGTGCCCCCTCTCATCAAATGAAAGTGTCGGCCTTACAAAAACACCATACTCGCCGGTAGTAATCCTATGCAGAAGCGAAGTAACATGTCTGTGGTCCCTAATATTATCAGCACTTCTGCCATATATTGGAACAGCAATGGCAGGTGTAATATTCTGAACATTTGAAGCATCATTCTTTATTTTTATATACATTATTTCAACGTCGTCATCCATTGGCACAAATGAGGTTATTTCGGAGGAAAGCTCATATTTTTTTGATTTTCTGCTTATTTTATGCCACATATATCCTGCAAGCAGCTGGCTTTCATCCTGTTCGTCCGTAAATTTCTTATTTTCCTCCTCGGCTGATGCACCTACGGCTGACCATATGCCCTTTCCCTCAACATGACACCACACGTTTCTTACGCTTCTGTTGTTGTGAAGATTATCAATGCTTACCGGCTCAAGAAGAAATGCATTTTGGTTAAGCTTTGCGTCTCCGCCCAAATTCGGAGTTACCGAGCTTTTAATTCCCTTTTCCCCTGCAACGGGAAAATACAATCCGCTGAAATTTTCCGGATTGGAAAGTGAAAATGTTTCATCATCATAAAACTTGATTATTCCCATACAACTGCTCCTTTTCATAATAATTTTTTCGATTTTTAATGTAATAAAATAATCTCATATATTGCAATTTATATATATCATTATCATTACTTTTTTATCGTTATTATGATACAAAACAGTAGAGGTTATTATATAAAAGAGAGGCTGCCACAATAAGGAATGAATTTCCTCGTGGTGCAGCCTCTTACTATCCTTCTACGCCATATTTTCCTTTGCCACAAGTCTGTCCGCCCCATAAATCTTGCGGAGCTTTGGCTTTTCTATCTTACCTGTTGCATTTCTTGGAATTTCACTGAAAATAATCTCCTTCGGACGCTTGTATCTTGGAAGTCCAAGACAAAACTCCTCGATTTCCTCGGTGGTACATTCAAAGCCGTCCTTAATCTCTATAACAGCCGCAGTCTTTTCACCAAGTCGTCTGTCAGGCAGTCCTATAACCGCAACATCCTTAACCTTGTCATTTTTTCTAATAAAATCCTCTATCTGAACAGGGTAAATGTTTTCGCCTCCGCTTACGATAACGTCTTTTTTCCTGTCAACAAGGAAGTAAAAGCCGTCCTCATCCTGCATTGCCATATCACCTGTATAAAGCCATCCGTCCTTTATAGTCTCGGCAGTTGCCTCCTCGTTGCGGTAGTAACAGGTCATAACGCCGGGACCCTTTACACAAAGCTCACCAACATCACCCTGCTTTACAATATTTCCGTTTTCATCAACAATCTTACATTCCCAGCGATAGCCTGGAACACCGATTGCTCCAACCTTATGTATGTTTTCCATGCCGAGATGTACACAGCCCGGACCTGTGGACTCTGAAAGTCCGTAGTTTGTGTCATAATCATGGTGCGGGAAATATTCCTTCCACCGTTTGATAAGCGAAGGTGGAACCGGCTGAGCACCTATATGCATAAGCCTCCACTGGTCAAGGTTGTAATCCGAAAGCTTTATATCCCCTCTGTCAAGGGCATCAAGTATATCCTGCGCCCAAGGCACAAGAAGCCACACAAGCGTACACTGCTCCTTGGATATTGCATCCAAAATTGTCTCCGGCTTTGTTCCCTTGAGAAGTACCGCCTTGCTTCCTGCCACAAGGCTTCCCATCCAATGGAACTTTGCACCTGTATGATATAAAGGCGGTATGCAGAGGAAATTATCATTTCGTCCTGTTGCATGATGCTTCTGCTCCATCTCAGCCGCCTGTATCAAACTTTGGTGCTTATGTAAAATAGCCTTTGGAAATCCAGTTGTTCCCGATGAAAAATAAATTGCGCCGTAATCCTCCTCCGTAAGCTTAATATCAGGAGTCTTGCTTGAGCAGTCGGCAACAAGCTCATGGTAACTTTCCGCAAAGCTCGGACAGTTATCTCCTACATATATAAGAAGCCGTCCCTTGCAGAGCCTCTCCGCATTATTTTCTATACGTCCGATAAATGCCGGACCAAACACAATCATATCTACCTCAGCAAGCTCTGCACAGTAAAGAATTTCCTCCGCATCATATCTGAAATTGAATGGAACCG
Source organism: Lachnospiraceae bacterium (assembly GCA_014799405.1). Classification (GTDB taxonomy): domain Bacteria; phylum Bacillota; class Clostridia; order Lachnospirales; family Lachnospiraceae; genus Coprococcus_C. The sequence continues at coordinate 110,463 of JAAVIA010000038.1, forward strand.
CTATAGCCCCTGTCTTTAACACTCCAAAATAAATCGGCAGCCACTCCAAACAGTTGTATAACAAAATTGCAACCTTGTCACCCTTCTTTATTCCTCTGCCAATAAGCATGTTTGCGAAACGATTTGCCTTTTCATTAAACACGCTCCACGTAATTTCACGGCGGTATGGTTGAAATCTGTCAGGCTCAACAAGTTCAAATTCCTTCCATGTAATTCTTCTGTTGTCCTCCTCCTCGGGATTAAGCTCAACAAGGGCAATCTCATCACCATATAATTTTGCGTTTCTTTCCAAAAGCTCTGTAACAACCATAATCTATCTCCTATGCTTTCAAATGTTTTCTTTTGCACTTTACACTTTTAAAGCTGTGCAGTTATATTTTAAAATATAATATGTCTGTTTACAAGTGAATTTTAAAATAATATTTTGAAACATCTGATTATAAAATCTGATTATAAAATTTAATAATGTGTTGATTTAGGACGGCACTTTTAGTATAATATTAAACTATTAGTTGTATTTTTTACAACGTATTATATTCAAAGCTACAGACTATAAGGAGTATAAAATGACTGATTTATTTTTCACGATTATAATTACATTTTTTGCAGGAATGGGTGCAGGTCTTGGAACAGGCTTTGCGGGCATGAGTGCCGCTGCCGTAATAAGCCCTATGCTTATAACATTTTTGGGTATGGAGCCTTACATGGCAGTGGGTATTGCCCTTTCGTCAGACGTGCTTGCCAGCGCCATTTCCGCATATACCTACGGAAAAAACAAAAACCTTGACATAAAAAACGGTCTTGTCATGATGGCAAACGTGCTTTTATTTACTGTCGTTGGAAGCTATGTATCAAGCCACGTTCCTTCAGGAACAATGGGCAGCTTTTCCGTTTTTATGACATTTCTCCTTGGAATTAAATTCATTGTGCGCCCTGTTATGACTACAAAGGATGATATGCAGTCTGTCTCTGCAAGGAAGCGAATGATTCAGTCTGTATTCTGCGGCATGATTATCGGTTTTATATGTGGCTTTATTGGTGCAGGCGGAGGAATGATGATGCTTCTTATTCTCACAAGCGTACTTGGCTATGAGCTCAAAACCGCAGTCGGAACAAGCGTATTTATTATGACATTTACTGCACTTACCGGTGCAATTTCTCATTTTGCCATTGGCGGCATGCCTGACTTAACAATTCTTGTCCTTTGTGTTGTATTTACTCTTATATGGGCCAGAGTTGCCGCAAAATTTGCAAATAAAGCAACGCCTGCCACCCTCAATCGGGCAACAGGCGTGGTTCTTGTTTTACTTGGTATTGCAATATTTGCATTTTCAAAGATTAACTAAATTTGATTTTATCAGACTGCACTTATATGCTTTGATATAGTTTACTCCCTGCTTTTCATCTTAAGCTCCGGTATATGTACCGATACCTTTGTGTTTGGCGGTATGGACTCCGTTATAAAGGAGTTACCTGCAACTACCGAATTTTTTCCCACAACAGTTTCTCCTCCAAGAACTGTGGTATTGGCATATATGACAACATTATCCTCTATTGTAGGGTGACGCTTTACACCGGAAAGTGCCTGGCCTTCCTTTGTAGAAAGAGCTCCCAGNGTAACCCCCTGATAAAGCTTTACATTATTTCCTATAATTGTAGTTTCACCGATAACAATTCCCGTTCCGTGGTCAATAAAGAAATACTCACCTATTGCAGCTCCCGGATTAATATCAATACCTGTCTTTCCGTGAGCGTGCTCCGTCATTATTCTTGGAATGAACGGAACATTAAGAAGATAAAGCTCATGGGCAATCCTATACACAAATATTGCAAATATGCCGGGATATGAAAATATAATTTCCTCCCTGCTGTTTGCGGCAGGGTCACCTGAAAGCTCCGCTTCCACATCCTTGTAAATAAGATTTTGAACATGTGGCAGCCTGTCAAGAAATTCAAACGTAATTTTTTCCGCTTCATTTTTAACATCTGCATCATCGTTTCGCTCATTTTTATATGAAAGGGCTATACGTATCTGCTTAAACAGCTTTTCATAAATAACTGCAATTCTGTTTGCTGCAAAGCTTTCAAGTGATACATAGGAAGTGTTTTCCATTCCGAAATATCCCGGAAAAACCGCCCTTCTTATCTCATCTAAAATCTCTATTATCTCTGCCCTCTTTGGAAGATGCTCCCCTATTCCCATCTCAAAGATGTCCTGTTCCTTATAATTTGTATTTAGTTTTTCTGCAATGTCCACAATTTTCTTTTTTATATCCATACTCATAAGATCCTTAACCTCCACAAGCTTATCACCCTCATATCTGAGCTCAAGCCTTATATCCTGCTCATTTGCCAAAAGCTTCTTCAGGAAAATAACATCTCCTTCCCAAAGCTTAAGACCCAAAATCTCATCCATCGGAACCCATTTCAATGTTCCCTCATCACAATCGCAGGCAAGCTCCCCGCTAAAGGCTGTAGCAGTGTATAAATGCATAACCTCATTTTCCCATATATCAGAATAAAAATCAATCACTCCTCTTTTAGTGTATTCAGTTAAGGTTAGTCCTGTTTCCTCCTTAACCTCCCTGATAAGACATTCGGTTATAGTCTCCCCCTCCTCAACATGTCCGCCTACACCAATCCATTTTCCCTTGTTAAAATCCTTATCCTTTTTGTTACGGTAAAGCATAAGATAGCAGCCCTCATGCTCTATATAACAAAGTGTTGTTTCTACCATAGTTTGCTCCTCTCCACTCCATATATGTCAAACAACTCCTGCTTTCTGTATAAAATTTTCATTAAACCTACATAAAGGTATCATACATAAGCGTTTTTATGTACCTTTCCATTTCATTCCCGTTCATATTCGCACCAATCGGATATTTCAAGCTTTTCAGGTATCTCAGCCCACACATCATTCCGGTCACGTCTTAAATAGACCTCCGAAATTCTCTCCTTAAATTCCATAGGCTCATATATTCTGTCCATGCTTTCAGCGATATTTAGTTCAGGCTTTAAGCAATTAAGTAAAAAACACATTTCCTTTATCTTGTTTTCCATAGGCGTTCCCGTCATATAAAGGACATATTCGGCTTTAGAAAGCAACCGCCTTACGGCAGTCGTCCTGTCCGTATCGGGATTTTTGACATAATGCGCCTCGTCGACAACAAGCATATCAAGCCTTTTGTCAAATACATCGGAAAACGTCTTTGCAGTTTCATAATTTGTCACTGCAATTCCGCCATTTTTCACCCATTCAGCATACAAAGCTTCCTTTTTGTCCCCGTAAATTTTTAAAGCCGTAAGTCCGCTATGCTTTTGTATCTCCCTAACCCAATTGACAACAACGCTTAAGGGACATATAACCAAAAAGCTCGTACCTCCCTTCGCCTTAAGGTGCGCCATTGCGGCGATTGCCTGTATTGTCTTTCCAAGTCCCATCTCGTCTCCAAGTAATACCCTTTTTTGACACAATATAAACCTTGCGCCAAATTCCTGATATTTCCTAAGCTTAGTTTTCATCAAAGAAAAATCCGCATCAAAAGCATTTATCTTATGGACAAGCTCCTTATCTTGAACGTATGCGTTATATTCACATCCAAGTGTTTCCTCCAGCCATGTATAATATGTAACGCTGTCCTTTGCAAAATCACTAAGGGCAGCAGTCATATCTCCATTAAAGGTTATCATAATATAGTTTGCCTGCTCAACGACAGACCTAGTGATTTCATTTTCCAAAAAAACACTGCTGTCATCATGTGAGGAAAGTAAATACTGCTTCTTTTTTTCGGAAGCTAACAGCAGATAAAGCCACGACCTTAGCCTTTTTTCATTTGCTATGAAAACATGAATAAGCCCACTGTATTTATCCTTAAATGCTTTCACGTCACGAATGAGCTCTTTTGTTATCCTGTATACATACAGTAAATGTATAAGCCTTTTATCTTTATAACCACCATGTGGATTAAGCCTAATTTTAAATCTTTCCTCATACAGGTTTTTTATTATAGCCGCATTATTTAATGCTGCGTCTGCGCTCCGCTTTCCCAGCCCGTTTATTTTAATAAGCTGCTGCCTGCTGTAGGATAAAAGCTTATATACGTCATTTATCCCTGCATTTTTTAATGCCGATATACGAACACTGCTTTTATTAAAATTTATTTTTTCAATCGGTATTTTAGTAAGCTTATCCTTTAAATACGCCTCTTTTTTGCCGACAACGATTTCATTTATCTCAAATATTATTCCGTCGCCCATCAGTGAAGCGCTGTCTGTTAATTTCCTTAAAGTAATCAGCCTTGAAAGTAATTGTTTAATTTTTTTTTATCAGGCATTATTTTTTTACTCATGACATCCACATTAAAAAATTTTAATCCTCTCCATATCCATCAGGATTAGCAGACTGCCATCTCCATGAATCCTCGCACATTTCCTCTATGCCATACTCTGCCTCCCATCCAAGCTCTTCCTTTGCAAGGGAAGGGTCTGCATAGCAGGCTGCTATATCCCCTGCACGCCTTGGCTTTATCTCGTATGGAATTTCCTTTCCGCATGCTTTTCCAAATGCCTTTATAACGTCAAGCACGCTGTATCCCTTACCCGTTCCAAGATTATATATCTTTACACCCGGATTTTCCTTAAGCTTGTCAATAGCCTTTACATGCCCCCTTGCAAGGTCTACAACATGAATATAATCCCTCACGCCCGTACCGTCAGGCGTATTATAATCATTTCCGAAAACTCCCACCTTCTCAAGCTTTCCAATTGCAACCTGTGCAACGTACGGAAGAAGATTGTTCGGAATACCCTTAGGGTCCTCGCCGATAAGTCCGCTCTTATGTGCGCCTATGGGATTAAAGTATCTGAGCAATATTACGTTCCACTCACTGTCTGCCGTGTTAAGATCCGTGAGGATTTGCTCAAGCATATGCTTTGTCCAGCCATAAGGATTTGTACACACTCCCTTAGGACATTTCTCCGTTATCGGAATAAACGCAGGCTCCCCGTAAACCGTTGCCGAGGAAGAAAAAATAATATTTTTACAGCCATTCTCCCGCATTGCCCTACACAAATTAATTGTTCCACCGATATTATTTTCATAGTATTCAAGAGGCTTTGCCACCGACTCTCCCACAGCCTTAAGACCTGCAAAATGAATGACCGCATCGGGCTTTTCCTTCGCAAATACACGACTCATGGCATCGTAATCCCTTATGTCATTTTCATAAAAGGTTATACCCTTTCCCGTTATTTCCTTTACCCTGTCAAGAGCCTTTTTGCTTGCATTGTAAAGGTTGTCAACTACTACAGTCTCGTATCCCTCATTAAGAAGCTCCACACATGTATGGCTTCCTATATATCCTGCTCCGCCTGTTACAAGTATTTTCATATCAAAATCCTCCCTTCATTAAAAACATCACCCATTCCATAAAAAATTCATGTCTCATTCACATAATCTATAAAACGCATAAATGCCTTTTGCCCATCTTCGTCCCTCTTATACACTCCCGCACAGAGCAGAACCTTTTGAAATACATTCCCTATCTCAAGCTTAAGAATCTCAACAATCCTCTCTCTGGTAACGGAATCACATTTATCTCTAAATGTATCAACCCACGAGGCATGCTTGGCAAGGTCAGGATCAGCACTTAAATCACTGCCTTCAAAAATGGCATCTGCAAGCTTTTCCAACTCACCCTTAAGCCTTGAAGGAAGCACCGCAAGTCCCATAACCTCAATAAGCCCTATATTCTCCTTCTTAATGTTGTGATACTCCTCCCAAGGGTGGTATAGCCCAAGGGGATGTTCCTCAGTGGTTATATTATTTCTGAGCACAAGGTCAAGCTCGTATCTGCCTGCCTTCATGCGTGCAATCGGGGTTATCGTATTGTGCGGCTCACCATCGGTTTCCGCATATATATATGCCGCCTCATCACTGTACGCTCTCCAGCACTTAAGTATTTTGTCTGCAAGTGCTGTTACCCTTTCCCTATCGGAAGCGTTAAGCCTTATAACCGACATCGGCCATTTCACAATGCCGGCGTCCACATCAGAAAAGTCCTTAAAGCAGAGTGCGGTTTCAATAGGCGCCCTCTCCATTGCAAAGGTGTAATTGCCGCCCTGAAAATGGTCGTGGGAAAGTATTGAGCCTCCCACTATTGGAAGGTCTGCATTGGAGCCCACAAAATAGTGCGGAAACAGGTCGATAAAATCAAACATTTTTACAAATGTGTCCCTGTCAACCTTCATTGGGACATGTTCTCCGTTAAATACAATACAGTGTTCATTGTAATAAACATATGGCGAATACTGAAAGCCCCATCTGCGTCCGTTAATCTCAATGGGAATAATTCTGTGGTTCTGCCTTGCAGGATGGTCTATTCTTCCTCCATAACCCTCATTCTCAATGCACAGCTGACATTTTGGATATGACGTGGATTTAACCGTCTTTGCAAGTGCAATCATCTTAGGGTCCTTCTCAGGCTTTGACAGGTTTATTGTTATATCCATGTCCCCATACTCGGTGTTTACAACCCATTTCATATCTCTTTTTATGCGGTATGTCCTTATATAGTCTGACGCCTTGGAAAGCTCATAGTAATAATCCGTTGCATCTTTTGGCGATACTCTATACCTATCCCAAAACTCCTTTATTATGCTGCTGGGTTTTTCAAGCAGGGTGTTCATAATTCTTGTGTCAAACAAATCTTTAAGGACAACCGAATCCTCCTCAATAATCCCCTTTGAAAGCGCATAGTCCAAAACTTCCTTTAATGTATTTTCCAAATCCTCAGGAGTGGTTATTTCATCAACTGTTTCGGGCTCTTCGTAATCATCAAGCCCCAGCTCCATAAGGAGCATGTTTGTTGTATATATTTCATCCTCCGGCTTAACCAGCTTTTTTTCAAGCCCGTAGTTTATTAATTTTTTTATACAGGAATTTATCATGCCATTTAAACCTCCTACACAACCTTTATTCCACCATATGGTCTTACCTTAAGTACATGGCAGCTTCCCTCGCCGAATATTTTTTCCATTGCCTTTTTGTATTCGGGCACTGCATCGTTTTTTACAAACGCCTGCATCGTACCTGCAAAGCCACCTCCATGGACGCGGCTTACTCCCCTTTCTCCCAGAACGCTCTCCGAGACGGCAAGCGCAACCGTTACATTTTGGGCGGTTAAATCCGTTGGGCTGTATATGTTCTGCAAATATTTTGCAGAGGAATTACCACTTCTTTTAAGCACATCCAAAAAGCCCGTATAGTCTGATGCCCGAAGCATACTGACGGCTTCATCTACACGTTTCTGTTCCGTATAAAAATGTATTGCCCGAAGCACTGCCCTGTCTGAAACCTTGTCCCGAAGCACTGCTATATCTTTATAAAATTTTTCCTCCGGCACATCCCGCAGATAGTCTTTTCCAAAGTACTCTGCCACCTGCCGCATTTCCTCAGGTATGGCGGCATAGTCAGGAGTAAGGTCGGCATGTGAGCCCTTTGTATCCACTATACAGAGACTAAGCCCTGCCTCCTGAAAATTACATTCAATCTTCTCAACTGCAGGCTTTGTCATATTTGCAAAATCAATATATACCATGCCGCCAACGCTGCATGCCATCTGGTCCATAAGTCCGCATGGTTTCCCAAAATATTCATTTTCCGCATACTGCCCTATCTTTGCAATATCCACGGAGGAAACCTCCATGTTATTGTACAATCCTGATATTATTGTTCCTATAAGACTTTCAAAGGCGGCGGAGGAGGACATGCCCGCTCCCATAATCACGTCGCTTGTAACATATGCCTTAAAGCCACCCAGCTTACGGCCCATATCCTTTAAGCCTGCAAGCACACCCCTTATGAGGGCAGTTGTAGTGTCCTTCTCACTTTCCCTTTTTGCAACATCCGTAACGTCTATTACCTCCATTGGGAAACCGCCTGACACAAGCCTTATTGCATTGTCCTCGGTTTTTGATACTATGGCTATGGCATCCAGGTTAATCGAGGTTGCAAGAACAACTCCGTTTTGATGGTCCGTATGATTTCCGCATACCTCACTTCTTCCTGGCGCACTATATATTTCAATTTCTTTTTCCTCAGGGAAAAGCTTTGAAAAACTGTCAATGGCACTTACATACCGTTCACGGTTGTACTTTACTCTGTCGGGTTCAACATAAATGGACTTTATTCTGTCATCCATAGCTCCCTTCAATAAATCATGCCTTAATTTATCAATATTATTCATGTCATGCCTCCTTCGGAAAATTATGTATATTATACCATAACCGTACCAAAAATCATTCCAATTTAAAAAAATATCTACATTATAGTATTTACCAATAAAAACATTATAATCAAAAATTGTTTCATCCACACAGGAAAACCATCCTGATTTCATACTCAAACCAACTGTGGCGGGAATAGAAACAGGAAATGTCTATAAACTTTGTAAAGACATTTCCTGCGCTAATATTATAATATTGTAAATTATGTGTTTATTATTACTTTATCTGCCTTTTTAATTATTAAACAGCGGTGTAGATAAATATCTGTCTCCTGAATCAGGAAGCAGCGTTACAATAGTCTTTCCTGCATTTTCTGCTCTTGCTGCAAGTATAGCTGCTGCCTTTAAGGCTGCACCTGAAGAAATACCAACAAGTATTCCCTCACTTACCGCAAATGCCTTTCCCTCTGCAAATGCATCTTCATTCTCAATTGTAATGATTTCATCATACACTTTTGTATTCAGCACATCCGGTACAAAGCCTGCTCCGATTCCCTGAATCTTATGAGCTCCAGGTGTTCCTGTTGATAATACCGGGCTTCCTGACGGCTCCACTGCTACTATTTTAATATTAGGATTTTTTTCCTTTAA
>JAAVIA010000039.1 GCA_014799405.1 Lachnospiraceae bacterium
ATAGATTATTTGGCGGTACTGCAACTGCAGTTCTCCAATAACAACTATAAGGAGATTTATGGTGAAATCAAATATGTGTGCTGCCACAATATGTAGTGGTGGCTCTGAAGGTGGAAAATACTGTTTTCAGGTGGCTCTCAAGCGGGAAACTGGTGGCTCCCAAGGGGATAATATTCACCCTCTCTTCCTCCGTGTGTCCGGAGCGGGACTTCTCTGCCAGCACCGCGCGGACTTCCTCCAGCGTCAGCGACTTTTCCTCCTGCTTTGCCGCAGGCTTGGCATCCTTCTTCTCCGTGTTCTTTGCGGCACCCTTACCGGCCTTTCCCGCTTTCTCCGGCTCCTTTGTAGTTGTCATCTCTGCCTCTGCCGCATCATTATCCGCCACCGCATCTGAGACTGCCTGTAGGCTGTCGGCAAGGGAGCGCAGGTCCCCGATGACATCAAGCAGTAACTTCACTTTTCCCATGTACGTTTCCTCCTTCCGCAACTTCCCTGATTGAGAGTTCTTCCACTGAATTCCCCGGAACAATGACCGTCAGCCTGACCGTATCCCCAAAGAGGAAACGCATGAGCCGCCCTCACGGAAACACGGCGCACGCTGATCGCTCCGCTGTTCACGGGCTTTTTTGAAACACTGATCTGTAATGTGTGCTTCATACCGTCACCTCCGCTTTCCGAAGGACTGCTTTTTAATGTCCTTCACTATACGGAGATTTGGAAGGCTGTTTGAGGGGGTAGTTCCTAAAAAAATCTGAAAAACTTTTTTCTTGCACCGTCAATGGACTCACGGATGGTCTTGATTTCCTTACCCTCCCTGCGGGCAATCTCCCTGACCGACATCCCCTGTGCCAGCATCAGCAGCCTGCGCCTCTGCACCTCGGACAGCAGGCTGAGCGTTTCCGCAATGTGCTGGTTTTCCATCTGTTCCACAAGGGCTGTTTCCGGTGTCCGGGCATCCGCCATTTCCTCCCCTTCGTACTCTGCACCATCGAGGGAATAACAGTGGTACCGCTCCTTCCGGTCTAGGTTGCTTTCCTCTCTTCTGGAATCCAGGATCATAGTCCCAATCTCCTCGCAGACTTCCACATCGGACACTTCTCCATTTGCGAATGTGTAATTGATTTTCATTTTTGCCGTTCTCCTTTCTGGAGCCCGGCAAGCGGCACTTTTGCCGCCGCAAACGAAAAAATAGCCTGACAAGCAACACAAAAAGTGCCGCTTGTCAGGCTCAATGTCGTCTCCGTCATATTTCAGACGGTATCATGGTGGTCTGGCCGTTTTTCCAGAATGAAACCATCCCACCGTGCATCATGCTCAAACAAACGAGTGATCCTTGTCCCGGTTTAGCTGTCCGTTTCCCATCCCCATATACATCCCTTATGGAAACTGCTGTATTGCCGCAGCGCCCCGGTCAGCTTTAGACAAAAATCCAAAGCGGATCGATATCTCCTATTCAATTTTAACTACCCCGATTTCAGCGCCGCACCGGTCGCATTTCAAAATAAAATCGGGACACCGCCCCATTGACGGGGTGATAAACTGTACTTTCGTATCTATCTTTGCATCCATGATACGTCCCCCGCATTTTGGACACCGTACAGGACGCATACGCTTTTTTATCTCATGCTTCCATGCCTCCTTTTTCCTGCACATTTCATATACGCCTCTTTCTTACCTGTTCCCGGCCTGCTTCGGAGGTGTATGGATTGGCTGCCAGTTTTTCATTTTACAAGCTCCGTAAGCCACGGGGCCATCGGCCTGGAAATCACCCTGGCGTTCAGATAGGCCATCTCCAAAGTCAGGCAGGTATGCCCAAGATAATATCCGTCCATAACAGACAGCGTCATGGCAAGGTCCGGCTTCTTCATATTTGTCAGGTAAACTGGCAGAAGGTATTGTATCCTGCCCTGATATCCCTGCGGCACGACTATCCCTGGTTCAATGACAGCCTTCCTCCTTGCAAGCTCCACTGCCGTTTCCAGTAGCAACGGCAAATTCTTCGCCCTGCGGATTCTATATGGGATGCGTTCCATATTTTCTTCATCCCCTAAAATGTGTTCCACCTTTACCCTGATAGGCCAGTCCGGATTAAAACTGGCACCCATCCTCGCAGTATGGTAATGGGGCCTTTCCGGCAGTGGCTCTATATATTTCAGCCTTGGCGAAACCTCATCACAAAAGCCCCTGAAATACCAGTCCAACATGGAATCACGCCTTTTGTTCCGGTCGAAGAACGCATAGATTGCTTTATAGCGTTCCGTATAGAGACCTGTGTGAAAGCATGCACGTTCATTCTCTATATGAAAATACCGTGCTGCCTCCGCAGCCTCCTTAGTCGAATTATAATCAATACTCTGCTTGCGAAAAATGATATGTATGTATCTTTCTAAAATAGGGGTGTCCTGATTTTTCGTTTCAACCGATGGCTTTTTAAACTGCCACGGTTCCTGCAGTACCATCCCTTCCAGTTCCTCCAACTGCCCGTACCAGTCCGGCACATATGCAAAATCAAATAAATCTGTTTCCATGGCTGTGTTCCTTTCGTAAAATCTCTGATTGTATTTCCCAATGCAATTCGATCCATTTGAACAGCACCCATAAAGTGGGAGAACGGCACCTGACCATCTTATCCGTAATGTAAAATAGGGAAAAGACACCCATGCAGGCAGCGCTGCATTTGTATCTTTTCCCTATATATGGATTTCCTCTGTGAAAGTATGGTTCGGCCATACCTCTGATGGTGTAACTATCTACAGATATTACCTGAATTTTTTTGACCGCATCATTGCTCTCTTATCCATCACAAAACACTCCATTTCCATCAAAAGTATGGTTATACCGTTCTAAAATAGTATTGCCACGCCATTTTTACATTTGCAAGGTGTGGCACTATCCTACTTTTAGGAGGTGAAACTATGGCTCTTCATCCAAAACAGTTCGGCATGGTGCTGAAAAATGCACGAATGGACAAAAAGCTTACCCAGGCCGAATTAGCCGAAATACTGGATATTTCCCTGTCGTACCTAAAAGACCTTGAACGTTTTCGTAACAGCCCAAGCTATGAGGTGTTTGAAAAGGTCATCCGTTACTTCAACCTATCAGCAGACACGGTAATCTATCCTAACCAAAACCAGGCTGATGATACATACCAGAAGGTAGGGCGTCTGCTGACCCGCTGTGACGAAGGACAGCTCAAGGTCATCCTTGCCACCACAGAGGCGCTCCTGTCCGTAAGTGAAAAACCCTCAGAATCAGAGTAACAGATGAATGCGGTGTTCAGGCGGTGTTTCCGTCACTTTTTCCCTGCATTTTAAAGGCTCATTCCTGCAGCGGTGTTCCCGTGCAAAAATGAGCCTCTTTTACTGCCGTATCCATTTCATAAATTCTTCCGTTGACAGATCCTGCCGCAATAGCCCCATGCCGCTTAACAGGAGAATGCAGTCCACATATCCCTGGCAGTATGACTTCTGCCCTTCCAGTGAATTCATATCTTCCAGTTTGACCATCCATTCCAGAAGTAACTTCCTCTGTTCCTGGGGGAGCTGCTGCATCGCTGCCTCGCATTTCTCACGAAGCCCTTCCATTTCCTCCTGGGTTTCCCTGTAACCTGGCACATCTATCGCAGTATCCCTTGTTACATTCTCACAGCGCAGACGGTTCAGAAACTGTCCGATCTGTTCCCATATTTTATTCCGCATACCTATATCCTCCTTCAAATCTTATTATCATTATTAACATATCCGCAGATATTACACCACCTAAAAATCAAGCCTGTTATAGAAAAGGGAATGAGCAGTGTTCCCAATACACAAGAACACGACTCATTCCCTCTTCAAACTATTTATTTTATAGCCAACCCCTCGCACTGTCTGGATATATTCTGGTTGGCTTGGATCATTCTCTATTTTCTTACGAAGCCGACGGATATGGGAAGTAATATTGCTGTCATCCTGAAGATACTCCCCATTCCAAACATAATTATAAATCTTTTCTTTAGAAAGCGTTATCCCCTGATGAATTGCTAACATATACAAAATCCGAAATTCGATGTTTGTCAGATTGACTTCCTTACCCTGTCTTAAAACCCTGTGTTGCCCCGGTATAATGACCAATTCGCCAATTTGTATTTCACCCAGATTTACATCCACTTCTCTGTCTATGCTGATATCAGCTTCACTAACAATTTCCAATATTTTATCATATATGTTTCTTTCCGATTCATCCAAAGAAAGAACTATCAGTTTTCCCATATCGCTCACCTCCTCTGCCAGATTCTTTGAAAAAAGGAAATGCCCTGACAAATATATGATTTTACTCAGTTCTATGCATTCAGAATGTTACGGAATGCATCCTCTTCATGTTTTTTTAGTGCTTGAAATAGCGGAATATATTTTTCAGGATTCCTGAAAGAATGCCCTGCCACATCTTCAAGAAAGCCATTTACGATTTCTTCGATAATTTCCCCGCTTTTCTGAAAATGCCGAGCCGCATCTTCCCAGGTTCTTTCCCCAAAAGAATCCTTATGCTTCACAAGTGCCTGTGCAAATTTATCCCTGGATGCCTTATGCGGATTGATAATTCCCGATTTTCGCCCACTGATTTCATAAGGAAGTTCCGGGAGAATGCTTCCCGTGTATTCAATAAAGTGGGAATATATTTTCTGTAACTCTTCTTCAGAAAATATGTTTTTCCATTCCGGAAATTCCCCGATGAATCTGTCAAGACCCCTCTGCCCTATAAAACTTAATGGTGAAGATAAATAGGTTTCTGCATTTTTCCCTATCCCCTTTTGTACAATCCATGCCATATCTGTTTCCGGGGCCTTCATATCAATCCCAAAATACGCATTTTTCTTGCTTATCCCTATATAATCTTCTGCCCATGCTAGTTCCAGTTCTGCAATCGGGATGCTCTGCACTTCTGTCTTAGAATTATCATGAACATATACATTTGCTTCATCGTAACCTATCATCATAACAACATGACCCGGAATATGCTGCTTATGATAGAACTTACCCTGATAAGGCAAATGGAACATATCCAAGCCAAACAATATGACAGGTATATCCTGATTCAATAATTCCCTGACGTTTTTCCAAGTTGTCCGAAAACATTTTCCTTCACCTGCTATCACTTCATACCCAATGATTCCTTTCCAGAATTCATATTCCCGCTTTCCAATGCTTCCCTGCCCCATGAAAATCATTTTTGGCACTGCTGCTTTCTTCTGGGAAATCATCTGAAAGCCGGCCTTAGAATAGAAAATCAGTTCTTCCGGTATCCGTTTTCCTGTTTTCCACTCATAAACATCACACAGCCCATTCACCGGACATAAATAATCCGCCAACTGATGCGGCAATTCTAATCGCTTCATACGTCTTCCTCCTTTGCTCCGCTTAAGTTTAAACCCTTGCATTGTCCGAGAGTCAAGTAATATCGTGAAAAAAGATGCCACTAAATTGCAGCATCTTCTTTCATAGCGGTTTTACAGGAAAGCACACCTCTGTAACCATATCTTCTACTGATTGTTCCGTTTCCGGGGATACATGGTATATGTTGAATCGTTTCCCATCAAGCCTGTAGTGATTATCAGTAATCCACCGTATGATTTCCTCATTTGCCTCTGGCAGCAAGCCGTACTGCCCTTTAAACGTAAGTGTTGCTGCCGTTGTTTCTTCAATTTTCTTAAATTTCATTGCCTCTGTGTCATGATACCTGCCGACTACCGCCTGCTGTATCTCCACATCCAAATCATATTCTTTGAATCCTTCATCATGGAATACTGCTATATTCAAAGGCGGATTTGCAAATTGTATTTTTTGTGATTCTCTCTCCTTTGCCAGTTTTTCCCAGAGAACAGCTTCATTCCCTGGGGTTGCTATTCTCCCCCTGATACTAATCACATTATGGGCAGGAAATTTTTTGAGCGCCACACTGTACAAAGGGATATCAGAAACATGTCCCAAATTCGCTATGGTTGTTTCAATCAGATTCAATTGTTTTTGCAAATTCGCAATTTTCTCCCGCTGTTCCACCGCATGGAGTTCGAGATAATCTTTCAGTTGGTCATTGCCTGTATATTTCGCCAATATTTCCTTGATTAAAGCTAATCCCAGCCCCATACTTTTTAACGCCTGTATCTTGTTGGCTATCGGGAGCTGACATTCACTGTAGTATCTATATCCCGTGAAATCATCCACATGCTCAGGAATCAGCAAACCAATCTCATCATAGTGCCGGAGCATATGGATACTGATTTGTGACAAGACTGAAAATTCTCCTATTTTCAACAAAGAAACCACCTCCTGACTTTAAGTGTAAACCCTCACATAATACGAGAGTCAATCCCTTTTTCCTGGTCGATGACACTATAAATCGTCTTTGTGGTAAAGTCAACTGATAATGCAATTTTGTTCATCTCATAAAATAGGCTCAATGAATTTCTTGATCAGTTCTATTCTATCCCCTGCTTTGGGTACAAAGAGAGCTGCAATAGAAATCACCAGCTTTTTCTTTGTGTTTACATAAATTATATTGCCGCCATCCCCCATAGCCGCATAACCATCCTCACTTACCCACCACAGATATCCATAGGGCAGATTCTCTTTTTTCCATCGGCTGTGTTCTATCGTACTGTCCTCTACCCATTTTAAAGAAATAATCTGCTTCTCCTCCCACATACCACCATTCAGATATAACTGCCCAATCTTTGCCATATCCATTGATGTAAGCGTAAGTCCCCAGCCTGCCGCATGAATTCCCATGGAATCTATTACCCATCCGCTAATATTCGTAGACTGGTTAAATGCTAATTGTTCCTCTTTGCTTTCGAATAGTAAATTGTTTTCCACTTTAATCCCAAGCGGTTCAAATAAATTCTCTGTCGCAAAATCTAATACGGGGTGCCCTGTTGCTCTCACTAAAATTCCCGATAAAATGTCTGGTCCGATCAATGGGGCATATCGGAATGTCCCTATCTTCCCACGACCGCCTAATAAATCAAGCGAAAATTTTACCCAATCGCTGCTTGTAAAGTATTTTAAATAAGGTGCAAAAAACCGGTATTTATAAGGTGCCGTCATGGTCAGCATGTCTTTTAGTGTAATATTCTGTATTTTTCTCTCTCTCCTTTTCACCTTGTATTCTGGGAAATAATCCAGCACTTTCTTTTCAATATTTTTTATGTATCCTTTATCCAGAGCAATCCCAATCAATATTGAAATAATGCTTTTTGTCACGGAATAGATATGAACGCGGCTATTCGCAGTGCAGCCCTTAAAGTATTTTTCATAAGATACAACGCCATCTTTTATTATGACGATACCTGTGGTATTTCCATATTTGCTGCTTATAATCTGTTCCAACTCTTTAATTTTTATCTGATTCATATTTTCTTCCTCTCATGCACTTCACAATATCTGCTTTCCATTTCGGTCTTTTGAATCCCTCTTTTTAACCGGATAATAGACCTCCGTAACAAGTTCGCTTTCCTTTGAAACCTCTGCCGGGTCTGTTACATATACCTCATACAACGCATTGCTGTTTTCATAACCTTCTCTTTTTGCCCACTCTATTTGTTTAGCGTAAACTGAAGAAAGCTGTGAGTAAGAACCCTGCACAACTGTTTTCAAGCATAGCCCAGGACAAAAATCTCTTGTTCCAGTCGCATACTCTTTTATCGGGATTGCAAATTCCGTATCTAATCCAAATGGTGTATACTCATCGTCATGAAACAGTACCATTGGAGGAGCCGCCGCTGTTAATTTCTTCTCTTCCATTTTCCGAAATAGTTTCCTAAAGCAGGTACCATATTCTTCTGAAAACTCATGCTCTAAAACATTTTTCCGTATCGACAGAAGATACATCATTGGTATCTCGACTAGTTGTACATCAATACTTTCCATATATGATATAATGGGTTTTCCTCTCTTAAAATTCGATATATCGTTGTCTATTTGATGCAGAGTATCTTCAAACTTCTGTACTTTTAGCGCAATCTCCTTTTTCTTTTTATTAAGTGCAGTAAAAAGTATCTCATCCATCAGCTCTTCCGATTCAAAAATTGATTTGATTTCTTCCAAAGAAAAGCAATATGCCTTCAAACGATTGATCAGAAGCATTTTCTCCAATTGGTTGATGGAATAATACCTGTAGCCATTTTCCGGATTGATTTCATCCGGCAATATCAATCCTATTTCAGCATAATATCTAAGCGTCTTTGTAGATACCCTGCATATGTTTGAAAATTCTCCAATTGTAAGCATATGCGAACCCTCCTTCCAAGTTCAGTATAAACTTTACCCCAAGGGGAAAGTCAACGGCACTTTTAATCCCCTGCCCAGCAGTTTGGATATGACAAAGCGCCTCCCCTTTCAAGGTAGTAGCATTTTAGGCGAATAAAAAATTAATTGCAAGTCATATTCCTCTGAAAGATAAAATATCTCATGCTTTAATAATGTTATCCACTCAACCTATTTTTAACAATTCTATCTCCACAACATACCCCAATATCTACCCTACCAACTCAACTATCCCACCCAAAGAGCAGTTGATATGTTTCTACACAGTATAACAAATAAAAAATCCGGGAGTTGGAACAATTTTTCCAAACTGTTCCAACTCCCGGAAACCCCCTTGTTTTCTATTCTTTTCCTCTATTTCATTTTTCCACCCTTGACATCAACACGACACACTCAACATGAAACGAGAGGATAGAAAATACGTCAAATGCCCTTAGTCGTATGTGAAAACTGGTCAACGGCTTTTTATTCTTTCGACTGTCCACAGAAATATATCATTAATTTAGTAAAATCCTCGCATCAAACGAAAAGTTATGCCCGTCATCAGAATACAAATCAACTTTATCTCCTTCATGTGATTCTATTGTTGAAAGCAATTGTGCTGAAATTTTTTTCTTTCCAGCTATTGCAAGAATATCATTATATACATCAAACGTGACACATTTCTCGATATCATATACAAATATTTTCACATCAAGAACTGCTCCATAATACTCTCCACCAATAACATATGTACCATTTCCACCTGGATAGTTATCATACTTGTATTGATCCGAACCTTTTACGCCTTGCTTTAAATATACTGCTCTATTTTGATACTTTTCAATATTTACAATACGCCCCTTATACTTCGCCATAAAATTCTCCTTATCATTCAAATAAAAATCCTTTTTTCATTACCAAATCATGAGTTCTTAATTATATATAACATTTTAGCAAAATTTTATTCCTGCTTTTTCTCCATCTAGCAATGTAAACATTTGCTTGTACCTAATATTCAACACTTCTACTATATTTACCATTTCACAAAAAGAAATTGTGCCTATTTCAGTTTTTATTAAAATTCTTTAAGGTTTGTCCAATTCATCTACAAAGTTCTACAATAATAATATTACATTTAAAATAAATCTCTTAGCATAAGGTATAGATAAAATATAAGAGGACATTGTGTTTTACAATCCGATGCTCTTCCATTCTTACTCATCCACTATATTTGTAAAAATATCTGCCCAAGATTGTGCTATCTCTTTTGACTTATCTGTATCGAACTTCATTTTTTCTATACTTTCCATACTGTCAAAAGCAAGTATACCTACAACCCTCTCGTTATTATGATTTGAGAATATTGGGGCAGCTAACACACATTTTAACCTTGGTTCCACATAACTCTTAGTTTCTTCATCATATGTATCAATATGATTATCACTCAAAGCCTGAGCAATAGGAATTTTTTTCTTCAAGGCTTCCCCTGTGATGCCAAAGTACAAATCATACTCCGCAAATTTTTCAGGACTTGCTAATATATTGTAGCTATAAACAGTTTTTCTTTTTAACCTTTTATAATCACATACTGTTATGATCGCTCTTATATTATAATTACTATGAGGGTAAACAAATGAATCACATGCTACTTTCAATATGGAATTAACTAACTCTTCCTTTGATTTTTTGCTGTGATTTTTCATCAATTGTTCTATATATATTTGTAATGCCAAACATATTATCAAAATAAATATATATATGTAGGAATTTTTTACTTTTTGAATAGCTTCAATTAAAGAATACCCATCGCCTATTTTACTTGCTATTAATGACAAATAAATTCCTAAAATTATGGATTCTATAATTGACAAAATTGTATTAAATATCACTTTGTACTTTATTACTATCCATTTCATAGCTTTTTTCCCTTTCAAAACAGACTTCCCCAAGACAGGTATTTCAAATTCCATACATCATTTACCACCTGCTTTGTAAGAACAAGGTATTCGTTCAACCTCACTTTATTCAGTGCAAGTTTGTACACCACAAACAGTGGGGAATGTACATACTTTGTATTTAATTCCATTTACACGGCAACAATTCTGATAATAATTTTACTGTGTTTTCATCCAAAATTACTCTTGTATTAATATTGTATGTATCCAGTTGAGCTATCAATTCTCTACATCTTCCACAAGGAGGAATTAATTTATTTCCTTCATAAACTGAAACAATCATTTCAATCTCTGATTCATGATTTTTTACCATTTCACAAATTGCCGAATATTCTGCACAATTTCCCAAACCACATACTAAATCCACCGAAACACCTGTATAAATATTTCCACTCCTAGTTAAAAGAGCACATCCTACTCTACCTGCATAATTTCTATAATATGTATTAAATTTATAAACTCCAGTCACTTTTACTGCTTCTTCAATTAATTTAGAAATCATATATAATCTCCTTTATATAATAACTAACTGATTATTGCGTACTCTTTTTTTATAAAGTTCATAATCAATATTTAATTTTTTTAACAAGCAATTAAAATCCTCTGACAATATATTTCCAATTATCTTTTGCGTTTCATCTTCCGTTTTTACAATATCACCATTTGGAGCAATAATAAAATAAGAATTTAAAATGGTTTTTTTATGTTTGTATCTAATACTTAAATCTTTCCTTACTGCTCTTAACGATTTTAGTTGTTGAATAACCCTTTCATCGCTTTCTGGTGATAATTGATAATAGTCTTTATTCTGAATGGCTCTTCCCCTAGCTGGTGTAAATTCAAATAAATTCCATCTTTTTATACATTCATACTTTTGTATTATTCCCTTGTATAGATTATCAACTTCCATATAGTTTAGTTCTGATATTACAGAATTAATCTTAACATTGCATTTGGAACCATTATTTATATACTTTAAAACATTTTTAATATTTACAATGTGGCGTTCATTTCTTGTGTATATTCCATTTACATTTAAACTATCTACTGGTATTGCCAACCAATTTATATATTCCAAACATCTCTCTAACATTTCATCATTTAATAAAATGCAATTTGAAATTAAAGTAATTTGCCCGCCCCTTTTTTTTATCACTTCCATTATTTCAAATATATCATTGTATAGCAGCGGTTCTCCTCCTGAAAAAGCAATATGCCTAATTCTCGCATCTAAGACTTTATTAGCAATATCAATATTGCTCTTTAAAGGCAATGGATTACTTAAATTATCTCTAAAACAGAAACTGCAATTATCGTTGCATTCATTTGTGATATTCCAACATATGCGTTCAATATTCATACCAAGCTCCTCTCTGGCTATTTTAAAAAATCATATTTGGATACTCTTTTCATTTTTATATAACACTATTCTCTATTTGTTACATGAATAATATCTTCTTTATCAAGAATAAAACGCTGCTCAAATACAATTCCTAAAGCATTCGCAATAGCTTTCATCTCCTCAACATTTACTGTATTACGCATCAGTTTTTTATTAAAGTTTTGCGGAGTTTGACCAATACATCTACACAGTTCAGCCAAACTTATATTCTTCTTTTCGCACAATTTCCTTATCATATCTGACGTTGTCATCATCCACCTCCACTAACGTTAATTCAATTATAAACCTTATGGTTGATAACGCAATATGGCTACACCATACTTTGTCGAACTACAAAGAACCTTGCAGTTCACTGTCAAACCGCAAGGTATTTTGTCATTCCAAACTCCTATATCTCCACATCTATTTCCAATCCCAACTTAAACAAACTCCACTGTCAGCCGATTTTCATATACCCTAATTTTTTCCACCATCCTCCGAACCATCTGCTCGTTATGTATCAACGCCTTGTTAACCTGTTTCTCTAAAAAATCTCTCATTTTTTCAATCCCCTGCCGCCTACCATCCCTCTCTGCATCCTGTGTGTCAGAACATTCTGCCGCTGTTCCCACAGTTTATGAATCTCATCTGCAACATTCCCATATTCCTTTTTGCCATTTACCAACCAAAAGTTCCTGCAGCAGTTCTTCCTGTCTATGGTCAATCTCCACAATCTGCTTTCCACTTTCACTTCTCAGCATCTCTCTAATATTTTCCTCCAAAACAGATAGGAATGCATTCTTTCCACCAATACTTCCTGAATCGTCTTTACCACCGCATCCTGCAAATTCGAGTCCTGAATGGTCGATATATCACATTTCTTCGATCCATGTTCCTCACGGGTGCAACACCGCCAGACCGTAGAATGTCTCCCTCTCTTATTCCAAATGGGCCTGCGGTAAATATTTCCACATTTGAAGCAGTAAACAATACTTGATAAAGCGTACTTACTGCTATATACTCGTTTTTCCTTTTTGCCCCGTTGAAGAGTTTTGTCCTCCGCACCATTTCCTCCTGGACCTGCATATAAAGGTCACGGGGAATGATTGGCTTGTAGCTGTTTTCCACATAATACTGCGGCACAATGCCATTATTCTTTACCCGTTTCCTAGAAGGAAAATCTACCATATAAGTTTTCTATGGGAGAGCAATCTACACTATTATTGAACCTCTATATCAAATACACCCACTTATATAAATAATCGAATTTTCTACAATTTTATTTTGACTTAAAAAGGGGTTCAAATGCATTGAGGGGGGTTCAAGTTACATTTCAATTACAGATTGTTGTTTAAAACATAAAAAGAAAAAGCCCCCGGCAAGTTATCAAACCTGTCGAAAGCCTTTATTTTAGCCTTTATCTACACATATTTTGAAGTCAAATTGTATCAAAATGCAGTTTTACATATCATTATACAAACTACAAGGTTAAGAACTAACAGTTAAACCTAATTATTATTGTAAATAGGCTAGATCGAATTCCACTTTGATATCGTAGAATTCAAATTTTTCAAATCGTTATCTAATGATTTTATTCCCGTAGCTTCACCTAATTCTGTATGCAAAAATGAGTTAATATTTACAGCAAATTCTATAAAATTATTTATTCTATATGAATCCAATAATTCTTTATTTTCATCACTAATATACAACTCTCGTTCTGCATATATTGTTCTAAAAATATCAGTTATCTTACTCAAATAATGAATGATCTCATATAAATAAAAGTTTTTAATATATTTTTCATGTTCCTCTTTATATTTCTGGATATAATTTTCACAAATCAACAATCCATCACATGCTATATTATCAAAATCATCAATTTTTTGAAGTATATTATCTGGCAAATATTTATCACGCCCTGATTCTTTCTTTCTATCATTTCTCCACTTAGAAAAAACAGATACAAACTTTGATAAAATTAAGAACAAAACAATTAGGCCAATAATCCACAATACTTTTTCCCAAATTGCAATGCATACCATATACTTATCAAAAATGATAACAATTAAAATATCCACTAAACTTGCAAGAAAATATCCTTTCATCTGACTATCATTGCTTTGAATTTTTTTATCTATCTTATTTATATCATTTGAAACATAAAAACGCAATAATTCAATATTTTTATGCCCTATCTGTTCAAAATCTTTTGCCATATTGTTATCCTCTAAAATTCTGTGTTAAATTTTTTAATTTTCCTTCCACTTCAAGTACTTTTTTTCTCTTCAATGCAGTTGCGGCAGTTCTTATCTCATCATATTGTACCCCTATTAACAATGTTCGGTACAATGTTTCGTCATATGTCCTTACCATTTTTTGAATCATTTCGTCATTTTCCTGTTCCTGCAAAAGAATTATAATTTTCTCCACTATAGCAGGTATTTTATATGGCGTTTTAAATTCATACCCTCCATGTACTTTATATTTCTTTCGAAGCGACTTTACCTGACGTTTACTTATGCCCAATTCCTTAGCAATATATGAAATCCCTTTATGATAATTGCTATTGTCTCCACTATTTGAACCATAAATCTTTCCAATTATGGCTATTGCAACAGCATATGTATGATTATAAAAAATCTTACGTGAATATCCACAACAAAAATAATTATTCTCAAGCATAAAACAATCAGATATTTCCGATTTCCCCGCTTCCTTTATTGCATCTCCTGACAATCTGTTATATTCAAAGTTCATGTTATTTCCCTCCTGTGTATTTTAATAATATATGTAGCATTCAGTACAAGACTGCTATTTTTTATAAAATTTGAAAAAGATTGTAATACACTACCTACCTTATGCTGTTCTTTCCTTTTATTCTATTTCAGTTCAAACCGACGTTCTTTCTCCGCTTCTCGTTACTCCCCGTTTATTATTTTACGATCAATTTTCATCTGTTTCTGCTGTAATTTCAAATCCCACTACAATATTGTACCTATTCCGTCACTCTCTATATTCTTGTGTACCTCTCAGCTTCTTTTTCATCAGTCGCCACAATAGAATTAAGACGTAGGTAAAAGTAATTTTTCAAAATAAAAGTGTATATCTCATAGTCTTTTGTCTCTGCATCAAATGTAATCTTGCCTCACAAAAATCTTATTCCTTTAAAAATTTAAAATCTGCTTTGTTACAGCGAATGTTCATATAAACATCCACTATGACAAAGCGTTTTTAACATTAATAATAAACGTATTCTCATATCTAATATAGTTCCCAATTATTAACTTTACCAAGCATGCCGTCCTGTAATCTTTTCAGCTTCCCACATTTCCAAAATTGCCCCCGCTCCATATGCACTTAAACCATGTTCTTCAGCTTCTAACATTGCATGCATTTGAGAAAAGATAAACTCACGCAAATCATCCATGAAACTATAGCCATACTTATCTGCTATCATGGTGACCACTTCTTGATTATAATAATCAATAATTTCTGGTTCCAATCGCTTCATATCACAATTTCCTCCGAAAAAACCAGTTTCTTTAATGCCTTTTCCGTCTTAAATGTATATTAGTATTTCAATTTTTGAGAATATTTTAGCCACATCATGTTTCTCATACAAAGCAAAACCACCCTTGTCCGAAAGATAAACGTTTTTATAATAAACAGATGCTATCCTTCAGACAGTCAAAAACCATACTCATAATCTCCAAATCTATTAAACAATCACCCGTTTCCAATGAATGATTTGCACCTTCAAAGGTTTTCAGCTTCAGATTTAGCTTTTTGCAGTTCTCCACTGCAACCGAAGATTCACACCACGGATCATTTAATCCATGAAACACAATGCCACTTTTCTCCCTAAGAACAGAAAATGTTTGTGGCACAGGAGTAAAATAAATGTGCTGCGCATTGACAGCATGGTCATTATCATAGACTGCTGCCACGGCGGTTCCGATACTCTTTGAAATAAACAGCACGCTCTCATATTCTTTAAAATTCACATTACAAAGCGTCTCCTCTGCCTGTGTTCTCGCAATCTGAAAAAACTGCTCCATTTTTTCCTCATTTCCTTTTACATCTGAGGGAAATCCTGTATAATTAACCTCAATTATCTGGTAACCGAACTCTTTTGCTAACTTCTTTCCATAGTACAAAAGAGGTTTATCTGTATGATATCCGATTCCCGGAAAAAAGACTGCTGCTTTCATGTTCATATCTCCTTACAAATTTTTTATATTATACTTAATAGTTTTGCAATAATCAACGAATTAATGTTTCCCTATAAATACGCCATACTTTCAGTACAGAGCCTTTACATTGCCCCAGCTAATAATAAACAGTTGATAGTCGAAAGTAAAAGTCCTTTTCTCTTAAAATTTTTCAAGAGAAAAAACTTTCGTTACAAATTGCTTTTGGGTATTATTCCATTACATGAACTTCCACACGCTCTGAGATTGCTATAGTATTAAGCATATTGTGATACATAATCTATGAATTGCTGGACACATTGGGCAATTGATTCATCATCAGCATTCTTTATCGCAACTATATTTAATAGCTTTATACCACTTCGAATAACGTTCCTTCTTGGTTTCCTCTCCAGCAATTCCTCTTTAATCATATTAACCGCATCACTAATTGTTTCCGCATCGTAAGTTTTCAGTCCCATAATTGTATCCTTTATAACTTTATCCATTTTATTCAAAGTTTTGGCTGATATAACGCTATTTGTATTATCATTATACTGATAGTTTTCCAGCATATGATACTTAATATCTGATATCTGTTTAAACATTTTATAATTATTAACTACCAAAATACATAATTTTTCTCTTGCTCTTGAAACACCTTGATATAATAGTTTATAAAAAAGATAATCTGGATTAGGATGCTTTTTGCCTTCAATTTTCCCGCTTTCATTGTATCTAAAATTTTCATCCACAATAATCATTACCTTATCATATTCTTGTCCAATAACATGATGCGTATCATGTTTATTTGGATAAATATCTATTACACTCTTTATATAAACAGATTGCGTGTATGCAATAAATACATATCCATACTTTTTTTCATATAAATCAATCAACTCTAGTGCTTCTACAACATGGTTCGCATACAGAATTTCTATATTAGAATAATTCATATAAGCCCTAGCTCTGTCATTCAAATCTAAAAGAGTTTTATAGAAAGAGGCAATTTCTTTACTAGTTCTTATTTTTTCCGACAAACTGAATTCCTGAAATCCTTCTATTTGCCTAAGAACACTAGGTATATCTCTTTCCTCCTCAGCATGAGATAATGCCTGTCCAAAATCATAAGAAAATATGACTACCTTCCCATTTTCCAACGCTATTTTTTTTATTGCGTCCACTGCGGATACATAAATTCTTTGAGATTCATCCACTAAAATAAAATCGTAATTTAATAATATATTGCTACCATCTCCCTTTAAATCTTTTGCTGCAATAACACTAACATCACTCCAATGATTATTTAAATAACAATGCCCTTCACTAAGAATTCCACTATGTACAACACAACATCTGTTATTCGATTCCGCAACTGTTCTTGCAATATCATATAATAATAGGGTTTTTCCTGTACCAGCCTTTCCTGTAATTCCCAAAAAAAATGTAGCCTCATTATCTTTATATACAATATCCAATATGTTTTGCTTTATATTTTCTTGTTGTTTTGTCAAAAAATATTGACCTTGCAGAAATACCTCTGGTGTATTTATTGGCGAAATCAAATATTGATTTGCCTTAAACAAAGTTTCAACCCCTTCAGATTCATACGCAACGAAAAGTCTCATTACATTAAGTAATATATCAATTGAACTTTTAATAATACTTCCATCCACATATTGATAAACCTCTTGAGTTTCTCCCACAAATGTAAACAATTTGATATCATTCGCTAAATAATTAAGATAATATTTATTTTGTTTCAATTGTTTTTTTATCTTCTCTTCCTCAATCTGTTCACTTTTTAACTCAATATTTA
This sequence comes from Lachnospiraceae bacterium, assembly GCA_014799405.1. Taxonomy (GTDB): domain Bacteria; phylum Bacillota; class Clostridia; order Lachnospirales; family Lachnospiraceae; genus Coprococcus_C. Next base: position 17,634 of record JAAVIA010000039.1, read on the forward strand.
AAACAAGATTACCTTTGTCAATTTTCAACAAATCAAATTCTTTGCCAATTTGTTCAATTTTGAAAGAATAAAAAAAGCCCTCAAAAACCTCAATTTCAACATTTTTATTGCGCAATAACTCTACAAATTTTCGTAACGCATCAAATTCATGTTCTTTTACTTTTTCTCTCTTTTCTCTTTGTGAAAGGATATTTGAATACTCTGTCGAATAATCTTGTTGGATTCTTGTATATGTAAATAAGTTAATCGCTCTCATTAATTTTATACTTTCCTTTCCACAGTTTTCAACCATTGTACAATCATTTTAATAACCTAAATCCTGTAACATTTCCTAACAATCTATTATTTTATCTGTAAAACTATTTAATCCTATTCTCCAAAAAATTTTTCTGAATTATATTTATCCAATAAAGGAAGATTCTTATTAGAATAGTTAATCCCCCATTCAGGCTTACTTGTTTGTCCTGGTTTATCATAATTATGTTCCACAAACACTGCGTTCGGATTTTTCCATACTGTTGCAGGAATTATATATAATTTGGGCAACTCTTCGTCTATAAAACATAAAAAGCAAACAAGATGATGGTCATCTAAAGAAATTTTGTCTTTAAAAACAAATGCATAACCACTAGGGCGAATACTTTTTACTTGAATTTCAAAAAAATCTCCTGTTTTGACATCTTTAGCCACAAAATCCACTCCATGATCATCCAACTCTGATGTATAAATCTCCCATCCATACGAAGCAAATTCCATCTTAGCGTAATATTCTCCATACTGTCCTAACTGCAACGAACTTAATTCTGACCATTTTGTATTTGGCATAAAAACCCCCTCCTTAAACACTTAAATACACTTCTAACTTCAATATAACAACCATATTTCGATTATACTCTACATTTTTCGAAAAAACACTAAACTCATTGTCCTAGTCACTAATGACATTGTCCTACCTCATATTCCTTCCAACCTATATTTTTTTCATCTGGCATATTTCCTTTTCACTGTATCTTTCAGATGTAGTGAAAGAGTAAAATTTACTTGTCTGTAATCTGTTCTCATCCCTTTGAATTGAACCGGATCTACCCACACCGTTTTTTGTCCATAATACTTAACGCTTCTACAGCAACACTCCCACCTCTCACTATTTCAATACGGTTTGCAAAACATTTCCCCAATAAGGCAATCAAATCATTATTGTTATTTTCCGTCTTTACACTTTCTATGAGCACAGCATCCCGGTTATAATCAATTACCGTAATGTTAAAAATCTGTGATATTCTAAATATTTCCTCTATATCCTTTTCAGAACATCCGCTTACCTTGACAAACATCAGCTCTTTCATGTGAATAGCAACATCTGTATAATCAACTACTTTTATTACCTCAACACTTCTGTTGAGCTGTTTTTTCACCTGCTCGAAAGTCTGACCATCGCTCGTCAAACTAATTGTAATGCGTGAAACAGTTACATCTTCCGTAACACCTACGGTCAGGCTGTCCAAATTATAGGATTTACCCGAAAACAGACCTGAAATTTTAGCCAGCACACCAATTTCATTTTCAACAAACAAGCAAAGCCATCTCTTTTTCATATCAATTACCCTCACTTTCTAAAATCATATCATTCAAAGCATTTCCAGGTGGAACAATCGGCATAACATTTTCTTCTCTGTCAATAATAAACTCAATAACTGTTGGAACTTTTCTGTTATTCTTTGCGGTTTCCAGTGCCATAATAATTTCTTTCTCATCAGTTACCCGAATACCTTTTGCACCATAACTTTCCGCTAGTTTTAAAAAGTCAGGTGTATATTCGGGACAGCACTTCGTTGGAGTGTTGCAGTTTGCAATGCAGCTTTTTCTATACCGCATACAGGTACTTGAATAACGCTTGTCAAAAAACATTTCCTGCCACTGTCTGACGTTCCCCAAATATCCGTTGTTTAAAATGCAGATTGTTATTGGCAGTTCATATACAATTGCAGTAGCCATTTCCTGTATATTCATCTGCATGCCGCCATCACCGGAAATTACCACGACATCTGTTTCAGGATTTCCTATTTTTGCTCCAATTGCTGCCGGAAAACCGTACCCCATCGTTCCCAGACCGCCAGAGGTCAGCATTTGCTTTCTCTCATTCAAATCAAGGAATTGTGTTGCCCATAGCTGATTTTGTCCTACATCCGTCGTGATAATGGCGCTATCAAAAACCTGGTTGATAGACCGTATAATTTTTTCCGGTGTCATCCCCTCTTTTCTCATAGTAATAGGGTACTGCTTTTTCAATTCACCAATCTGTTCCACCCATGCTTTTATATCTAAGGGCTTTGCTTTTTCAATTAATTTGCTTATTGCCATTTTTGCATCTGCCACAATCGGAACATCAACAACAATATTCCTCGAAATTGAAGCAGCATCTATGTCAACATGAATAATTACCGCATCTTGTGCAAACTTGTCAAGCTTTCCCGTAATTCGGTCATTGAATCTTGTTCCGATAGAAAAGAGCACATCACACTTACTGATTGCCGTATTGGCTGCATAGCTGCCATGTATACCGATATTCCCCACATATAAGTCATGCGTGGTAGGGATAGCTCCTTTTCCCATAATAGTAGTAATAACCGGTACTCCTGTTATCTCTGCAAGTTTAAGCATTTCCACATTGGCATGGGAAATATTTACACCACCACCAATTAAAAAAACTGGTCTTTGTGCATGGTTCAATAGTTCCATTGCTTTTTTTATCTGCCCGATATGAACGGAATTATTCGGTTTATATCCTCTGATTTCTATGTTTGTTGGGTATTCATCACTTCCGTATTCCCGCTGTATATCTTTTGGCAAGTCAACCACTACAACTCCCGGTTTTCCCGTCCGTGCAATATAAAATGCTTTTTTGATAATTTCTGCCAAATCCTCCCTTTTACGGACGGTCACTGCATATTTACAAATACTCCTTGTAATTCCCACAATATCCACTTCCTGAAAGACATCATTCCCAATAAGCCCCGTCGGTACTTGCCCGGTAAAACAAACAAGCGGCACACTGTCATAGTTTGCAGTTGCTATCCCTGTAACTAAATTTGTTGCACCGGGTCCGCTTGTAACCAGACATACGCCGACTTTTCCGGTTGAACGTGCATATCCATCAGCAGCATGAACTAAGCCCTGCTCATGTCTTGGCATGATAACATTAAGGTCATCTTCCCCATATAAAGCATCAAACAAATCAATCGCCTGTCCTCCCGGATATGCAAAAATCGTATCTACCCGTTCTTTTTTTAGTGCTTTTACAAATAATTCTGCTCCTGTTATATCCATATTGTTTACCTCCTTGTATGCATGTACTTGCATGCATTTAATATATTTAAAATGGCACTTTTTATTCGTGCCATTTCTTACAGTCCCGAAATACCTTCTACAAAAATTTTCACACTATTTTTTATAAATTCTTCCTTACTCGTTTTTGCAAGGTTTTGATTAAAAGATGCACTTAGGAACGTATATCCAAAAGTTGAAGAAAAAATAGTCATTGCCAAGCTCTCAAAATCAAAGTGCCCTATCTTTTCCATTTCCTCCATCTTTTTAAAATATTCTATCAGGGATGACACAAATGCCTGTGGGACCTTCATAATCAGGGGTGCCGTTTCATCATAAAGCTGCGGTGCCCTCAATCCAATAGATAAATTAACAAAATCCGGTGTTATTTTGTCCATATAGGCATTCATAAACATCTCTAAATCGGATTCCAGTTCCCACTGCACATTCTGAAAAATATCTGGCGTAACATTGGCTCGCCATTTTTCCTGTGCAACTCCCTGTAATACGATATCTTTTTTGTTTTGGAACTTTCTAAACAGGGTACACTCATTTACTCCGGCTAATCGTGCAATATCCTTTGTTGTAGTAGCAACATACCCCTTATCACGTATTAGTAACATGGTTGCATCAATAATTTTTTGGCTTGTTTCATCCATTTTTCCACCTCCATGCAAGTACTTGCTATCATCCTATCAGATTCCCACGAAAATGTCAATTAAAACTCCGTAACATCCGCCTTAGCCATCAGTCTTCCTTTGGACAGTATCAACGGAACTACAATAAGGATATCACATATAATAAATCCAATAAATCCTATATTGGATGAATACAATAAGTAAAGTCCCTTTGGTTTATATACCAGTTCATTCATAAGGTATGTAAACAGGAAAATGACTGCAAATCCTATAACACAGGCAATGAGATTCATAGATAACACTTCAGCAGCCACCTTTGCCTTCACTTCTTTTCTGCTTCTTCCAAGCGCTTTGTAAACACCAAATTCATAAGTTCTTTTCAAATACTGACCTGTAACAACAGAATTAATCGTAACGGCCAGAACGATTGCAATCAAAAAATCAATTAAATAGAAAAGAACGTAAAATATATAGAATTGCGGCAAAATACTGCTTCTTTCAGACTCACTAATCTGCACCTTTCTGTCCCCTGCCAGACTTTTCACATAATCGTACAATCCTTCCCCTTCCATTGTATCACTATAAATATAAAGACGCCCCAGATTATCATCATCCTCATAAATATAAAATGTGCAAAAGCTTCCATCATCTATAATGGCATCTACGGTATACTCTCCATTGAGATTTCTATCAAAGGCTTCGTCAACCTTATCCCCCAGCTTAATTCCCCTATCCTTTGCAAAATCCTGACTTATTATCATACTTCTATGCTTACACTTTGAAAAATCTCCATCTATACCCAGATGGTCAAATACCTCCTGCATATCCTGAACAGAATTAAACACATAACGCCATCCACCCATCTCAAGGTTAATCACAGTTCCATGCTGCATGGCACCAAATCCACGGCCGGATGACAGAACCATCCCAAGTTTGTCATCCTCTTCAACAGCTTTTTTAAAGTCTGCAAAATCCTTGAACTCTTCATCCGTACTTTGAGCATTCACCAATACCAGCTTATCCGAATATTCAAATTCCTTTTCAAAAGTATACAACTCTGAGTGAATGTAATTGCCAGCAAGGAACATAAGGGTTGCCAAAAACATCATGAAAATGCAAAGCACTGCCCTTCCTCTGTTCTCTTGCATATAATAAAGTGCCGAAAATGGCTTTATATTTTTCATACTTCTTCCTTTCTGATTTTGAACATCAGTCTGTTCATTATCTCCTATAATGAGCTGTTGCTTAGCTTTCCATCCCACATTTCTACAGTAATATCTACATCCTTCAAAATAGACCTGTCATGCGTTACTACAATAACCAACCTGTCTTCGGAATATTTCTTCAAAATCTTCATTACATTAAATGCATTTTCGTGGTCCAGTGACGCTGTCGGTTCATCCGCAAAAATTACATTTGGATTATTTATCATTGCCCTTGCAATTGCAACTCTCTGACACTGACCTCCGGAAAGCTTTGAAGGTCGTTTGTTAAATTCTCTTTCCTTCAGACCAAGAGCCAAAAGGTATTCTGCTGCCTTATCCTTTAATTCCTTATCACCATTTATTCCTGCAACAACCACATTATCCATTGCAGTCATATACGGAACCAGATAATGCTTCTGAAAGACAAAACCAAATTCATTCCTTCTAATTGTCTCCCTTTGCTTGTTAGAAAGTGACGTAATATCCTGACCATTATAAGTAATGTTTCCTTCTGTAGGTTTTTTTAGCGTGGACATACAATACATAAGCGTACTCTTTCCACTGCCCGATGGCCCTATAATACCTACCAGCCCTGTATCCGGCAGTGTCAGGCTAAACCCATTTAAAGCATACATTTTCTCTTCAAAATTCATGTCGTAAATCATACTCACATTTTTTATTTCAAACATAGTGCACTCCTATTCTTCTATCATATCTATCGTTTTAATATTGTTTATGGTTACTGATATTGGTATCTGCAAAACACCTATAATTGCAGCAAATGCTGCCAATATTCGAAGCAGATGCTCCGGATAGAAATATTTATATATAAGCCCCATAGGCTCTAAAACAGAATTTCCCAGACTAAACATTATAATGACTGTCACTACCGACCCAAGAATTATGCTTATTCCAAAAATAATAAGTATTTCTCTCAGTATCATTCCATATACATCTTTTCTCCCAAAGCCTATGGATGTATAAAGACAATATTCATTTACCCTGCTTCGCATAAACGATATGTAGGCTACGAGAATGGATATTGCCAGAAATATGATTACTACAATAAGAATTGCAAGTAAAGCCGCATCAAGCTGTTCTGTAACCATTTCCTTATACATATCAGACCAATCTACAGAATCATATATCGTATCATATTCTGACGTTGTAATTCCGATATCATGTAACACCTTTGTCATATCTGCATTTTCCTCATTGCATAAGACAACGATGTACCAACCGCTGTTTGTGTATCCCATAGGTGTTCCAACGCAGGTCATATATTCCGACTCAAGAACCCCGACCACCTTAAAATTTTGTCCAAAAGCGGATTCATTAAAATATCCGCCTATCTCCATTTTCTGATTCTTCAAAACCTTTTCATCTACAAGAATCTCTCCATCTCCCTCCGGCATTCTTCCGTCTATAAGCTTTGCATCCATGTGATTTACAAATTCCGGAACCTGCTCCTTCGAAAGTAGCGGGAAATCATATCCGACCTCACCGATTATTCCTTGATAATGGGCATACAATGCCTGAGTAAGCACTGCATCGCTAATCCCCTCATGCTTCTTCATATCAGCAATTATTTTATCTCTTGCCTTATTTATTGCTGAATTATATTCGTCATTGGAAGCATAAGCTTCTTTATTCACACCCATAGTGTCGGGAGTAAGATCTAAATATGCCACCCTTTTCGGTTGTTCCAGAAAGAGTGCCTTGAAGCTCTCTTCCGTAGTCAGAAATAAAAAATTAATAATATACATTGTCATAAAGGTTAGGGCTAATGCAATTATCATAACCCAGACCTGTTTTTTGTTATTTCTGACAAATTTTAGTGCTGATAGTTTACTTTTCATCCTATTCTCCTTGTTTATACTATTTCATACATATTATAACCTTTTGCACAACAAAAAAAGTGACTGTGGTCATATTATTCGTATGACTACAGCCACAAATTATTTTTTGAGCTCCACTATAAGCTTGACTCTATCATGAATTCCTGTTTTATCATATATATTAGAGATGTAATTCTTTACCGTCCCCTCTGAAATATATAACCGTTCCGCAATCTGTCTGTTCGTAAGTCCTTCTACCATAAGAGAACATATCTCCTTCTCCCGTTCCGTCATGTCAATGGAGAAATCGTAGGAAGTATTACGGGTATCACCTGAACCATTGCTCAAATTATTATTCAGATTATTGTTCATAAGAGCTGTAAGGCGTACCATAACTTTTTGGTCTAATACTGTAATACCACCCATAATCTGTGTTACCGCCCCTAAAATTACATCTTTACCGCTATCCTTAAGAAGATATCCATCTGCACCACCTGCGATTGCTTCTGTAATATTTTTGTCATCATAAAATGTAGTTAGCACTAAAATCTTAATCTTCGGATATTTTTCTTTCATAACCTTTATAAGCTCAATACCACCCATTCCCTTCATATTAAGGTCTACAAGGGCTATGTCACAATCGACCTTCAAGTTTTCAAGTATCTTTATGGCAGCCTTTCCGTCATTTGCCTTTCCTATCACTTCCATATTATTCAAAGACAAAATGATTTCCAAGCTATCCAAAAGAAGCTTCTCATCATCTACCAGTAATACCTTATACATATTATAGTAACTCCTTATCCTGCAAACACAATCGGCAGCTCTATCATTCCCTTAAATCCATTATCATTTACAAATTCTGTTTTTCCACCACATTTTTCTGCATAAGAAATAATCTTCTTAACACCAAATCCGTTTTCAATCCTACTCTTACTATTTGACGAATCAAAATCACTCTGTCCATTGTCCGATACTTCTAATCTTATATGAGCGGAATCTCCTAAAATAATTACTACAAACTCACTTGCATTTCCATGCTTCACACCATTTGTCAGCATTTCCTGCAATGCACCTGTAAGAAATACCGCATGGTCGTGTGGTATTTTTATATCATCCATAAGCTGGCTGAAGCTCTGATCCACCCGAATGCTTGTATCCATCACAAATTCATTTATAATATTTTCCATTTCGCATTTCAAATCACCGGATAATATCTCTACACTATCTTCGTCCAAAACACGAACTGCTCTTCTGATTGATTCCAAGCTTCCACGAATACGGTTATTGGCATCATTCATCCTCTTTCTGGCCTCTTCCGGTCTCACATCGTAGAGCACGTCTGCTGCATCCAATGTCATAATAGCCGCCGTTATAGAATGACCCACACTGTTGTGAATATTTCTGCTGATATTTTCCCTCTCCATCAGCCTTGCATTTTTCTCCGCCAGAAAATTTTGCATCACAAGCTGTTCATTTAATCTCTTCTCATGCAATTCACTAACATTGGAAGCTGTAAGTCTTTCATCTTCCCGCTTTTTCTTTTTTTCCATACGTTCCACCAGATAATATATCAGCATCAAAAGCAAAAAAGCAACTGCTAAAACCAAGGTTTTCACTATACACATTGCAAATGACATATTTTTATATATCAACAATGTTGTAATAACAAATAAACACACTCCCAGAGTTATTCTGATATACTCTCTGACCGACTTAAGAAGAAAGAAAACAATGAAGCCTGCAAAGCCTCCTGATAACACAGCAAAAAATGTCATCAAAATCAATTCCAAAGAAAACAAAGCCTTGCTTTTTTCTTCATTAAAAGATTCATAGGTTACAAGTACCATAAGCAAACCTGCTGCCACGATGAAAAGTGCCAGAGATTTGCTGGTAAAAAGACTCACAAGTGTAAGTAGTATAATTATTATATTATCTAAAATTGTGTTAAACATGTTATTCCTTATTTATGAATATTCCCGTATACGTAATGGGATTCCCAACGATTTTGCCAGTAATTTGCTTTTTTCTATATTTTCCTCACCAATAACGCTAACCACAGTGAGACATACATTATCACCCAAATATTCTTTACAATCCTTGGCAAACTGTAGCATTGCCTCAAATGCCTTTTCTCCATAAGCAGGATGCACAATCTCTGTATATGACTTTGCATCCGGCATATTCAGGCTGATGGAAATGCTGTCAACAGCACTACATATTTCCTCCGCCGTAGAACGGTTGTGAATCAAGTCTGCCAAACCATTCGTATTCAGACGGATACGGAACGGATAATGAGAATGCATATAGTCGCTGACTGCAAGCATCGTGTCCAATGCCATCGTCGGTTCCCCATAGCCACAGAATACAACTTCATCACAATCTCCAAAATCAAAGGCTTTTATGGCATCAATCACTTCCTCTGCCGACGGTTCCTTGTCAAGCCAAAGATTATCCGCCTCTCCATAGTAATCCTGATGATTGCGGATGCAGAAAGTACAATTGCAACAGCATCTGTTCGTAATATTAAAATAAACCTGTTTATTATAACGGTATAAAATATCAGCCATAATAAATTCCTCCTGTGATATGTTTCTTAGTTCTCTTTTTTATATCTATAATATTTTCTAATTTGCTTCACGCTGTATTACATAACGATAATGTGGCATATCTACACCCCGATAGTATTTTGTCCAAGTATCTTTTCTTTTCATGCCATTTCTAATAGCTACGTTTTGAGAGGCAATATTCGTATTCCTAATAATGGAGCAAACTTCATCTGCCTTTAATGTTTCAAACGCATACTTTTTGCAAGCCTTTGCCGCTTCTGTTGCATAACCTTTATGCCAATATAAGCGATTGAAAAGATAACCTATTTCAAGAACTTCCGTTTCTTTCCACGGCTGCATTGTAAGTCCGCACTGACCTATCATTTCATCCGTTTCCTTTAAAATTACAGCCCATAAGCCAAAATTCCATTTCTGATAACGGGCAATCTGTCGGTCAAGCCATTCCTGCACCTCACTATCACTGAATGCGCCCTCATACGCATACATCGCATCTTCATCCTGCAGGATGTTACACAAAGAATTGAAATCAGCCTGATTCATCTCTCGCAGATATAACCGCTCTGTTTCAAGTATCATATTGGCCTCCGTAAATTTAATACTCTATAAGTACAATTCATATTGATATTCTGCACTATCTTTCAATGCAGATTTATTTCTTCGTCCACCCCATTCACCGGTCCTACTCATGCCGAGTTTTTCCATAACCTTATATGAAGCAATATTCTCGGTGTCACAATGAGCCAGAAAATGGTTTACATTTATTTCGGTCTTTGCATAATCAACAAGTGCCTTTGCCGCTTCATATGCAAAGCCATTTCGCCAATAATTCTTATTGATAATCCAACCAAGTTCACCTGTATCATTTTCAAAATACACACTGACTGCACCAATATGTTCGCCATTATATATAATTGCAAATTCTAAAAATTGCGGTTTTTCCTTTTTCCATTCTTTTTCGGCATTGGTCAAAAAATCCTCTACTTCATCAATTGTTTCATCAGGCAAATTACACATAAGTTTTGTATTTTCGTAATCCATTGCATATGTACTTGTCGAATTTAAATATTTCATTCCTAACGGCTTTAACACTAAGCGTTCGGTTTTTATTTCAAAATAATCCATTGTGTATAATCTCCTCGGCAAATGTCAAGTTAGTTTATTATATCAGTTTTATGTTGCAGTTACTATCACGAATATAGGATATGGCAAATGTCATTTCCCTTATCACACTATAACCGACAGACCATTATGTATTCTTCTTCATTTTCATCAAGCACCTCAAAGCCTACTTTTCTGTACATATTAACTGCGTAATTTGCCTTCTGCACAGAAAGTGATGCCTGTTTATATCCCTTTTCTTTTAATCGCTTCAGCATAGCCTTCATCAGTGCTGTTCCAATTCCCAAATGCCTATACTCCTCATAAAGAGATATCGCAAAAGATGGTGTTTCATCATCAATATGTCCGTAATCATTCATAATACGCGTCCATACCGCTCCCACAATCTTCTCTTTTGTTTCGACAACCAAACACAAATCATCTGCTTTGCCAAAATCCTCAATATATATCTGTAGCTCCGGCTGTTCTATAATAGATTTCGGTGGCTTATCCATTCCTTCCGGAATAAAAATCGCCTCATATAGAAAATCAGCCAATATCGGATATTCATTTACTTTGATTTGTCTGATTTGATAATCCATATCGTCTTGTACTCCCGGATATTAGATAACAAAATTAACTATCCCATATATCAAATGACATATGGTAAAAATTGAAATCGGAATCACTGCTATTAAATTCTTTCTATCAATAGCCCAAAACAAAAATGCCAGACATGGTGGAATAGTCAGCCCTAATATAACAATTGTATTGACTATTCCCAAATAATAAATGGTCCAGCTTGCGAAATATAATAAACAGCAAGTTATCATAGCGATAATAAAAGGCGTAATGCTTAATTTTTTCTGCTCTTGATTTATGAAAATGCAAAGTGCGATAATCATCAACACCTGACATATAGAAGCTATCATATCCAGTATCTTTGTAATTGATGTTTCCCTCAATATGTCATTTGGTGCCGGAACAACCGACCAGATGAAAGTAGGTATCATGATAATTAGGAATAGCACCAAGCTCCAAATATCAAAACCAAGTTTGTACTTTTTAAACATCGTAAAACTCCTTGCAAGCGCTTACTTTGTGCGTTATTTAGGTAAGCAAACATTCCCTAAATAACATTTGCGATTAAATTCTATTGCATAGTCAATTCTCTTTTGTCAATTCATAGAGAAAGACCATACAACGGCAGTTCCTTTTATAAACTTCCGCCGTTGGTAGAAGTATCTTAATTGAATCATTACCTTTGATAGAATCCATTTTTACTGTATTCTGGCCACTTTAAAAACATTTCACGGTAATTCTTTTTAATAATTTTCTTTTGTAAAAGCATAACCATTAATAATCATATTTGAATCCTCTGCAACAGTCTTATAATCAATCATATTGAATCCTCACTTTCTTTATTGGTGCTAAAAATTCATGTGCATCATAATACAAATCTTTCAGCATTGGAATAAGGTCTATATACTCTTCTTCTTCATCCTGATTATGAGAATACTTAGCCATAACTACTAAATATCCATTATCCCATTCCTTAACTTGCGTGTACCTTTCTAACGAATATGGTGCACGGAATCTTATAATATATCTATCATACTTAAAAATCGTATATTGATCCTTACTACTTAATATTGCTTCATTAGGCATTTTTTCATTCCTTTCATTTTTTAATATTATCTGTTCCAACAAATACAAGCATTGTTCTCAAAGATGTTCCCTTCTATATTTTCCAATAGTAATGATAGCATTAGACGTATCTTAGCATGGAGCCCTATATTTTTCAATGCATTCCAAACTCGCTTACCTTTCCCTTTTCAACGTATCTAAAAATGGTCGAAATGCCGACGGCATCGCCACTTCATGCTCTAATTCTTCCATCGTTACCCAGTGAAACTTCTCACACATCTGACTGCATGCCAGATAATAAGCGGTCATTCTCCATTCCACATGAGAAAACACATGGGTATAATTAACACTCATTTTCATCTGCTTCGGGACAGTATTCCATTGACTTGCCACATCTGCCGCCTGCTGCTCTATGAGAACGCCTTCCACATTAGGGAATTCCCACATACCGGACAGCAGACCCTTGCTTGCCCGTTTCCGCACTGCAATCCTGTCCCCACACTGCAGAACAAACACAGTCTTATCCTCCTGCTTTCTGCTTTTCTTCTTGTCCCGTACCGGATATTGCTGCCATGTATCATGCTCTTTCGCACCACACAGGGTCTTCAATGGGCATTCTTCGCACTTTGGCATTCCATTAGGCAGACATACGGTTGCTCCAAGCTCCATCAGGCTTTGTGTCAATGTACCACATTGTCCTTTAGCGTATACCTTTGCCAATTGCTCCCGAATTTTCTTTTTTGTTGACTGTTTATCAATGTTGGAAGAATCTTCCATTACTCTGGTATAAACTCTAAGCACATTACCATCCACAGCCGGCGTTGGCAGGTCAAAGCAAATGGAACCAATCGCACCTGCTGTATATTCACCGATACCCGCTAGGGACAAAATTCCTTCATACGTATTCGGAAACTTCCCCTTCCTATCTTCAACAACGGTAATAGCTGCCTTTTTCAGGTTCCGCGCCCGATTATAGTAACCCAGACCTTCCCACAGCTTTAACAGATAGTCATCTTCCACAGCAGCCAAAGCCTCAATAGATGGAAGTGCTTCCAGAAAACGCTTATAATATTCCTTTACCGCCTCCACACGGGTCTGCTGCAGCATAATCTCTGATAACCAGACATGATACGGCTCCGTATCTTTCCGCCACGGCAAGTCCCTTGCATGGTCCGGATACCAAGCAACCAAATATTCAGCCAATTTCTTGCATTTGTTCATTTTTACCTACACCTTACATTATCTTCAAACACGATACTTCTTACTGATTGCAAGCTGTTTTGTGCTCCCGTCATAATAAAAAACATCCCGACTGAAAATCAGAAGGGGACTTTCCTGTTGATTACATTCATATATTTCCTGTGCCTGCTTTATCATTCTTTGTATTGATTTTTTATCACCTGCGCTTGTAAACAGCACCATATCTTTTGTTGGTACTGTAATCAGCAAATCATCCTGCAATTCCTCTCCGCAGTCTTCCCATATGCCCGACAGACACAGGGCTTCCGCTTCAAAATCTCCACCAGCCACCAATCCATATACTCCTGCTTCCTTTGATTCTACCATGCGATACGTTATATCACGAAATAGATTTTCAAACGCTTTATTCTCAATCTCCTCAACAGTCATATCTTTCGGAAGATGCTCATAGGTCAGATACATATAAGTGCTACCCATATCCTGCATCAAAGTGATTATATAACTATCAAAAATGCGAAACATCGGAATGTCTTTATATTCCTGTATTTCACTGCCCTGATTATTGAAAGCATTATTTGCTGCCATAAGTGCGACAGTTTCAGCAGGCGTTTTGGACCAATTTTTTTTGATACGCGGATATACCTTGTCCAGTTCAAATATGTAATCATCGCAGAAACCGTCTTGGAACTCTGATTCTTCCCCATCATCTTTTGGTAAATGCGTCCATTCAAGCTCACATAAATCTCCATTTTCCTGAATCCATTTCAAGCATCTCTCGAAAAAATCCAAGCCATACCTGCTATATGAATGCTTCGCAACCACACGAATTACAATCCTATTATATTCTTCAGCTTTATGATACTCGGCAACCTGCCCGCTGCCTATAAACTGCAGGTAATCGCTAATCTTAGCTTTCAATGCATGTGCGTGACTTACACGTTCACAAAACTCCCATTTCAACGAATCAACAATGATAAGCACCAGCTTTTCATCTTCAATTACCATTTGGTCTATTGTATATCTGTCATTTACATCTGACATATTTTCTCCTTTTTGATTTCACATTCATTTTGGGCATTGAAACGCTCCTATTATAAATCCTTAACAATTTTTCACACGTTCCAATAATTCTTTTTTCCCAAAAGAATAATCCCCCCAACATTGTTCCTCATATATAGAATAAATTTCAAACGGCTTGATTGGAGGTACATTTTCGCCCATAAGTTTTTCAATATAGGAATAAGTTTCCTCTACAATTTTTAACGAGTGACTTTCCGGCGGCTTGACAGAAGTATATAAATTGCTTCCAAGAATGTGATTTATTTGCTCCATCAAATAATCAACCGTCTCCGTACAGGGAGATTCCATATATAGTTTTTTTAATTTACACAATTTTTCTACGTTAAAATACTCAGCAGTCTGAAAATCCTCCCTCTCATCCAAGACACAACTCGGTGTACACTCGACTACCATATAAGCATAGTGATCAATATATTCATACTTGGGAAATGACCATAGTTCCTCCAACAGGATATTCCAATCAGCATTATTATCTTTTTCCTTCACATATAAATCAATAACATAAATAATATAAATGACCCGCCCCATAATTGAAATATCTTTAAACATAATTACATTTGTCCTTTCTATTTCTATTGAACACATTTATATCCTTCTGTCCAATTTCTGAAACTTTCCAAATCTATAATTGTTTCAGTAATTGTTCCATATTATCCCTGTGCGGAATGATAATTTCTATATCCACCTCAGGATGAATATTCACATATGCAGTAAGCATATCCATTAAATTATCTTTAGACTTCATATAATCATCAATGATTACTTCATCACTGAATCCAAGCCGTTTCAAAATAAGCGCAGATACCACACCCGTACGATCCTTACCCGCCGTACAGAAATACATCACCTTAGATTCTGCATTCATGATTGTATCAATAATATTTTTCATTTTATCATCTATCATTTGCTCATATACTATATGCAGATGTTCAAGTGATTTTGGCGTATCACCACCGCCCGTAACCGGAAGATGAAAATATCTGAATCCCTCAATTTCTTTAAGCTTACAATGCTTTTTGAGAAGCTCCTCATCTGACCTTAAGTCTACAATGGTAATTATATTATTATCTAATAACCACTGGATTTCTTCATCGGTCAAGTTCTCTGGAAAGTCACTTCTATAATACTGATTTGTTCCTGTCGGCAGCACTCGTGTATTTTTTGTCGATTGCAATAAAGAACTCATAGACATAACCTCCTCGTTGAACATCAGTTATTCCATATTTGCCTTCGGTAATACTGATTTTTTTGATTATATCACTTTCATTTTCCATTTACCATATAAATATGGAGCATGGCAACCTGCGAATTTTCCAACAAAATGTATTCGTTGACAGAAAGAGCTAAATTCTAGTATGATAGCTCCAAAAGAATTGATTGAAGGAATATTTTTTGATATGGGCGACCGCTTGGACTGACTTTATAATCTGTCTCTTTTTTGGATAATTCGGAGTACATAAGTTTAGAGAGAAAAATACCAAGATGGGAATTCTTTACCTATGCACGTTGGGTTTATGTGGTATAGGTTGGTTTGTTGACATTATACGTTACCTCATAGCTGCTTACAAAGGGGAGCGAATACAAGGGAACAGTCCGAAGCACCTATCTGCTGATGAACCTCTACCAATTGTTTCATCAAATGCCATACTTTCTAATGGAGAGGTATGT
Organism: Lachnospiraceae bacterium; assembly: GCA_014799405.1. Classification (GTDB taxonomy): domain Bacteria; phylum Bacillota; class Clostridia; order Lachnospirales; family Lachnospiraceae; genus Coprococcus_C. Next base: position 33,899 of record JAAVIA010000039.1, read on the forward strand.
CATTATTGCGAAGCTGCCATTCATTTAAAAACAAAAAATGTCGTTGTTGGATATTCTAGTGAAAGATACAATACCAAAATCCGTATATCAAAAGAAAAGTCTATAGGCCTAGGGGATCAGCGGGCAGTTCGGATTAGACATGATGTTCAGGAACGCGCAAATGGAGTTCTTTCTATCACTAATACGAGAATTGTGTTCTCTGGAAACAACTTTGCTTTCGATAAAAAGATAACTGCTTTATCATCTATCACTCCTTATAAGGACGGTATTGCTTTCCAGTTCGGTAGCCAACCGTATACTTTGCTAACACATAATTCAGAATATATATATGAAATATTGACTCGCATTATCAAGTCCTCGGAGGATGTCTCTAATTCCGACATGCCAATATAGAAAGAAAATGATGCGGTATGCCACATATCTTCTGAGATGGTTAACCGTTACCAACTTGGCAGGTGCAAAACGATAGCATTATAATTCGATAGGGACTTCAATCAAATTCTCTTTTCATAGACAGCACAAAAGAAAGACTGGAAAGCACTAATTTTACACACTTTCCAGTCCAAATGTCCGTTATTCAGATTCCTCGGCAGATAGCTTGAACTGACTACTTTTCTCTGATTTTCAAAGGATTTATTATGCGTATTCCTCAAAAATATTCCTATTTTTGTACCAGACAAAATTATTAGAGACAAAATAGTGCCATATATACTACATATATTTTTTCAGTTCTTTAAATGCTTTAGGAAACATTCTTTTTCTTTCATTTAAATCATAAGGAATATAGCAATTAGGTTTCAAATATTTTTTTAATAAATTAAACATAATATCATCTTTGCACAAATTCTTATCATTTATATTAAATTTAGCTACCAAAGGGAAATCTTCAGTATTGAACAGTATTGTTTCTGATTGATTCAAATTCTCCAGTGAAATAATGAATTTATCTTCCTTTTCTTTTATCACGAAGTTACCCCTTATTGTTTTTTGTGATTCGTCAAAAATATATCTATATGCCTTTTTATTAAGATTCAAAAAACATAAATGCAATTCCATGCTCCGACCCAATATTTGTTTTGAAATTATACTTTCAAAAAGAGACTTAGTCACTCCTCTTCTTGTTAAATTATAAAATATAATAGGAGAATCAGTATCAATTTGATTTATTCTGTCACTTTCCACTTCGTTTCCAACAGCAAAAAAATTAATAACATTGATTCCTGCCAGTTCTAGAAAAGCCGGGTCATATAATGTATATCCACTTTGGGAGAAAATAATATACTGACTTTCAGTTTCCCATCTAGAATTCCAAACAAATTTATTTCTATTTATTCTGTCTTTTACATCTAAAGCAAGAAATTTCGCCAAAGCGTATTTACAACACTCTGTATATAATGCTTCTTCACATGGCACATAAAGCAACTCTGAACGAGCCAAATTAACTGGCAAACACCCTTTTAAATCCTCTATTTTTATGTGCGGCATAGATATACTAAAACGATATTTATCGTTATCAGGGAAAATGCATCCTCGCGGAATTACAATACCATTACAGCAAACATCTTTTGCATAGTAAAAAGGACCTCTATCATATGACCATAAATATTGACTATACTCATTTTGTGTCAATTCAAAATACTCTGTTTTTAATATATATCTATTGATATTTGTTATCTTGCCGTTAATCATATATGCAACCGATGGACTATTTCCTTCATACCACTCTGTCCAATCACAACAATTCCATGATGGGTTTTTTTTCAATCTATCAATTACTTCATCCGTTACACTAATTGAAATTGTGGTTCCTATATCTGTGTCTATCCTCTCTATATCAATATTATCTTGATCTAATTGAATAGAAAATTTCCAACCCTTTTCTTCTTTATAATTTCGAGTAATAACCACAGCCTTTTCTCCTAATAAAAAAGTTGCTAACACTCCTATTCCAAATTTACCATTTCTTAATATTTTAGTTTTCCCATCTAACCCAACAAACTCTTTACTCCAAGCCTCACTACGCCTATATGATGCTCCTGCAATAAGATAATATTTTTTTATTATATTAATATCCATGCCTACTCCATTGTCAGTAAATACCATCATTTTTTGTTTTATATCTAAATTAACTACAACTTTCCCTTTGTAATTTCCTCCTCTATCATTTTCTATCTTTTCCCTTTCTCTGCATGCATCAACTGCATTTTGTAATATTTCTCTAACACCATAACTAGGCTCATCACCATACAAAGGTGCTATAAGTAGTTTTAAAATATCTGCATTAGCATTTAGACTTACTTCTTCAGTATAAAATTTTTTTTCATATTCCGAAATAACTTCTTTCTTTAAAATATTGGAATCTAATCGCCTAATTGTCATTTTATACTTATTTGCATCATAATGCTCTCCTATAATTGCCCAGCACATATCAAGTTCATATTGGACGCCTTTAATCCATTTTTTTACATTTATAAATTGTACTGAATTTTTAGGAGACGCATCAATAGAAAGATTTTCCCTATTACCATCCCAAACAAAATCCTCATACTTAATACATTGATTCCAAAAAAATTCTTGTTTTGAATTTTCAGATTTTTTTACATGCAAAGAAGAAATAATATGCGAAGCTCTCTCTTCTCCTACATCTAAATAATCCGCAATCCTTAGTAAAGACATTATGAAAAAAATACTTATATTCTTAGGTTTGCTAATAACATTAAATTTACTTTTCAAATATATTTCAGTATCTCTTATATCCATTCCGTGACTACGAGCTATTAATCCGATTAAATCTCTTGTTTCGCCATCTACCTTTGTATCAAAAAGAAAATCTATATTATCTATTCCATTTAGAATTATATAATGTGCGATATGATGATGATTTTGCCTCAAAAATTCTCCTATAACCATTCTTTGTTTATCATCTAAAACCTCTCCATTTTCTATTTCAGTAATATAAATATCTGTTGTTCCAAACTTATTCATCAATTGCTTCTCTGAATAATACTTTAAATCAAATAAATATTCTTTCCAAGTTTGTCTTAAAGTCTTTACCCTTTCTAAATCTGCATAAGCACACTCATCGGCAAGCAATTGCATAAACCCATCATAAGATACAAACATCCCAATATCATGTAAAATCAAAGAAATAATACATACACCCAATTCTTTTTCTGTTATATTCTCTAGAGAACTATCAGTTATTAATTTATCAAGAATATCAAGAATATTATTTATATGTACAATTCCATGATTTGTATATTCTTGAAAAAAAAATGGTGTTGTTATATATAAATCTTTTACATTATTAATCACATTCTTTACGTTAGGATACCATATATCGTCTTTTACCAATTTATCCTTTAACCTGCTTGGTATATTTATCATATTTTTTCCTCCCCTTGTTCTTCATCAGCAAACATTAAACGAATAACCAACAAAAAGTTATAACGATTTTATCTCCCCCCTACGCTTCTCTTTCCTTTTTTGATGTTTCAATCCAAACCACCGCTATTTCACTGCTTCCCGTTGTTCCCGACTCACAGGCTTGTGTTCAGCTTTCAACTGTTCATGCTGTAATTTCAAAGCCTATTGCGATTTTGTTTCTATCCCAGTATTCTGCACTTGTTTACACACTTCATGCTATACCCATTTAGTATTATGACTAGCTCTTTTACATCAGTTGCCACAGCCAAACTAAATCGCAGCTGATGGAATTTTTCAAAACAAAATCGTAAATCTCATAGTCTTTTGGCTCTGCACCAAATGCAACCTAGCATACAGATAACTTACTCTCTGATATTTGTTCAAACGCACCTCCACAGAATGATTCCTCAAAAATACTGTCAATCTGTAAAATACTTTGTTCATGACACTTCTTCCTTATAATAATTGTAATGCCCAAAGAACAGACACCCCCAAGAAGGGAGCGGTACTTACACCATGTTGGTGCGACCGGACTACCTACCAGTTCTGCAAAATTGCCTTGCGTTGTGTTTTTATCTTTGCTCCTATATATTGGCACATAATCTCTTATTTTTCCATAGAAATACAGCAATCTGCTTCTTGGTGTACACTGCCACCTTATAATTTTTTATCAGCTTTAAATTGAATGGTACTAGTTTCATGTTCAAATGAACACTAAGGAAAATGCTGTTCTTCTTTCCTCAGAAATGAGAATTTCCAATTTTATCACATACTATTTCTTAATCTTCCCAATAATATTAGATCTATTTGTAATCCATATCCACCCTGCTACTAATACATAGCCGCCATACTTCTTTACACCTTTTCCTACTTTCCCAGCAACTTTATAGATATTAATTCTCTTTTCTACCATTGTCAAGCACCTCCAATATTGCACATCCTTTAACAGTTATATATAAGTCTTCATTCTTTTCCCTAGCCTTATATGCCTCTAGCAATTTCTGCTCATATATCTCCGGGGACTTATACCATATTCCATCAAATCTACCATCTGGCAATAAATACTCTACAGTAGAGAGGCATCTAAGCTTATCATGTTCAAAAACCTTTCTACTATCCTCCAGCAATCCTTCTATCAGTTGTGGTTGATTAAGATATGTGTATGCATAAGCCATTGGTTGTATCGACATATAATAATATTGAAAATATTCTTGTATATCTTCATATCGTCCAATTTGCTTATCAAAATAATCCGAGTGACTAAAGCATGTCCATAACCGTTTTATCTTACTTTCCGATATATCTTCTAATGCATCCAGTTTATCTATCAATGTCTTTTCAATGAGTTCTCGTCCCTCTCTTAGCATAGCTAAAGCATCAATTATAAATTTTTTCTTTTCCTCTTCTGCTCCTTGATAATTAAGAGCATCTAAAAGATGGTTTCTTCCAGCATTTACCTTGGCAAATCTGTCATTATCCTGACCGCGCTCAATTCTTTTAGCAACAATATGCAACTGTTGTATTTCTTCGACAAGTGCTTCATAGCGTTGCTGTCCTATAAGATTATTAATGGCATTGCTGAGATTACTCAAATCCTGTCCTGTAGGTTCCCCCCTGATTTCAAGACGAACTTTTCCTCCTATTCTCTTTTCTGTATAATCATACAAATCTGGTAATAATTCACCTGTCAACTTATCCCTAAGAAACTTTATATCATGCTCCTCCATTTTCTTTAACAATTCCGGGGTAAATTTAACCACATAATCAATATTAGGATCAACAACCTTCTTTACATTTCTACCTATATCTAGAATGTTAAATAACTGTCCAAGGAATGCATTTACATACGCACAACGCTTATCTTCTATGGCTCTATCAATATCTTCATCAAAACGTTCATAACTAACATCTACTTTTACTACTTCTTTTTTAGCAGTGTCAAGTTTTGTCTTTTTTTCCAAAATGCAATTCTCCTTTCGTTTTCATTTTATGTATTTCCTATAGCAGAATAAATTCTTAACCTAAAATTTAATATCTCTACGCATCCTAATTAATGAATTTGATTATACCATTTTTATACCCCATTTACCACAAAAATTAAGAGCATAGCAACCGCCATGTTCCACATTTCTTACTGCTCTAACGACTTCTCGGAAAATTCATGTTATCCGAACTTCAGACCGACAGTAATAGTTATAAACAAAAACCGCTGATTTTAATGCATTTTCAAAAAAGGCCAGTCTTCCTCATGTGCATATGTTTCAAGCATATATTCAAATATCACCTCCAAAAAAACAATAATACACTTGTCACATAAATGCTTTTGCTCGCCATAGAGAACTTTTGGTTCAAACAAAACCTCTGTTTTATAAATGCGTCTATTATCATTTAAATCGCCATCCCCCCCCCTAAATTTTTCCAACCTGTAATGATGTTCTTCATCCAGCTCCTTAACACCATTCTTATAATCATATCCAAATTTCCTGTAAAATTCTGTTGCTACAATGGATGCTGGTATCTCAATACGAGTTGCTCTTACATAAAACTCATCCTGTTCCAATGTATTTATGATTTTTCTTCCAATACCTTTTCCATGGAATTCTGGCAAGACAAAAATAGTCAGCAAAATACTTTCTGTCTTACTTCCCCAAAAGCTTGAAATTGAGCCCGTACCAATTATCCTGCCATTCAATTCAAAGACATACATATGTGCATAACTGGCAATATTCAGAATCTTACTCGAATCATACGCCTTCGCAAGTTCCCTCATAGCTGTTATTCCGTAATCCTTACTGTTTACCTCTAAGAAATTCCTTACAATAAGCTTGCTAACCTCGTCTGCATCCTCTTTTTCGAATCTTCGTACTCCAATACAGTTTTTTACATAATCAACCAATGTCATCTTTTCATTTACTATTGTGTCCTCACCAGCCCTAACAAACCCGCATTTTTCGTATAAATGACAATTGCCCTTTTCTTGCTTAATAGTATCTAATCGCCACTCTATTGTATTCGGATAGTTGTTCTATCACCTTGCTCGCAATGCCTTTATTTTGAAATTTAGGAATTATGAAAATAGGAGATATCCAATTAATATTTTCGTACACTTTTTTACCTTGATGCCATCTGACTCTCACACCCCCAACTTTCTCTCCATTAAACGCAATAAAATAAAAATCAGAATTCGCCTCCACAATCTTCTTTGTTACTGTTTCCAAACTTTCTTTCGCAGGATTTGTGTCATCATCTTGATATTTTTCATATAATGGCATAAACGATTCTACCTGTACCTGTAGTCCATGCAGGCACTCTGCTTCATCTTCTGTTACCAATTTCAATTTGATTAAATCACTCATTCCATGCACCTCTTCCACACAAAAAAATCACACCAAACATTCATTGTCCAGTGCGATAATTCCAATTAACGATGTAATATATATTAAATACATCCCTTACATTCTGGTTTTATGCACTAGACTAATAGACCTACCGGCTATAAGCCAATGCATTAACCTTACAAAGCTTATAACGCAGCACATCTATAATACATGTACATATAACATCTTGAATGTAAGTTCTGATTCATTTGTATGCTCTCCTTGTAATTTTGATAGTCAATATACTACCCATAATCTCTTGTGTCAATTAATTTTTCTTTTCCAAACCATAAAAAACTTTCTATTACTTCGCTCACAAAGATAACCAATCACCCAAAAACGCTACCTTCTCTCGGTTCTTCTATTCCATAAGTGTCATGCTCTCTTGAATCACTAATCTCCACAAACCGAAACTGTTCCCTGTCAAAAGACCAGTGTTTTTCCATAAACCATTTATTTAAAAGTACTTCATATTCTGCAATTTTATGATTTATTTCTTCTTCCGGTATGACCTTCTTTAACAGAGAAAGATGATATTCCATCCAATATTTTCTGGAGTCATGTATAGCATTATAGATATAATCCTTATTCTCCCTGTACAACCAGTGCCCTTCTTCGGCCCGTGTCTGGACATATCTCCATAATTTTTCTTCCTCTTCACGATGACGGAGTTCTGTTTGTAAAGCAATGTTTTTGCAGACCTGACTATACATCCAGCACTTAAGTTCATTTTCGTCGGAAGCAGTAAATACCACATAGTCGGGCCCTCTTTCGCCATACATCCAGAATTGCAGTCCCGATACATAACCTCCCAAATCTAGACTTTTTTTCATAATTTCATCAGGGATATCCTTTGGCACTCTCTCTAAAACCCATGTCAAATACTGATCTAATGTCATCCGTATTCCTCCAATTACAGTTTGCTTATCTGATTATACCACGCCCACACTCCATACGTCATATAAATCGCATTTCATCACTCAAACTCTATCGTTCCCGGCGTTTTCCCCCGTGCAATCTTACAGTACGCGGTTTACCCTCTTGACTTCATTTACAATTCGACTTGTTACCTTTGCGAGTACCTCCCACGGAAGCTGTGCTGCCTCAGCGGTCATAAAATCACTTGTGCATACAGCACGAAGTGCTACAGCGTAATCATAGGTTCTCTCGTCTCCCATTACACCAACGCTCCTCATGTTTGTGATTCTTTTCTAGCACAAACTGATATGCAATCCTCCACTGGCTACCAATGCAAGCACAAGTACCCATAAATGCTTAAAACGATTCGTAAAGAAACTGCTTTCACAATGCTGATTTACTCAGCTCTACAAGCTGGATAGGTATTGTTCGATTTCCATTTTTATTTTACATTTCCATTTTTATTTTAAGTTTCTTTTTCTGTAGAAATACCCTTTATTGCCAAATCCACAATTTCATCAACAGTTGGCTCTTTAGGTAAACCAACCAACTCAGGATAATATATCAAGTCAGTTCCTCCCGGATGGTTTATACCTCTCTTGAACTTTATCACCAACCCATGATGCTCTTCCTCTGATAATAATTCGCCAGTATTTTTATCCCGCATAGTTATTATTGATTCAACCAACTCAACCAATTCTTCTCTTGTCATACTCTGAGACATATTATCCCTCCTACTCACTCCAACTCGGCGTGTTCAGCTTGTGACTTAAATTATTTTGTTTAAGTTTCTATGCAAATTCGAAGATTTTTTACTTCTATTACACAATTTATTTTGGCTTACTGATTTTTTGTTGCCAAAATGTTGCCAATACTAATAAACATTATGGAACTTCATCTTGTCTTTCTAGGAATATAATAAGCTGTACTATTAATATACTACTTAACTTCCCCCTTCATTTAGAATATACTATACAGCTCATCATCATAATATTTTAGACTCCTATATTTCAATTCTTAATAATGTAATCTTGTACTACTCACTCTTATCAATATGACCAGTAACCTGTTTTCCTAGACCCTTCTATATTTACTGACAGCTAATATGATTAAAAATATTTTGTTAAATCTGCTGTTCTTTCCTCACTATCAAAAAAATCTTTTATTTTATAAATTGCATCAATTTTTTTACATTTAGTCGGCAAAGGTATATCAAATATAATTTTGTATAAGTACTTTATTTCCCCTAAAGTTATATTTTTTAAAATACTATTTTTATCCTCTTCTCTAATATCTGGTTGGCATATTGGCATTAAATACTCTTTAAAATATGCCAATACCTGCTCTTTAGTTTGAATTTTCATAATTTCTTTTTTAACCTTCGGCTTTGATTTCTCAGTCATAGCATCATTACTAATTTCAAAAGCTTTTACAATTTCTTCAGGTTTATATCGTAATTTTTTTAATACATCTTTACTAAAAAAATTGATAGCCACTTCACTTTTACTTAATAGATAAATATCTGTATATAAACTAATTAAATCTTTTTTTATATTATCAAAATTATTGTTCACTTTCTATCCTCCAATATTTTTAATATAGATCCAGATAATTCCTTGTAAGAAGATGTCTGCTTCCCTCGCGTTGTGTTCACTGGAATACTTTCACCATCAGTCCTATTATCCCTGTGTCCAATATAATATTTAAAAATATTCATTGTAGAAAATCCATTTACCTTTCGGTTATATCTAAAGTTCTTATATGTCTCATCAGATATAAGCGATTTTACTCCTAAAATACTTTGTATATTTTTATCTAATGTAATTATTTCCTCACGATTATCCGCATTTCCCCTTCTTTCTTTATAAATAGTTTCAAACACACCTATCAATTCTGCTTTACTTCCAAAAACTTTATTTAATAAAATATCACCAATCTTTTCATTCATGATATATTTCATACGTGTCTTTTCTATTTCGGATATATAATCTGCCACTCCTTTAGCGCTTATTCCATCTACAATAGTTGGTACAATATAATAATCTGATACTAAAAATGCACTTTGAATAAGAATATTGCTTGTTGGAGGACAATCAATAAATAGATAATCAAATTTTAACTGTCCAATATCTTTAACAAATAGATATAGCAGAAAAATATTATATATATTCTTTTCCATCCGCTGTGCCAACTCATTCAATCTACAATTTTCAAAGCTCAAACTAGATGGAAAAAATAATAAATTTTTTTGAAAACTTGTATCTCGTACTTCGACACATTTTTCTTCTAATATATCCTTTAGCGGGGTATCTATATGTCCCTTCAAAAGCGAAAAATCAATATCTGATTTTGAATTTATGTATCGCATATATAATTCTACAATATAATTAAAAACTTCATCTGCTTTATATCTGCTCAAAACCTCATTATTACTGCTGCAACATATGTTACTTAAAGAACACTGTGGATCCAAGTCAATCAATAAAACTTTTTTCCCTGCTTTTGCAAAATACGTTGCAACTTGAAATACACTGGTGGTTTTACCAACTCCACCTTTATAATTTCCCCATATTATAGTTTTCACAGCATTTCTCCTCTCTATATATGTGTATAGGTATTCTATTTTCTCTAAAAAATTCACATAATTTCATTACTTTTTTAATATTACATCATAGCCTATTCAAACCCGCAAACCTCAATGTAATTTTAATTCGTTTCTGATTAACAACTTTTTAGTACCAATCTAGTACTAGCATTTTTTATCATTATTGTGTAGTTCCGGTAGTTTACAGCTTCTGAATCATTCATATAAGCTGGTATCATATAAATTCACTTCCTTAATTTAAAATTCCTTTATCTTTCTATTGATGGCATTATATTTAATATTCACTACATTATACATTCTATATTATAATCTAACCTATTGGCAACAAAATTTGTAATTATCCTATATAAATACAAATAATACGGATAATGGTTGATAATCTATAGATTACCCGCTATATAAAATAATCTATCCACTCTCGTACTACTCGAACTCGTGTCCAAGCTTTTGTTTTCCGCTAGTTTTTGTTGTATTTTAACCATTTTATCTTCTATATCAGCCACTTTTTCTCTATTATTCTATGGCAAATATACCTTTTAGAACCAATATAGAACCAGAATAGAACCACACTATTTCATTCTATTCTTATGCCTGCTGTAGTTCATCTGCCAGACTCATCTACTTGTTTTAATTTTTCAGTATAATTTCTCAAGTCTGATATCGGTTCAATATTGGGCATATCAATCAACTCCTTAAATACATTATACATGAAGATGTATTTTATATACGAACATATCCTGTAGATGGTCCTGCTCCAACTTTGGCAATATATCCTCTTTTTACCAGTTCAGTCAAAGTTCTTTCCACCGTAACTTTACTTATATCAGGGCAAAGCTCCATTATTTCTTTCTTCGTAATCTTTCCCACCTTTTGGTCAATTACATTTTTAATCCGATCCGGTTTTGAAAGATTGCGGTGCTTCAGATGTTCCACTCTGCTTTCGAACTCATTATATGCCTTTTGCATGATACCAAGATAATATTTCACAAAAGGCTCATAATTATTTTCATTCTCATGCCATCCAAATGAACTTGACTGTAATGCCTCATAATACGTTTCCTTTGTCTTTTCTATCAACATTTCCATGCTAACATATTTTCCAACAATATAACCCGCTTTGTAAAATAACAGAAGTGTTAACAATCGACTCATTCTACCATTCCCATCATTAAACGGATGGATACAGAGAAAATCAAGGATAAACATGGGGATAAGAATCAATTTATCTATTCGGTCAGCTTCCCATTCTTCTAAAAACCGAGTACATAATTCATCCATTGATTCTGAAGTCTGAAATGCTGGAACAGGTACAAAACGGACTTTTTTATTTCCCTCTGCATCTCTTTCTGCTATTACATTATCAGAATTCTTATAAGTACCGCCGACAGTTCCCTGCGAATATGAATATAAATCTCTATGCAATTGTAATATTACATTCGGTCTCGGCATAATATATTCATAGCTATCATGAATTGTCGCAAGCACTTCCCGATAACCTGCAATTTCTTGTTCAGAACGATTACGTGGTTCCGCCTTTCGGCTTACCAGTTCTTCCAATCGCTTATCACTCGTAAAAATTCCTTCGATTCTATTAGATGCACCTGTACTTTGAATAAGAGCCACTTCTAACAATGTTTTTAATTCATCAATATTTGCCTCCAAAAACAATTCCTGCTTACCCTTATGTTCATGAATACTTCCAATCATCTGAACAATTTCTGGTTTTAACAATTTTACTGGATTATTTATAAAATCAAATTTTCTCATGAAAATCTCCTTCATTTTCAAATTATCTCCATCATTATACCATAAATGACGGAGATATCAATAGACATGATGGAGATGCAGTTATATTTCCACAAAAAGAAAAGGCATACAGAACAACTTCCGTATGCCTTCCACACAACCTTATAAAACAGAACCAGAGTAGAACCAGAATCCTATCCCAACTCCGCAAGCCCTTATAAACACTAGCTTTTCCAAATTCCATCCGTTACTCAAACTCGGCGTGTTCTTTGTTGTTCTTAACTATATTTGTTTAAGTTTTATACAAATATACGCCTGTTTTTACATCAATTACATCATTTATTCTGGCTTGCTGATTTTCTGTTGCCAAATCGTTGCCAACGCTTAAACAAATTTGCTTGTAACCCTCATAAATACTGGGTTCTTAAATTCTATTTCGTCACTCAAATTCTATCGTTCCTGGCGGCTTCCCCGTGCAATCATACAGTACGCGGTTTACCCCCTTGACCTCATTTACAATTCGGCTTGTTACCTTTGCGAGTACCTCCCACGGAAGCTGTGCCGCCTCAGCGGTCATAAAATCGCTTGTGTATACAGCACGAAGTGCTACGGCGTAATCATAGGTTCTCTCGTCTCCCATTACGCCAACGCTCCTCATGTTTGTGAGAGCGGCAAAATACTGACCAAGAGTCTGGTCTATTCCTGCATTTGCTATTTCCTCGCGGTAAATGGCATCCGCCTCCTGAACAATTCGCACCTTCTCGGCAGTAACCTCGCCAACAATACGAACACCTAATCCCGGTCCCGGGAACGGCTGACGGAACACAAGATGCTTTGGTATACCAAGCTCCAGCCCGGCCTTTCTGACCTCGTCCTTGAACAATAGACGAAGCGGCTCAATTATTTCCTTAAAATCAACATAGTCAGGGAGTCCGCCTACATTGTGGTGACTCTTTATAACTGCGGAATCGCCAAGTCCTGACTCTATTACATCAGGGTAAATGGTCCCTTGAACGAGGAAGTCAACAGCACCGATTTTCTTTGCTTCTTCCTCAAATACACGTATGAATTCTTCTCCTATTATCTTTCTTTTGTTTTCCGGTTCTGTTACTCCTGCAAGCTTGCCATAGAAGCGTTCCTGCGCATTTACACGTATGAAATTCAAGTCATATGATCCCTCAGGTCCAAATACGGCTTCAACCTCATCACCTTCATCCTTACGGAGAAGACCATGATCAACAAAGACACATGTAAGCTGTTTTCCTACTGCCTTTGCCAACAGAACAGCAGCAACGGATGAGTCTACACCACCCGAAAGAGCACATAACACTTTTCCGTTTCCTACCTTTTCACGTATTTCATTTATAGTAGTCTCAACGAATGAGTCCATACGCCAATCACCGGAACAGCCGCAAACCTTTGTTACAAAATTGGAAATCATTTTCATACCCTCTTTGGTATGCATAACCTCCGGATGGAACTGTGTTGCATACAATTTTTTCTCGGCACATTCCATTGCTGCTACAGGACACACCGGTGTATTAGCTGTGACAGTAAAGCCCTCAGGAGCCTTTGCTATGTATACTGTGTGGCTCATCCAGCATACTGTTTTATTTGATACCCCTTCAAACAGCACACTTTGTTCCGTAATGGAAACCTCCGTATGTCCATACTCACTGACAGGTGCTGTTTCCACTGTTCCGCCCAGGGTGTATGCCATAAGCTGTGATCCATAGCATATTCCGAGTATCGGAATCCCCAGCTCATATATGTCCTTTGTATATCTTGGTGAGGTCTCCTCACAGACATTGTTCGGACCACCTGTGAAAATGATACCCTTCGGATTCATTTTCTTAATTTCCTCAATGGAAATTGTATATGGATGCACCTCCGCATATACATTACATTCCCTGACTCTGCGTGCAATCAGCTGATTGTACTGTCCCCCAAAGTCAAGTACAATAATAAGCTCCTTTTTCATATGTCTCTCCTCTCAAAATTGAATATCATCTATGGTAAGAAAATTTTTCCCATTAAATAGCATACTATAAAGCCGAGCGCCGCACTTCCAAGCACTAATAGCATTTTCTGATATGGCCGTTTTCCAATCTCCTGCTGTGTTTCCATATCATCTAACAGCTTACCCTCTGTAAAAGCAACTATTTCCTTATAGGTTGAAATATCATTATCTTTTTTTATTTTCTCCAGCTTTAAGGCAAAATACATTGTTATCGTAAATAACATGCCCCACGGAATGAGTGCATACCATTTCAACCATGCTGCAAGTGGTACAGCTGTGATTACTGTCAAAAACAAAAGTACCGTAAAAATCCTCCCATATTTATCAAATTTTTTGATTTCCATTTCTTTGATTTCTTTTTTCATAATTACAACATCTCCTTTTATTAATTGGTCAAGAGATACGTCGAATAATGAACTTAACAACAATAAGCTGTGAATATCCGGATAATTCTTACCGGTTTCCCAATTGGAAACGGTTTGTCTGCTTACATATATTTTTTCAGCCAATTCTTCCTGCGAAATTCCCATATTGCTGCGATATTTCCTTATTTGTGAACTTACTTCCAACTTCAATTCCTCCTCCCTCCTGTTTTTGCTTGATTTGTACTCTTGAACCACCCAAACCATATCATCAGGGTGGCACAATTTCCACCAAAAGGCTTTGACAACAGCCCAAAATCAAGCGTCAAAAGAGTTTTACATGGATTTTCATGCTGAAAGCAACAAATATAAATTACACTAGGCGAGCTATAAAGCTCGCCTACATGCATGTTACATCATACTTTTTATAACCTCCTCAGCTTTATGAAGCTGAAGGTCATCCTCATAATCAAGATTTACCGCATTTGTTCTGTCTTCCAGTTCAACCTCGTAGTCCGGCTCAATACCGATTTGGTGAATATCGTTTCCGCCAGGAGTGAAATATTTTGACACAGTAATCTTGATGGCAGTACCGTCTGAAAGAGGAAGGATTGACTGTACGATACCCTTTCCAAAGGTTGTGGTTCCTACAAGCTTTGCAGTACCTGTATCCTTCATTGCTCCCGCAAATATCTCTGACGCACTTGCACTGTTTCCATTTACAAGCACAACCATTGGAATATTTATGCTGTGATCATCTTTGTCATCATAAGAGGATGTAATTTTTCCATCCCTGTTCTTAGTGGTTACTATATTTCCTCCGTCAAGCGTGTATGCACACATATCCACAACTGCATTTAACAGTCCTCCGGGATTATCTCTTAAATCAACGATAAGTCCCTTAGCGCCCTGCTTTTCCAAATCCTCTACAGCTTCCTTATACTCCTTTGAAGTATTTTCATAAAACTGTGTTACGGAAATGTAACCTACCTTGTTATCCAACATTTTGTAATCTACGGAAACATTTTCAACCTCTGCCCTCTGGATTTCAAACTCAATGTATTTGTCCTCAGATGGTCTGTACACCTTTATATGAGCTGTTGTTCCCTTTTCTCCTCTTATCATCTCGACAACAAGGGAAAGCTCCTGGTCTGTAATTTCCGTACCGTCAACCTCAACTATGACGTCATCTGCCTTAACGCCAGCCGCCTCTGCCGGGCTTCCCTTTATAGGGCGGACAACCGTTACCTTCATTGTAGTGTCCTGTGTGACAACAGCACCTACTCCAAAATATTCACCGGAATTATCCTCAAGCAAATCCTCATATTCTTCTTTTGTGTAATATACGGAATAAGGGTCATTCAAGCCATTCATTATACCGTCATAAAAGGATTCCTCCTGAAACTCAGGGTCAATGTCAAAGTAGTAATAATATTCTATGTACTTATTAATCTCGTCTACCTTTGCCTGAACATCCTTATCCTCAAGCATCTCCGAAACATCCTTGCCGTTTTGCTTTCCTCCCTCCGCCTGTGCATTTGTATTATCCTTCATGCTGAGATTCGGTGCACTGCATCCTGCTAAGGAAAGTGCCATTGCCAAAAATGTTCCTACTATTAAAAATCTTTTTTTTATCAATTCTATTCGCTCCTAACTATTGTAAGTAAGGTAATGGATCAACATAGCTTCCATTAATTCTGACAGCTATATGACAGTGAGGTCCAGTAGACTGCCCCGTGCTTCCTGCATATGCTATTACCTGCCCCTTTGCAACTACTGTTCCATATGATACCGCAAATGCACTGTTATGTCCATAAACAGTTGTCATTCCGCCGCCGTGGTCTATAACAACATAATTTCCAAGTGAATAACTCCAGCCTGCCGTAATAACGGTTCCTCCCTCAGCAGCATAGATCGGTGTTCCTGTTGGACAAGGTATATCTACTCCGTGATGGAAGGACATTCCGAGAAGGCTTCTTGGACCAAAATAGGATGATATGTATGTATAGCTTCCGGGAACAGGCCATCCAAGAGCACCGCCTGTATAGTATACCTGGCCTCCGCCACCGCCTTGTGCCGCTAAAGCTGCCAGTCTTTCCTGTTCCTGTCTCTCTGCCTCTGCAATAGCTGCATCGGTTGCCTCAATATCCGCCTGATATTTAGCGACCAAATCCTCATATTCATCCATTGAGTCACCATAATTATCCACCTGCTTCTGCTTACCGTCAATCATAACCTGAAGCGCATCCTTACTGTCATTCAGCTCCTCCTCAACAGCCTCAACAGAAGCAAGCTCGGACTCAAGCTTGACCTGAGTATCAGCAATAAGCTTTCTTGCTGCAATAAGATTATCCAGCATTTTTGAATCATACTTGTAAATCTGCTCCACATACTCAGAGTTATTTACCATATCAGACACCTCAGCGGAGGTAAAAAGTGTATCCATATATTCCACGGTACCATTCTCATAGGAATACTGTATATGAAGCTTCATTGCATCATACTGTGCCTGTTCATCTGCCTGTGCCTCTGCAAGCTCCTCCTTTGTCACCTCAATATCAGCCTCAAGGTCCACTTTTTTTGCCTCAAGTTCTACGATTTGGTTCGTGTAATCCTCAACCTTTGAGTCAAGCTCCTTTATGGCAGCTATAATGTCTGACTGTTCAGCCGTAAGCTGGTCTAAAATTCCCTGTGCTTCATCCTTCTTGCTCTGTGCTTCCTTCTTTTCTTCCTCAAGCTCCTGAATATTTGCAGCATTAACATTTCCCAAATTCGTAATACCGACAGCGGCAACAATTGAAAGCACCACAATTGACCTTAGAATTTTTCTGCGCATTTTATACCTCCTTAAACCTTAAGATGTTTTCTTGTTGTAAATATACTGCCTATTAAGCCTAATCCTATTCCAATCGCAACTGATATAGGAATAAGCACCGTAAACAACTCTTTCACAGGAACAAATGCAAATAGATTTTTCACGATTGCAAATCTTCCTATAACATAATCCACTATATTATCATACAATAAATACACTAATACAAGCGGTAACGATGAGCCAACCAAGCCTATGGTTACACCCTCCACAATAAATGGCGCCCTGACAAAGAAATTGGTTGCACCAATCAGCTTCATAATTGCAATTTCTTCTTTTCTTACCGTGATACCTATAGTTATTGTATTACTGATAAGGAATATTGATACCAACAAGAGTATTGCAACAATTCCTACAGATGCATATGTAACTACACTGCTAAGCGCTGCTATACCATCCGCAGTAACCTCAGAGGTAAGCACCTTTCTTACTCCTTTAAGCTCCTTTAAATAATTAACAAATTCCGCCTGATTATCCAAATCCTTTAAGGTTATCTTATAGGAAGCACTATTTTTGAGTGGGTTATCCCCTGCAAATGCCTCCATGGCAGCCTCATAATCCTCATAATTTTTCCTTGCATAATCCTCCCATGCTTGGTCAGCGGAAACAAAATCCATTGTATTTATTTCTTCCCTGAGTCTTATCTGTTGCCCTATCAGTGCTATATTATCCTGCGATATACCCTCATCAAAGAAAACAGAAATTGACACCGTATTTTTNAGGTCGGTCATTGCCGTCCTGAAATTTACTATAACACANTAAAATATTCCNAATAAAAACAGACAGGAAACGATTGTTCCAATTGATGCCAAAGAGAACAAAAGGTTTCTTCTTATGTTCTTAAANCCCTGTCTGATNCTGTATGCCATTGAACTAATCCTCATCTATATACCCACCCTTTTGTTCATCACTTATTATTTGACCCTTTTTAAGGGTAATAACTCTTTTCTTCATCATGTTTACTATCTCTTTATTATGNGTAACAACAACTACGGTAGTTCCTTTTTTGTTTACATCCTCCAAAAGCTTCATTATNTCCCATGAATTTTTGGGGTCAAGNTTACCTGTAGGCTCATCCGCAAGAAGAATTTCCGGCTTATTCACAAGNGCCCTTGCAAGGGCAACNCTCTGCTGCTCACCNCCTGAAAGNTGCTTCGGATAAGACTTATACTTATCCGCAAGNCCCACCAGNGTNAGCATTGCAGGTACCTGTCTCCTTATNTACCTTGTTGGAACCTCTATAACTCTCTGTGCAAATGCAACATTTTCGTATACGGTCCTATCCTTCAAAAGNCGGAAATTTTGAAACACAATTCCCATTTTTCTTCTGAGCTTTGGCAGGTTTCTCCTNTTCAGCTTNTTNTAATCAACACCTGCNACATTTATCTTACCGCCTGTAGGGTCAAGTTCCTTAAGCAGAAGCCTCATAAGNGTTGTCTTTCCCGAACCGCTGGCGCCAACAATAAATACAAANTCGCCCTTTTCAATTTTTATGTTTATGTCGTTTAAGGCATAGCTTTTTCCGCCCGGGTACTTCATTTTAACATTCTCTAGTGTTATCATAATAATCTCCTGTAATATATGTCCGTAAAGCAGCTCCAAAGGANACCTNTACGGACCTGCGTNCTATAATTTTAATAATCCAAGGATTCCATATATTTCATATACTTGACTACCATAAGAGCAATCTTAAAGGTAATNGCATCCTCNAACACCCTAAGGTCAAGNCCCGTACTCTTTTNCAGCTTATCAAGCCTGTACACAAGAGTATTTCTGTGAATGTAAAGCTGTCTTGAGGTCTCAGATACATTTAAGCTGTTCTCAAAAAACTTATTTATAGTAGTAAGTGTTTCATCATCAAATTCATCAGGAGATTTTCCGTCAAATATCTCCTTTATAAACATTTTACAAAGAGGAATCGGAAGCTGATAAATAAGCCTTCCTATGCCNAGATTGCTGTATGCGATAATCTTTCTGTCACTGTAAAATATNTTCCCAACATCAAGNGCAAGCTTTGCCTCCTTGTAGGAACGCGAAACCTCCTTAATCTCATTNACNATTGTTCCATATGCAACATTTACNGATGANANAGCCTCTGTATTGAGCATATCCACTATAACCTTTGCAGTTTTCTGCATATCGTCATATGTCTCATTCGGCTTAACCTCCTTGACAAGAATAATGTTTTTCTCNTCAACGGCAGTNATAAAATCCTTTGTCTTGCTTGAAAACAGAGTCCTTACTGTCTCCAAAGCATTTGTGTCTTTGACATTTTTAGTCTCTATAATAAATACAATTCTTTTTGCGTCCGTCTCAACATGNAGCTTCTTTGCCCTGTTATATATATCAACAAGAAGCAGATTATCAAGCAAAAGGTTCTTAATAAAATTATCCTTATCAAAACGCTCCTTGTATGCCACAAGAAGGTTTTGTATCTGAAAGGCAGCTACCTTTCCAATCATGTATACCTCATCCGCCTCGCCCTTGGCAAGCAACACATACTCAAGCTCATTCTCATCATAAATCTTAAAAAACTGGAAACCAAGCATAACCTGACTTTCAGCAGGAGATTCGGCAAATGAAACAACTGCNTCCTCATAATCCTCGGTTTCTCTCATTGTAGACGCAAGATTTTTCCCCTCAGTATCCATAACACACAAATCAGTACGCGTAATATTTTTGATACCATCTATGGTATCCTGTAGTATCTGATTTGAAATCATTTTATCACCCCTTTAATTTGTTACAAAATTGTTACATTTTGTTACATTTCGATTATAGCAATTGTGCCATATCTTGTCAATTCATTTATTTCAAATAAGTACATAATTCTAAGAAATTCTATCTTTTTCAATAAGATTTTCTCATCATTTAGTATACATAATGTATTTTACATTAAAATCAAAAAAAAAAAAAGGGGAAATGCATAAAAATATGCATTTCCCAAATATTTCACNNTTTAAACANATTTTAGATTAGTTTGCTACAACCTCGCCGGTTTCCTTATCAAAGATATGTACCTTGCTAAGGTCAAATGCAAACTGTACAGTATCGCCAGGTCTTGCTGTAGTACGAGCATTAACTCTTGCAGTAATATCGAACTGGTCGATTGTAAAGTAGAGGTAAACCTCTGCACCCAACATCTCATAGATGTTAATTCTTGCATCGATAACACTCTCAGGTGATGACTCAATGAAGAGCTGCTCATCATGTATATCCTCAGGACGAACACCGAGAACAACCTCTTTGTCAATAAAGTCGCCTGCAATAAGCTTGGAAGCCTTTGCATCTGGAACCTTAATTGAATGTGAACCAAACATAAGAAGGACATCTGCACCTGACTTAACAACCTTACAGTCGATAAAGTTCATAGGAGGCATACCCATAAATCCTGCAACGAATAAGTTACATGGCTTATCGTAAAGGTTCTGAGGAGTATCTACCTGCTGTATAATACCATCCTTCATAACAACGATTCTTGTACCAAGAGTCATAGCCTCTGTCTGGTCATGTGTAACGTAAATGATAGTTGTCTGAAGTCTCTGATGAAGCTTGGAAATCTCAACACGCATCTGAACTCTAAGCTTTGCATCAAGGTTTGAAAGTGGCTCATCCATAAGGAATACCTTAGGATCACGAACTATAGCACGTCCCATAGCTACACGCTGTCTCTGTCCACCAGATAAAGCCTTTGGCTTTCTGTCAAGAAGGTGCTCAATATCAAGTATCTTAGCAGCCTCATGTACCTGCTTGTCAATCTTCTCGCTAGGAACCTTTCTGAGCTTAAGACCAAATGCCATGTTATCATAAACTGACATATGTGGATACAGAGCGTAATTCTGGAATACCATTGCGATGTCTCTGTCCTTAGGCTCAACATTGTTAACCATCTTGTCACCAATCCATAATTCTCCTGAGCTGATATCCTCAAGTCCGGCAATCATACGGAGAGTTGTTGACTTACCACATCCTGAAGGACCAACGAAGATGATGAACTCCTTGTCCTCAATCTCAAGGTTGAAGTCCTTAACAGCGTTAAAGCCGTTTGGGTAAATCTTATAAATATTCTTAAGTGATAAACTAGCCATTTTTAATTTTCCTCCTTAGATTAGCTAATGTTTTCTCTAACACATGTTAGGACAATTTTAACTCAAATGCATATTAAATACCATATAACTTTTACACAAATAAGCTTTGAAAACATTGTATATTTTGTATATGAATAATTTTTCGACATTTTTTTTGTCCATTTTAGACAAATCTTACCTAGTGTCTACCCCCTAAACTTTGTGAAACCTTCACCAAAAGCTTCCCTTATATCACCCACAAAACAGATGGCATTTTCATCCAATTTGTATATAATTTGCTTTAATTTTACCATTTCCTTGCCTGATACAACGCACATTATCATCTTACTGCTTTTATGTGTAAATGCCCCCTCTGTGTCTATATAAGTTGCGCCTCTTTCCATCGTCTCTACTATATATTTTACAACCTCATCATTTTTTTCGGAAATAATATATAAAAGCTTCGCACGGTTCGGACCTTCAATTATCATGTCAGATACCCTTGTCAAAACAAAAATTCCTATAATGGAATACATAATTTTGTCCACTCCGAATACCTGTGCACCGGCTAAAACTATTACAATATCGATTACCGCCATGATTTTAGGTATTGACAGATGCCTTAGTTTCCTGTTTATCAGAGTTGCCAGCAAATCGCCGCCACCCGATGAGGAATTGCTTACAAATATTAATCCAAGTCCTGCCCCCATCAGCACGCTTCCTGCAAGCATATCAACAAACAAATTTCCGGTAAGCAGATTTACATAAGGAAGTATTCCAAGCCATATCGTAAGAAACACTGTTCCCAAAACAGTTCTAAAAAACATACCTATATCAAGAATTTTATATGCGGCAATAAATAACGGCAGGTTAAATGCTATATTTATCACCCACATGGGAACATCCATGGTTGCCTTAATGATTATCGCGATTCCCGAAACGCCTCCCACAACAACTCCCACGGCGTCAAAAAACCATACTACCGAGGCAGCAAGTAAAAATGTACCCAGTAAAATGTCAAAAAATGTATTAAGTTTTCCTGTTTTAAAAAAGAAATTCTTCATATATAATATTATGAAGAATTCCTCTTAGTTTTATACATACCTGATTCTGTTATATATAATATTTATGTATCTGTTTAAGCTTACTTATTGACCGTCATCATCATTTGTTCCAATTATTATGACAATATCCTTTCCTGAAACATCCGCATTTGTACCCTGCGTAACAATTCCTACTTCATATGTAGCGCCGTTGAAATACGGAACAAGGTCCTTGCCTACCCCATCTTCAACAGCTATAATTCTCGTACTTGTCTGTGTGTCTGAATAATCGGCAGCCTCAACATTTGCATATCCCTGCTCCCTTAACCTGTCGCACCATCTTCCTGCAAGTCCTGTTGTATTTGTGCTGTTTAAGACAAGGATATTCTTATCATGTGATGGTGAGGCCTCCTGTGCCTCCGTATCAGGCTCCTGCGTGTCAGGCTCTGCCGTATTGTATATAAGGTCATCACGCCCCTCAACATCCGTGAGCACACTGTCAGGCAGCGTTGTTACAGGACCATTGTTTGCCTTTATTCCATCCCCTATAACCTTTGACAGGAAAAAAATTCCAAATGCTATAATCGCCAAACCAAATATAACTACAACCGCTCTCAATAATATACCAAAAAATAACCCTACGGGACTTTGTTTCTTCATATGAACCTCCAAACTGTGTACATGCCACTTTTGACAGTATAACAAATACAAATTGTATTTTCAACCTTTTTCCGTTCCCAGCAGTTCTT
This sequence comes from Lachnospiraceae bacterium, assembly GCA_014799405.1. GTDB lineage: Bacteria > Bacillota > Clostridia > Lachnospirales > Lachnospiraceae > Coprococcus_C. The sequence continues at coordinate 57,084 of JAAVIA010000039.1, forward strand.
GTCAGCAAAAAAACCTTTCTTGACAGTATTTTTGATTGTATATATTATATAGGAAATGTTTGAGAACACGAGGTATAACATGAAATCAATTATTATCACTGGCGCATCAGGCGGTGTAGGCAGTGCATTTGCAAGGCTTATAGCTTCTGATTATGAATATGTTGCCATATGCGGATATAAAAATTCTGAAAAACTGTCGCAGCTTGAAACGAGCATTACGGCAGCTCAAAACAAAAATTTTATTTGTAAAAGCTTTATTGGTGATGTAGGAGATTACAATTTTGTGTCTGATATGGTCAGCACAGTTGTAAAAGCTACCGGAGGCATAGATGCCCTTGTAAATATTGCAGGCATATCTCATATCGGACTTTTAACCGATGTGACACCCCACATGTGGAACAACATTATGTCAACCAATCTTACTTCTATATACAACACCTGCTACTGTATTGTTCCTCACATGGTACACGCTAAAGCCGGTAAAATCATAAATATTTCCTCCGTCTGGGGAATTACAGGTGCCTCCTGTGAGGTTGCCTACTCCGCTACAAAAGGTGCCGTTAACAGNTTTTCCAAAGCTCTTGCCAAGGAGCTTGCNCCNAGCAATATTTCTGTTAATGCANTTGCACTGGGCGCAATCGATACCGAGATGAACAGCCATTTAACNGCNACGGAAAAAGCAGAGCTNTGCGAGGAAATNCCNTACGGNAAAATGGCAGCTCCCGATGAAGCCGCCACTTTTATAAAGNNNATTCTNNNNATGCCNTCNTANTTTACNGGTGANGTTGTAAAATTTGACGGCGGGTGGATATAATTTACTCGCTCTTTTTAAGTCCNTTCAGCGCCGCACTAAGCTTAATAGGATTTCCATATCTGAGTGTTGATGCCCTGAATATCTTTCCTCCTATTATACCCATAACAGCAACAGATGCATAAAGTATAATCGCGGATATAACAATCTCCCATATTTCAACATGCCCCATTGCAACTCTTGCAAACATTGCGGAATATGAGCTGAATGGAAGGTAGGAGCATACTTTCATTGCCACNCCATCTATGTTGGAAAGCTGAATCAGTGTTATAAAATATACAATCATAACAAGCATCTGTGCAGTTCCCGCGGATTTGTTCAAATCCTCAATTTTGGAAACAAGTGCTCCAAGCGCTCCGTACATAAATGCATAGAACAGGAAACCGCCTATTCCGAATATTGCAAATGCAATCACTACGTTTGCAGGTATATTGAGGAACTGTCCTATATCAATGGACCAGTAAGACTTATTGAACNGGTAGGNGCCAAGAAGACTTCNGCNCANAAGTCCAACCTGAAATACTGTTGCGATTGCACCTGCAAAAACNTTACCAAATAAAAGAGCTGTTGAAGATGTACTTGTTACAAGTATCTCTATGGAACGGTTACTCTTTTCATTTGTTACTCCGGTCGCAATTGTTGTTCCATACATAACGATAAGCATAAATACGATAATGATAAGAACGTAGCAATAGAAGTAATTGCTCATGCTATCCTTTCCAAGTACATTCTCATTTACATTAATCGGGATATATTCAAGCGCAAGGAACTCATCCTTATCAAGTCCATTTTCCTCGCAGTACTGCATCTTTACCGTCATTGACATAAATTCTGTAAATATTTCAGTATTCTCGTCAAACATTTCCTTGTTAAATACATAATAATCGTAGTCCGTAATGCTATTAATAACATATCCTGCTTCTGCCTCCTCGCTCTCAACAAGCTTCTTTACGGCATCTGCACTGTCACATACCTTAAACTCTACTCCGTTAAAATATCCCTGAAGAAGCTCCATGTCAACAAGCCCCTCGGCATCATAAAGCGCCATATATGTCACTTCACCATCTTTTCCTTCACTGCCTTGGACTGACTCTGCCACTTCTTTATCATCCTTGGCACTCTTATCATTATTAATAAATCTTGGCACAAACATAATAACAATACAGACAAGACAGATGAGCACCGTTGATATAACATAGGATTTACTCTTAAAATAATTTGCAAGTTCAAATTTTAATATGGTTCCGAAACTTTTCATTCTTATATACCTCCAATCCTATTATTTTTTCCGTCCAAACAGGCCCTTTTTCTTTGGCTGTTCTTCGTCTTCATTTTTCTTTTCTTCCTCGGCTTCCTCCTCGCCTACCTTTGCAACAAATATATCATTTAACGCAGGCTCGTAGGCTCCAAAGGTTTTAATATCCACGTTATTTTCCTTAAGGGCATCCAAAATCTGCCACTGGTTTATGCCATCCTTAACATTTAATATAACATAATGCTTGCTTACATCATGTACAGTAACCTTATCTGACAGCTTACTCTCACAAACATGCTTAAGCTCCTCAAGCGTAAGATTATTTGCACAGACAATTCTTCTGCCCTTTCCGTACTCTGTCTTTATCTCATCAAGATTTCCCGAAAGAACCACATCTCCGTGGTCAATAATGGCTATATCCTCACAAAATTCCTCAACATAGCTCATCTGGTGACTTGAGAAAATTACAATTCTGCCCTCCGCTATAAGCTCTCTTATAACATCCTTCAGTATTTGTGCATTTACCGGGTCCAAACCACTGAACGGCTCATCGAGAATAACAATCTGCGGATCTCCTACAAGGGTGGCTGCAAGCTGAACCTTTTGCTGATTTCCCTTTGAAAGGGTATCAAGCTTTCTTGTCTCATACTCTAAAACATCAAGCTTTTTCAGCCACTTCTTTGTGCTTTCAATAGCATCCTTTTTGTTTTTTCCTCTCAGCATTGCAAGATAAACCATCTGCTCCGTGACAGTCTTTTTCGGGTAAAGACCTCTTTCCTCCGGAAGGTATCCTATCTGGCTGCTTTGCGGTACAAATTTTTCTCCGTCCAGCGTTACCTCTCCTTCATTTGCCCTGAAGACATCCATAATTATCCTTATGGTTGTAGTTTTTCCAGCACCATTTCTTCCAAGAAGGCCAAGTGCCCTACCACTTTTTACGGAAAAATTGATACCATGCAAAATTTCCTTGTCCTCAAAGCTTTTCTTAATATTTGTAAGCTTAAGTTCCATCTGCTTTCTCCTTTCATTTGCTCCTATAAGTAAAATTTATATATATTTNAAATTANTCCCAAAACAACTCATCCAATGTTTTATCCAAAGCCTTACAAATGGCAATNCAAAGCTTAATTGTTGGATTGTAATCACCCTTTTCAATNGCATTTATCGTCTGCCTNGAAACATTCACCTTNTTTGCCAAATCCTGCTGTGACAAATCNAGAGCAGCCCTTGCGGATTTTAACTTCAAATTTTTCATTACTGCTCATCCTCTTTCTTTTCAATGGCAAACTTNNTCAAAGCNACTATACATATAAACGTAAACAAAANNGCACATGCAATATTTCCGCANTNTCCNGTAATTACACCGTCAACAACAATTTTTCCCTCCTTAACNGCTTCTATCGAAAAGAAAATANACANTACAGCANTGGCAAGTGCCATTATAATAAATGATTTNCGATTGTTTTTTACCGGAAAATANCCCTCATTCCATATACAGTAAGTAACATGTACTCCNACNCTTANNCANATACCNATTATNGTTANNGCATCTGTGTCTATAAAATGTCTNTTCGNTATNCCCTCTATAAGACATACGCATACAAGAAATAGTACGATTACATAAAANCCNANCTTATANCCTCTGTATCTTACAAANTGCTGCCTTTCATCATAGTCATCATTTTTTACACCATTCTTCTTATATTCGTAAACCATTTTAATAAAGAAAATGATCCACACAGTTAAAAATCCAATAAAAAAACCNGTTGAATAATCATTCATACCTCTCACTCCTTATACTTCTGATAATAACAGTTTTCTGTAAATTGTTTTTTCTTTNATAGAAAACCTNGTTATTATTCATCNCCGTGAGGATATAATACTACCATNTGACNCNTGTGTCAANAGTAAATGTAAAATATATCTTACATAATGTTTTTTTTTTTTTACTTTTTGTAGCNGTANGCTTACATCTTCTTAAACATACTCAATTGTAATCCGAGATGCAGTTTTGTAACTTCGGATGCAACGTATACAGGAACATTATTTTACCTTCCACCTCGTTCCAGTCTTGATGCCTCTTTTGAATAAGCAAGCACCTGTACAAGCCATATTAACAATACAACTGCTATAGGAAACAATCCTGTATGAAATGCAAAATCAGTTATAATACATACTACCCACAGGCAGCAGCACATCACATTTGATACCCGAAACGCTCTGTAGGATGCTTTATATAAAAGCATTTTCTGTGCTTCATCACAGCTTTCTTCCCATTTTTTATTAAAATTCACATCAAATATACTTCCATTCTTTTCAGGATTCATGACCTTTACAAGGTTCACCATTCTCTTCTGGGACATGGTACATATAATAAGGCTTGCAACAAAATCTATTATGACAATCCAAAAAAATATATTCTCCTTATGTAGCTTATCTACAGAAATGTCAATATGAATGCAGGCGGCAAAAAGAAATATGCCCAAAATTTGTAAGACATTTGTAAGGTTCAGCGGAAGGTCTAATTTTCTTTCAATATCATCCAGTATTTCTTCATCCTCGCCATCCCACTCTTTCAACCGCTTTTCCTGTTTCCCCACTAATACTGAAACAAAAATCAGCTCCACAATATTAATAAGCAGAAATAATGATGGCAGGATATATGCAAGCGCAACCTCAACATGGGTCATAGCCTCCTTTATTGACTCTAAATCATTTTCAATGATACGTGACAGCTTTCCGACGCCAATTCCCACAAGGAAGCATATTATCAATATTATAATAAAAGGCTTAAACTGCTTTTTGTCTTCTTTTTTGTTTTTAGCCTCATACTCACTTATCGTATCTTGTATGTTTGACTGTTCCTTTTTCATTTCTCATCCTCCTCATATTGAAATATATCCTCAACGGTTGCATTGCATACCTTTGCTATTTTAAGGGCAAGCGTAACGGAGGGTGAATAATCTCCACGCTCTATCTGGCTGATGGTCTGCCTTGAAGTATTGACCAACGCGCCCATCTGCTGTTGATTTACTCCAAGCTCCGCCCGATATTCTTTTAGCTTATTGTTTAACGGCATGTGCATCCTCCAAAAACAAAGTTTATTTATATCCAATAAAAAATGACAACTTTCCTTGTCATTGTGATTATACACATGACAAGGAAAGTTGTCAAATTAATTTTTACTATCCGGTTGTCCGTTCATCCCATTATCAGGCTTTTGTGGCATATCTCCGTCAAACTTTCCACCGTCTCCATGTCCGTGCCCCGGCATCATACCATCTCCGTCTCCGCCTCCGTGTCCCGGCATCATACCGCCGCCCATGCCCGACGCACCTACAAGCAGACTGTCCATTGTTATATCCTTACTGTAGGTTCCTGCAGTAAGTGTATATGTGTTACCCACCTTTATGTCAGGCGAACTTATTATAACCGAGCTGTATTTTTTCTCCGTTGTAAGCGAAATAATTTCCTTTCCGTCTGCATCCTTAATATATATATCTGTTCCTGCCTGCTGCGTACCCACTGATACCATCATGGTTCCCTGCTCAGCCTCAGTGAAATTTTCTGCCATTCCCGATGAACCATACATTACAACTGTTCCACCGGTTACCTTTGCCGTTGTTCCATAATCCAGAGCACTATCACCGTCACTTACGGGGCCTGCCACATAAATCGTACCTCCTGATATTTCAACGGTTCCGTTGCTGTCTATGCCGTCGCCTTCCGCATTTACGTTTAGGCTTCCCCCTGATATAATTATTGCCGCACCACTGTCTGTGTCAAAAAATCCACCGCCTTCCGTGGATGCACCGGCAGCGTTTAATCCGTCATCACTTGAGACAACATTTATGTCTCCTCCTGCTATCTCTACACCCCTTGCCTCAATGCCCTCATAGCTCGTTGGTATGTCAATGCTTCCGCCAGCCACCTTAACGTTTGTAGTGCCATGTATTCCGTCGTCACCTGCATTTATGTTAAGTATTCCGTTCTCAATATATACAAAGCCTGTGGAGCTATCGTCGGAATCGTCCGCATGGATTCCGTCCTCCTCCACATTTATCTCATATGCTCCGTCGGCAATTCTGACGCTGTCATTTGCAGCAAGCCCATGTTGCTTTGCCGTTATATGATAATCTCCCCCTGTTATGACAAGGTCGTCCTTTGATACAATTCCATGTCCCACAGGTGATGTTATATTCAATGCTCCACTTCCGTTAAGGGTAAGGTCATCCTTTGAAAATATAACCGCATCTATGTTGTTGTCATCGATAGCCACATAGCTTTCTCCGCAGCTAAGCTCGTTCACGCTTCCCTCAGCAAGAGTTACAAATACCTTGTCCGCCTGACGGACATAGATTGGAGCAGAGGAATCACTATGTATCGTTACTCCGTCCAATACAAGCTGGATTTTCTCAGTTTTGTCACTGTCAACTATTATCATTCCGTCAGACAATAATCCTGTAATATGATAAATACCCTCCTTATTTATTGTTATTGTGCTTCCCTCCACAGATACATTTTTTGATGTGCTTGTGCTTCCGCTGTCAGACAAAACTATTTCCTCCGCCTTGTTATAGGCAGGATTTAAGTCTCTGTCCGTAAACATATCGGATGTGTCAAGCAATGAAGCAGTGCTGTCCATATTTTGATTATTAAATTTGCCGTTTACACTGTCATTACCAATACTATTCATAGTTTCCTGAGGATTTTTGTTATCATTATTATCCGATGCACTTTTATCTGACTTATCAGTACATGCAGTTAAAAATGCCGTAAGAAGGCATAAAAAAACAATATATTTAATCCTTTTCATAATTTCCCTCCAATCTTTGGAACGTCGCCCCATTTAAGGTTTTTCTTCGCCATATATGAAATAATCTACAACTCCGCAATTAAACTTTCCTGTCTTGACATTGCAATCTCAAGATTACCGTTCCTGCATCTTAAAAGGTCTATCATTTCCTTTTCCCGTCCGATATCCTTTAACGTCAAATTATATGTGAGCTTGAAAAGACTTCCCATATTTGTCGTCTTAACATTTACAAGCTCCCACTCTGATGTAAAGTCTGAAAGCACATCCGAAAATACATCCGTATAATCCAAATCCTCAGGAATTGTAATTCTTAATGTTTTCCTTTTTGCATTCTTTTTTCCCGTGCCAAAGTCAAAGGCACTGTAAATCATACTTACCAAGCCTAAGACAAGGGTAAACAAAAATGCGTAACCCACATATCCCATGCCGAGCATAAGACCTGCTCCCATGGCAAGAAAAATCATTCCTATCTCCTCCGCAGTTCCCGGTGCGGAACGAAAGCGTACGAGGCTGAAGGCTCCGGCTACTGCAACTCCTGCACCCACATTTCCGTTTACCATCATAATGACAACACATACAACCGCAGGCAGCAACGCCAGCGTAAAAATAAAGCTTTTCGTGTATATTTTTTTGTATGTATACATAAAAGCAAGGATAAGTCCCACAAGAAGTGCAGCAAACAGGCATATCAGAAAATCCTTTACCTCAATTGTGTTTGTTGTTACATACGAATCAAAAATACTTTCAAAAATGTTACGCATATTTTTTAATACCTCCGTTAATACATATTGCTTCCTTTAAACTGCCTACTGCCGCTTTAGCAAGACTGACCATCCCATTTTTACATATGGTTTTTTGATAATATGTTCCATATTTTGAAAATGAGGTTGGATAAATTTTCTCATTTGTGAGAAGCCTTGTCATCCATAGCGGAATGGCCCCTCCCGTTTTAAGCTCCATAAGTGAGTATCCCTCATCCAAAAGCTTCATTCCACCTATATCACCGTCCAGTCTAAGCTCATCATCTCTTGCCAAAATATTTTCATCAAATGTAACCCTGAAATCACCGCCATCCAGTGCATAATAAGCCTCCCTGTCATATGCTAAAAATACTACGGGATGAAGGTTTTCATAATATCCGGTAAAATAATCTATTTCCTTGCAAATCTGTGCACTTATGGTATCGATACCCCATGTTTTTTGCTCATGGCAGCTTTCCTTGCTGCTAAGTTTTTGCTCAAGTATGCTGTTTCCCTCATCAATCCATCTGTCCGCCTGAAACTTTTTCATTTCGATGCGCCTTTTATATACAACACTGTCAAACTTTTTCTTTAGCTCAACAAAAACATCATCCTCATTTTCAGGCTTTTTATAACTTCTTATCCTTAGCTTTTCCTTATAGCAAGGCTTTTCTATGGAACGTCTTCCCAGCAGGAAGCTGTCCGTATCCATATAAAGATTTCTTATTGTTGTCCTTCCGTAATCATCAAGCCTCATATAAGACTCCATGGCATTTACAAGCTTTTCTTTCTGTTTTTCTGTAATAAGATATTTAATTTCATATCTCTTGAAAAAATTTTGATAATTCATATGTAATACTCCTAACATTCTCTGTTCATTGCGCCGATGCCACATATCAAGTTTTAATACGACTATTATAGGAGTAAACTTTAACCAAAATGCGAAAAAAGAATGTTTAAACTGTGAACAAATTTTTGATTAAAAAAAAGATGCCGCATTAAGAAATGAGCTCTTCTGCGGTGTTCCCCTGGCCAGCCCATTCCTTAGTACGACATCCTCACTTATTTTAATCTCTCTCAGACTTCCAATTATTGTTTGTTTCTTCACTTGCGGCGGTTGCCTTTGTCATCTGATACACAATCTCACTGAAATATTTTGGGGAAAGCTCCTTCATGGCAAGCCCCTTCTTTTCTTTATTTCTTCCGCTGTAAATGACGATATTTTCGTCACCCTTTCTGAAAAATTCCAAATCGTAAACAGTTACCTCCTCGTCTTCAGACACCATGTATCCGTCAGCAATAAATGCCCCAGAAAAATGCAGCACTGCCTTTATTCCTGCGTCTGCATCCTCCCTGTAGAAATAATAATACATTCCTGCATCCTCGGCCTGCCCTTTGTACCATCCCAAGGACTGAAGCTTGCTTGAGAGGGATATGCCGCTTAAAAGCATTCCGCCGAAACGGTCTAAGGTTTTCTCGTTCTTTTCCTTATCCGTCATAAGGTACATCGGCCGTTTAAGCTGTTCAATAGACTGGATTATTTCGTAATCGGAAAGCTGCTCCTCCCACTTTGCCCTTGTATCATCGTCAAGTTCTATAGGATGGATAAGTCCGATAAGTCCCTCCTCAGGAAGCGAAATTTCCTCCTCTTCCTCAGTGTTAAAGCTGCCGTCCTCCATATATCGGAAGGTTGCCGAAAGCTTACCCTCCTCATATATACCCCATATAAGGCTTATTGCAAACTGATGCATAATCGGATTTTTTACAAACAGCGCATTCCACCTTTCCACAGTCCATTTTCTCTCGGTGGAAAGTGCAGCCTCAAGCCTCTGCTTCTGATTTGCAACAGTAGTTTTCATCTGCTTCTTCATCTGCTTAAACTCTGCATACGCCTCCGCAGCTAAAGCCTCATTATCCTTCTTTCCCGGTGCAGGAATATTTTTAAGCTTTTTATTATTTTCATCATATATCTCAATCTCCAAGGCAGGTGTTATGTAAACTTTAAATTTACGCTCACCGTAATCAAAAATACGCTCATGGTTTTCATCAAAGCCAAGGTCAGGCACAATCCTGTCGGCAAGCTCCTCCGTGGAAAGCCCAAGCTGCTCTGCGGCAAACTTAAGTGCATCTGCGGCAGCCGTCTTTACCTGCCTGTATTTATATTTTCTTGATATTCCATCCACAATAAGAAGCGCAGTAGGGCTGTCGTTTAGTGCAAGTGCTTTTACAGCCTCCGCAGCTATCGCTCCTCTTGAGTTTTTAGCCCATTCGTCAATGTTATGCTTCATTATCTGCACAATCTGCACACCGCCATGTATGCCTGCCGCATAAAGCACCCATTTTTTCTTTGCCTCTGCGCCTCCCTGAAGCCATTTGTCAAACAGCTCCGTTACATACTCTGCAAGCTCAAGTTTGTTCAATTTTTCCGTAAGCATAAGAACGTCCTTGTTTACACCGGGTACAGGCATGGAGGAGTATGCAAGAAGTATCGCCTGCATATATTCCTCGGTTGCGGTGTCACCGTATTTTCCTTCATCCGCAAGCATATGAACCTCCGTAAAAGGTGTTTCGTAAGCCCAAGCCAACGCTCTTTTCTTACCTCCCTTGTGAAGCTCCTTGACATAGCTTTCCACACCTGCCTCGCCCTGCGGACGCTGCTTATCTCCCTCACCGAGAACGTCACGTATGGCTCCTACAACCTTGCTGCTCTTTTCAGTCTCTAATGCCTTTCTAAGCTCCTCCGTATAGCCGCCACATTGACCTATTATTGCCACGGCAAGCTCTCGTTCGGCAGCCTTCTTTGAGCCAAGCTTTTCAAGCACATCAGGCATCCAATCCTTTTTTTCCTTAAAAAGCTTTACCATTGCCTCCTTAACAGCCTTTGAGCCGTCGCCGAAATATTCAAAAATTTCTTTTTTATACACATCATCTTTTCTGCCCAGTATATCTACTGCAAGCGCCCTTCCGTCTGCATCCGATGCGGCGAACGCAGTGACACATTCATCTGAGTGTGCATTAACATAATCGGAAAAGATGTCCTTTAAAGTCTCCTTATGATCATCCTTTAGCTGGTCTAAGTATATTGTCTGTGTTATCCCACAGCCTATCTGCCACTGCTTTGCAATCGATAATCCCATATCATTAAAGTCGCAAAACAGCTCCTTTTCCTTCTCAGGCTTATGGTCTCTCCAGCCGTCCTTACTAAAAAATCTCACCATCGAATTGTAAAATCCCCGAAAGCCCAGAAATACAACGCATCTTTTACTGAAATTATCCTTTCCAAGCATAGAAATATAATTGTTAAAAACTTTTATCACATCGTTGGCAGCATAAGAAACACTTGGAGACATAAGAGACTTTTCAATATTGTACAAATTTTCAAGGCTGTCCCCCGTCAAGAGATAATTTATGACAGCATTCTTGTTGTTATCATCAATTTGGGCTACAAATTTCTCTGCAATATCTCTCTGCATATTTTCCTTTTTTGTGTCTGATTTATAATGCTTTTGATAGAGCGATTTTCTCTCCTGCTTTATAAGCTCAGACAGCCTTCCGCATATCTCTGCCGATGAGGTATCGATTGCCTCCCTGTATGCATCAGTCTCCTCATCTGCAAACCACAGCAAAGTCTTATTATAATATTCTCCTCCTCGTGCGCACCAACATATAAGCTTTACAGTATCGGGTGAAAAATTCTTCCTCCACATTAATACAAGTTCACGCACCTTATCGCCGTCAACATCTGAAAATTTCTTGGAGGTAGCTATCATTATATCCAATGTATTTGAGATATTGTTTCCATACAGACAAAGTCTTATAAAGTTTCTAAAGCATACCGAATATCTGGTGTTATTGATGCAATTTCCTATCAGAAGCCTCGGTGTCTGATTTATGGAGGAATTTCCGTACATACTGTATTTTCCTGCAAGTGCCTTAATGTCATCCGGTATATCCTCACCATCCCTACCGTTTTTTACATATTCCACAACTCTTTTTCTGCTATCCTCAGGCATGTTGTAAAATACAAGTCCGCAGTTTCTCACAATCAATGACTCATATTTCTTAAAAAGATCTGCCTCCTCTTCCGTAAAATTGTCTGTCTCCGCTTTTCCTGCCTCTTTATTTTCCTTAGCACCGAACACCTTAGACAGACCGCCTAAAATGCCCCAGTTTTTACCTGCCGGCTTACTTTTGTTTTCAGCCCCTGTTGTTTTCTCAAGAAACATAAAATATGTACAGTAAATAGAGAGCATTCCTTTGCTACTGTTCCTTTGACAAAGCGCAAGGGAATTTTTAAGTACCTGGTGGCTTTCCCCTGACATATTCCATAATTCAATAAAATTCGCATGATAGATGCTGTAGCTCTCATACGCCTCAGCTAACATCACAATAATCTTTTCTTTCGGCAGCATGTTCTTAAAATTCTCATCAGCCTTTATCGCCTCACGAAACTCATAGAGCGGTATCATACGATTCGCATTATAAAACAATTCAAAAACTACATGAAAAAGTCTTAAAAACTCATCATATCGGTTCGCTTTTAAATATTTTATACATATTTTTGTTATGCCGTCTCTCATCTTATAATCCACTGCTGCTGCATCCAATTTTTGCCCTATGCCGAAATCAGGCAGCTCGTTTTCCCCCAAAAGATAGCTTTCCGCAAGTGAAATCCGGCTTGAATTTACCCCCGCTTTTTCAAGTACGGCAATTATTTTTTCCATTTGCATTTCCTTGGCGTTCTTCATTTCATACTTCTCCTTTCAATTATGTCTAAAACCTGGTTATACAATATAGACCGTTACGAGCGACAAGTAGCGCAAGCGTGCCCTGCGGTGATTTGTCTATATTATACAACTAGGTTTTGAAAATAATGACTTCCGCAATCTCATCATATTTAACCTTAGATACTGCCTCGGCAATGTAAATATTCACACCAACAAATGCCGACACAAGCTCTTTATTGTTAGAAAAATTCATACTGTGCTTCATGTTCTCCATTTCAGATGCCAGGTCATTCAGCATATGTGACAGCTTCTCCATTCCATACTGCATTGACGTTACGGCATTTTGCTTTATGTCACTTATGGTTTGACCCGAAACAGCCTGCATTCCGCTTTGGAAAACGTGGGTCATAAGATTCCCGCAATTATCAAGCTGCTCCCGTATGCCCTTAAAAAATGATGTTCCATAAGCGACAGATTTATCATCTGCCCCTATCGTATCCGCATGTTTTTTTCTGTCCCGACCAGCTTTCCCTACCATCTTTTCCTTTGTTATATCCTCATAATACTCAATGGGGTACAGCATAAGTTCGCCATCACTTATGTACACTGTGCCCAAAAAGCAGGCAGGCTTGCTTTTGCCGTCGCTTATATGTTTATATATGCGCTCCAAATATTTTATATTATAGCTTTCCTCTGCACTGTATGCAATCCGCACCTTAAGATATTTTCCGTTACCATCCTTAAGGAGCATGAAAAACTGCTGCCTTATGTTATCAAAAAAAGCGTCCTCTATAGCTTCAGGATATACAAGCACAAGCCGTTCCTCCATGTACTTCTCCCAGTCAGGAGAAAATTTCTTCTGAAACATATCGCCAAAATCATAAAAGCTGTTTTTTCTTATGCCTTCGGCATCAAATGTTCTGACACCCAAATACTCTGCAACTGTTTCCTGAGAGGAAGAAATCCTGCCCTCATCATTCACCTTACATTTTGATAAATGTATGCGTGACTGTGCAAGCTGCTCCAGACTAAAGGATAGTCCCCACGGAGCCGTCTCCTTCTCGGTCATTTTTGCTGTTCGTTTTTTTTCGTAGTACATTGGTCTTGCATTTGTGTATGTATAAAATCTGCCTGTACTTTCCTCAATAAAATATACTGTTATCCCCTCATAGCCTGACTCTGATTTAAAATACCTGTATCCCATTCCAATGAGATTTAACGGCTTTGAGGCAGCATACTCTGTCCGAAGCTTTCCTGCAATCTCAGACAAAGCCTTACCATCCATTTTTGAAATGCGCTGCACATCTCCATAAAGATAGGTGATGTCACGTAACAGTCTTTCCACCCTAAAGGAAGCATGCCTGTTAAAATAAAGCTTAAGCTGCTCCGACAAGCCTCTGAATTTCTTTTCAGGCTCTGCAAGGCGCAGGTTGTGGCACATAATAGCAAACCTCTCACAGCTGTCCATATGCTCAGGCGAAATTCTTGCAAGTCCCGTTGAAATAATTTCTCCAAGCATGTCCATTATTTTGTCTGCAAGCAAAGAAGCCGCCTCATNATCAAAGCCCTGTTCNTCCTGATTTGCAATNATTTCAGCGATATCGTCTATGGTAATTTTTTCTTTGGAAAGCTGATAACGGATAATTGCCTCACCCTTNTGTACACANAGCTCCTTTTTGTGGCATGAGCAGGTGGAATACTCAATGGGAACGAGAAGCTTTACCGTCATTNCCTCATCNNCAAGNNNNACGGTNACAATAGAGCTTTCCTCTATNGACNCTTTATTTTCCATAGCNATATGCTCATATATTGTTTTTAACTTACTTATGCCAAGCTGTTTTTTTATGGTGCTTAGAGGATATTCAAGCANCTCCGTAAAATCTGCCGGTTTCTTTTCAGGCTGTGGATTTTCAGGCCGTGGATTTTCATCCGCCTCANATTTATCAGGTGNTTCNCCNGCAANTTTTTCCTTAGCGAAAAGCACCGCCATAACAATNTGCTTACACATACTCCTTGAGGGACATGTACATGTGCTTTCCCCTATGGGCAGGGTAAGCCTGCATGTCACATCGTCAACCAAGACGATAAGCTCCTTAGTCGTACCGCTTACAGCTTCAGCCCCATTTTCAATGCTTACGGCGGCATTTTCCAAATCCTTATAAGCTCTTTTCACTATTCCCTTGTTTGAAAGCCCAATAAGATAATCGTCATCTACCTGACTGAGCATCTGATATATTTCATCCATATACAAATGTCTATCCTTTCACAATATCTGCCACCCACTCTGCAAGCTGATTCGGTGTCATTGCCGCCACATTCGCTCCAAGGCGCACCATATCNGCAGCTACGTTTCTGTTNTAATTTGGATTTGCATTCATATCAAGCGCAGTAAGTACAATCATTTTGCTTCCCGCCTCAATAATGCCACGGGTGGCAGCGTAAAGGTTTCCAACGTTTCCNCCCTCATACAAATCGGTTATTAAAACAACGATTGTTCTGTCAGGATTGTCAATCAGCGTGTCACAATAGCCAACAGCCTTTCCTATGTCCGTTCCNCCNCCAAGCTGTACGGACATTAAGGTTTCCACCGGGTCATCCACATATCCGCTTAAATCCACCACATTTGTATCAAATATNACAAGTTTAGTATCAAGCATGGGAAGGGCTGCAAATATTCCTGCCATNACGGCNCTGTGAATAACNGAGTCCATCATTGAGCCACTCTCATCCACNGCTATAATAACACGCCATGTATTGTATTTTTTCACTCTAGCGTTGAAATAGACCCTTTCAAGGACAAGCCGNTNATTTTCCCTGTCATAGTTCTTTAAATTTTTTGCAATTGTTTTTTTTATGTCAANATTTCTTGAGNATTTTACAGGACTTGTCCTGTTTCTGTCTACACGCCCAATAATTGACTGACGTATATCCTGCTCCAATTTCTTTGTCAGGTCGTCAACAACGTGACGTATTATCTTCTTTGCCTCCGCAAGCACATCCTGATTCATGCTGCCCTTAAGCTGCAATATAGTCTTTAAAAGCTCCTGATTTGGCTCAAGCCTTGCCAACACGTCCTTGTCGGTTAAAAGTTCCGTCATTCCATACCTGTCAAGCGCCTGNTTTTCCATAATCTCAANCGTTTCCTTAGGAAANAGCCCCCGGATTTTGTTAATCCACTCGGACACTGTAAAACTGCTTCCTCCGCTTCCNCCTGTCTGCTGTCTTACTCCNTCCTCCTCGCCATACTCTCTGGAATATAGAAAATCCAACACATCNTCAAGNTCCACATACCGTATGCCTGTTCCATCGTCANCGAAGGGAAGCTGCTCCGAGGAATATTTGCCNAGTATAAGCCGCCATTTATTAAGCTGTTCAATATCCGTTTTACCGTCCATACTCCTTCATCCTTTCCAAAACATATTCCTCAAGCTCTTTTCCATAATGGCTTTCCTCAGGCGTTACATTTTTAAGGTCTTCAAAAGCCCTCTGCTCTATTTTATATAAGGAGGCTACTCTCTCGCTTATTTTATCGATTTCCACCGGTGTAAAATAACTGAATGCAAGACGAAAGCCTGGGAGCACCTGCATAAAGTCCCCGTCATCCGTTCCCGCAATAAAATCATCTATTATTTTTATGTAATCGTCACTTGAAAACAGCAAATCCCTTGCAGTAAAAAATAATCCGTGAAATACATTTGCAAGGGACTTCTGCTTCTCCTTAGTACCTGACATGTAGCCTGCACATTTTTTACCTATATGTTCGGCACTCAGGCAGCCTAACCCATACAAAATACCCATAGCGCAGCCTTCAAGGCTTGGATTTAAGTTCTCCCGTTCAAGCAGGTCATAAAGTGTTTCCTGAAACACCTGCCTGTCCTCTCTGTAGCATGGTCTGTTTAATATTGTAAATAACGTCTTAAGTGCCGTCATAGTTTCAGGCACATTTTCCTCCTTTATGCTTGCCATATGAGGAAGCGATGTCATTATTTTTCTGTACACTGACTTAAGAAGCTCTGTCACATTAAGCTCGCTTCGGTAAAGTGTGCTTAGCTCCTCAAGCATAATAAGGTTTGAAAATGTCTTTACAAGGGAAAAGAAATCGCCATCCTCCGATATGAGCTTTTCCATTCTGATAAATGCATCCCCAAGCTGACTTTTAAGCCCCATCTCAAATATCCTTATTAAAAGCTCCGAGGCAGCCTGACTGCTTGTGTTTTCCCTAAGCTCCGATTTTATTCTGCTAATGGCAGCTTCAGGCAGCGTGCCTCCGTAAACAGATGCATCAATAAGTGCCGCAATAACCTGCGTGCTCCACTTATAGCTCCATATTTCCCTTATCAGNTTCCGGTCCCTTCTCGTCCTTAAATTCGGNCCCTTTACAAGCTTTACAAAGCCTGTGTTAAGATAATCCATCTGATAAAAAAACTCACTAATCTGTCTGTGTCTCTCGGAGGAAAATACATTAAGTGTAAGCTCCGTCTTAATTGTGCTTCCGATTTTAAGCCTGTATTTTCGGCATGCCTCCTCGAAATCCTGAACCAACGGNGGTACCTTNGCATTTTTGCAGAGCTTTCCTATCTGCTTTCCCGTAAGTTCTTTGNCAAGGGTTCTCATCGGCAAATCAGTTGCCATTGTATATTCGCCCTTAACATAGGAGGATAAAACGCTGTCCCTTAGCTCATATACTCCCATACAAGGCTTACCCCTAAGTCTTGAAAGCCCTCCTGCCATATGAAAGGCGCATATCTCATCATAGGTGGAAGGATANCCCTCCTTTCTTCTGACAGCCTTTCCCGTAGACACAAGAAATTTCAGCACCGTATCCTCATACACCTGCTCCGGNGTTTTTTCNTTTTCTAAAANNCCCTCCCATATTTCCTGATAAAAGGCAGGATANGGCATACCGCTTGCATATCCGTTTAATGCNTCTGCCGCCTCCATGGAATATGACATAAGATAAACTGCCTGATTATCCTTTGGTATATTGTGCAGACTGTATTNCTCATTTCCNTATAAAAGCCCGTANGTGTGAAAGCCCCCTGTCACTACAAGGATTTTACTAAAGCCTTTCCTTGCCTGTTCAATGTTTTTTCTCATATATGCTTCCCTTGCCATACANCCCTCCTCCTTAAGGTCANGTTCCCTTGAGGTAAGTCTGGACAGCACACAGTAATAAAGCATATTGCGGACAAATTCNTCATCGCTTTGAAGCATTCCNTCTATCTCAAAATATTTTTCCCAAAGCTCATCNAAGCTTCTGAAGCCNGATTTTTCCACAAGNCTTTTCATAAATAAGCTTTCGGACAAATAGTAATCGTCATTNTAATTATTTTTTTCTTCNNTTTTGCGAAGTCCCCTGTTTTCCTCGGAGGCTGCAAGAATCTCCCCATAGGGTAAATCAAAAAAGGCAGTATGTACATTCNTATTACTGCCGACCCTTACGGCAACAAGCTCAGGGGAATAATCAAGAAAGGGGTAGTAGCATTTGTACNCCTTCTTCTCCTTGCTTACTGCTCCACTACTATCCTTGTANGAATAATAAACTGCAAAGGGTGCCTGNGTATCATTATCCGCCATAAGGGGAAGCATCTCATTTGCGCCCTCAGGTCCCTCTATCAAAATGCAGTCAGGCTTATATTCTTCAATTACGGACATAAGATGATAGGAGCAGGCTGTGCTATGGTGTCTTACAGGAAAATAAACCACCTGATTTTTCATGGAAAATGCCTGCTTGTATATTTCCTCAAACCGCGCGCCGTTTAAAATATCCTCCGCCTCTTTCTCTATTTCAGCCAGCGTCTCGCCTCGTAATATCTGCTCCATAGTCCACCCTCTTTGTTGCTCTTGTCCTTTACGACAGTGTTAAAGTATCCCTTTACCTTCTCCAAGTCATCCCTGTTTTCTTTTACAATTGCGCCCACAAGATTTTGCACAAGCATATCCATGCTTATTGTTCCGTCCCCGTAATAATATGCTGACATCATGCTCTGATAATATACCGAAACAGCCTCCGCTGTGCTCATAACGGCACTTGGCTTATCAATCTGATGACCCATGGAGGAAACACCTTCCCTAAGCTCATGGTATGTTGATGCCAGAAGCTCCGCCACCTTCTCATCAGGGCTTAGCTCTATACCATTTTCTCCTGCAAGCTTTTCTACCTCGTTTATGATAATCTGTTTTTCCAATGCAGCCTCCCTTATAGGGAAAACCGTCTCAAAATTAAATCTTCGCTTCAGGGCGCTGCTCATCTCATTAACACCCTTATCCCTTGTGTTTGCCGTACCGATTACATTAAAGCCCTGCTTTGCAAATACAAAGCCATCCTCGTTAAGCTCCGGCACATTTAAAACCTTATCGCTCAATATGCTTATAAGGCTGTCCTGTATCTCCGCAGGTGTTCTTGTAATTTCCTCAAATCTTGTAATAATCCCCTGACTCATGCCTATATATAAGGGTGCCGGCACAAGCGCCTCACGGACAGGTCCCTTTTCAAGCAGCAACGCATAATTCCATGAATATTTCATCATATCCTCCGTTGTTCCTGCGGTTCCCTGAATTGTGTTTGTGCTTGTTCCGCTTATTGCCGCTGACAAAAGCTCCGACAGCATTGTTTTTGCAGTTCCGGGCTCTCCCACAAGCATAAGTCCTCGGTTTCCTGCAAGTGTAACAATGCATCGTTCAACAAGAGTGTCGTTTCCAAGATATTTTTTCCTTATGTAATATTCCTTTCCGTTATAAACTACCGGCTTATCTCCTCCAAGTATAAATGTCCTTACTGCCTGAGGTGACATTTTCCAATTCATGGGCTTCTTTGCCGTATCCGTATTAATAAGTGCCTCTAATTCCTCCCTGTATGCCACCTCCACAGGCGGCTTAATCATATTTGTGTTTTCACCCATTGCATATCCCCCTTCTTTCCTATAAAGAAATAAAAAGTCGGATACCGTCGCACTAAAGCCTTAGCATGACGGTTCCCAACTTATAATTTCATTTATTTATCGGCTGCCTTTTGCGGCAACATATACTTTTGTTCAAATACCGCATACTGTCTCTCAAACCATGCCGCATCATCCTTAACCTCCTTGCGGTATCCGTGAGTGTCCATATCATCCTCCTCAACCTGAATGATACACACTGCAATATTTGAGCAGTGGTCGGATATACGCTCGTAGGTATCCGTTATATCTGAAAGACTAAGTCCAAGCTCAATTGTACATTTGCCCTTTCTAAGTCTTTTTACATGTCTCTTCTTAAGCTCCTTGTTCATGTCATCAATAAGGTCCTCAAGAGGCTGTACAAGTGCAGCCATTTCAAGGTCATTATTTTCCAAGGCATTAACCGTCATATCAAGAACATCACTGAGCGCCTTGCCGTATACTGCAAGCTCTTCCATAGCCTTTTTAGAAAAGCTCTGCTCCTTTTCATGCATCTGCTCCACGCCAAGAAGTATATTAACTGCAAGGTCCGATATACGCTCAATATCTCCGATTGTATGAAGAAGCACCGAGGTCATATGACTGTCCTCCTTGGACAAATCCTTACTGCTGAGACGGAGTAAATATGTGCCCAGCTGGTCCTCAAATTTATCTACCTTATCCTCTATATCGCGAACCTTCTGTCCCTTTTCCTCATTGTAGTCACCAATAAGGGAAACTGCCTGTAACACGCTTTCCCTTGATATGTGTGCCATATAAATTGCAACCTTTCTTGCCTGTGCAACTGCAAATGCAGGCCGCTCAAGGAAAACAGGATCCAAAAGCTGAAGCACACTGTCCTGCCTTTTCTCATCCTCATCTCCGCTATCCCTGATAGTCTTAACCGCAAGATACTCAAGAAAGCCTGCAAACGGAAAGAGAAGTATGGTTGCTCCAATATTAAACAGTGAATGAACTACCGCTATACCTGCCGGATTAGCCGCATAATCCAAAAATGCGTAATCCAAAAATGCATTTGAGGCGTAAAAGCCTATCATAAAAATGGCTGTACCAAGTATGTTAAAGTAAAAATGTACTGCTGCCGCCCTTTTTGCATCCTTGTTTGTGCCTACGCTTGAAAGCATTGCCGTTGTACAGCTTCCGATATTCTGACCCATAATAATAGGTATTGCAAGTGCATAGGACACGGCACCCGTAGAACAGAGTGCCTGCAAAATACCGACGGAAACTGAGGAGGACTGCATAATGGTTGTAAGAACAAATCCTAAAATAAGTCCCAAAACAGGATTTGCAAACTTTGTAAGTATGCTTGTAAACTCAGGAACATCCTTAAGAGGCTCAACTGCCGCACTCATGGCATTCATACCATACATAAGAATTGCAAAGCCAAGGAATATCGTTCCTATATTGTGCTTCTTGTCACTCTTGCAGAATACTACAAATATGGCTCCTATAACTGCAAGTATCGGTGTAAAAGAGGTAGGTTTAAGCATCTGTACAAAAAAGTTACCGCCCTCTATACCCGTAAGGGAAAGCAACCACGAGGTTACCGTAGTACCTATATTGGCGCCCATGATAATCCCTACAGCCTGATTCAGCTTCATAATACCCGAGTTTACAAAGCCCACAACCATAACCGTAGTTGCACCTGAGGATTGAATAACGGCAGTAACTCCTGCTCCAAGCAAAACAGCGGAAAGCCTGTTTGATGTCAGCTTCTCAAGTATCTTTTCAAGCTTGCCTCCGGAAAGCTTTGCCAAAGCCTCTCCCATGACATGCATTCCATATAGGAAAAGCGCAAGTCCTCCTATCATGGATAAGATATTAAATATATCCATACGGTTCTCCTTATTGTCGATAATATTATAGGAATTTATATTTCCCATAATTCGTAAATTAACCCACTATCAACAATAATACAACCTTAAATAAGTCTCCGTCAACAATTATTTCCATTTTACCCTTTTGCAGCTCCATAAGACTTCTTGCAATGGAGAGTCCAAGTCCGCTTCCCTCAGTATTTCTTGAGCTGTCACCCCGCACAAACCGTTCCATAAGCTCATCACCGGAAATGTTAAGCTCCTCCTTTGAGATATTTTTGAAGGTCACGGAAATGTACTCATCCTGCTCCTTCACGTCAATGTAAACCCTTGAACCCTCCAAGGCATACTTGACAATATTATTGATAAGGTTTTCCATAACTCTCCACAAATGCCTTCCATCTGCAATTACAAAGTATTCTTCCTTATCACTCTTTATTATTGTCTTTATATCTCTCGCTGCAAGCTTATCCTGAAACTCTCCAAGTGCCTGATTTATCACCACATTGACATCCGTTTTCTCAAGCGTCACATCAAGGTTGCCCGTAGAAGCCTTGGATGCATCAATTAAATCCTGTATGAGTTTTTTAAGCCTTGCAGACTGTCTGTCCAAAACCTCTATATATTCGCCTGCCTTCTCATTGTCAAGCTTCTCTTTCTCCAAAAGGTCAACATAATTTATGATTGACGTAAGCGGTGTTTTTATGTCGTGGGACACATTTGTAATAAGCTCCGTTTTCATGCGCTCGCTCTTAAGTGACTCCTCAACGGCATTTGCCATTCCGTTTCTTATGCTGTTTAAATTTTCTCCATGCGCCTTAAACTCACCAAGCATTCCCTTTGTATCTACCTCAAAATCCATGTTACCCTTGGCGATTTCATTTCCCGCCTTCTTAAGCTTTGAAAGGTTTATGCAGGCAATTACAAGGATAGCTCCAAATGTAAGCTTTTCAATAAAAAGAATCGCAAAAACAAATTCAGTATCACTTGACATGCATACAATAGCCTCCAAAACCGCCACTGCCGCAAATACACCCAGATATTTGCCATATAAGCCTATGCTGTCCCACAATATTTTTATAATCTTACATATATTTTTCCAAGCCTTTTTTATCCATCTGAATAAACGCTTTACTACTTCTCTCCATAAAAACATTATTATTTTGCCGCATACCGTACTGCTTACAAGTGTTTTTGTTTTTATTCTGCTACAGGTTATAAGCAATATAAACGGAACTGTAAGTGCCAGCCATACTGCAATCAATATAATATTGATAGAATCCCAGTAAGGATTTATCGCAAGTATTCCCAGGGCAACGGCGGCAATGGCAACAAGTATTATATCATATGGAACCCTGTTAAATTCCGAAGCATACGGCTCATCTGATTTTTTTCCATAGCCTGCGGCCACGACAAGAAATGTACCAAACAGAAGCGTAAGGATGGTTGACACGCCAAAAATAACATAAATATAATCCAATACCGTATCCCCATACCGAAGAATAATGGAATAGTAAAAATCATCATGTGCCGTAAAGCTGTTTTTTACATATGATGTTACATTAAGTGCACATACGGCTGTTCCCGATAATTCAACAATATATGTGTTCGTTGTCGAGTCATACCATTCGTCTGCATTCCACGTACTGTATCTTTCCTCTGCCTGTTGGAAAAAAGCATTGTATTCATTGCAGAAATTAACATCCATATCAAGATAATTCCACTGTCCATTATCATCTAAATAAGCATGAATCCCGTTGGACACAACATAATTACCTCTTTCATTTACCCCGGCGTCAATAATATGAACGACTACCTGATTTCCATCCTCTGTATTCGTCCAAAATTCATTACGAACATCGCTTTTTATACCTCGGAAATATGCATAATACTTCTCAGAGTCTTCACAATATTCTTTCGTCAAATCATGAGTTTCAATCTGCATGGTTTCGTAGCTTACGGCTTCCTGAGTTGTTGCTTCTACTCCCCATGGCTCATCATATACCGGAGCCTCCGTTACATCTGGATTATAATCATATGCTTCGGCTCCATCTACAGAATACTGTATAACAAGCGGCTCAGTCCGCAAATATCTTCCCGTGTTAGAATAGCCTACATGAAATGTGAATCTTATTGTGTCAGGATAGGTTTCAAAACCTATTTCAAAGGAATTATGATACTGATATCCTTGTACTTCGTAATTTGACAATACGGGAAGGTCAAACTCATTCGGTTCAACCGGTTCAACAACAAATGCAAAATTTGAGTTATCCTCCGAGTACCTTTCCCTGTACAAATCAATCATATGCTCATCACCCTCTACCAATGCACGGTAGTAGTTGTAAACGACATCAGTCGCCATTTGATTCGCAATCCGTTCTATTTCCGCTTCCCTCATTTCTGCCTTCATGGCTTCTGTGTCAACCATTTTTCCCCTATATGCATCAAACATGGCTAAAAGAAGCACAGTAGAAGCCGCAGCAAATAAAATTGACACTGACATTAAAATACAGGCTATAAGCTTAGCCACTGCACTTTTCTTCAATTTATTCATTCAAATCAATCCTCCAATTTATAGCCCTGTCCCCAGACAACCTTCAAATATTTCGGTTCTGACGGGCTAATCTCAACTTTTTCTCTAAGGTGCCTTATATGTACGGCAACCGTATTTTCATTTCCAATCGGGGCATCCTCCCAAACAAGCCTGTATATATCCTTTGGAGAATAAACCTTTCCCGGATTGTTCATAAGAAGCTTTAAAATTTGAAATTCCGTAGGTGTAAGGGAAACAGGCTCACCGTCTACCGTTACTTCCTTTTTCCTGTCATCAAGCTCTATTCCGCCATATACAAGCCTATCTTTATTTTCCGTTTTACCACCGCCGCCAAGCTGCATATAACGCCTTAGCTGTGCCCTTACACGTGCTATAAGCTCAACCGGATTAAAGGGTTTTGTGACATAATCGTCAGCCCCTATGTTAAGTCCAAGTATTTTGTCAGTATCCTCACTCTTTGCCGTAAGTAATATTACGGGAATGTTTGAAATGCTCCTTATTTTAGCCATTGCTGCTATTCCATCCATAACCGGCATCATAACATCCATGAGAACAAGCTGAATGTCTTTTCCTTTTTGTTCGTCCTTCATTATGTCAACCGCTTCAATTCCATTATAGACCTTTACAACTCCGTAACCCTCGCTGGATAAATAAATGCTAAGAGCCTCCACAATATCCCTTTCATCATCACATACAAGTATGTTGTACATATCCTCTTACCTCCTTGGAATTATTATGTCAGAAATATTTTTAAGATAAAACAATTTGAATACTTAAGATTTCATTAAGACAGCACAAAAAAATCTATCTGCCCTCAGATACTATATATTTAATAAAGCCCTGTACCTCTGTCCATGCCTGCTTTGACTCAGGCATAAGCTTTGCAGCCATCTGAAATACATGGAACATCCCTTCATACACTGACAGCTTTACCTTTACCCCTGCCTCCTTCGCCTTTTTTGCCACAGTCTCGGAATCACTTAAAAGCATTTCATGTGTTCCCACCTGAATCAGCATAGGCGGAAAGTCTGCAAAGTCTCCATACATAGGTGATATATATGGATTTTCAGGATCATTTTCACCAACGTAAGGATTATCGTATATAAGGCTGTCCTCATTCTGTCCGAAAATAGGGTCTATCTCATAGTTGTCCCTGTAGGAGGAGCCTGTTGCAGCCACATCAGTCCAAGGGGACATTGCAATAATTCCCGCAGGCATTTTTCTTCCTGCGTCCTTTAAATAATGGCACACCGCCATAGCAAGTCCGCCTCCTGCAGAATCCCCTGCAAGTATGATTTTATTTTCTTCATAACCTCTGTCAAGCAGCCAGTCGTACGCTTCGAGTGCATCCTCAAAGGCAGCAGGATATGGGTTTTCCGGAGCCACCCTGTAATCAATGCTTAAAACATCTGCGCCATCCCCTGCTTCGCTGTAAAGGCCTGCCATTATCCTGTAATTATTTTTAAATGCATTTACATATCCGCCTCCGTGAAGCTGCAAAATGACAAGTCTGTCTGTTTTATCATCCGGTTCTGCTTCCCTTGATATAAGCTCCATCTCAAAATTATCAAGAGATATCCTCTCTGACTTAATATATACAGGATATTTATAGGTTTTGTCCATCTCACTGATACTTCTCGTATCATTGACAAATATATCCTTAAGCTTAGAGTTATGATTAAACTCATATACCATATCCCTTATTATTTTTGCACGCTTACTAAGTTTATTTTCCATAATTTTTATCCCTATCCATAGAACGTCAGCCATTCTATATTAAATCTACATTCTAAATCTTCTGGTCAGTTCCCTCATTGCCGCCCTATCCCCGAAAACAATACTTGAAAGAAAAGCGATTCCACTCACTCCCGCTGCAATAATTGTAAGCAGAGGATGCGCGATAACGCCACAGGCCGCAAGTATAACAAAAAATATGCCGGTAATAAACATCATAATCTGGAGCAACAGATAGTTCTGCCAATGACGCCTATTTGCAACCATGAGAATAAGAATAACACCATCTATGGACATAATGATACAGGGAATGGCATAATCAACGGACCATCCGTTATATCCAAGTACAACATCAATAAGATACACCATAAGTATTGCAAAAAATGTCTGCATAAAGAGCTTATTTCTATGACTTTTGTCTGCCCTAAGTGTATATATAACCGTAAAGCAGGCATATCCAAGTGCCACACCGCATATAAGCGACCATTTTACATCATCATTGGTAAGACTGTTTATTACCATAAGTATTACCTCAATAATCACCGAAGCAAATACGAATATTTTTATAAACAGATTCAGCTTTTTGATTGCAGGTATCACATCGGGATACATATTCGATTTTGAACGATAATCCGTATTTTCTGCATCCTTAAGCACACCATTGCACATAGGGCAGATATGCGAATTATCCAAGACCTGTATGTTGCATCTGTTACATTTACTCATGTCGTCTTCGCCTCCATGTCTTTTTACTCATAATACACCCCATTCGTCTCTACTGAAACCTCTATACCCGCTTCTGCCAAATGTCTGAAAAACCTTTTTTGGATATATGTTTCCCTCACTGCCGAGCTAAAGGTAAACACAAGCGTATCCTTATATGTGCATACACCGCCCTTTATATTCTGCCCCTTTGACATGGAAAGGACAACGTGGAATTTATCAATATATTCCTCGTATGCCTCATCCATCTTTATCATCCCAAGATTTGTTATCGTGGAGGTATTTGCCCTTGCCGATGACTTGTATATAAGCTTCATTGCAATGTTTTTAATAAAGAGTGGAACAGCCCTTATCATCATGCTCTTTTCATTTGAAACATTGTAGGAAAACAGATTTTCAAGGTTATCCTTACTTATCTGTTCCTTAAGTCCTTCCGAAACCTCCTTCAAAATATCATCAAAAGTGTAGCTTTCCTTTTCCGCCTTAAAAGCAGCTGAAACAACCGTAAAAAAATTTTTCAATGTATCTGAATCAAAATATGGTCTTAAATTGACGGGAACACATACACTTATAGGATTATCACAGGGCTGTGACTTAAGACATTCCCTATATACAGAATAAATAAAAAGCGATATGAGATATTGGTTTATTGTTACTCCATGTGATTTACAAACCTCCTTAAGCTGTGGCAAATTAATATATCCGTGCATTATACCAAAACAGCCTGCGGCAAATTTTTCACCGGTTACAATGTAAGCCCGCTCTGTCTTATATCCCTTCTTTGCGCTGTGGGTATAGTTTTTAACGTAACTATCTTCCCTGTCAAGAGAGGTTTCCGGTTTTAGGTTATCTCCCTCAACAATCTCAAGCTCATGATACCGGTATCTCAAATACTGATATGTGAGCTCACGCAAAAACATAATGGCTCCGTTTCCATCGGTAACCACATGGAATACCTCAAGATTTATTCTTTTTTTGTAGTATGTGACCCTGAACTGATAATCATTATTTATATATGGGTTTATATATGCACACGGATATCTGTCCTCCTGATGTACCCTTGGTGACGGCTTATTATTTGTCTCGAAATAATACCAGAACATTCCCTTTTTAAGCTTTGTCTGAAATACATCAAAATAAGGCAGAACCCGATCAAGAGCCTGCTGTAGAATTTTTTCGTCAATATCCTCCTTCAGAGTTACGGAAACCCTGTACACATTACTTACGTCCTCACTTACAATAACGGGAAATAAATTAGCCGTATTATCGAGCTTGTCCCATCTTGAAGCTTTATACTGTGGCTTTCTTGCACTTTGTTTCTTCGCCATAACAAATTTTCCTTCCACATTCAGACAATTAGAAAAAGCTACTGATCGGACTCGAACCGACGACCTGCTGATTACGAATCAGCTGCTCTACCAACTGAGCCACAGTAGCTTAATACCATATATATTGTAGTGCATTTTTTGTCATCTTGCAAGTGCTGCTTCAATAATATTTGCAGTTCCTATATTTTCTTTTGGAAGCTGGCACAAATCNTTTGCAGGGTAATCATTTGCCTCAACAACTGCAAGACCNTCCTTTGTTATACATATATCCCAACCAACGTATCTTACCTCTTTTACCTCTTTCGCCATTTTCCTTGCAAAATCAAGCACCTCCCGCCAACATGGAATCTGAAATCCCACAATAGGCGTTCCCGTATCGGGATGCCTGTCAAAGTATACGTTTTGTTTATTTCTGGCCTTGTGTTCAACGATACCTGTCTTGCGGTTTACCGGTGCACTTATACCGCCATGATTAAAGTTATCAACCTCATTTCCGCCTGTACCCATCCTAAGATACATTCCCACAACGGAAGCCGTACCCTTGTCGCTTACTACCGTGACAATCCTAAGGGTATTTACGGAGTCAGGATAAAGCTTTGACATTTCATCGTTCTGCTCCAAAACCTCCTCAACAAGAGGNCTGTTTGTCTCAACAAGAAAATCATAAAGCTCCTTTGGATTTTTNTCTTCAAGACGGATAATNTCTATACCCTTGCCACAGCAAAGGTCTACAGGCTTNATNATNACCTTATNCTTATCNNTTAAAAATTCNTCAAATTCCTTCTCATTTTCNCCGTTAATAAAAAACCAGTCACGACCCACATACTCTTTAAAGCGCTCGTTGAATTTCTGCTTTTCGTTAAAAACCTCACGTGCCTTTTTGTCATTTAGTCTTTCCACATATTCGTCATTTTTTCCTCTTGTGAGAATTTTCCTACGCTCATTNCGGTTCAGCTCATACATGTTAAAAAGCTCATAATCCATATAGCCTGCCTGGTATTTAAAGCCACAGTAAATCACATCAAAAAACAGAAATATACTNTTTTTTCCGCTTTTCTTATGAACCTTTTTTATTGTGGAAAACAATCCCTTATAGTCCATTTTAATGATTCGTTCTATCAAATATTTTATCTTTCTCATGCTACTCGGCTCCCATCAAAAACTCTGTTCCCGGCTGTTTCAATCTTGCAAGCCTATCATTATATGCGTCNATTATTTCTTTTTCAAATACAAGGTTCTCCTCCACACCTAAGCTCTTTAATATATACTTTACAAAGTATGGATTAAGTATAAGGAANGGCCCTAATATATATGTGCCATAAAAATTTTTGTAAAATATTCCCTCGTACTTTGATTTTAAATTTATCCCAAAACCGCCTAAAACCTTAATATTTTTTTCTTCCGCAAGCTTTCCTTCACAAAATGAAAACTGTCCCTTGTGCCCTACAATTTCCATATCCTTATATTTACCAAGAAAGAAACAGTTTCTTCTGTCGTTCATCTGTCTCACTGCATAAAAATCAAGGGCTTCCAGACAGGNGATTTTCCTTTCCCCATCCAAAATGTAATTGCCNAATATCTCAAGGGAATTGCCTGTTGCAAGTATGGTCGTTCCATCCTCAATAAGCTCCCTTATCTTATCCTTATACGGCATAAGACGCTCTATGGCAAACTCCTGATTTCTCTCGGACATTGAACCCATATAAATTATGTCTATCTTCTTTCTTGAAGCAAATGCAGGCTTAGCATCATTTGAAGTATATATAATCTCCGAGTCCTGAATACATTTTGCAAGATATTTTGCATTATAGTAATCACCGTAAAGATTGCTAAGCTCAGGGTAAAGCACTTCTATTCTAATATTTCTACCGCTCATTATTTAGCATTCTCTCCTTTATTCTTTCCTTGATATTCTTCGCCTTTGAAACCGTATAAACATCATGAAGAATATATATCGAATCGATACCATCAAACTCCACATATTCAGGTATTGTATTTTCATCCCTGACACATACAACCTTTTCCTCAGGTATACCNGCAAGCTTAAGCCTTAACCTGTAATCAAGATAGCGGTGACCTGCAACTATTATCTTTTTAATGTTTGGCTGATTAAGGTTTTCAAAATCGCTTTCATAGAGCCACGTAATCGTCTCAATTGCCTTGTCGTCNCCGTAATGCTCATCCAAAAGAAGTATCAGCTCCTTGTCCTGNGGCTCTTTTGCAATATATCCAAACACAGTAGACGCAGCAGATACATTCTGCCCCTTTGCCGTAAAGGTTGCTATTTTTATNCCGCCGCACTCCTCAAATGCCATTCTGGATTCCGGAATTTTAATCTTACTTATATTTTCTGCAAGCTTTTTCGAGCTTAATCCCAACTCCCTNAATAGTGCTATNATTGCCACAANATTAAATGCGTTGAATATTGTATCGGATACAAGCGGATAACNGTTTTCCTTCTGACCTNCCTCGCTTACACATATTGTCCTCTTCNCNTAATCTATTGNNGTTCCAATATATTTAGGCTCCTTTGACGCAAGACCGCATTTTGGNCACTTGAATTTTCCGATATCCCTATAGTGCTTATAGAGAAATTCAGGCTTTGTACCNCATTTCGGACATACGGGAAAATCAGAAACATTTGTAGGNAGAACCTCCTGCTTTTGGTCGGCAATGGAAAAATAAATGCGCTTATTTGGAAGNCTTGTATCCTCCTCACCCGTGCCGCCATAGCNCTCACCCAAAAAGCTGCTTACAGGGTCGTCTGCATTTAATATGAGCTTTGTCTTAGGGACAAGTGCAAGCCCCTTATTGATGCTGTTAAAAATGTATTCCTGATGTGCATTTCTCCTGATGGAGTCCCTGCATATATTAGTTACTATAATATAGTCCGGCTTTATCCACGGAAGAGTCTGATAGGATAAAAGCTCGTCCACCTCAACAACCGCAGCGTCCTTTGTCGGTCTGTTGAATATATTTACCGCATCCAAAAGACATCTTGCCTGCCCTGCCTTATAATTTGCACCCCAATTGTTGTAAGCAACCCGCTTGCCCTCAAGCTTAAGAATGTCACTTACAAGATTGGATATTGTTGTCTTTCCGTTTGTTCCCGTAACAGCGACAACAAGTCTTGGTTTTTTTACCCTGTCTATAAAATCATCACATAACCGCAGTGCTAAAATACCCGGTCTGTCGTCTTTCTCTCTGCCTGTAAGCTTGAAAAAAAGCAGGCATAATTTTGATACCCAAAGGCTTATAATAAAACGAAGCATTATTTTTACCATCCAATAGTATTTTATTTTGCATACCTTGCTATGCCATTCTACAATACACCCATTTAAAAATCAAGTTTTTGTTGCTGACTTATATTTCTTATATTATATTTCTTATAAATAGTTTAATTTTTAAATTGAATATATAACAAATATATTGTATTATAAATATATATTTACATTAAAGCATTTAGTTATTCATTTTGATATCTATCTAGAGAACTTTAATTCATTAGCTTTGGTATCAATATATTTAAATATCAGGGAGACGGGTTATGAAAAAAAGAACGAAACAAAAAGGAAATGAAGGCTTTACCCTTGTTGAGCTTATTATTGTAATAGCCATTATGGCTATTCTTTCTTCAGCGGTGGGATTGGCAGTTATACATTACATACAAAAGGCAAGGGAAGGAAATGTGCGTGAGGAGGCAAGAGCAATATACGATGCATGTCAGCATGCATATGTCAATATGGTTGCAGGTGATGCGGATTTGAATCTTGTAAAAACATTTAAAAAATCTAATGGCAGCACAGTTCCTTGTGGTGTAGTTACCAACTATCACCTGGCATCCGTACAAAGAGGAGATGCAATTGATCCGGATGATGCCAGCTATTGTGACTACCTTATTGCAAAAGATATTTTGGAATCTCTTGGCAGCAATGATCAGGGTGGAGATAACTTTTTAAATTTCAATGGTGCCGTGTACAATCCCATTGGCTTGGTATGCGCCTCATTTTCTAGCACATATGGTTGTCCCGGAGTTATCGTAGTATATGATAACGAAGGAAATATAGTAATGTTGGAATACTACAAGGAAAAGGTTCTCATTCACTATGAGGATGGCGAATTTAATGTAAGTGACAGCACCACATTTACAGGTACAGACAGAATACAATAAAATTTATCTTACCTGAGGTACTTAAAATGCTCACATACTCATTTGAAGATATTGGAAATGATACCTTGTACGAACATTTGTATAAGGCTGTTAAAAACGACATACTAAACGGTACTCTTACTCCCATGCAGAAGCTCCCATCAAAAAGAAGCTTTGCAAAGAATTTAAGTATAAGCACTATTACCGTTGAAAATGCATACTCTCAGCTTTTAGCTGAGGGTTACATTTTTTCTATCCCAAAAAAGGGTTATTATGTTTCAAATTTTTCCAATCCTCTACTTCCAAATACTGACATTAAATCCGATTTTCATAATACTGATACTATACATAATTTCTCTAATGACGATATTAAGGTTAATTCTCTTGATACCAGCATTATAAACGACCATGACACGCTTAAAGATGCCGGCGGTATAAATCTTACCGCCAATCACATAAATGCTGATAATTTCCCTTTTTCAATTTGGTCTAAGCTTATTCGTGAGGTTATTTCAAATGAAAAAAGCTCTCTCATGAGCCCTCTGCCAAGTGCGGGCTCATACGAGCTTCGCTGTGCTATAGCAAAGCATCTGCTGGACTACAGAGGTCTTAAGGTGAATCCTGAGCAGATTATAATAGGTGCAGGAACCGAATATCTTTACAGCATAATTATTCAGCTTATGGGACGTAAGCTTGTATACGGGCTAGAGGATCCCGGATATAAAAAGATATCCAAAATCTACAACAGCCATAAAGTGGCATGCACATATATACCTATAACCGGCTCAGGTATCAATATGGATATTTTAAAGGAAAGCAACGCTGATATAATGCATATTTCACCTTCCCATCACTTTCCCACGGGAATTGTAACATCAGTGGGAACACGATATAAGCTTTTAGAGTGGGCAAATGAAAATAAAGCCCGTTACATTATAGAGGATGATTACGACAGTGAATTTCGCCTTGTAGGAAAGCCCATACCTGCCCTTCTTGGCATTGATACTAACAAAAAGGTTATATATATGAACAGCTTTAGCAAAAGCTTAAGCTCAACTATAAGAATAAGCTATATGGTTTTGCCTGCACAGCTTATGAAAAAATATAATGAAACCCTCTCGTTTTATTCATGCACGGTGTCAGCCTTTGAACAGGCAACCCTTGCAAAATTTATAAGCGAAGGATATTTTGAAAAGCATATAAACAGAATGAGAAACTATTATAGGAAGCTTAGAGATGCATTGCTTAATGCGATACGAAAAAGTCCGCTTAATTCTAATTGTACAATTCTTGAAGAAAACTCAGGACTTCATTTTCTCTTAAAAATAAATACCAATAAATCAGATGCACAGCTGAAAGAGGATGCCAAATCAAACGGACTTATTATTTCCTGTATGTCAGATTATTATATGCATCACCATGTAAACGACAATGAGCACATCATTATTATTAACTATTCGGGAATAGATGCAAATAACATAGATTCCATAATTGAAAAGCTGTGTCAGATTATTTAGCAGAAGTAACAAATAAAAAATGCCCAGAGCCGGAATCGAACCAGCGACACGAGGATTTTCAGTCCTCTGCTCTACCAACTGAGCTATCTGGGCAAATTTCATTATTCTTTTGTTTAAATATTAAGCTGTGCTTAATAAATAGTAGCGGGGACAGGATTTGAACCTGTGACCTTCGGGTTATGAGCCCGGCGAGCTTCCAGACTGCTCCACCCCGCGATATTATGTTATTACAGTCTCCATAATGGAGAAAATGGGCGGAGGTGGATTCGAACCACCGAAGCAATTTGCAGCAGATTTACAGTCTGTCCCCTTTGGCCACTCGGGAATCCACCCATTTAACAGATACATACGTATCTGAGAGCCGACGATCAGAATCGAACTGATAACCTGCTGATTACAAGTCAGCTGCTCTGCCAATTG
>JAAVIA010000040.1 GCA_014799405.1 Lachnospiraceae bacterium
GTATGCCAATTGTTGTTGTATGCTTAAATATAATTTCTGCAAGCCTTTCTCTATCTTCTGGTTTACATAATGCTCCAAGTATAACCCCTGACCTGCCCTTTTTTGCCATAATCGGAATTGTGTAAACATCCTTTGCCCCACCTTCCATAAGAAGCTCTGTTACATATCCGATTTCCTCTCCTGTAATATCATCCAGATTACAGTTTATTTCCACAATTTTATCTTCATCATTATTTTTTTCATTATTGCCCTCCTCCAATGACGCTGGCTCTCCCAATATANCCCTTACAACATTGGCAGCAGCAAAATCCTTGTGTCCCGTGCCATAGCCTATATTGTCTATTTTCATAAACGGCATACCGCAAAATTGGTTTACATAATTACCAACAAGGGCTGCTCCCGTAGGTGTGCAAAGCTCTCCCTCAATGCTTCCGCTGTAGCATGGAATATCACATAAAAGCAGAGCCGTAGCAGGTGCGGGAACCGGCAATATTCCATGTGCGCATTTTACCTGTCCATAACCCGTGTTTATGGCAGACGCAGNAATTTCATCCACGTCNAGCATTTCAAAAAGCATGGCACAGCCNGTAATGTCCGCCAAGGCATCCATCATTCCTACCTCNTGNAAATGTATGTCTGCAAACNTCCGTTCCATGAACCTTGCTTTCCGCATTTGCGAGCNGCTTATACACGTTTTTTATTTCACGCTTTACACTGTTTGAGACCTTTAAGCCGTTTATAATGTCGGTAATATCAGACATTGAAGCATGATGGTGTTCATCATGGTGCTCGTGTTCATGGTGATGTCCATGCTCATGTTTATGTTCATCGTGGTGTTCGTGTTCNTGGTGGTGCTCATGTTCATGGATATCCTCGGTNACCTCGGTTTTTCCGTTTATTTTTANTTCNACATGTTTTCCCACAATACCACATTTTTTATCATCAAAAATGTTTGCAGTTACACCGGGTATGCCCGCATCATTAAGCTTCNTCANAAACTCCTGCTGCCCATTCTCGTCAAGCAGTGAAACAAGCGCACCCATAAGCATATCTCCTGCAACACCCATACTTAAATCCAAATATAGTATTTTCATTTTATTTCTCCTTTAAACATCTGCACATTCCGAGTTTACTTTCAGAAAATGGGACATATCAGAGTCTCGGCGGCTTTGCCACCNGACATATCAAACATGATTTATCATACTTGCCTGATAGCCTGCNCCAAATCCATTGTCAATATTGACAACACTCACTCCACTTGCACAGGAATTAAGCATGGAAAGAAGTGCGGAAAGTCCTCCAAAATTAGCTCCATACCCCACGCTTGTAGGCACGGCAATAACAGGGCATGAAACAAGACCGCCAACAACGCTGGCAAGTGCCCCCTCCATGCCTGCAATGGCAATAACAACGCTGGCGCTCATTAGCTTATCAAGATATGCAAAAAGCCTATGTATTCCTGCAACGCCAACATCATATATACGTTCGACCTTATTCCCAAGCGCCTCTGCTGTNAGAGCTGCCTCCTCAGCAACAGNCATGTCGCTTGTNCCTCCCGTTATAACAGCAATGGTTCCGTGTCCCGATGGCTTTGGAAGCTCACCTATTATACAGGTACCGGAAAGCTTTTCATAAAAANCATTAAATTTGTCCTTTAAATATAAAAATNCATCCTCGCTCATCCTTGTTATAAGNACTGTTTTCTGTCCCGCNTCAATNAGCTTCCCCGCAATGGCAGAAATCTGCTCCTTTGTCTTTCCTGCTCCATATATAACCTCTGCCGCTCCCTGTCTTATCCTTCTGTGGGTGTCAAGCTTTGCAAAATCCAAATCAACATAAGGCTCCATTTTAAGCTTAAGCATTATTTCTTCCATTGAAAGCTCACCGTCTTTAAAGCGGGTAAGCATTTCTTCAATTGTNTTTTCACTGTAATTTTCCATGCTTTTCCTCACACTTCCTGATGTACTCCTCATATAGTGCATGATGCCCAAATATTTGAAGTGCCTGCCGGTAGCACTCAATCGCCTTTNCGTACTCCTGCATACATCTGTAAATATCTCCCTTCATGCACCACATCTCATGATATCCGGCAAAACAGCTCATTCGGTCACTTTTTGCTTCAATTGCCCTGCAAACGGCAAGCAGAGCTTCATCATATTTCCCTATCGCACGGTAAAATTCTGCCTGCTTNGCATTCTTAAAATGTATATATGTATCGTCGATATCCTCAAGCTGTGCAGTGGCAATATCAATATAATGTTGATATTCCGGCTTGGTTACATCGTCCGTCCTGCTGACTGCAAAAAGATATAGTGCACTTATAAAAATATCGTTTTCCGGGTCAAGCTCCAATGCTTTCTCAAACATCTTCTTTGCGTCCNCATACATTTCATGGTCTGAGTAAACCATGCCCATACACCTGTATATCTGACAATCCTTTCCATCCTTCTCAACCGCCATCCTAAAAATTCTATAAGCATCCTCTATGTATCCTTCATTCCCATAAAAACAGCAGAGATTTCCTATGCATGACTGCACAAGCGATGCATTTTTGCTACGCTGTTCCTCCGATACGCTGTATTCCCTATCCTCATCGTCACTGCCNGCGANATTGTCCATATATTTTTCCGCAAGGTCTGCATACCCCATCTCACAAATGCATTGTTTCATAAGCCTTGCACAGTCTGGCAGATTATTCATCCTNACAAGAAGCTCCGCATGATCCAGCACGTAGGATTCAATGAAGCCAAATTCTTCCTCACATGCTTCATATACCTGCTTTGCACTTTCAAAATCCCCCATNCAGGANAGATTTGCCGCTTTTCCACAATACGCACGTTTTCGGTATCCCGCATTCTTTGTCAACCCGATAATTTTATCATAGAAGGCAACTGCCTCACCAAACCTTTCANTTAAATGGTATACTGATGCAGTACGGTTTAATGTCCACAGGTTTTCAGGNGCCTCCTTCAAAGCTTCCGCATAATAATATAACGCCTTCTCATACTCCTTCATATCCTCAAAATTGCCTCCGAGCAACGTATAGAGACCAAACCAGTCATCTTCCTCCAAATCNGTCTCGTCTGTTTCCCTTTTTTTACACANCGGAAGNANCAGCTCATTAGACGCAGCATAATNCTCCTCATGTGCCANCAGTCTTGCACGGTAGGTATCAATCTGGTCGCTTTTCACTTCCAAGCCGTCAAATCGTGCAATAACACGTTTCATATCATCATAATAATCAAAATCCCAATAAATTCCAAGCTGGATGGCATATNGTGCCGGCCCATACGGATAGATTTTCATCGCATGCTCACATGCATCTATGGCACGACTGTATTCCCCAAGCCTCTCACAGCTTTTGGCCATATACATATATGCATCATAGTTTTCCTTTCGTGCAAGCAGCGTCTCACATGCCAAGATACATGCGTCATAATTTGCACATAAATACTCCAAACGACACATTGCCTCCTGCGCATATGTAAAAAAGTCAGATTCATNGGACAGNGCCTCCTGTAAATACTTTCTTGCATCATCATACTGCTTTATCCGTATATAACAGTCCGCAATAAAATAGTTTACCCGATAATACCGCATCTTTTCTTTTATTTCTTCCACATTACTGCCCTGTGCTGCCGCCGTCTCAATCTCATTCTTCCATGACAAAAAGTGCTCNAGTGCTTTCTCGTATTCCCCTATGTATAAGTAATTCCTTCCAAGCAAATCCTGATACTCGCANTTTCCATCGTCAGAAGGAATAAATGACTCTAATACCTTTATTGCTTCAGGAAATATATTATTTCTGTAATAACACCACGCCAACTGGATTTTCAGGTCGTTATCCTCCGGTTTTTCTGCAAGTTCCTCATTCAGTTTTTCAATCAGTCCCTCATTTGCCCTTGCCATACGGTTATATACGCCTACATCATAACCGTTACGCTCCAAAAGCTCAACAAAAATGACTTTGGACTTTTCATATTCTCCTATCGCATAATAATAATCTCCCATTCTCACATTTGCATTATAATTATCCGGTTCCGCTTCTAATGCCATTTTGTAATATCTGCCGGCATCCTCATAAACCGACCGTGCAAATGCAAAGTCACCACAGGCGAGCATAACATATGTCTCGTCCTTATATTGTTCAAGAATTGCCTCCGCCCGTTCCTGCATCCCGGCAAGCTTTGCAGCATACCGCTCTGCTCTTTCCGCCTGACTGTCAACCTTCCCGTTTATCTTGTGAAGTTCATGACGAAGCATGCTAATCTCAAAATACGGATGATTAATTCCTGTTTTTTCCATGGACACAATATACTTCTTTTCTTCTTCAACATCCGACATTGCAAGTGCCGCATCAAGCCTATAATACATGCGGATAAATTCATCTATATCATCGGAATCCGTATCAAAAAGCGCATAGTTAATGACATCCTTGTACTTTGCATTACTTAATATATGCTCGATAAAGCCTGCGGGATACTCTTCCGACAGTTCATTCTTTATCTCATCTATATGAAATGTTTTCATTATAAGCTGATACACGGACTGCGGTACATAGCTGTGCTCCATCAGAAAGGAGAGGAACATATGCATTGAAGCATCAGAAGTATCTAGTGCGACAAACTCATCCCTGTCAAATATACGCCTCCATTCCTCCACATCGATTCTTCTCTTAAAATCCGCATACAGATTTGTCATCTCATAAAGCAAATCCTTTTCCGCCGGTTCTTCCTTCTCCGTGTCTGCCTCCGATTCCCGTAAGGCTTCCTCATATGCACCTCTGAGCTTCATAAAATTTTCGGAGTCATCCTCGGGATTCACATAAACCAGCCTGTTTCTGTATGCCTCCTTTATTATTTCCTTATCCTTTGTTTTATCAATTCCGAGAATTTTCCACTTATCCATTACTTCCTCCATATTTTACAATGCAGTTTATACCAACCCAATTATGAATAGTGAAAAAGCTTTAGGCATCCTCTCCCATTGCATAAAATTCTTCCGTCTCGTCAATGTCCTTTACAGGAGGCTTTAAGCCTTCTATCTTAATGTTATTTTTCTCAGCATAATCCCACAGTGCAGCATGTATTGCCTCCTCCGCAAGCAGTGAGCAGTGAACCTTTACAGGAGGAAGTCCACCCAACGCCTCCATAACTGCCTTGTTTGTAACCTCAAGTGCCTCCTGTATAGTCTTGCCCTTTACAAGTTCCGTTGCCATGCTGCTTGTGGCAACAGCAGCTCCGCAGCCAAAGGTCTTAAATTTTGCCTCGGTTATTATGCCGTTTTCATCTACGTCAATATACATTCTCATTATATCTCCGCATTTTGCATTTCCCACTGTACCTACACCGCTTGGGTTTTCTATTTCTCCCACATTTCTTGGATTTGTAAAATGGTCCATGACCTTTTCGCTATATTCAGTAACCTGACTCATCTTTTCGTACCTCCGCTTAGTTCTTATTTGACTTTACAAAATCTTCATATAAAGGTGACATGCTTCTAAGTCTTTCAACTATTTCCTTAAGCTTGTCAACAACAAAATCCATTTCTTCCTTTGTGTTTTCATCTGAAAGGGTAAGTCTCAGTGACCCGTGGGCTATCTCATGGGGCAGCCCTATTGCAAGAAGCACATGTGACGGGTCCAGCGAACCCGAAGTACATGCCGAGCCGCTTGAACCGCATATTCCGTTTCGGTCAAGCATAATAAGCAGCGACTCTCCCTCAATAAACCTGAAACTAAAGTTTGCGTTGTTTGAAAGTCTTTCGGTTCTATGTCCGTTTACCTTTGTGTAAGGTATTTCATTTTCCACCCTGCTTATAAGATATTCCCGAAGCTTGGTCTCATAGGCTGTACGCTCCCTCATTTTTCTTTCTGCAAGCTCTGTAGCTTTTGCAAAACCTATGATACCGGGTGTATTGTGGGTACCTGCTCTCCTGTTTCTTTCCTGTGCACCGCCGTGAATAAGAGGTGTTATTTTTACATTTTTTCTAATATACATTATGCCTATTCCCTTTGGTCCATTAAGCTTATGTCCGCTTGCGGAAAGCATGTCGATATTCATTTCATCAACATTTATAGGTACATGACCGTATGCCTGAACTGCATCCGTATGGAAAAGGATGCCGTGTCTTTTTGCTATCTCACCGATTTCCTTAACAGGCTCTATCGTACCGATTTCATTGTTTGCAAACATAATGGATATAAGTATTGTTTCCGGCTTTATTGCAGCCTCAAGCTCATCTAATTTAACAACTCCGTTTTCGTCCACGTCAACATATGTTATTTCATATCCGTTTTTCTCAAGGAACTCACATGTGTGTAAAATCGCATGATGCTCTATCTTCGATGTAATTATATGGTTTCCCTTTGATTTATTTGCCAGGGCAACGCCCTTAAGCGCCCAATTATCAGACTCACTTCCGCCACCTGTAAAATATATTTCCTCAGGCGTTGCACCTATGAAATCTGCAACTGTTTTTCGTGCCCTGGCAACCTCACTATTTATCTCGCCTGCAAATGTATATACACTGGCAGGATTTCCGTAGCTTTCCTCAAAATACGGATGCATAGCCTCATATACTTCCTTATCCACCCTTGTTGTGGCGGCGTTATCTAAATATATAAATTCTTTCATCCATGCTTCCTCCTGTATAACAAAAATATTATGCTAATCCAGCAATTGTAGTATAAGCCACGTTTTTCCTTATGTCAACGAATATGGGCAATTCCAAAATGATAGAATTTCTCAAAAAGAAATCACTAATAATTTTCCGCCTTAATTTCAAAATATCCTTGTGAATGCTTACATACAGGACAAATACCGGGAGCCTCCATACCCACTACAATATGTCCGCAGTTTCTACACTCCCAAATCTTAACCTCACTTCTTGCAAATACCTGCGCCATTTCGATATTGTTTATAAGGGCACGGTAGCGTTCCTCATGATGCTTTTCAATTGCAGCAACCATCCTGAACATATGGGCAAGTTCCTTAAAGCCTTCCTCCTCCGCAGTCTTTGCAAAACCGTCATACATATCTGTCCACTCGTAATTTTCTCCCTCGGCAGCAGATTCAAGGTTTGTTTTTGTATCACTTATTCCGTCAAGCTCCTTAAACCAGAGTTTGGCATGCTCCCTCTCATTTTCTGCCGTTTCAAGGAATATTTCAGCCATCTGCTCATAGCCTTCCTTTTGTGCCACGGCAGCAAAATAAGTATATTTACATCTTGCCTGTGACTCCCCTGCAAATGCAGCCTTTAAATTCTCATACGTTTTTGTTCCGTCATATTTGCTCATAAAAAATTCCTCCTTTAATTTATCTTCTAGTAAATATTCCCATTTTAAAAAAACCTATACAAAAAGCAGTACCGTCATATAAACAATACTGCGCAAAAACATATCTATTATGTTCAAAATACAACTAAAAATTTTAGAATAATATGGACAAATGAAAGAAATAATAAAAATAAAAAGGAAGAACAGCAATGGAAAATAAAACTCTGTATTTTTCCCTGGAGCAAAGTACATTGGTTCCCTCAAGAAAGGTTCACGTGGGTGATATAGCATCAATATTTTGCTCTGATATGGACATAAGCCATGATGCGGAAAAAACACTTATAACAACACTTACAAACACAGAGCAGGATCAGATTGTTATAACGGCAATGAAAATTGTTGAGCTTATTTCCCTCCAGTATAAGGATTTAAGTATTGTCAGCATAGGTTGTCCTGAAACAATCGTGTACTACCGTAATCTTAAACCGGTATCGAAGTTTAAGGGAAATTTAAAAAGCGCACTTATGATACTGCTTGCCTTTTTCGGAACTGCATACTCAATTATGTCATATAACGGTGACGTTGATGCCGTAAAGCTCTTAAACGATCTATACATTTTGTTTACCGGTGACAGAAACGGAAGCACTGTGGGGCAAATACTTGGAATCGTTGCATATTCCATTGGACTTTGCGC
This sequence comes from Lachnospiraceae bacterium, assembly GCA_014799405.1. Classification (GTDB taxonomy): domain Bacteria; phylum Bacillota; class Clostridia; order Lachnospirales; family Lachnospiraceae; genus Coprococcus_C. Next base: position 7,971 of record JAAVIA010000040.1, read on the forward strand.
CGGCATGATTCTATTCTTTAATCATGGCATAAACAAGAAAAGCACGGATGACCCGACTCCCCTTCAGGTACAGATGCGTTTATATGAGCAGGATGTTAATACCTGTATTATAGTTGACAGCTCAAGGGATAACAAAACCTTAGATGTTAATTAAAAGCATTGCCTACGTTTTATTCTGCTTAGTTGCAGGGGGAGCCATCTCAGCAGGATATGTGGCATTTATAACTTTGCTTGGTGTTTTTGACAAATTGTCAGAAAAACTCAAGGCGGTAAAACATACCTATGTAATAGAAACATTAATAATAATCGGGGTGACAATTGGCAATTTTGTATATCTGCTTCAGCTTAAGCTGCCCTTTGGACTTATAGGCTATGTATTTTTTGAGCTTATTGGCGGAGTGTTTATAGGCTGTCTTGCAGGTGCACTTGCAGAAACCATAAATATTTTCCCGATACTTTCAAGAAGATTTTCAATCAGGAAAAATCTTCACTATGCGCTTATTGCAGCAGCTTTGGGAAAGGCGACAGGCTCATTAATCCAGCTTCTGCTGCTCAAATAATAAGGAGGTAAATATGAAGGTAAAACAAAATGATGAGGAATACAACAAATATGTTGATGCCGTAACTCCCAAACACAACCCATTTAAAAATTGCTTAAACGCTTTTTGGATAGGCGGACTTATATGTGTAATAGGACAGGCAATCAATAATTTCATGATGTCATATTTTGAATTTAACAAGGATGACGCAGGAAGCTACACATCGCTTATATTAGTTTTATTAAGCGTGCTTCTGACAAGCTTTAATCTTTACAAAAAAATTGCCAAATACGGAGGCGCCGGAGCCCTGGTTCCAATTACCGGTTTTGCAAACTCTGTGGCTTCACCGACAATCGAATATAAAAAAGAGGGTGAGGTATTTGGAAAGGGTGTCAAGGTATTTACTATTGCCGGTCCCGTAATACTTTTTGGAATAGTAACAAGCTTTGTACTTGGTTTTATTTACTGGGTAGTAAAGCTTATAGGCTTAGTATAGGAGGAAACATATATGAATAATCAGTCAGTGGGAAAACAAAGCATAAAATTTGAAAATCCTCCCGTCATAATCAGTCAGGCATCCATTGTTGGCGAAATGGAGGGACAGGGACCTCTTGGCTCATATTTTGATCAGATTGAAACCGACCCCGCCTTTGGACAGGAATCCTGGGAACTTGGAGAGTCTGAAATGGTAAGACGGGCCGTTTCTACAGCAATAACAAAATCAGGACTTGATCAGGATAAAATAAAATATATCTTCGGCGGTGATCTCTTGGGACAGCTTATCGGTACAACCTTTGGCCTAAAGGATTTTAATATACCTCTGTTCGGTCTTTACGGTGCCTGCTCCACATGCGGAGAATCTCTTTCCCTTGCAGCAATGACGGTAGCGGCGGGATATGCAGAAAATGTCCTCGCTGTTACAAGCAGCCATTACGGCGGTGCTGAAAAGCAATTTCGTTTTCCGCTCGAATATGGAAATCAGCGTCCCTTAAGTGCCACATGGACCGTCACGGGAAGCGGTGCATTTATTGTGAGCCACACAAATGAGGAGCAGCCCATGCTTCAATATCCCCGCATAACCGCAATAACAACAGGTAAGGTAGTTGATTACGGTGTGAGGGACAGCCTTAATATGGGGGCATGTATGGCTCCTGCGGCAGCAGATGTCATATATCAATGCTTCGAGGATTTAAACATGAAGGAAACTCAGTTTGATAAAATAATAACCGGAGATTTAGGAAAGGTTGGAAGCGAAATTTTAATTAAGCTTTTAAAAGATAACGGCTATGACATAAGCAAACAGCATATGGACTGCGGTGTTAATATATACAACAATGAACAGCAGGATACACACAGCGGAGGAAGTGGATGCGGATGCTCAGCAGTGACTCTTGCAGGCTACATTATTCACAATCTGAAGCAGCATATGTGGAAAAAGGTTCTCTTTGTTCCTACGGGTGCACTTTTATCAACAGTGAGTTACAACGAGGGACAGACAATTCCGGGAATTGCCCACGCCCTTGTTATTGAGCAAAAATAAAAATTAAAATAATTATATCAGGAGAATATTATGGATTATATAAAAGCATTTATAATTGGCGGCATTATATGTGTCTTGGCACAGATATTAATGGACACTACAAAACTTATGCCGGGGCGGGTAATGGTTATACTCGTATGTACAGGCGCAATTTTAGGTTCAGTCGGAATTTATAAGCCGTTTCTTGAATTTGCAGGAGCCGGTGCCTCCGTACCCCTAACGGGCTTTGGCTACAATCTTTGGAAAGGAATAAAGGAAGCTGTTGACTCTGACGGATTTATAGGATTATTCCGAGGCGGATTTACAATGGCTGCGGTTGGAACCTCAGCAGCGCTTATACTGTCCTACTTTGCATCTCTTATATTTCAACCTAAAATGCCGAAAAATTAACTTATTATCTGCATATGTTAATAATAAGCAAACAAGCATATGCTTTTAATATAGATATTGTATGTTTAAACATACAATAAGGGGCTGCGCAGCAGGGATTTTACCCGTATGCGACAGCCCCTTTCATTTTTATAATATTATTCTGCCGGTGGCGTCTCCGTTGGCGGTGCTTCTGTAGAAGTCGGTGCTTCCGTTGGCGGTGCCGTTGTAGATGTTGTAGGATCAGGTGGTGTCGTGCCTCCTCCGGTTTTATTGAAGGTGACTGTAATTGTTGCATCCATCTCGATGTTTGTAAAAGTATATGAGCTTACAGGTCCCTGACTTACTCCATTTACAACAACATCATTAATGGTATATCCGTTGTACGGAGTTATGAAGAAAGTAACCGTTGCACCCTTTTCAACTGAAGCTGAGCCGGATATGGTTCCACCTTCACCTGCCTGAGAGGTTATTGTAACCTGATCTGCCTGTTCAGGGTGCAAATCACATATCTCCTCCGTATATTTGTAATCATCGTGGCCCTCTCCCACGTATTCCTTTGTTCCATCATCCTTTACCCTGACAACAAACTCAAGTACGTCCGGGCAGGTATTTGTTGCTATTTTCTTTGATTCCTTACATATCATTACAGGCTCATGTCCCGCACAGGTTCCCCCTCTAAAGGTTCCCGTTGCACAGTAATCAGTAAATGTAGGACATGTCTCAAGTGGGATGTCTCCTGTTATCTGACAGAGTGTTATGCTGGATATACCATCCGGTCTTTCCATTATAACCCTTGAGGTGTCCTGCTCCTCAAGCTCTGCTATTCTGTCCATAACGTCACGCCACATACATTTTGGTGCATTTGTACCATATCTGAGAAGGTCCACATTGGAATCACATCCCATCCAAACCGAACCCGTATAATACGGGGTCATACCGCAAAACCAAAGGTCATAGTTGCTTGAGGTTGTACCTGTCTTACCTGAGCAGGCAACTCCCGACCTAAGATGAGCCATGCTTCCCGTTCCTGCCGTAAGCGTAGTCCTCATTGCCTCAAGAAGAAGCCATGCCGTCGTAGGCTTCATAACAGTATGCGATGTCGGTGTTGTATTGTCTATTATCACATTTCCGTCATGGTCCAAAACCTTAGAATAAAATACAGGCTTATTATAAACTCCTCCATTGGCAATTGTGGCATATGCCGCAGTTATCTCAAGGTTTGTCACTCCATAGGTAAGTCCACCAAGGGCTACGGACTGATTTATATCGGAATATACGGTACCATCCGAGCCGGTTTCGTTGTCAACAATGGTTGTAAAACCATAATCAATCAGATATTGGTACGCAACCTCCGGTGTGGCTGCCGTAATTGCCTTAACCGCACAAATATTTGCAGATTGCTCAATGGCCTCTCTCAATGAAAAGTATCCTCTATATGATAGTCCCCACCAGTTTTTAACCTGTACACCATTGTCATAATAAAATTCCTCATCAAGGAAAGGAGATGCAAGAGAGCCTCCGTATGAATCTATATAAGGCGTATATGCTGCAAGTATTTTAAACGTGGAACCTGCCTGACGCTTTGACATGGTTGCCCTATTAAACGCCCGGTCAACCTTTTTTTCTCCACGTCCGCTGAATATTGCTTTCACATAGCCGTTATGCTGGTCTATAATCGTCATTGTAAACTGAGGCTGTGGGTCAACCTGATATGTTTCTGCAAAAAACGTCCCGCCTGTCTCCTCAAGCATTGCCTCCTTATATGCATCTGCGGCAGCCCTTGCAGAGGCTTCGTCCGGATATATTTCATTATACTTTGGATTACCTGTCTGTTCTCTATAATATGAGAGCAGATTTTCTAAGCTGAAATTCATAGGCTCATTGTTTTCATCCGTTAAGGTGAGCTGATATTTCAATGCCACACTCGTTCCCTCATAGTAATAGTCCGTTTTATTCAATTCTTCGTCAAGTATAGCCTGAATATCGTCATCCTGAACAGAGTATATGGAATAGCCTCCCGTAAATACCTCAATAGATGCCTGTGCTTTTGTAAGTCCATACAAATCCATAAGGTCATTTTCAAATGCATCAATAAGGGCATCCGTGTAATATGAATTGGCAGAATAGCTATCCTTCTGAATACGGTCAATCTCCGCTATTCTTGTATACACGTCGTCAGCCATGGCTGTATCATACTGAGCCTGAGTTATATATTCCAGCTCAAGCATCTTATCAAGCACGTCCTCACGTCTGTGAGAATTTGCCTCCGGAAAAAGAGTAGGGTCATAGCCATATGGATTTTTTGTTATTCCCGCAATAACCGCTATCTCAGATATGGTAAGATCTTTTATATCCTTGTCAAAATATGCTTCCGCAGCAGCCTGAATGCCGTGAACACCGCTGCCCAAATATATTGTATTAAGGTAATATTCAAGTATGGCCTCCTTGTCATACTTTTTTTCCAATTCAAGGGCAAGGTACTGCTCCTGAACCTTTCTCTCTACTTTGTCAAGGAAAGAGGACTCATCCATACCTACATTAAACACATGGTTTTTTATAAGCTGCTGCGTTATTGTACTTGCACCCTGATCAAAATCTCCCGTACTTAGTCCATGTATTCCTGCACGGAATATACCTCTTACGTCAATTCCGTTATGTGTCCAAAAACGCTGATCCTCGATTGCCACAAAGGCGTTTATCCAATCTTCCGGTATATCCTCATAATAAACATATACCCTGTTTGAATTTATGGTAGCAATCTCATTTTTAACATTTCCGTTTTGGTCATATATAACCGTCCTGAATCCCTTTGGTACAATATTTATATCATTAACATCCGGCGCCCCATCCAAAATGCCTTTCATCATTCCAAATGCAGCACCAGCTCCCGCAACGATAACACCTATAAATGAAACTAATATTAACTTAAAAAAATTGACTAAAACTTTTCGTCTGGTCCGTTGTGCCTTGGAGACCAGTTTTCTCTGTTTCTTCTCAGTCTCCTGTCTTGAAAAGCCCATGGAGCCACCTCCTTAATACAGTATGTAAACTCAATCATTCGTAAGTATATCAAAAAAAAACTCCAAATACAAGTACCGTAAAATTCTAACACGAAATCATGTTCAAATTGTGACCTACTTGTAATTTTTGACTTATATTTTAAATGTTATTCCATTTTAAAAACTCCGCAGCAATATTCACGATAAGTCTATCCATTTCCTCCGATACAAAAACCATAAGCCGCCCGTCTGCTTTCTCCTGAGCCATAACCTTACCTATTTCACCCTTTACCCTTTCCATACTGAAGCCGTAATTATCTATCGTTGCTTCACAATCCTTCAGCTTGAGATTTCGGAGTTCATACATGTCAATATAACGACCGTTCATTCTTGTATAATCCCCATAATACATTTCGTCAGAAAAAAAGAGCTTCCTTGGATAAATTCTTCCGTTGTCAACAAGCTTTACCTGAGTCACCTCATCATACAAAAATGCAGGTTCAAGCTTGTCGTTAAAAAAACGAAAGTGCTTTGTCCAATACAGCTCCAAAAATTTTAAATCAAAAATAAGGTGATGGTAATATCCCCTCACAAAGGGCTCATTCATCCTATCACCGTGCTTTTTAAAAAAAGCATTAATATCCGGTTTTCTTACAAACTGCGTAAACTCCGAATCACTCCAAAAATGGCTTTGCTTTTTATTATTCCCTTCCACAATATCCGGTGCAACGCTTCCCACAATATAATCGTTTATATATTTTTCATCCCTTATACCGCACAGTTTCAAATATTCCTCAGCGGCTGCCATGTGAATTATAAAGCCCGGCATAATCTCACTCCTGCAAGCATATCCTCATCAAGATATACGTTATTTAATTTCTTTCGTACCATATTCGCATCCATCTTTTCTACTGTTGCTGCATCAGAATTCATATCCTGTTGTACTTTTTTATCCGCAAGGCATCCACTAATGCTTTCAAGGCTTTTAATATTGTACATAAGCAGCCCTGACAGTATTTTTTCTATGGACATTTCCACTGCCTCCTGCCTCTTTAATTTCATTTCAGTATAATCTATGCTTCTCGGAATATCGATGCATCTTACATATATGTCCTTATCCGTTCCAAGCTTATTTTTCATAAATTGTTTTCTCAATGTACTTAAATTCAAAAGCCTTATATCTATATTTTTGTCAGAGCATTCTGACAGTGTTTCCCCCACAACGGAAATATATACATAGGTATTACTGCTGACTCTCAGATTTTGTAAAAAAGAATATACCGCAAGGGAAAGCCCCCATCTGTATGCAGGAACCACAAGCCCCACGCTGTCGCAGGAAAGCATTTCGCCTTCATATTCCGTATATTTTTTTACCACGCAGTCATTAAGCCCTTTTTGTAAATGCAGTGCTATGACTCTTCCGGCATCCATTTTTCTAATATGTTCCGACCTGTAATCAGTATCGGTATCACATACATAAAACACAAGATTCATACACTACCCCCTGACCAAAGAATCGAAAAACATTCTAAAGGAATAGTGTAAATATTCTTCCTTCGTCATATTTAATCTGCTGTTTATATAGTCCCTTTTTCTTCCTGCTATCTGTATAATTCCGCTTATTGCAGACCACACATATAATACTGTCGGTTCAAGCTCAATATCCTTTCTTAGGGCATTACCCTTTATGCCCTTTTCTATAAGCTCCATTATAAGAAGCCGAAGCTCCCTTCCCATATCATGCTTTATCATGGCCTGTCCCTTTTTTTGATTATTGAGACGGACGTCTCCTGCAAGCCCTGCAAAATACCTTGGATATTTTTCTTCAAAGGCTACAAGACATTCACAAAACCTGTAATAGCTTTTCTCAAAATCCTGCTCCCTGTCTATCTCCCGCCTTATTTCAGCACCAAGCTCCTCAAGATACTCTTCCACAATATAATTAAAGATATCCTCTTTGCTCTTGAAGTAAACATATATAGTTGACTTGCTGTAATCAGCATGCCTTGCAATATCATCCATAGTAGTCTTGTCAATACCGTTGATATCAAACAGTTCTTTTGCGGCAGTAAGAATATTGTCACGATTAAACTGTTCCAAGGCCTCTTTTTTTCTCGCACCCATAAAAATACCTCAAATTAGACTCATACAAACACACCCAAAGTACGATTTATAGAATCAAAGTATAATAAACATATCAATAGTATAATTTTCATATATTAAGTTTATTTATTATACTTATAATTCATAAAACAAATTAATAGTATTAATATAATACAACTAGTTTTTTTATTATATATTAGGTTTTGTTTTTAAAATATATGTTTAAAAAGAAAAATCAATATACAAATTATATACTATTATATTGTTTTTCGTACTTAATTGTTTTTTATTGTACTATTAGTTCGATTTTTTGTCAACAGTATTATTAACTTTTTATACATTCAAGGTTTCTCTCATCTTCTCCAAAAGCTTTTTTTCCAATCTGCTCACCTGTACCTGACTTATTCCAAGCTCTCTTGCAACTTCACTTTGGGTTTTATCCTGAAAATATCTCATGTTTATGAGCTTTCTCTGCTTGCTGTCAAGTCCGCTCATTGCCTGCTCTATCATTATATGGTTTATCATTCCCTCCGCTGCAATTTCCGACCCCGCATCATCTGCAACCTGATCCACAATGTACATCTCTTTTCCATCATGTCCGTACACGGTCTGATATAGCGACTCTATCTCCCTGTTTGCCTCCGTTGCCATAACAATATCTTCAATCTCAAGCTGTGTCTCCCTTGAAAGCTCCTCCAAGGTTGCCTCCCTGCCCAGCTTATTTGAAAGCTTTTCCCTTGCCATTGAGAGCTTATAGCCATTCTGCTTTAAAATTCTCGATACCTTTATCATTCCGTTATCCCTTAAAAACCTTTTTATTTCCCCGGAAATAAGCGGTACCGCATATGTGGAAAATTTAACCTGATACTCCATTGAAAATCTGTCTATGGCTTTTAGCATCCCTATACATCCTATCTGATATATTTCCTCCAAATCATAACCTCGTCCCATATATCTTCTCGCTATGCTCCATATTAGTCCGGCATTGTCCGAAACTATCTTTTCCTTAGCAGCCTTATCACCTTTTCTTGCCAGTTCAAATAGTTTCATTTCATTCATCTATTTAATCAAACTGATGTTTCGACACACCAATCTCCTTCCACATTTTTACTATGGTACCTACCCCGTATTCCGATTCGACAGTAAGACCATCCATAAATGCCTCCATAAAGGAAAATCCCATACCTGACCTGTCCTCCTGTGGTTTGCTTGTATATAAAGGCTCCATTGCCTTTTTTATATCCTCTATACCCTTTCCGTTATCCTTTACCTCTATGTACACCATACGTCCGTCAACCCTCGTCCGTATGCTTATCAATCCGCTGGATTTTTCATACCCGTGTATAATGGAATTTGTCACTGCCTCCGAAACGGCTGTTTTTATGTCCGACACCTCCTCTAATGTGGGATTTGTTCTTGTTATAAATGCAGCAACAACCATTCTTGCAAAGCTTTCATTTTGAGCTTCTCCTGAAAATTCAACCATCATTTCGCTTGTGTTATTCATAGTAACCTCCCTTTAACATTTCCTTAATTATCTCTTCCTTAGACCTTTTCTTTTTTACTATCCTGTATATGCCTGACATTGTGAGAATTTTATCTATATTTGCATTTATATTTATTACATAGACCTGCCCACCCGTATCATGAACCTTTCTGTATCTTCCCGTTATAAGTCCTATTCCGGAGCTGTCCATAAAGGTTGTTTTATCAAAGTCAAATATAAGATGCTTTATATCACCATCCTTAAAACAGCTCTCCGTCTTTCTCTTAATCCTGTCCGCCGCAAAGTGGTCAAGCTCCTGCGGCAGGTAGTAAATCATTACTCCATTGCTTACCTCAAATGCTTCCATTTCATATCTCTCCATTTCATTTTTTAAGGCATCTTCGATGCCGTAGTTTGCACAATTAAAAAGGACTATCCCTATGGTTAGCCGTATAGAAACATTAAAACCTTATCGTTTTACTTTTCCTGTGTTCTTTTACAGCCTGCCATAAGGACAGTCCTTTTTGTTTTTGTATTTTTTACTCGTTGTCTATCATATTTTGTATATCATCAGCCGACATACCGGTTTTCACGGTTGAATAATCCGGCATTGAATCATTAGCCATGGTTACATCATTTTCAAGATTTTCAATCCTGACATTAAGCTCTGCAATCTGATCGTTTAACGCTGTGATTGTGGCATTTTTAGCAGCCAGTTCCTCACTGTAGTATTTAATTTCATTTCTGTTTTCATTTCTTATTTTTTTCGTTTGTGCAGGGACTACTACAAAGAACAGAATAAGTATACCCAGCACAAGCCCCACTATTACATATGTACCTGAATATTTTGCAAAGCTTACCTCGCCGTACTCTCCAATTTTGACGGTTTTATCAATATTATTTTTCTTAAATTCCTTGAATACATTTGTTTTATCCTCAGGAGGCGCCTCAAGATTACCGTTTTGTGTAACGGAAAGCTCCTCCATATACACGTCGTCCAAAAGTCCATCGTTTTCTATGGACTGTTCACGCATCATAATGATATTTTCATCGGTGTGCCCCATTTCATGAAGATACCTTATAGCCTGCGGATTAGCCTTGTCTATTTTCAGCACACGTCTTAAGGTGGTGCCTGCTTTTTCGTAGTTTTCTACCTTAAGATACAAAAGTGCAAGCAGAAGATACCCCTTTACAAAATGAGGATTTTCACCAAGAACGCTTTTTAGCTGCATAATTGCAAGGTCGTAGTCCGCCGTGTTTGCATATCCAAGCGCCATATTATATTTTTTTGCAATTTGGTCAATAAACTCAAGCCTTCCCGGGTCCTTTTTAAGCTCCTTCAAATACTTGGAGGCAATATTATTACTCGGTTCATAGTTGACGCTCATCACAAAATGGCTTATTGCCTCAACGACCTCACCCATCTCATAGTATATAAGTCCCAAAAGATTTCTTGACATAATATTCTTTTTGTTATATCTAAGAGATGTCATAAGGGACTCAATGGCTCCCGACAGGTCTCTGGCAATAGCTTTATCATATCCTATGTTGTAATGGTAGTCCGACGTATTAAATGCTTTCCATGTGACATTGACATGCATATTACAGCCACTGCAATATCCGTTTTTCAAAATTCTTTTGCCACAGCTTGGACAAGTTAAAGGTTTTGAATCAGCCATAATTAAAACCTCGTTCTTCCCGGCATTTGAACGTATGCTGCCGACGTTGTACTTCTGAGATCCGTTGTCATCTGCGTCACAATATCACTGATATCCTTCAGGTCATTGCTGTATATAGCCTCCTCCGCCTGACTGACATCAGGTATTGGCTTAAACCGCTTTAGTTCTTCCTCAAAATTTATCATTGTATGTTCCTCCTACAAAAAGCTCCTCTATACTTCCCACAAGATATAAGGAGCCAACACAATAAAGCATTGTATCTTCACGCACGGCTTCATAAAAAGCTTCCTTAAAGGACGTCTTTATATCCTTGTCACTTATAATATTGCATGCGCCTTTATCTTTCGTATTTATGTCGAATATCTTACCGATTATCTCCGGCTTCAAGCCTCTCACATTAGAAGATTGTGTTATGTATACCTTTTTCAGTCTCAGATTATTGCAAATATATTTTATAATATTTTCATAATCCTTATCCTCACTTGACCCATAAAGAAGTATTATAGGGTTTTCCTTATTGGTAAGACTTACAGTCTCCACAAATCTTTTTATTGCGTCAAGATTGTGGGCGCCGTCAAGTATAACCCTCTCATGTATACGCTCCATTCTTCCCGCCCAAAAAAAATCCTTTAGTGATTTTTTTATGACTGCTGCATCCAAAACTTTTTTTTCAACATCAGTATTTCTAAATAACGTATAGCATGCTTCTATTGCGGTTACCGCATTGTCAATCTGATATAAGGCACACGTGTTTATCTTCAGGTTGTCATAACTATAATAACTACCTGAAACCGAAAAATCAATGGTTTTATCTGTTATTTCATTTATTATATATTTTGTTTTTGCGACATTAATTGCATCTGCACCAAGAGTATCTGCAACCCCACAAATAACTTTGTCGGCCTGTTCATCCCCTGTATTATATACGACAGGTACATGTTTTTTTATTATTCCTGCCTTTTCGTAAGCAATTTTTTCTATTGTGTCTCCTAAATATTTTGTATGGTCAAGTCCAATTGAGGTTATTATGCTCACATCGGGCATAAGGACATTTGTCGCATCAAGCCGTCCTCCCAATCCTGTTTCATAAATTACAAAGTCAAGCTCTCTTTTTGCAAAATATACTGCTGCCATTGCAAATATAAATTCAAAAAAGGATATATGGGGATTTCCGCCTGCGACGAGTACATCATTCTTTTCCTTCACCTCATTAAATACAGCAAGAAATTCATTATCATCGATTTGTTTTTCCCTACTTCCCTCAACTGTAGCAATTCTCTCATTTACCCTTACAAGATGAGGCGAGGTAAATATTCCCACATTCATGCCTGCCGATACGAGTATATTTTTTATAAACTGTGCCGTTGAGCCCTTTCCGTTTGTTCCTGCAATATGGATGCATCGATGTGCCCTATGGGGCATATTAAGCATGGCAAGAACCTGAATAAGATTTTCGTTTCCCGTTTTACCCCTGTCTGAAAATCGTGGAATATTAAAAATATATTTTACTGCTTCCTCATAATTCATACTTATCTGTTGTCCACCTTTTCCGGATACATGTCGTGATTTGCAAGCCTGTCCCAAGCAACCGTTTCCCATTTGGTTCCGGGCCTTCCATAATTACAGTACGGGTCTATGGAAATTCCTCCCCTTGGCAGAAATTTACCCCACACCTCAATATACTTGGGATTCATAAGCTTTATCAGGTCCTTCATAATTATATTTATACAATCCTCATGAAAATCACCGTGATTCCGAAAGCTAAACAGATACAGCTTAAGTGATTTGCTTTCAACCATAAGCTCGTCCGGTATATAGGATATATAAATTGTGGCAAAGTCAGGCTGTCCCGTTATAGGGCAAAGACTTGTAAATTCAGGGCAGTTAAATTTTACAAAGTAATCATTTTCACGGTGCTTATTGACAAATGTCTCAAGCACCTCCGGACAATAATCCGACTTATATTCCACATTTTTATTTCCCAAAAGAGTTAGTTTATTTGTTTCCTTCTCGCTTCTTGCCATTTTATTTCTCCTTTCAGATATCCTCCGTAACTGCTATCGTCTTATCAAGGTAAAAGGAATATATAAGCTTTTCCTTTACCTTAAGTCCCGTGAGCCGGTTCAATGTCAGGGCGTAATATGTGAGCTGTGCATGATAACGTCCGATAAGTTCCGCCTCGTCTGCCCTGTCTGTTTTATAATCCATAAGCACAATCCCGTCATCCTCATAAAAAAATGCATCTATGATTCCCTGAACTATTACTATATCATCACTGTCAACATTTTTGTATATCTCTTTTACGGGAATGCCTATGGAAAACTGCTGTTCCTTCTTAAGCTTTCCGCATTTTGCAGCTGCTATCATCCTCTGCCCCAAATCAGATTTAAGCATCCTGTTTATTTTTGCTTCGTTTACGGCATTTTTCTCCTCCTCCGTAAATACGTTAGCCTCCACAAGCCTTTTCATGGAATTTTTTATGTCACGTATATAATCTCCATTTCCGAGGGCAGCAAAGTCCAAAAGCTCCATAAATTTATGTATAATTGTTCCTCTTTCGGCACCCGTGAAATTTTTTTCCGAACCAATGCCATATTCCTCCTGCTTACATATCTCCTCCTGAAATACTTCCTCCTGATATGCTTTAACAGTGGAAGCCACGTCGTAATTTTCCCCGTCAAACGCCTTCATCTTCTTTATTTCCGATATAGGCATTTTACTTTTTATTTTCGTAAGAGCCTCATATGGATAAACATAGTCAAAGCTTTCCTTAAATTTCTTATAGGCCTCATTTTCACCATGGAGCATGGCATTCTCCACAAATTCCTCCAGATTTATTCCCTTGTCTGTCTCCTCCTTTACCTTCCTTGCCAAAAGCATATCCGGGCTTATAAGCTTTGTCTCAATAACCGCCTCTGTAAGCCCCTTTTCCAAATAATAGTCATATCGTTTCATTGATGCTATAATCCAGTTTAAAAAGCCTTTTCCCGAATTTCTTATACTGTAAGGCAAAAGCATTTTTTCATATCCAATATCAAGCCCTTCCACGAAGTCCTCGTAATCCTTTATATAGCCCGTAATTATAAGCTTTTCCTTTGCCCTTGTCATGGCAACATAAAGAATTCTCTGCTCCTCGGCAAAGGACTCCTGCCTTGCAAGAAGTATGACCGCCTCCCTCATAACAGAATTTTTTCTGTACCTTTTTTCCGTGTCTATAAGCTTTGAGGAAATGTAATAATCCGAGTGAAGCTGTATGTTGCGACGCACATCATTTGTGTTGAACTGTCTGCCGAGACCGCTCACAAACACAACAGGGTACTCAAGTCCCTTACTCCTGTGCATAGTCATAATGCGGACAACATCCTCGTCCACACCCTGCTGCCCTGCCTCGCTGAAGTCCACCTCATTGACCTTAAGCTTATCCACATATCTGAGAAAATTGAATAATCCTTTATACACTCCATTTTCAAATCTTCTCGCCTTGTCCACAAGCATGTCAAGATTGTTTTTTCTCCTTTTGCCTGCCGGCATTGCAGCAGCATAGTGATAGTAGCCTGTAATGTCATAAACCTTAAGTATGAGCTGTGAAATTGACAGTGTTATCTTTTCCTCCTTAAGCCTATCCACCATCTCAAAAAATGTATTCAGCTTGTCTGCCACACCGTCAGACACATTTTCAGCATAATAAAGGCATTTATCATATAAAATATTTTTACCGCCAAGATTTTTTTCTGCATATGAGCATATAAGCGCCAGTTCATTTTCATTAAGCTCGGCAATGGGAGAAAGCAATGCGGCTGAAAGGGGAATATCCTGTCTTGAATTGTCAATGACAGCCAAAAGAGACATGATAACCCTGATTTCAGTTGCCTCAAAATACCCTTGGGGGTCATCAATATATGCAGGAATCCCCTGTGCAGTAAGTGTATTGTAAATGATGTCACCATAGCCCGATACACTTCTCAAAAGTATAACAATGTCACCATAGCATGCTTTTCTGTATTCGGACTTTTTTTCATCATACACATAGAGAGGCTTATCCGAATTTACAAGCTCGTCAATGCGGTTTGCAATCATCACCGCCTCCAATTCCTTCTTACTTTCCTCCTGTACATCATCGTTATCATCCGTCCGCTCCTTATCAGTCACACAGGCAAGCATAAGCTCCGTTGAACGGCTTATATTCAAATCGGCAGCATCCTCAAACTGCCTTGAAGGCACAAGCGCTACATCTGCTGTATAGTCAATTTCTCCCATATCAGTGCCCATAAGCTGGTAAAAGAAATAATTTACCGCGTCAAGAACAGCAGCTCTGGAACGGAAGTTATTTTTAAGTTCTAGTTTCACCTCGCCTGCATCATTTTCCCCTTCATAGGCTGGGAACGTATTATATTTTCCTATAAAAAGGTCTGGTCTTGCCATACGGAATTTGTATATGCTCTGCTTTACATCCCCAACCATAAACAGATTATTTTCTCCCCTTGATATTCCCGAAACGGCAGTTAGTATATACTCCTGAAGGTAATTGCTGTCCTGATATTCGTCAATGTATATTTCCCTATACCTCTCGCCAATCTCCCTGCCAATCTCCGTGGGAATTACATATTCCATCTCCCTGCCATGACTGTCCTTCTTTTTTGCACGGTCTCCACACACAAGTTTGTATGCCATGTGCTCAACATCGGCAAACTCCACAATATGCTTTTGCTTTTTTTCCTCCATATAGCGGAGCGAAAAGATTTCTGTAATTTCTATGAGAGGCATGAGATACTCTCCCATGATTTTAAGCTGTATAAGAATTTCCTCACATGGGGTTTTACATATATCAAGTTTTTTTATCAGCTGCTTATAATCCCCTCTTATTTTTGCAAACCGGTTTACAAGAGCCTCGTCAAAACAATCTCCCTTACAGCTCTTAAGCCGCTGCCATGAAATGTTTTTTACTGCCTCGCTTAGCTCCTCATAGCTTTTTACATCTGCAAGCCCTTCCATAAGCTCTATGTCGGATTTGCTTACCTCAGCATTTTTATACGGTCCGCAGGTGGCTTTTGTAAGTGTTTCCGCCTCCTTTGCCATAAGAAGCGCCTCCCCGATAACCTTTTTTGCATACTCAAAAAGAGCCTTCATCCATAAGGTATTTTCCAAGACCTCCCCGTCTTTTATTTCAAGGGCATTCTTTGCATCTTCAAGCCATTTTTCAGGCATTGGATAGCTTGAGGCAAGGGTATATATTTTTAAAATCAGTTCCTTAAGACCGCTGTCATCCCTGTCCCCTCCGAATATATTAATAAGCCTGCAAAATTCTGCCCGCTCCTTTTCATTTTCACAGTTATATTTTTCCTCAAATAAATCCTCAAGCACGTCAGCCTTCAAAAGCTCCGTTTCTCCCCTATCTCCTATGTTAAAATCAGCATCAATGTCCAAAACGCTGAAATATTCCTTTACTATTCTTAAACAGAAGCTGTCTATTGTTGTTATGTCCGCCCTATTTATAAGGATCGTCTGCCTCATGAGATGTTCATTGTCAGGAGTCTTCTCAAGCTCACTCCACAGCCTGTCAGATATTTTATCCCTCATTTGTGCTGCCGCCGCCTTGGTAAACGTCACGACAAGAAACTCGTCTATGTCCACCGGATTTTCCTTATCAAGCACTCTGTTTATTATCCTTTCAACAAGCACAGCAGTCTTTCCGGACCCTGCCGCCGCAGATACGAGAATACTTTTTCCTCTTATGTCGATTGCATTTTGCTGTTCCCTAGTCCAAGGCATCTTCCTCACCTCCAAGCTCCTCAAGGATTTTTTTGTACACTAAATCCCGCTCTTTATCCTTATATTTCTTATATCTGTAACTATTACCGCCATACTTATTGTCAAAGCGGCAAACATCCTTGTAAGGACAGTATGTACATGCCGTTTTATCCCCTGATTGCATAGGAGCTTTATCTATAATTCCCTCAATCATAACATTTGCAAGCTCTCTTGTTTTTTTCATTGCAAAATCAGACACATTTTTTATATATTCAGGATTATCGGAAATGCCCTTAAGAATAAGCTTTTTATCTCTTGCTGCCTTAATATCCTCCTCGCTGTCCGATACCACATCCACAAACGGGTCCTGCATTTGAAAATAGTACATACCCTCAGGAATAACCTCCGCATTTCCGCCATTCCTATTATTATTTCGTTCTCTTACAAGCTCAAGCATAATGTTCATATAAACGGAAAGCTGGAGCTGTAGTCCTTCATACAGCTCGCTTATTTTAAAATCGTGATTTCCCGATTTGTAATCTATTATCCTTAATTTTATGCTGTCCTCTTCACTGTTGTAATAAACGTCCCCCCTGTCAACAATTCCCGTGAGCGTAATATTTTCTTCAAGCTTTTCCTTAAACCTGTACTCAAAATATTCCGGCTTTAACATTCCCCTTACGGTTATGTCACATAAGGCGGCAGCAGTCCTTTTTCCGATTCTCTTCAGTGTATCCTTGAAATATAACAGTTTTCCGTCGGCCACGTCATATTCCTTGTCAAAAACCTCCTCAACAAAGCTTTCCACAAGTCTGTCTCTCTCATTATCGCTGACCCTTTCCCATGCATTATCAAGATTATCGTGTACATGCCTGTAGAGCCTTTCCATTGCAGCATGAAGCAGTGTTCCGATATTCCTGTCGTCCAAGGTATTCATCTTACGTTCCCTTAGTCCTATAACATATTTAAGAAAATATCCGTAGGCACAGCCTGCATACTGCTCAAGCCTTGACACGGAAAGAGACGTAAGCTTAAGCTTTATAAGCTCATGTACGTCGTCAGCAAGCCTATCCGGCAGATTATTATAGAGAAGCCCCGCCCTTACCTGCTCCAAAAGCTTTTTTTCACCGCTGTCATGGTAAAGCTTGTACAAGCCATAAAGGGAATAAAGCTTTTCATCATTTCCTTCCATAAGCTCCTTCAGTCCGTCTGTTAAAATATCAACTCCCGTAGCTTTTGTTCCCGAAAAATCTGTGTCTTTTTCCCCATCCACAACCTCTATCAGCGGAAATATATTACATATCCTGTTTATTATGTATGACGGTCTCATTTCTTCATTTTCACTGTTTGAGGTTACATATGATATGTAAAGCCTGTCACTTGGCTTTGTCATATTGACGTAAAGATAAAACTGCTCAATATATGCATTTTGCTTTTCAGTATCTGCCAGCTCAAAGCCTAAATGGGAAAGCTTTTCCTTATCCCTGTCACTTATAATCTGTGTAACTGCTGGTCTTGCACATAAAATGCCGTCATTTGCATCAAGAATAAACAGTACCTTTATTCCGTCAAGTCTTGTTCTTGTTATATCTCCTATTGTAATCATGTCAAGACATGTAGGTATGATACCAAGAGATAAATCCTTAAGTCCAAGCAAAAACAGCTCCTCAAAATCGCGTATGTCTATTATGTCATTCCCCATAATCTGTTCCATCTTGTCAAGGAGCTCGCATATTTTTGCATAAAGCATTCCATAAAGCTTTGACATTTCAATATTGTCATCCTCAAGGAATTTTTCGGCTTCCATGTTAAGCCTGTTTTCATAGTCAAGGTTTTCCATAAATTCAAATATAATAGTTGTAAAATTCTTTACAGGTGCAGCCTTGATAAGCCTTCCGTTTTCCGTTATAAACGGCTTCGCAATTTCCATTATATACTCTCTTGCAAAATCTATTTCATCCTTCCACTTCCTGTTCCACATCCATAAGCCCTTTATTCCGTGTGCAAGGACATAATTTTCCAACATTTCCACATCATGGCAGCTTATGCCTGATACAACGCCTGATTTTATAAAAGCAAATATGCCGTCATAGGAAAAATTTTCCCTGACAGCTTTGAGCATATGGCATATGGCATCAATATACGGATTATTTTTTACAGGTCTGCTGTAATCCAAAAAAAAGGGGATATCATATAACGGCATAATCTGCTTTACGATTTCCTCTGTTTCCTCAAAATTGGCGGTAATTACGGCAAAATCCTTATATCGGTAACCCTCCCGCATGACAAGTCCTCTTATAATATCTGCCACGCCTGATATTTCGCTCCTTAAGTTTACATAACATGAAATATTAATATTGTCGGGCTGTTTTTCATACTTTGTATAAGGGTATCTGAACAGATTTTTTTCAAGATGGCAAAGCTCCTCATTTTTGCCAAAGCCGCTTCCCTCTATAAATATATCATCACATATTTCTACCTTATGGCTTATTGCTTTCTCCTTAAGCCTTGTCATTGTTTTTCTTGTGAGATGAAACAGCTCATGCTCCTTAACCGTTTTTTTATCATAAAAGGTTTTATCTATCGTAAAAACCCCGTACACCTTTCTTGAATTGTACAAAAGCTTCTCTATTACCCTGTACTGTATAGGCGTAAAACCCGTAAATCCATCCATGACAATTACGCTGTTTTTTATAAGCATAGAATCGTCGATACAGTCCGCCAGAAGCTCTGTGATTTCCTCAGCAACTATATACTGGTTACCAAGTTTATTTAAAAAGGCATCAAAAATAATGGACATGTCAGCTATTTTTTTGCCAAGAAGCGTATCCTCCTCATTGTTTTTCTTGAGGGCATCTGCTATAGCTTCAATTTTTCCATGTCCCAAATCATACTGATAAAGCTCCGACATAAGTGATTTCACCTCGTCAATAAAGCCGGGCTTATCTAAGGAGTTTCCATATATTTTAAGCTTGTCCCTCACGCTGCCTGCCACCTGCCGTATAAGCATGCTTTTTCCAAAGTCCTCAAGCACCTTTGCAGTCTTAACTCCCTGCTCGTCAAAAACACGGTAAGCAAGTCTGTTAAAGCCGATGACGTCTATATTCATTGCTCCGCCTACAGGATTAAGCATGACCATTTTCCTCTGTAAAAGCATGGAATACTGCTCAGGAACAAGAAGTATATAATTCGTATCCGGATTTTCCATTGATTCGTCTATTATTTTATTGTAGATATAATGGGATTTGCCTGCACCTGCGGCTCCCAATATAAGCTGTAAGGACATTTTTACCTCCTTTTTTCTTGCCATAACAATATATAGATTGTATAATAGCCTTAACTATCAAAGTATAAGGGGGATACTATGGAAACTAACAGTCTAAATATTTATTCACAATACAATAATCTTATTGCATTACATGTTACGCCGGGACATTTTGTTACTTCGTCCTCTCATATCAATTACTACATTGACATGACTTCTCTTAAAACAAGGAGAAATGAGGCAAAAGCGGCTGCAAAGGCTCTTGTTCAGGAATATGTTACCAGCACCATCATTGACACAATCGTCTGTCTTGACGGAACCGACATTATAGGAGCTTATCTTGCCGATGAGCTTACAAGTGCAGGTATAATGTCCGCAAACATAAACAATACGGTTTATATTATCACCCCTGAGCAAAACTCCGTGGGACAGCTTATTTTTAGGGAAAATTATATGTCCATGATAAGGGACAAAAATATTCTCGTGCTTTTGGCAACTGCCACAACAGGAAAAACCGTCCGCACCGCACTTGAATGTATTGAGTATTACGGTGGAAAAATCGCAGGCGTTTCCTCTATATTCTCGGCAGCACCGGAGATATACGGGCAGAAAATCAACACGATTTTCACAAATGCCGACATTCCTGACTATGCAACCTATCGTGCATCCGAATGTCCTCTCTGCAAGGGAAGCCAAACAATAAATGCGATAGTAAACAGTTTTGGATACGCCAAATTTTAAATTTCATATTTAGCATAAATACTCCTCATTAAGAATATATTTTATACAAAAGTAGTACGTTGTCTGTCCTCAAAGGCATCTTTCAAAAGTTGCTTTGAGGGCGTATAATGGGGAGTTTTATTATGTCTTCAAACACAAAAATAGTTGTCCTAAAGTCAAAAGAGCTTATTTACACCGGCATATTTATAATACTCGGAGTACTCTTGGTGTTGCTTTTGTTTTACATGTTTTCTCCAAATGATAAGCAGAAAGCAGAAACAGATAACACCGAAGCTGTAACTACATATGCTCCCGGTATTTACACATCTTCTATTAACCTCGGCGGAGCCTCACTTCAGGTTTCTGTTACAGTTGACAAAGACTCCGCATCACATGTATCAATAGAGAATCTTGACGAAACCGTAACTGCCATGTATCCGCTTATAACACCTTCGCTTGATGAGATTAACTCGCAAATAAACAGCGTCAGCTCTCTTGATGATATTACATACTCCGGTGACACCCAATATACCACCATTATACTTATGGAGGCTGTGAAGCAGGCGCTGGAGCAGGCGGAAGTGAAGTAGCTTATTATGTGTTAGTGACGGAGCAGTCACATTGGGAATATTTATATAATAATAACAAAAATACGCTTTCGCTCGTCTCCGACGTAACGGTACTAAGGTGCCAAAATACGTCACCTAAGTACCGACGTCTTCAAACGATTTTTTCTATTATTATATAAATATTCCCAATGCGACTGCTCCTGTTTCACTATTACTCATAACTTAGCATGTATACTATCAAAACTTATTTTTTTGTTAATATGTGATACCATAGCAAGCACCGTAAAATCCGCTTTTTATTCGGTTTTGGCCGCTATTATTCCTCCCGTTTTGTATATGCTGTCTGACGGTACATATCCTCTTACAGGGGACAGCGGATATATGTTCGTATTTCTGCCGATTACGCTTCCCGGATTAAGAACACTGTTGCAACCAACCTCAACATGGTCGCCGAGCATGGCTCCGAATTTCTTAAGCTCCGTGTTTATGTCAAAGTCTCCATCTGAGTTTTTACCCTTTACATGTACAAGTGTTTTGTCGCTTTTTACGTTTGAGGTTATTGAGCCTGCACCCATATGGGATTTGTATCCCAGTATGGAATCCCCCACATAATTGTAATGTGGCACCTGTACGTTATCAAATATAATCACGTTTTTAAGCTCCGTAGAATTACCTACAACGCAGGAGGATCCTACAAGGGCGTTTCCTCTTATAAATGCACACTGCCTTACCTCCGTATCAGCGCCTATTATTGTTGGGCCTGCAATATATGCCGAGGCAAATACCTTTGCAGTTTTGTGTATCCATATCTGAGGCGATACCTCATCATATTCGTTTTTGTCAAGACGACTTCCCAATTCAAGAATATAGTCCTTTATGTTCGGTAATGCCTCCCACGGATAGGTAAGCTTCTCCAAGTATTCCTTTGCCATCGTGTGCTCAAGGCTGTACATGCTTTTTATTGTCAGTTCCGAAATAATGTCATTCATTTTATATCCTCCATTTAATTTCGTTTCATATTCATCATGTTTATTTCATCTAACACACCAATTAATATTATGTAAACTTATACTTCCGTCTTTGCTTCCTTTTTCTTTCGTGGTTTTACACTTTTTTTCTCGGCATAATAGGGTTGTGTCATATCAAATATTGTTGTTATTTTGTACTGATTGTCAAGCTGTTTTACAAGCTCCGTATTTTTTATGACAAAGCTGTTCATTTTTTCCGTGTATTCTTCTTTTGATATGGTTCCCTCTGCAACACCTGTAAGTCCTTTTTCCCAGCTTGCTGTCATCTCAGCCCGAAGAAGATTATTTATGGAATAATACACAACATCATATATAATTTCTCCGAGAAATGTAGGCGTTACTATCTGTGTTTTCTTATTGAGTGCTATATATTTGTTTGTGACAAGCTTAGTAATGATGCTATCACGGGTTGCACTTGTTCCTATACCGCTTCCCTTTATCTGACTTCTAAGCTCCTCATCCTCAATAAGCTGTCCTGCATTTTCCATTGCAAGTATAAGAGTTCCCGAGGAATATCTTTTCGGCGGGGTTGTCTCCCCCTCCTTAATGTTAAATTCCTTTACCGAAAGCTGCTGCCCTTTTTTCAGCCCGTTTAACATCTCCATCACGGCAGGTGTAAGCTTTTCCTCGTTTTCCTTTTTACCCGTTCCGGCTATCTGAAGATATCCTGGTGATACAAGCCTTTTAAAATTAGAGAAGAAATGTTCAGGCTTCTTATCCTTATCGCTTGTTATAGTTCTTGTTAATACAAGAGCTATTTTCTCATACACTGCCGCCGGATAAAATATGCTTAAAAATCTCCTTGCGATTATATCATAAACCTTTTTTGCTGTTTCCGAAACACTATTTAATGCTCCAAGCCCCTGACCCGTCGGTATGATTGCATAATGGTCAGTAATCTGCTTGTCATTTACATATTTTGATTTTGCTATACCCTTATATCCGCCCTGATTCATAATATTGTCAGCAAAGGCGGAAAGCGGAGCGTATTTCCTAAGTCCTCCGATATTTTTGTGTATTTCTTTTGAAACGGCAGTAGAAAGCACTCTGGCGTCCGTTCTCGGATAAGTGACAAGCTTCTTCTCGTAAAGCTCCTGCACTATATTTAAAGTATCCGTGGGACTTATTTTAAACATGGCAGAGCAGTCATTTTGCAGCTCTGCTAAATTATAAAGCATGGGTGGTGCCTTTTTTTCCGTCTTTTTTTCAACTTTTTCTACAGTGAGACATGCCGGAGGATTTTTCATAAGCAGTTCTATAAGCTCCTTTGCTGACTCCTCCTTTTTAAAGCCGTTTTCCTTATAAAGCAGCGGCGACTTATCATATGTACTTCCCTCCACCGCCTTCCACTCTGCTTCAAGTCCGTCAAGCTGTGCCACAACCCTGTAAAACGGTGTAGGAACAAATTCCCTTATCTCTCTTTCACGCTTTACAATCATACCCAAAACACATGTCATGACACGACCCACGGCAATCACGCATTTGTCAAGCTTCAAATAGTTTTTTACCGTATAACTGTACTTTAATGTAAGAGCTCTTGAAAAGTTAATACCCATAAGGTAATCTTCCTTCGCCCTTAAATATGCTGAGTCACTTAAGCTGTCATATTCCGAAAGCTCCTTTGCTTCACGGATTCCTCTTAATATTTCCTCCTCAGTCTGCGAGTCAATCCAAACCCGCTTTTTTGTCTTGTCATCTCCCACATTTGCCATTTGGTCCACGAGCCTGTATATGTATTCTCCCTCACGTCCCGAGTCTGTACAGACATATATACATTCAACATCCTCACGGTTAAGCAATCTTTTCACAACATTAAACTGATTGCTTGCGGCAGGTATTATTTCATACTTAAATTCATCGGGAACAAATGGAATCGTATCCATGCTCCACCTTTTTAATTCAGGGTTATATGCATCAGGATAACTCATTGTGACAAGATGGCCCACACACCATGTCACGATAGAATCCTCCGTCTCTATAAAGCCTGTTTTTGCTCCTGCGCTGTCAGCTCCCTTTACTCCTAATGCCTTGGCAAATTCCCTTGCCACACTTGGCTTCTCAGCTATATATAAATTCTTCAAAATATTTCCTCCAAAGCAGTCTAATCATTATTCAGACGCACAATATGAATAGCCAGTGCCATATGCTCCATTCCAAGTATCCGCATATGAGGATAGAGCTTTGTTACAGGGTCAATCAAAAGCAATAGTGCAAGCGTAATCTGCAACATTGCCTGAAGCATGTCCGCAAGCCATTTTTTCTTGTGGGTAAGGTTATAAATGGCAACATTAAGGCTTTCCGTACCCTCAATCAAACCAAATATTCCCCATATAACTCCAATCAAACCATCAGCCCGATTTCCATGTACAATAATGGAAATACCTATTACAATCAAAAGAATTCCCGCTGATGAAAGCTTTGTATCCAGTCTTTTATATTCCTTGGTTATTACGGCGCAAAAAACAGAGCTTGCGCCTATTGCAATCATAAGACTTCCCATAGTATACGGCAGAAGCTTATAGATAAAATCAACAAAAAACAGGCACAAAAAGCCAACAACCAATAATATGGTGACAATGAAATATCCAAGTCGCTTACTTAACGGCGTACCAAACGTATGCCGGCTGTAAAATTTCCATGTGGATATATCAGATTCCTGTCCCTGCATTGACTGTCCCTGTTCAAACTGACTATGCTCTAAATCAGAAATATAACTGATATGCGGCTTTTTTTCTTTTTCTCTTTTTGTCATTAACAATCTCCGTAATACGCTATATGATATCCTCCTCAATAGAATCTAAAAATTCTTTAAATTCTTTTCTTGCGCTTTCAATCTTAAGCTTGTCCTGCTTGTCAAGAACCTCCTCAAAGGCATTCATCTGCAATTCAATTATATGCCTTGTATCTCCTGTTGCCTCCTCATACATACGGTCACCACGCAAAAGTAACAGTTTATTTTCCTCCTGCTCTCTCGGATGTATCTTGAGGGACGCTAAGGATTCAAGCCTTGCAGCTATCTCCTCATCACTCATATCCGTATCTTCATTTTTTATAACTACACGCTTTGATATTTTTGTAGATAATACCTTAACCTCAACCTCCAAAATAGAGTTCACGTCATAGGTATATGTCACGTCAATTGCCTCTTTTCCTGCCGGACCAATTGGTACAGGCACCTCTATCTCACCTAAATATACATTGTTTCTGGCATACCGGCTCTCCCCCTGAAGTATCTTGACAAGGATATGGCTTTGATTATCAGAGGCTGTATAAAGCCGCTCTGTCCTGCTAACAGGTATTACCGTATTTCTCTCTATTATAGGCAGATAATGACCATTTTCCTTGTAGCCACCGCTTCTTGTGACAACTATGTCCGTTCCAAGGGTGAAAGGACATACATCCGTAAGAATTATCTCCTTTACCGCCTCGTCCCTTTCCTTCATAGCAGCCTGTGTAGCTGCACCTACGGCCACAACCTCGTCAGGATTTATGCTTGTATTTGGAAGTCTGCCGAACAGACGGCTCACAAATTTTCTGACAATGGAAAGCTTTGTAGCTCCTCCTACCAGTATAACCTCCTCAATATCTGCAAGCTTTATCTGAGCATCCTTAAGACTTCTCTCTATCGGCTTTTTTATCTTGCCAAGCAAAAGCTGACAGGACTTTTCATAATCGTCTATGTTTATCTCATACTCATATTTTTCCTCGCCTATTCTGCATTTAAAAACAGAGTTTCTGCTTTCCTCAAAGCCAAGCTTGCATATTTCTGCCTGCTTTCTTATATGAGCAAGTGTTTTTGCATCAAGCTCATCCTGGTCTATCTCCTTTTCCCTGAAAAACATCTGCTCAAGAACCTCTGTAAAGTCCTCTCCTCCAAGGTAGTTATCACCTGCAACTGCACGAACCTCCATAATATTCTGATACAGCTCAAGTATTGATACGTCAAATGTACCGCCGCCCAAATCAAAAACAAGGAATTTGGTATCTGCATTTTTCTTATTTAAGCCATAGGCAATGGCAGCAGCAGTAGGCTCACTGACAATACGCTCAACTACAAAGCCCGCCATTTCTCCCGCTTTCTTTGTAGCCTTTCTCTGTGCATCATTAAAATAGGCAGGAACACTGATAACAGCCTCTGTCACCTCATGTCCCAAAAATGCCTCAGCATCCTCCTTAAGGGATTTTATGACAAGGCTCGATAATTCTTCTGCCGTAAATTCCCTTTCGCCAAGCATAAACTTTTTGCCTGTGCCCATGCTTCTCTTAAAGACGGAAGCAGTCTGAGACGGATTAGTCATACCACGCTCTCTTGCGGTTTTTCCTACATAAACTACGCCTTCATCATCCACGCTTACAACGGAAGGCGTAAGCATTTCTCCCAGCTTATTAGGTATAACCTTAGCCTCATCCTTATCAAAATATGCAATTAAACTGTTTGTTGTTCCAAGGTCGATTCCTACTATCATTTATTCTCAATCCTTTTTAGTTTTTCCTCTATGACTGCATTATGTCCAAATATGCTTAACGCTTTTTTGTAACACATTTTTGCCATTTCATAATCCTTCATCTGCTCATAAACAAGTGCTTTTTCATACCACAGCTCATGGCATTCACCATAGAAACATCCCTCACATCTAAGGTGTTTTAAGCCTTCATCCACAATGGCTACAGCCTGTTTTGTTTTTTTTGTAACCCTGTAAAGTCTTGCCATTTTAACATAGTCCAAAGGCGTGTGCATTTTCTCCTTTGGAATTGTAGCACGTTCAACATAAACTTTTATGTCCGGCTTAAATAAAGTTTTTTTGCTTAAAATAACTTCTATCAAATTACTATAATAATTTGCTTTATTGTTCATGTCAAGCTTTACGGCCTTCTCAAAAAGCTTACGTGCATCCTCCATAAGACCATGGTCCTTGAAAACCTCTCCCATGCTTACATATGCTCTCTTATCATCTCCCTGATTGCTTATGGCAAGCTTAAAGCTTTCATGCGCCTTGTCTATATAGCCCTCCAAACCATATACATAGCAAAGCTGTCTCATACACATCTGTATGTCTTCATCATATGGCAGTTCATCTATGCATCTCTTCAGTACATTAACGGAATCCTCCATTCTTCCCATTCGGAGTAAAAGCTCCGAATAGTCGTACATTACGTCGGCATTCAATCCGAATGTTTCAAGATATTCCTTATATACCGCTTCGCTATCCTCAAAACGGTTCATGCACTGTAGGGTTCTTGCTTTATATGCATATATATTTGCCTTCATATCCTTATCCGCATCCTGCATATTAATGTAAAGCAGCGCCTTATCATAATTTTCTACAGCCAAATCAAACTGTCTGTGTAATTCGTAAATAAGTCCCAGTCTGCTGTAGCAGTAATAATTGTCAGGCTCACGTTTAATCGCCTCCTGAAAATCGGAAAGAGCGCTTTTGTAATTGCCTAAAAATCTGTTTAATATTCCCTTGTTTATATAATAATATGCACTTGGTTTTATTTCCAACTGTTTTTCAAACAGCATTATCGCCTCTGCATATCTTCCGTTATGCTTAAGGGCAAGTCCCTTTTGCCCGTAAACGTACTCATTATCCGGCCAAAGACTTATTACCTTATCATAAATGTCAATTGCATCATCAATCATGCCTCTCTTTTTAAGCAACTCCGCAAGCTCCATATACACAGCATAAAATTCCTCCATGTCGCTTTCATCCGGCTTGCTTTTTTCAATTATCTCTTTTAATATATCCTCAGCCTTTCTATATTCCTCCTCATGCTTATATATCATGGCCTCCTGAAAGCTTATACTGTCACTTTCTATGTCAAAGCTGTTATATCTTTCGATAACCCTCCTTGCACTATCCGGCTGATTATATCTTAAATATACCTTTATCTCCTGAACATAAGGCTCAGCCACAAAAGGATATATCATTATGGCATGCTCACACGCATTCATAGTCTCCTTTATGTAATCTAAATCAAAGGCTGCCTTAGCCATATAGCTGTAGGCAATATAGTTACTGTCATCCTTTTCGATAAGCTGCTCACATGCCTCAAGGCATTTCTCATAATTATTAAGCCTATATTCCAGCTCACATTTTGCCTCATATGAGAGCATAATCTCCTCATGCTCCTTCGAAAGGGCAATTTCCAGGAAATGACCTGCCTCCTCATAGCGCTTTGTCTTTATATAACAGTCTGCTATAAGGAAATTGACATATTCATAGCGTTTTCTTTTTGCAACAGTGTCCTCACTGTCATCATCCTCAGGGAGCTCCTCAATCTCCTTTTTCCATATAAAGAAGCATTTTAAAGCCTCATCATATCTAAAAAGACATAAATAGGTTCTTCCCTTTACATTATTATACTCACATACTTTTTCTTCCCTTGGTGTAAAACTATCAAGCATCTCTATGGCTTCATCAAATTTGTAGGACTGATAATAGCTCCATGCCATCTCCATGCGTGTATCGTCATCAGTCGGATTCTCCTCAAGGGTCTTTTTATATTGCTCAATCAAAGAAAAATTTGCCCTTATCATTCCAGCCCTGACACCGTTGTCATAATGGTTAATCTTTAAAAGGTCCATGTACATATCTCTGGACTTTTCAAAATCGCCAAGATAAAATGCAAGGTCTGCCTGTTTTCCATTTACAATGTATTTATCGTCGGAAAGTTCCTCAGCCCTGCCATAGCACTCCCCTGCCCTGTCATAATCTCTATTACTTTTGGCAATGTCACCACATGCAAGCAAAATTGCAATATCATCAGGGAAATCATCTACAAGTGCATCAATGTCCTGCTGTATTTCGAGAAGCTCATCTTTACATAAATCATAGAGCACTTTTTCATCATTTTCAAGCTGCTCCTGATACTGATTGTGTAGCTTTTGAAGCTTATTTTTAACTATGGCAATCTCCAAATACGGATGATATGCGTCAATGCCTTGAATTTCAGAAATTATTTTGTCCTGTTCTTCAATATTACCTGCCCGTATGGCTGAATCCAACTTATAATACCTTTCAATAAATTTATCTATATCCTCCGTTTCACCCTCGAAAAGATAATAATTTATCAAATCATCATATGTTGAATTGGTAATAACGTAGTCTATAAAATCTATAGGGTATTCCTCTGACAGCTCCTTCCTTCTGCTCTTTATATCAAAGGAGTCAACAATATATTTCCATACCTTTTTTGGAATATAGAAATAATCCATAAGGAATTTCATAAGCGTATCAAAAGCATCTTCGGATGAATCAAGAGATACAAACTCGTCCCTGTCAAAAAGCTCCTGCCACTTGTTTACATCTATTCTTGAGAAAAAATCAAAATACATATCCTCAATGGCAAGCAGCAACGGCGATTTTTCTTCATCGGCAGCCTGAGCCGACTCATCAACATCAGCAAGGCGCATTGCCTCCTCGTATGCAGACCGAAGCTCCTTAAAACCCTCGGGATCATCCTCCGGATTAACCTTGGACAGCTTTTCCCTATATACAGTTTTTAATTCCGTTTTGTCTTTTGTAGGTGCAATACCCAGTATCTCCCAAATTTCCATTTACATTCCTCTTATAAACTATTTTCCAATGTTTCGCGTATAGCCTTAATAAAATCCTCACTGTTAAGAACAGTGACATTTTCAAGGGTGGTAATAAGCGCTAAATCCTTAGTCATCTTACCATCCTCTATTGTCTTTATGGTTGCAGCCTCAAGCTTGTCTGCAAATTCCATAAGCTCATTAATATTGTCAAGTTCTCCTCTTTTTCTTAAAGCCCCTGTCCATGCAAATATTGTTGCAACGGAATTTGTTGAGGTTTCCTCACCTGCAAGGTACTTGTAGTAATGTCTCTGTACCGTTCCGTGTGCCGCCTCATACTCATATTTTCCGTCAGGTGATACAAGCACGGACGTCATCATTGCAAGTGAGCCAAAGGCTGAAGAAATCATGTCACTCATAACATCTCCGTCATAGTTTTTGCAGGCCCATATATATCCTCCCTCAGATTTCATAACCCTTGCAACCGCATCATCTATCAGAGTGTAAAAATACTCTATGCCTGCCTCATCAAATTTTTCCTTGTACTCCTCATCAAATATCTCCTGAAAAATATCCTTAAAGGTATGGTCGTATTTCTTTGAAATAGTATCCTTTGTAGCAAACCAAAGCGTCTGCTTTGTGTCAAGAGCATAGTTAAAACAACTTCTTGCAAAGCTTTCAATGGAGCCGTCAATGTTGTGCTGTCCCTGTATCACACCCGGTCCTTCAAATTTATGTATTGTCTCCTTTATGACATTTCCATCCTCACCTGTAAATATAAGCTCTGCCGTGCCTGCTCCCGGAACATCTATCTCAACGCTCTTATAAACATCACCATATGCATGTCTTGCTATTGTAATAGGCTTCTTCCAATTCTTAACACATGGCTCTATCCCCTTTACAACAATAGGTGCACGAAATACCGTTCCATCAAGAATTGCACGAATTGTACCATTTGGACTTTTCCACATTTCCTTCAGGTTATACTCCGTCATGCGGGCAGCATTTGGTGTGATTGTTGCACATTTTACGGCAACTCCATATTTCTGTGTCGCATATGCAGAGTCAAATGTAACTTTATCCTCTGTTTCATTTCTATACTCTAATCCCAAATCATAATATTCCGACTTAAGGTCAATAAAAGGATAGATAAGTTCGTCCTTTATAAGCTTCCAAAGTATCCTGGTCATTTCGTCCCCGTCCATCTCCACAAGAGGGGTTGTCATTTTAATTTTTTCCATTTTTATTTTCCTCCAACTATAATAATATTTTTTCTTTTATTGTTTTAATTACGCCTTGGTTTGCCATAGTATCCGTGACAAAACGTGCAGCATCCTTAACCTCCTGTCTGGCGCTTCCCACCGCATAACTGTACTTTGCACACCTTATCATGCCGATATCGTTTATGTTGTCTCCAAATACCATAACCTCATCATCTGTTACATGAAGCTCATCCATAATTAGTTTTAATGCATTGCCCTTATTTACGTCACTGCGGTTACAATCCACCCAATTTAAGCCTGCGCATGCAAGAGCCGCCTTGTCCTGCCATTTGTCATAAAACCACTCTCTGACAGCTCCCTCAGCATCCGTTGGATGATATAGGGAAACCTTTGTAATATCATCCTCCACAAGTGTTAAATCATCCACACGCTTTATATCAAATCTGTACTCATCATGAATCCATCTGTAAAGCCGGTCACTGTTTTTATCAAGATATACATAATCCCGGCCTGCAAGCATAATGTTCACATCAGAAAGCTTCATGGCATCCCTTACAATATCCTTAACAAGCTGCTTATCCATTGCATTTGCCGCAAGAGTATTATCCCTGCTGTCTATGACAAAGCCCCCGTTATCACTTATATAATATATATCCTCCGCAACCGGAGCAAAAAGTCTTTTTATGCTTGCATACTGTCTCCCGCTTGCAGCGGCAAATAAGATTCCTTTTTCCTTAAGCTTTTTTATTATATCATATATTTCAGGATTAATATTAAAAGTGCCGTCAGGAACCAGAGTTCCATCCACATCACTGGCGATTAATTTAATCATTCTCTTTCTCCTCTTGCATGAATATCACAGTATTTTATGCCAAACAAAAAGGCTATAATATTTTATCACAAACAAAGCCAATAAACAAGGTTAGGAATTTTAATCCTGCTCAAGAAGAAGCATTATCAAATGTCATATTAAATAAAAATGGAGCTGTGACATAGGCAGGTATCATTACCAAAACCTTAGTACAACAACCCCATTTTTATTTATTGTCTGCCTAATGCATAATTAAGCCTTAGCTTCCTTTTTTGCTTTCTTTGCTTCAATTGCCTTATCCGTAGGTCTAACCAGAACAAGACATATAATAAGCGCTATGATGTATAACACAATTGTAGCATATAAAACATGCTGATATCCCGTAGGATTTACCGTAATCATCTCCGTTGTTCCATCTGTAAGCTCATGTGGAATCTGAACTTCTTTACCAAAATGCTTTACAATCCAAGTTGCCATTTGATTTCCTGTAAGTCCTGCAAAAGCCCATGCAGAAAGCGTAATACCATGTATTGCACTTATGTTACTCATTCCATAATGGTCGGAAAGCAGCGTAGGCACATTTGAGAAACCGCCGCCGTAGCCTGCGTTTACAACAAATATAAGTCCTAAAACTAAAATCATGAGAAGCGTATTGCCCTCTCCGTTTTCGATTCCTTTTGTAAGCATAACGATTGCAGTAAATGCAATGGAAAGTATAAATATAAGCTTATAAATTGTATTTCTGTCCTTCATTGTATCAGCCCAAGCTGAAAAGCCAAGACGTCCGCCTGCATTAAACACTGCCGATACCGTTGAGATAATACCTACAACACTTGCAAGTCCTATACATTTTACAATCATTTTCTCCTGTGATATAAGTGCAAGACCGCAGGTAATATTTATGTAGAACATAAGCCATATTCCAATGTAGTTTCCAACAGGCTTTGTCTTTATAACTGACATAATACTTGTTTTTTCCTCTTTATTCTGTGGCTCATGCCAGCCCTCAGGCTTCTTTAAAAGAAGATGCCCTACAAACATCATAACAAAGTAGACACATGCAAGTATGATAAACATTTTGTAAATGCCACCCTCGCCAAGATTATCAAGCATAGCCTGCATAATCGGACTTGCTATAGCCTTTGCAGCTCCAAAGCCCGCAACTGCAAGTCCCGTGGCAAGACCCTTTCGGTCCTCAAACCAAAGCATAAGCGTTTTTACAGGTGACAAATATCCTGTACCAAGTCCGATACCCATAATAAAGCCATAGCATACATAGATACCNATAAGNGCNAGCTTACTTCCATGTCCTGTCTCAGCTAACTGCTGTCCGCCATAGTAAATAAAAAAGCCTGTTCCTGCCATACCTGCTGCAAAACAGATAGCTGCAATAAGCGAGGACTTATGTATATCCTTCTCAACAACATTTCCTAAAAATGCCGCTGACATTCCAAGGAAAAATATTGCAAAGGAAAATGCCCATTCCGTTNCACTCTTGGAAAATCCTATATATTTTCCAATATCTTCACTAAAAATTGACCAACAGTAAACNGTACCGATGCTGCAATGTAAAAGCAATGCCGGAATGGCCGCACGTATCCACTTATTTGTACGCCATCCGCCTTTCTTCGTTTCTTCCATTTAAGTTACGCCTCCTCAAATTTTTATTTAGCCTTTTTACATTATAATTTAACATGAAAATATGTCCTAAACTTGCAAAATCTCACAAATTCTGCTNTATAAAGACATAAATCTTTGTTATTATACGCTCAATTTTTACGACTTTCAAGGAAAAAATAAAAGTACATAAAAATAAATTCTCAAATAAATGAACGNCAAGTAAATATATCATTCNACCTCTATAACNAGACTGTGGGGCAGACATACTATCGTCTCCCCCGTTTTACTTATGGCATTGTGCTTTACACATATCTGCTCATGGCAATCAGCCTCGGATATATATGCCTTTCCGTCTTTTATGACAAGCATATTATACTCCTCAGATTCATCTNCATCATCTGACAGCATTTCACTGCCTGAAGCCACAATAATTTTATACTCTGTATCCTCATCAAGCGAAAAGCTCTTTACTTCCTTTCCATCTATATAGACCTTTACTGTNCNCCCTGTTTTCATTGACAAACGCTGAAAAAAAAGTGCAGAAACTCCAACCAGTAATACAATGGATATAAGTATAAGATCTGACTTGTACCTTTTACAAAAGCTTTTTTTAGTGCTTCCTGTCTGCTCATTTTGATTGTCTGTNANATNTTCCNNTTTATTCATTTCTAAGTGCATTTAATTTGTCTGCCAATGACTGAAGCTCATCAACCATATTTCCTACATCACCGACAATGCTGGAGTTTTGATCACTTGATTCTAAGGTTGCCTGTGAATGGGCAGTTACCTCCTCCGTCGCAGCCGATATCGTCTGTATACTCTCAACAATGGCCTCATTTGAATTTGCAAGCTCGCTTACTAACTGTGACNGCTCCTCTGTCTGCTGCTGAATGTCAGTTGTCTTGCTTGCAATTGTTTCAAAGCTTGAAGCTGTTTCAGTAGCTGCAATACCCTGAAGCTTGCTATTATCCATAAGGTAATTTATAACCTTTACAACCATATCAAGCTCCGATGAAATATTTTCGATAAGGTCTGCTATATCAACCGTTGCCCCCTGTGTCTGGTCGGCAAGATTTGTTATCTCTGACGCAACAACCGCAAAGCCCTTTCCTGCCTCTCCTACTCTTGCCGCCTCTATGGAAGCATTGAGTGCAAGAAGACTTGTCTGTGATGTAATATTATCTATAATCTCAATAATAGACTGCATTTGTCCATTATATTCCATAAGCTTTGCAAGTTCCTCGGAAACCTTTTTGCTGGCATCATCCGAAATACTGACCTGCTTGATAAGTTCATCAATTTTTTCCTTGCCCGCGGTCACCTCAGCGCCGGCATCCTCCATGCCGTTTTCAATCTGTGCTGTAACATCCTCAACTCTGCGGACAAAATCCTGTATTTCCTCTGTTTTTATAAGCTGTGACTGTATAGACTCCGCAGTATCGTTTGTTCCATTTGAAACCTCTGTCATGGAATTTTTTGTATTTACAAATGAAGCTTCAAGATTATCCATTTTTTCAGATACTATGTTTATATTTCCGGACATATGCGAGGATATCTCCATAATCTGATTGAACATGGCCGTAACCTTTGCCTTGTCGTTTTCAATCTGAGCAAGCTTATCCTCATTATTCTGCATCATAACCTTTGACATGAACAGCATTCCTACAAAGTACAAAATGAGGAACGCAATTCTTATCTCAACATTCGGCAAATCCTCTGCTGTAATTTTTCCCTGAGCACCTGTGTATATAACATTTAAAATATTTATAACCACAAGTCCCACACCCATTCTTGTCGTATACTTTATATCACTGTATACAAGCACAAACAAAGAAATAAAGATTCCATATACAAATGCAACAGGCGAATATGTAGTGAAAACCGTAAATGAATAGAATATTGCATAACCTACGCCAAGGACCAAACGTATAAGCATACTGCTTTTGTCACGTTGGTATATAGCATACATAAGAATAAGCGGAACTAAGGAAAGCAGTGCAAAAACACAAAAATATAACAGGGTTCTGCTTTTTTTCACAACCTCTATTATATAAGCTAACAAAAGTACAATATTGTAAATCGTGTAACCAATTATTACAAATCTGTTATTTCTTGCCATCTCACGCTGTGAGGCAGACACGTTTTCGTTCATTTTTCAACCTCCGTCAAATGTTTTTTGTAAAATAAAAACCCTAACTTGCATTTTATCATATTGGGAAAAATATTGCAAAATTTTTATGTTGCCGCATTTTTCTTTCTACAATCTGCCTTTAAAATCCTCATAGGAAAACATTTTATGTAAACTNATTGTNTCTCCCTCCTTGATATAGATGGCAGGAAGGGGCATCCCGTTAAAGGTATTATTTTTTACCATTGTATAAATAGCCATATCGGTAAACACAAGTCTGTCTCCAATTTCAAGGGGCTTGTCAAAGGAATANTCNCCTATNATATCTCCTGCAAGNCACGTNGGTCCGCCCAGACGGTAAGTATATTTNTTNTCCTTCGGCATNCCCGAACCTTCAATAACAGGTCTGTANGGCATCTCAAGTACATCAGGCATGTGACATGCTGCCGANGNGTCAACTATGGCTATATCCATNCCGTTATTCATNATTTCACGAATTTCCGTCACAAGATAGCCTGCATTTAANGCAACAGCNTCCCCNGGNTCTATATATACNTCCAGCTTATACTTTTCCCTCAAATTTTTCACACGCTCCACGAGAAGGGATATGTTATATCCCTCTTTTGTAATGTGATGACCGCCTCCTATATTTATCCATTCAAGCCTTTTCAGGTACTCTCCGAATTTTTCCTCGACCACATCTAATGTCCTTGCAAGCACCTCTGCTCCCTGCTCGCACATTGTATGAAAATGTAATCCGTTAAGTCCCGTCATATCCATATTATCGAGGTCAGCCTTTTTCGTTCCAAGCCTTGACCCGGTTGTGCAGGGATTATAAATATCAGTCTCTATCTCCGAATACTCAGGATTAATTCTTATGCCACATTTTATGTTTCTTCCCGAGGTCTTAACCCTGTTCTTAAAACGCTTCCACTGCGTAGGTGTATTAAACACAATATGGTCAGCAAATTTTACAAGGTCGTCTATTTCCTCCTCCCCGTATGCGGGTGAGAAAACATGTACCTCCTTATCAGGCATCTCCTCGTGTCCAAGCCTTGCCTCGTAAAGTCCGCTTGCGGCTGTTCCACAAAGATATTCGCCCATAAACGGGTACAGTGAATATGCAGAAAATGCCTTTTGGGCGAGAAGTATTTTTGCACCGCTTTTTTCCTGTACATCACGGAGTATTTCCAGATTGGATTTCAGCTTATCCTTGTCTATTATATATGCAGGGGTTTTTATGCTATCGTAATTCATTGTTTTCTCCAATACACTTTCTTTTATTTTACGGTATCATACATTTTAACAGTTATATAGTTATTGTTAATCCTCTCATTTTAGGACATTTTATATCGTTTTCCTTATGATTACAAGTGCTGATAAGGGAAAAAATGAAAAGGGCAATGAAAACTATCAAACAAAAAAGGCCACCCCCGCATAAGCAAAGATGACCTCCCTGACAAAATCTTATTTTACATTACTCACATGCAAGTTCCACGCTGTACTCCTCCACAGTTCCCGTCACTGTATACCTGAGTGACAAGCCCTCAAAACCGGCATAGATTCCGCTTGCAGAACCGTCCGCAAAATCTTCCGTAATATCAACACGGCTTTCATTGTCACCGTTGATAACCAGCCAAACTCTGCCGTTCTCCTGTACAAGCTCCGTTCCCATTGTAGCATCCATCTCGGTAGTATAAGTATACTCCGTACTGTTGCCTACATCACCTGATATATCATCATCCGGGGCCTCAAGAACCGCATATACAGGGTTTTCGGCATCCGACACTTCAAGCTCTCCGATAAGCACGTCACCCTCCTGATGAAAGGTAACTTCCTGCTCACACGGCTGACCGTCCAGATATACTGTTACCTTCTGTACCCACGTCTTGCCTGTCGCCGCATAGCAGATTCCGTTGGAAGCAACAAAGCAGAACGCCATCGCAGCCGCTGCTGTCAACCATTTCTTTACCGTATTCTTTTTCTTTATCTCTTTTCTTTCTTTTTTCATATCCATGACCTTTCCCAGCAATGCGGCAGGCGCATGTACCTCGTCATATGCTTTTTTATAATATTCGCTATTCCTCATGTTCCCACGCCTCCTTAAGCTGTTCTTTCAATAATTTTCTTGCCCGAACAAGTCTCGTTCGCACCGTCGCCTCACGGATGTGCAGAATGTCCGCAATTTCCTTTCCTGAATACCCCTCATAGTAAAACAGATGCACCACGGTTCTGCATTTTGGTGGCAACAGACGCACCGCCTCATACAGACCACTGTACTCCGGCTGGGTAAATTTCGGTTCAACTCCGAGCATCTCAATAGAATCTACATGTTTACTCCAATAAGAAGAACAAAGATTCCTACACTCATTAACCGCCACGCGAATCAGCCATCGTCTGATATGCTCTTCATCCCGAAAATCCACCTGCTTTGTGAGCAGCTTGACAAAGGTGTTCTGTACAACATCCTCTGCATCATGAACTGATTTGGCATAGTTAATGGCAATCCGATATACTGTATCCATATATGCCTCCACAATTCTCTCATACTCCACCATATTCTGTTCCGAATGTTCCCTGTCTGCCGTCCGGTACAGGGGCTTTACCGATGATGCTATGCGGTCACAGCGATTTTGTATTATTTGCACTGCATGATTGTCCATAATCTGCACTCCCTTATTCCAAAATGAAAGGCCCTTCACTATATAAACAATCGTGAAGGGCAAAATGTGCGATTTTTATTTTTAAAAATACAATTACTGCATTCATCAGAAGTGATTATAACACTATATGGTAATTCATGCAGGTATTTTGAAGCACTTGCCTTTATATTATCACAATATTACAAGTGCTTTTGTTGACGTTGCCAGATTTTTATATCCGTCCTCTGTTACTATTATCATGTCCTCGATGCGGACGCCAAATTTACCCGGCAGATATATTCCGGGTTCTACAGTTATGCATACTCCCGGTTCAAGAATGTAATCACATTTTGGTGAAAACCTGGGTTCCTCATGGATGTAAAGACCTACGCCATGTCCCAGACCGTGTCCAAAGTAGTCTCCGTAGCCTGCATCCGCAATAATGTTCCTTGCAACTGCATCTACGTCGGAGCATTTCATGCCTGCCTTAACAGCCTTTAACGCTTCTGTCTGTGCAAGCAATACCGTATTGTATACCTCAAGCTTTTCACCCTCAGGCTCTTCACCCATGATTACCGTTCTCGTCATATCGGAGCAGTAGCCCTCGTAAATGCAGCCAAAGTCCATGGTTACAAAGTCCCCTCTCGTTATGACCTTATCCGTTGGAACAGCATGTGGAAGTGATGAATTTTTGCCCGATGCAACGATTGTGTCAAAACTAAGTCCCGATGCGCCAAGGGATTTCATTGTATATTCAAGCTCTAAGGCAACCTCCTTTTCAGTCATGCCCTCCTCAATAAATGTCAGCATATGAAGAAAAGCCTTGTCTCCTATAGCCTCCGCCTTTGCGAGCCTTTCCATCTCATCAGCAGTTTTTACTCTCCGTAAATTGTTTATCGCATCATCAAGTCCGTTAAGCTCCGCCATATCCGCTAATTCCCTGTAGTATTTGTCATACATGTTGTAGGATATGTGCAGATTTTCAAAGCCCACACTTAACCTTCTTTTGGAACTATTACAAAGCCCCTCCAACAGCTCCCTAACGGTTTTTGCATATCCTTTTGATGCTATGTCAATACATGTATAATCAGGTGCCTGTATCGTAACCATTTCCGTGTATCTTGAGTCGGTCAGTATATATGCTGCGACGCCTGTTACAAGCATACAACCCTCATGACCTGCATACCCTGATATAAAATGTATGTTGTAGCCATCCGTAAGAAGAAGTGCATCCTGCTTTTTTTCTTCCATTATTTTTCTAATAATATCTATTTTTTCTTTCATGATACAACTCCATTAATAAATATTATCGCATCCTAATTTCACTTCGCAATATATTCTAATTTACAAAACGAATAGAAAGCTTTGCCACATTTTTAATCCCACCAAAAATCCCAAACATGGCTGTATAATGTCATCCAGACATATCCTTCCATTCCACCCATGCCTGCAACATCAATGCAGAACATGCTTTGCTCCTTTGCTATACTTTTTGCAGTTTCCATATCCGTAATCGGCTCATATAGATACATATACAAGCTGTCATAAGTAATTATTGCCGGCAATACCCAATATTCATCATACCAATATTTACAAACAGCTATCATTTCATCTGTATTTGGGCAATAATTCCAACCACCAAACGGAACCCATGCAAAGACCTCATATGGTTTTTTTGTAGGCACCTGCAAAAGGTAAATTTCCCCGTCAAATTCATTTGCGAATGGTAAGTATATTCCATGTTCCGTGTAATCCGTCATCCACTCATCTATAATATCATCATCCATTGAAAGAAAATCACTGTACTCTTTCTGTAATTCTTCATAAGTATTATCAAGCATTTGTTTTCCCGCAGAATGGTCATTTGAAAGAATTGTACTTATATACTCATCGGCACTACCTGCCGATTTATAAGCTGTTTCCACCTGTTCATTAAGTATATCATCCACTACTACAATAACCGGCGTATATCCTTTCGTTTTTCCATCAGTATAAGCTGCTCTGTAAATATCCGTCATTTCGAAGCAGTCCGCATCCGCATCAATTTTTATAGCTGTACAGTTAAATATCTTTTTCTCTGTAGCATCTCCCGTTTCATCTGAAGGAGTATCCGTCTGCTCCTTGACACTGCTTTTTTCTTCATTTGTAAAATCTACGAGCGTTAATTCAGTTGTTACGGCAGATGTTTTTTCTGTCTGTACATCAGTGGAAACGCCAGCATTATCATTTTTTTTATCATTATTACAGCCTGTAAGAGCACACAGTATAAGTACAGCAAAAAAAGTTTTCTTTATGTTCATGTACAATCCTCCCTATATATTATTAAAAAGCCGATTACATGCTCATAATAATTTCCCTTGCAACGCTTTCCTCTATAGGTGCAGCAAACACGCCCTCGTTAAATTCAACAACAGCTCCTATTCCCTTTTGTAAAACAAATCTAAGGCGTCCGTCCCTTACTTTTTTATCGGTATACAGCTTTTTAACGAGCGCTTCCCTGTTGATATAATCTGGAATTTCCACCGGAAGATGCGCCTTTTTCAGTAATGCGGTTACCTCATTTTGCTCGTCAAGGGAAACATACCCCAGCTTGTTAGCCAATTTCACCTGTGCCACCATACCGATTGCCACGGCCTCCCCATGAAGCAGCCTGTAATCACTTACTGTTTCGATTGCCCTGCCAACGGTGTGACCAAGATTAAGAATCTCCCTAAGTCCGCTTTCACGCTCGTCCTTCATGACAACCTGGTATTTAATTCTGCAATTTTCATTTGCTATATGCTCGCAAGCATCTCTATCAAAGGAAAGTATGTCCTCCATATGTTCATTTAAATAATCAAAAAATTCCCTGCTGTCAAGACATGCATGCTTTATTGTCTCTGCAAGACCACTGTACAACTGTCTCTGCGGCAGAGTTTTCCATGCTTCTATATCTATATATACCTTTTTTGGCTGATTAAAAAGTCCGATTAAATTTGTTGCCAAAGGAGTATCAACCGCCGTCTTACCTCCGATTGAGGCATCGGCTGCTGAAAGCAGTGTGGTTGAGTAATTGATAAATGGCACACCCCTGCCAAAGGTTCCCGCAACAAAGCCTGCTAAATCAGTCACAACTCCGCCACCTATGGCAAGTATACAGCANTCCCTGCGATAGCCCTTTTCAAGCATTGCATCCTCAATTTCCTCTTTCGTCTTTCTCGTCTTACTTTTTTCTCCTGCCTCAAACACAAAAAGGTCTGCGCTAAAGCCCTCGTCCTTAAGCCTTTGCAAAATGTCCTCTGCATACAATTCCTTAACAATACTGTCAGTAATTACGGCAAATTTCTTTATGTTCCCTACCAAGCCNCTTTTTATATCTGAAACTAATTTACCTGTCAGTCCAAATCCAATTTCTATATCGTAGCTGTCATCCACAACTCTTTTTAATTCTACGTTAAATGTCGCCATACTTTACCTCCTGACTATAAAACAATCCACCTTCACTGCATTAAGCTACCTTATCCATCCTTTTTATNATTGTAAGCGTAATGCCTAACGCTATCAAAATGGAAATAAAATCCGCTGAGCACTGNGCATATATTGCACCGTTCATTGCAAATAATCTGTCCAAAATGTAAAGCATAGGTATAAATGCAACACCCTGCCTGCACAGTGTAAGTATAAGCGACGGAAGCGCCTTACCCATTCCCTGAAGCGTATTTACACATAAGAACAAAATACCTATTACAGGACATGAAATCTGAAGTGCCATCATCATTTTTATTCCTATGTCAACAACCTCAGGCTTGTCAATAAAGCCGCTTATAATTCCCTCACGGAAAACTGCCAGTAATACGGTAAGTGCAGTTCCCATTATAATTGCACAAAGCGCAGTAAATTTAAAAACATCTTTCAGCCTCTTTTTGTTGCCTGCACCATAGCTGTAGCCGATAAGCGGCTGTATTCCCGTACAAAGTCCTATCTGCAAAAGCACCGCAAGCATATTTGCCTTCATTGCAACGCCCATTCCGGCA
Source organism: Lachnospiraceae bacterium (assembly GCA_014799405.1). GTDB lineage: Bacteria > Bacillota > Clostridia > Lachnospirales > Lachnospiraceae > Coprococcus_C. The sequence continues at coordinate 49,996 of JAAVIA010000040.1, forward strand.
ACAGGTATATCACCGTATTTGCCGAGAACATTATTTAACAGTATATTAGCAACACTCATAAGCATGTTATTTAAGGATGCAGGTATTCCTATGGCAAGGACACTAAAAGCAATATTTTCTCTTGCTGAAAAATGTTTTAACCTTATGGAAAGCGCAGTATTTTTTTTGAAAATAAAATAACCGATGTAAAAAATGCTTGCACATATATTTCCGATAACGGTGGCTATTGCAGCTCCCTTAACACCCATGTCAAGAACAAGAATCATAATCGGGTCAAGTATTATGTTAACCACTGTTCCTATGAGATTTCCAATCATTGAAGATTTTGTTGCGCCCTCTCCTCTTACAATATTACCNAATGCAGTGGCAAACATTATAAAAGGTGCNCCAAAGGCAACATATGTAAGGTATTCCCTTGCATAGTCTATCGTGTTTGGACTTGCCTTTATTATTTTCAAAATCCAGTCCATACAGGTCATAAATAAAATTATCATTATGATTCCTATACAAACTGAGCTGTAGCAGCAAAATGCTGAAATCNTTTTTGCCCGCTCATTATTTTTTTCTCCAAGTGCTCTTGAAATTGAGGAGCATCCGCCTATACCAAACAGATTTCCAAGTGCCATAAAAAGCATGAATACAGGTGTGGCAAGNGAAACNGCCGCCACCTGCATTTCATCGTTTGTTTTTCCTATAAAATATGTGTCTGCCATGTTATANACTACTACAACAAGCATTGATATTATGGTGGGAATTGCCATAGTAAATACAGCTTTTCTCACCGGTGCATTTTCAAATATTTCTTTTCTGTCGTTCATTTTTTTGCCTTTCTTAACCTAAAATATTATTCAACCATAGTCGGATTAAAGTTCTCTTTCCAAGGAAGCCCCCATCTGTTCAGTGCCTCCATAAATGGGTCAGGGTCAAATTCCTCCACNTTGTAAACACCCGGCTTACACCATGTTCCATTCATGACAAGCATAGCGCCAATCATTGCGGGAACACCGGTTGTATAGGATATTGCCTGGGAGCCTACCTCCTTATAGCATTCCTGATGGTCGCATATATTGTAAACATAATAATGCTTTTCCTGTCCGTCTTTTATCCCCTTAAATATACAGCCTATATTTGTCTTTCCCACGGTTCTTGGTCCAAGTGACGCAGGGTCAGGAAGNACNGCCTTCAGAAACTGTAACGGCACAATTTCCTTACCNTCATACATAATAGGCTCAATGGAGGTCATTCCCACATTTTCAAGACATTTTAAATGTGTGAGATAGCTCTGCCCAAATGTCATAAAAAATCNTATACGCTTTATTCCTTTTATATTTATTCCGAGAGACTCNAGCTCCTCATGGTGCAAAAGATACATGTCCTTTCTTCCTACCCCATCAAAGTNGTATTCTCTCTTTATTTCCATNGGCTCTGTCTCAATCCATTTTCCATTTTCCCANTAGCTTCCCTTTGCACTTACCTCACGTATATTTATCTCAGGATTAAAGTTTGTGGCAAACGGATAGCCATGGTCACCNCCNTTGCAGTCAAGTATGTCAATCTCATGTATNTCATCAAAATAATGCTTTGCTGCATAAGCGGAAAATACGCCCGTTACACCGGGGTCAAAGCCACANCCAAGGAGCGCCATTATTCCCGCCTTTTCAAAACGCTCCCTGTAAGCCCACTGCCAGCTATATTCAAATTTTGCAGTGTCCTCAGGCTCGTAATTTGCAGTGTCNAGATANTGTGTCTTTGTTGCAAGACANGCATCCATAATTGTAAGGTCCTGATANGGAAGAGCAATATTCATTACTATGTCCGGCTTNTAGGAATTAATAAGCTGTATAAGCTCGTCCACGTTGTCNGCGTCAACCTTTGCNGTTGTTATCTTTGTTGNGGTANTANCCTGAAGCTTNTCACGAAGTGCATCACACTTTGATTTCGTCCTGCTTGCTATGCATATCTCCTGAAATACCTCACTGTTTTGACAGCATTTGTGAACAACAACTCCTGCCACTCCTCCTGCTCCAATTATAAGCGCTCGTCCCATATTATGTAAACCTCCTGTNTATGATTTGTTATTAGNTTTCATTTATTCAAGTCCCAGCAATTCCTTAACATAAGTAGGAAGATAAAANGCNCCCTTATGTAAATCCGTGTTGTAATACTTTGTTTTTATCCCCCTCTTTTTCCATTCCTCNTTATTCATATCATCAATNGGATGATATTTTTTNGAGGCAAAGCCAAACAGCCAGTGTCCTGAAGGATATGATGGAATGTGACACTGATATATCATGCTGCACTCAAATGCNGACTGAATATTTCTGTGNGCAAGCTGTACGCTTTTNGCATGCTGCTTGTAAAANGGACTTTCATGCTGGTTAATAAGAATTCCNTCNGACTTCANNGCATTCCAGCATACGCCNTAAAACTCCCTTGTGAAAAGACCTTCTGCCGGTCCGTAAGGGTCGGCACAGTCAACTATAATTAAATCGTATTTATCTCTTACCATCCTTGCAAATCGAATGCCCTCCTCAAAATAGATTGATACACGAGGGTCATCTAATTTGGCAGATAACTCAGGCAAATACTGTCTGCTTACCTCAACAAGCTTTGAATCAAGCTCAGCTACGTCTATTGTTTCTATTGTATCATACTTTGTAAGCTCCCTCACCGTTCCGCCGTCGCCGCCGCCTATTACGAGAACGGTTTTTATGTCAGGATGAACCGCCATAGGCACATGGACAACCATTTCATGGTAAACAAACTCGTCTCTCTCCGTCGTAAAAAGCTCACCGTCAAGTACAAGCACCTTTCCATAATCCTTTGTTTGAAGAATTTCTATCTGCTGAAAATAGCTTTTCTCGGAAAAAAGCTGTTTTTCAACCTTCATGGAAAATCTCACATTATCCGTATGATTATCCGTATACCATAAATCCATATTTTCACCCCTTTTTGTAACTGTTTCTACTCTGCCACCACATTAAGATATTCCATGCTCATGTCCTCAGTGCCGAGCATCATACATCCCTTTTCCTTCGCATAAAATGTATAACTTAAAATATCTCTTGTTACACGCTCACCCGGTGCAAGAATCGGTATTCCCGGAGGATAGCACATTACAAACTCACTGCATATCCTATTCTCGCTTTCTGCAAGCTTAACCGATTCCGTGTCGGCATAAAATGCCTTCTGAGGAGGCATGATAACCTGAGGATTTATATACTCGTTGTCGAACATACCTTTTGTGCTTTGCTGATGATTCCTCTTTATCTCCGAAAGCGCCGCAATAAGCCTTTCTATCTCAACACGCCTTTCACCGCCTGAAACTATGGCAAGTATATTTCCTATATCGCCAAACTCTATCTGTATACCGTATTCGTCACGAAGGAAATCGTAAACCTCTATTCCTGCAAGACCGATATCCTTTGTGTGTATGGAAAGCTTTATAGGGTCAAAGTCAAATATGTCCCTTCCGTTTATAAGCTCCCTGCCGAATGCATAGTAGCCTCCAATCTGATTCATTTCACCTCTTGCATAGGTGGCAAGCTCCTTCGCCTTTGCATATATTTCTCTGCCGTTTTTATAAAGATTTCTCCTTGCAATGTCAAGAGAGGAAAGCAAAAGATAGGAGGCGCTTGTTGTCTGCGTAAGATTGATAACCTGTCTCACATAATCAGGATTTACCGTATTTTTGGTGAGTAGCACAGAGCTTTGCGTCAACGAGCCGCCCGTCTTATGCATGCTTACGGAGGACATATCGGCTCCTGCTTCCATTGCCGAGATAGGAAGGTCATCTCCAAAATAAAAATGTGTACCGTGAGCCTCGTCCGCAAGCACAAGCATCCCATACTCATGTGCAAGCTTTACTATATTAACAATATCAGAGCATATACCGTAATATGTAGGGTTATTTACCATAACCGCCTTAGCGTCAGGATTTTCCTCTATGGCTTTTTTCACATCTTCGAAATCCATACCGAGAGGTATACCAAGCTTTTTGTCTATACCGGGATTCACGTAGACGGGAACCGCCCCGTTTATAACAAGGGCATTTATGGCTGAACGGTGGACATTTCTCGGCATTATAATTTTGTCTCCCGTTTTACAGGTTGACATAATCATAGCCTGAACCGCCGCCGTAGTACCGTTTGCTATAAAAAATGCCTCATCTGCCCCGAAAAGCTCCGCAGTTAAAATCTGTGCGTCCTTTATAACAGATGACGGATGGCAAAGGTTGTCAAGGGGTTTCATGGAATTTACATCAAGCTTAACGCATGTCTCTCCAAGGTATTTCTTTAAATCCTTGTTTCCTCGTCCTCCCTTGTGCCCCGGCACATCAAAATGAACAAGCCTGTCTAATGCCTGTTTTTCAAGTGCTTCAAAAATTGGAAGTGATTCCTGACTTAATAAATTATTATCCAACTCTTATCTCCTATTTTCTATCGTGATTTTACGCTGTAAAGCGTGAACCTACGCCGCATCAGCCATATCATATTATCTCTCTGTAATCAGCCCATAACATTTTGGTCTTCTGTCCCTGAAAACACCCCAGCTTAGCCTGTTTTCAGCAATACTGTCCAAATCAAATTCCTGCAATATGATTTCTTCTTTATCCCTTGAAGCGGACTGTAAAATTTCACCTGTTTCATCGGTTATAAAGGATGAGCCGTAAAATTTAAGTGCCGAGCTTTGATTTGCATTTTCCTCACAAGGATTAATTTCTTCCGTTCCTATCCTGTTTGCCGCAGCCACAGGCATTATGTTTGCTGCGCTGTGTCCCTGCATGCACCTTCTCCAATGGGGCATGCTGTCGGTTTCAAGTATTGGCTCCGAACCAATTGCCGTGGGATAAAGCAAAAGCTCTGCCCCGTCTAATGCCATGCATCTTGCAGCCTCGGGGAACCATTGGTCCCAGCATATGCCTACGCCGATTTTGCAAAATGCAGTATTCCAAACCTTAAAGCCCGTATCGCCCGGAGTGAAATAAAATTTTTCCTGATAAAAATGGTCATCGGGTATATGGGTTTTCCTGTACACTCCCATAACGCTTCCGTCAGCGTCTATCATTGCTACGGAATTAAAAAGGCTGTTTCCATCTTGTTCGTAAAAGCTTACGGGAATTACAACGTGAAGCTCCTTTGCAAGTGCCGACATTGCATGAACAGCTGCATTTTCCGAGACAGGCACTGCAAGCTTATAGCTTTCATATTTTCTTTCCTGACAAAAATATGTATTTTCAAAAAGCTCAGGCAGCAGAACGATATTTGCTCCCATGTCTGCCGCTTTTTTTACCATGCTTTCCGCCTTGGAAATATTTTTATCCGATGACTGATCCATCATCATCTGGACTGCTGCCACAGTAATTTTTCTCATACGATTTCCTCCTGGAACATCAGCCCATTTCAAATTTGCTTTCAGCATATGTTCCGATTTACTTTGTAAATCGAGAACTCATAGGGCTGACACTACATTACTCAGGTATCTGTTGGGTGATACAGTGTATGTTTCCACCACCAATCAGTATATTTCTTGCCTGTATCTGAATTATTTTTCTATCCTTAAATATATCTCTTAAAATATCTGCCGCCTCATCATCATGCTCATCATCAAATGCAGGCATTATTATTGCAGAATTTGATATATAAAAGTTTACATAAGATGCGGCAAGTCTTTCATCAGGTTTCCTTGTAGGCTCGCCATCAAAATCAACAAGTCCCTCACATTCATTTTTAGTTATGTAAACAGGATTTGGCAAAGGAAGCTTTGTCACCTTTATTTTTCTTCCCCGAGCATCTTTTTCATTTTCAAGCACCTTTAAGCATTTAACTGACATATTGTACTGTGGGTCATTTTCATCATCTGTCCATGCAAGCACAACATGCGCAGGTGCAACATATGCACATATATTATCTACATGCTGGTTTGTTTCATCTAAATATATTCCATATGGAAGCCATATTACTTTCGTAACTCCCAAATACTTTTTCAGTTCATTCTCTATTTCCTGCTTTGTCATATGAGGATTTCGGCCCCTGCTTAACAGACAGGCCTCCGTAACGATTGCTGTCCCCTGTCCGTCAACATGAATTGCGCCGCCCTCCATGATAAAGGCTCTTTTGTCATACACGTCAAGTTCCAATAAGTCACAGCATTTTCTCGCCATGCGGTTATCTTTATCCCATGGAAAATAAAGTCCGTCAATAAGGCCTCCCCATGCGTTAAACCCCCAGTCTATGCCGCGAATTTCTCCCTCGCTATTTTTTACGAAGGTAGGCATAACATCCCTGGCCCACGAATCATCCGAGGACATTTCAATAACACGTATATGCTCTTCAAGCATTTTTCTTGCGGTATCGTAGCCTTCAAAGCTGGTAAACACTGTGAGCCTTTCAGATTGCGCAATTGCATGTGCAACCTCGGCAAATGCCTTTCTCGCCTCCACGGCACCATACTGCCATGAATCCGCCCTCTCAGGCCATATCATCAGGCAGCCGCTGTGACGCTCAAATTCGGCAGGCATGAAAAAACCGTCTTCAGTTGGGGTTGAATGTAATATTTTCATTTATTTTCCTTTGTTTTTTGGATTGCAGCCATTCCGCAGTTTCATTCCGCATAAACGCTCACCTCAAAACCTCCGGTTTTTCGGTGTTCGTTACACTCACATAGGTCCGAGAACATTCGCTTGGCTGCAAGCAGCCATTCCGCAGTTTCATTCCGCATAAACGCTCACCTCAAAACCTTCGGTTTTTCGGTGTTCGTTACACTCACATAGGTCCGAGAACATTCGCTTGGCTGCAAGCA